>KB291797.1:11875-27917 GCA_000318405.1 Brevundimonas diminuta 470-4 | reverse complement strand
CGCGCGCGGCGGCGCGCAGGCGGGTGCGGCGGTCCTCCAGCATCCGCGCCCCGGCGCGCGACAGGCGGCCCTCCAGATCGCTGAGCGCCCAACGCAGGTCGGCCAGCACCGGGGTGGCGATCTCGGCCGCCCCGGTCGGGGTCGGCGCCCGGCGGTCGGAAACGAAATCGATCAACGTGGTGTCGGTCTCGTGCCCCACGGCCGAGATGATGGGGATGCGGGCGGCTGCGACCGTGCGCGCCAGACCCTCGTCGTTGAAGCACCACAGGTCCTCGACCGAGCCGCCGCCGCGCGCGACGATCAGCAGGTCGGGGCGGGGGATCGGGCCGTCCGGCGTCATCTGGTCAAAGCCGCGGATGGCGTTCGACACCTGGCCGCAGGCGGCGTCGCCCTGAACCACCACGGGCCAGACGATGACGCGGCAGGGCCAGCGCTCGGCGATGCGGTGAAGGATGTCGCGGATGACGGCGCCGGTCGGGCTGGTGATGACGCCGATGGTCGCGGGAAAGGTCGGCAGGGCCTTCTTTTTCGTCGGATCGAACAGGCCCTCGTCCCGCAGTTTGACCTTCAGGCGCTCCAGCTGGGCCAGCAGGGCGCCCGCGCCCGCCGCCTCCATGCTCTCGATCACGATCTGATAGGAGGAGCGCGCGGGGTAAGAGGTGATCTTGCCGGTGACGATGACCTCCAGCCCCGTCTCGGGCTGGACGCTTAAGCCTCGCACCACGCCCTTCCAGATCACGCCGTCGATGGCGGATTTGTCGTCTTTCAGCGTCAGATAGACGTGGCCCGAGGCGTGGCGGTTCACCTTGGAGATTTCGCCGCGCAGCCGCACATGGCCGAAGCGTTCCTCCAGCGTGCGCTTCAGGGCGAAGCTCAACTCCGAGATCGACAGCGGCGGGTTGTTGTCGCGGGCGGGCTGCGGGGCCGCGCCCTCGAAGGCGTAGTCGTCGTCGGAGGTCATGGCGCCATCCTAGCCGCCGCCGTCGCGCCCGCAAAGGCGTGCGGGGCAAGCGTGGCGGAACGGGCGCCTCTGCGCGCGCGTTCGCGCATCATGGTGCAGTTCCCAGACCCGCCGCCGGAAGACGCTACGGACGACGCCCTGCCGCCCGACCAGGCGCGTGAGCGCGATCTGGCCCGCCGCAGTCATAATCCGGCGCTCAGCCCATGGCTGATTCTGGGCGTGATTCTTTTGGCCGGCGCCGGCGTCTATGTGGTCTCGGCCCTGATCTAGGACAGGAGGATGTGATGATGAGGATATTGCTCGCCGCCGCCTCGGCCGCAGTTCTGATGGCTGCCTGCTCAGAGGCGCCGCCCAAGCCGACCAAGACCCCGGAAGCTTCGCCCGACGCGGCCTCGGCGCCGACGATGACCCATACGGCCGCTCCCGCGGCGGGCGCCACGGCGCTTGGGTTGACCGTCAAGCAACTGGAGGACGCCGATCTAATCACCCCGGCGGGGATTGATCTGGGCGACGTCCAGAAGGTCGATGTGGACGCCTCGGGCGCCATCACCGGCCTGATCATCGAGCCGGCGGGCGAGGGCGGGCCGCGCTGGGTGCGTATTTCTCTGGATGGCCTTAAGCCCCGCAAGGAAGGCGACGGCTATGACCTGGTGTCGGACATGACGCTGGAGCAGTTGAAAGCCATGCCCGCCTGGATGCCGTGATTTGCATGATCTTGCCTCCGCTAACCCTTTCCGGCGCTTGACCGGGACGACGCGTGCGGCCATTCCGCCCGGATGAACATTCTGCTTGTCGGATCGGGGGGGCGCGAACACGCCCTGGCCTGGAAGATCGCCCAGTCGCCGCTGGTCACGCGGCTTGTCGTCGCGCCCGGCAATCCCGGCATGGCCTCGCTCGGCGAGATGCGGCCCGACCTGAAGGCGACGGACGCGGAAGGCCTGGCGGCCCTGGCGCGCGAGATGAAGGCGGATCTGGTCGTCGTCGGTCCCGAATCGGCCTTGGCCGAAGGGCTGGCTGATCGGCTGCAGGCGGCGGGCATCCCCTGCTTCGGCCCGACGCAGGCGGCGGCGCAGCTGGAGACATCCAAGGCCTTTTCCAAGGCCTTCCTGCAGCGCCACGGCATTCCGACGGCGGGCTATGGCGTCTATGAAGATGTCGCCTCGGCCAAGGCGGCGCTGGACCGGTATTCCGCCCCCTATGTCATCAAGGCCGACGGTCTGGCGGCGGGCAAGGGCGTGGCCATCAGCCCCGATCGCGCCGACGCTGAAGCCGAGATCGAGCGGATGTTGGGCGGCCGGTTCGGCTCGGCCGGATCGCGCGTCGTGATCGAGGAATTCATGGACGGGGAGGAGGGCTCCCTCTTCGCCCTGTCGGACGGGACGCGAGCCGTGCTGTTCGGCGGCGCCCAGGATCACAAGCGCGCCTTCGACGGCGACCTGGGACCCAACACCGGCGGCATGGGCGCCTATTCGCCCGCGCCCGTCTTCACGGCGGCCTTCACCGACGCCGCCAATGAGCGCGTGGTCATTCCGACCATCCGGAAGATGGCCGAGGAAGGCGTTCCCTATCGCGGCGTCCTCTATGTCGGCCTGATGGCGACGGCTGAAGGCCCCAAGGTGGTCGAGTTCAACGCCCGCTTCGGCGACCCGGAATGCCAGGTGCTGATGATGCGGCTGGACGGCGATGTCGTGCCGCTGCTGCTGGCCTGCGCGCGCGGCGACCTGACCCAGGCGCCGGCGCCCGTCTTCAAGCCCGGAGTGGTCATCTGCGTGGTGCTGGCGGCCAAGGGCTATCCCGACAGTCCGCTGGAAGGTTCGGTCATTCGCGGCGCGGACCAGGACTTCGGGCCGCACGTCCAGGTCTTCCACGCGGGGACGAAGCTGCGCGACGACGGCGCCCTGGCGGCGGCGGGCGGTCGGGTGCTGAACGTCTGCGCCTATGGCGACGACGTGGCCCAGGCGCGCGAGCGCGCCTATGAGGCCATCGCCAAGATCGACTGGCCGGGCGGTTTCCACCGCACCGATATCGGCTGGCGGGCGCTGGAGCCGCGCTAAGCGGCTCCGCCGCGCTTTAGGTCATCGCGAACAACAGCCGACCCTCGCCCATGCGTTCGCGCAAGGGGATCAGGTCGGCGTGGGACACCGAGAAGCAGCCGTAGGACCGGCCCAGCTTGCCCTGGCGCGCCAGGAAGGCCGGGTCGGCGTAGTCGGCCCCGTGGATGATGATGGCCCGCTCGCGCGCCAGATTGTTGGAATACTCCAGCCCGTCCAGCAGGACGTTCGGCCCCTGCTGGCTGCCCCAGCTGGCGCCCGCGGTGGCGTAGGCGCCGATGGACGACATATGGCTGTCCGGGCGGTTGGAGAACTGCTGCGCATAGCCTGAATGCGCCGGGTCAGAGCCCCTCCCGTGGCTGGTGCGGTAGGCCGTGACCCAGCCGCCTTCCAGATCGACTTCATACAGCCGGTCCTCGCCCGAGAACTTCTGGAAATCGACCAGATACATCCGGTCGCGCTTCGAAATCTTGTGGCCGTGCACGTCCATCGCGGCGCGAGCGCGCTCGATCAGGTCCGGGCGTACAACGCCGTGGGGGTCGATCGTCGTCCCGGCGTTCGCCATCTGTACATGGGCGGCGCGCGCGCGCTCAGGCACGATCGGCAGCGTTGGAGCGGCGGCTCCGGCGAGCTGAAGTTGAGAGGTGGAGGCGGCGGAGGAGCACCCCGCCAACAGGGCCGAACCGCCCAAAATCAAGCCACGTCTGGAAAGCCGCATGCGACGCCCCTCGCACGGTTAAACAACTGTATCGGCTTGTTTCATGAACCGTCGTTAGAACGCAACCTTGGCCTTGGCGGGAAGATTGGAATGGTTATGTTGCGCGCTCCAGTAACGGGAGGGATACATGAAAAAGCTTGCCCTGATTGTGACCGCAGCTGTTTTGGCTGCCACCGGCGCCGAGGCGCGCCAAGCCCCGGCGGCAGCGCCGGTTTCGGCTGAACAGGCGACGAAGTTCGTCCAAGTGGGGCGGCTTTTGGCCGATCCGGCCAGCGGCCGGGTGCTGCGCGATAAAACTCTCGTGATCAGAGGGAACCAGGTCGTCGAAATCCGCGACGGCTTCGTCGGCGAGGGGAACGTCGTCGATCTGCGCTCGGCCTTCGTGCTGCCCGGCCTGATCGACAGCCACGTTCATCTGGGCAGCGAGCAGAGCCCGAACAGCCGTCTGGACCGGCTGACCATGTCGAACGCCGACCAGGCCATGGTCGGGGCGCGTCACGCCCGTCGCACGCTGAATGCGGGCTTCACCACGGTGGCCGACCTGGGCGGCGCCAATGAGTCCATCTTCGCCCTGCGCGACGCGGTGCGGCGCGGCGACGTGGTCGGACCGCGCATCATCGCCGCTGGTTCGTCTGTCTCGGTTCACGGCGGCCACGGCGACGCTAACGGTTATCGCGAAGACATCCTGCACGTCCTGTCGAACGAGAGCGTTTGCTCGGGGGCCGAAGACTGCCGCCGTGCGGTGCGGACCCAGGTCCGCGCGGGCGCCGACATCATCAAGATCACGGCCACGGGCGGCGTGCTGTCGAACACCGCCGCCGGTCTGAACCAGCAGTTCACCCAGGATGAACTGGCCTCCATCGTCGAGGTCGCGCACCGAATGGGTCGTCAGGTCACCGCCCACGCCCACGGCGTCGACGGCATCAACGCCTTCCTGAAGGCGGGCGGCGATTCCATCGAGCACGGCACCTATCTGGACGATGAATCCATGCGCCTGTTCAAGGCCAACGGCGCCTGGCTGGTGCCGACCCTGCTGGCGGGCGACTTCGTTGCGCGGGTCGCCTCTGGGCCTGACAACTTCTTCACCCCGGCCCAGACGGCCAAGGCTCTTGAAGCCGGTCCCAAGATGCTGGATATGGCCGCCCGCGCTCATCGCGGTGGGGTCAAGATCGCCTTCGGCACCGATTCGGGCGTCTCGGCCCACGGCGACAACGCCCAGGAGTTCGCCCTGCTGGTGCGCGCCGGTCTGACGCCGCTTCAGGCCATTCAGTCGGCCACGGTCGGCGCCGCCGAACACCTGAAGATCTCGGCCGAAGCGGGCCGTATCGCGCCGGGCATGCCGGCCGATCTGATCGCCGTCGCCGGCGACCCGCTGAACGATGTGACCGAGCTTGAGCGCGTCCGCTTCGTCATGAAGGGCGGCCAGGTCTTCCGTCAGGACTGAGGTTTCAGCCGATCCAGCAGGAAGGCGGCGAAAGCCGCCTCATCCTCGAAACGAGCGACGACGGGCCAGGGCGAAACCCTGGCCCTTCTTTCTGGGTTGAGCCGAACCCAGTCCTTTTCCGTCGTCACCAGACCGGCGCCGTAGACCGACGCCCGATCATTCAGGAAGGCGTAGTCGCGATCCGACAGTTCGGCGTGGTCGGGGAAGGGCACGAAGTCCTTCAGATCGCACCCGGCGGCGATCAGCGATCGCTCCACCTTCCACGGCTTGGCGATGCCGGCGAAGCCGACCTGTGGGCCGGGGGGCGGCGGGGCGGCGGGCTCCAGCCGGGCGATGAAGACGGGCAGGTCGCCGAAGACCTCCAGCAGTTCGGGATCGGCGGCGTCCATGTCGGTTGGCAGCATGACGACCACGCCGTCGGCGCGCGCTAGCCCGGCCTTCAGCGGTTCGCGCATGGGGCCGGAAGGGAAGACCGAGCCGTCGCCGAACGGCCATTCGTCGCCGCGTGTTTCGCCGTCGACCACGATCAGGCTGAGGGTCTTTTTCAGCGCCGGGTTCTGGTGGCCGTCGTCCAGCACCAGGACGGCGGCGCCGTCGGCCGCTGCGGCGCGGGCGCCTTCCACGCGATCACGCGCGATCCAGGCGGGCGATCCTTGCGCCAGCATCAGCGGTTCGTCGCCGACGTCGGCGGCGGTGTGGACGGCCGGATCAACCCGGACCGGGCCTTCGAGCCTGCCGCCATAGCCGCGCGACAGGGCGGCGGCCTCGATCCCCCGATCTCGCAGCAGGCGCAGCGTCTCACGCGCGACCGGCGTCTTGCCCGAGCCGCCGACCGTCAGATTGCCGATGGAGATGACCGCCGCGCCCGGATCGACCGGCGTGGCGCGGGCGATTTTGCGCGCCGTGACGCCCGCCCAAAGCCATGAGGCGGGCCTCAGCATCATCCGCGTCATCGGGGCGTGGCGGCGGTCGCGGCTGTACCACCAGCGGGGGGTGTTCAGTTTCATGGGCGCCTGCGTGAAGGGGCGGCGGGCAGGTGGGTCTGAAGCGCCAGCCACAGGCGGTCCAGACCGGCGGCGGCGGCCTCGGCGGAGCGGCGGGCGCGCTCGCCCATGTCGCGGGCGGCGTCCGGGTCGGCCAGCATGGGGCCGACGACCGAGGGCAGTTCGGCGGGCGACAGGACGGAGACGAGGCCGCCCGCCTGTTTCAGCATCCGGGTCACGGCCTGCCAGTTGCTGGCGTCGGGTCCGGCGACGATGGGTTTGGCGAGACGCGCAGGCTCCAGCGGGTTGTGGCCGCCGACCGCGCCGCCGCCCAGCGCCGGGGCGAAGGAGCCGCCCATGACCACCACATCGGCCAGCCTCAGGAATAGCCCGAGTTCACCCAGGGTGTCGGCCAGATAGATGTCGGTCTGGTCGCAGATCGGCTGGCCGTGGCTGCGCCGCGCAAAGCCGTAGCCGTCGTGGGTCAGGGCCTCGGCGATGGCGTCGCCGCGTTCGGGGTGGCGCGGCACGACGATCAGGAACAGCCGGTCGGCCAGATGGTCCAGCGCGCCGACGATGGCCATTTCCTCATGCTCATGGGTGCTGGCGGCGACGACGACGGGACGGTCGTCGATCAGGGCCGACAGGCGGGCGAACTCGCCCTTGTCATAGGGCAGGGGCTCGCCGGACAGCTTCAGGTTCACTTGACCGTCGACGCGGGCGCCCAGCGCTGTCAGCCGGTCGGCGCTGTCCTGATCCTGCGGCCAGACGTGCGAAAAGCCGTTCATCAGGGCGCGGGCCATGCCGGGCGCCTTCTTCCACCCTTGCGCCGTCTTGTCGGTGATGCGGGCGCTGACCAGAGCCAGCGGCACGCCGCGTTTCTGCGCCGTGGTCAGCAGGTTGGGCCACAGCTCGCTCTCGACGAAGACGCCGACATTGGGCTGCCAGTGGTCGAGGAAGGCGGCGACGGCCGAGGGGGCGTCCACCGGGGCGAACTGATGGATGACGCCGCGCGGCAGGCGGCTGGCCAGCACCTGGGCCGAGGTCAGGGTGCCGGTGGTGACCAGCACCGTCACGTCGGGCCGGTCCTTGCGGATGCGCTCGGCCAGCGGAAGGATCGACAGGGCCTCGCCGACGCTGACGCCGTGGATCCAGACCAGAGGCCCCTCGGGCCGCGCCATGCCGGGCAGGCCCAACCGTTCGTCGACGCGGGCGGGGTCTTCCTTGCCCTTGCGGACGCGGGCGTCCAGCAGGCGAGGGGCCAGCGGCTCCAGCAGGCGGGTCAGCAGCCGATAGGCGATCAGGGCGGGGCTGAAGGCCACGGTCAGACGCGCTCCAGCCCGGTGATGGCGTCGGCGCGCGCCTCGACGGCGGTCAGGCGCTCGCCCCACTCGGCGGCGACCTCGGCCAGGTCGCCGTCCTCTGGCCAGTCGACCCGGTCCCAGACGACGGCGCCCTTGCCGAAGGGCAGGGGCAGCAGGGCGCGGTCCCAGCTGTTCAGCCGGATCGCCGGATTGCACGACATGCCGATCAACAGCACGGGCGCCTTCGAAATCTTCGCCATCAACGGCAAGCCCTCGGCCATCTGGCGCGCCGGGCCGCGGGGACCGTCGGGGGTCAGCGCGAGAGCGCCCAGCTTCAACTGCTTCAGCCCGTCGCGCAGGGCCTGCGTCCCGCCCTTGGCCTGTTTGGCCTTGTCCTTGTTGGCCGAGGAGCCGCGCACGGCGGGAAAGCCCTGGCGCGAGATCGCCTTGGCGATGAACTCGCCGTCGGCGGACAGGGAAATCAGGGCCTTGGCGGGCTGAGCCCTGTCCTTGGGCCAGCAGGACGGGGCCAGGGCGATGCGCGAGTGCCAGAAGGCGCACAGCACCCCGCCGCCGTCACGCCAGACCTCTTCGGCCGCGGCCTCGTTCTCGCGAGTCCAGCGGATGGTGGCGATGCAGAAGCGCATCCACTGGGCCAGGGTCCAGGCCAGGGCGTTCTGAATGGCGGGGTTGCGCAGCGGCCTCATGCGCCCGTCTCATCAGGCAGTTCGGCCAGAGGGGGCAGGGTGTCGAACCCGGGCAAGGCCTCCGGCTCGCTGTCCAGCGACTGCTGCCGGGCCAGGCGGGCATACAGGCCGCCGCGCGCCACAAGGGCGTCGTGGGTTCCTTCCTCGACCACGCGGCCGCCGTCGATGACATAGATGCGGTCGGCGTTCTTCACCGTCGACAGGCGGTGGGCGATCATCAGGGTGGCGCGGCCGTTCATCAGCCGCTCCAGCGCTGCCTGCACGACGGCTTCGCTCTCGGTGTCCAGCGCGCTGGTCGCCTCGTCCAGCAACAGGATCGGCGCGTCCTTCAGGAAGGCGCGGGCGATGGCGATGCGCTGACGCTGGCCCCCGGACAGGCGGGCGCCGGCCTCGCCCACGCGGGTGGCGTAGCCGTCGGGCAGGGCGGCGATGAAGTCGTGGGCGGCGGCGGCGCGGGCGGCGGCCACGATGTCCTCGGCCGCGGCGCCGGGGCGGCCATAGGCGATGTTGGCGGCGATGGTGTCGTCGAACAGGAAGGGCTCCTGCGTCACCAGAGCGATGTGGTCGCGCAAGGAAGGCAGGCTGAGCTCGCGGATGTCGCGGCCGTTCAGCGTCACCCGACCCGCCGTCACGTCATAGAAGCGCGGCAGCAGGCTGAGGATGGTCGACTTGCCCCCGCCCGACGGGCCGACCAGGGCGATGGTCTCGCCCGGCGCGACGTGCAGGCTGACGTCCGACAGGGTCGGAGCGGACCTCTCTTGGTCGGCGCGATAGGCGAAGCACACGCGCTCCAGGGCGACGGTGACGGGGCCGGGCGCGACCTCGGCGGCGTCGCTGGCCTCGCGGATCTCAGGTTCGATATCCAGGGCGGCGAACAGGCGGCGGGCGGCGGTGAAGCCCTCGCTCAGCACCGTGGTCAGGTTCGTCACCTGACGCAGCGCCTGACCGGCCAGCAGCAGCATGCCGATGAAGGAGGCGAAGGCGCCGACGGTCATCTGCCCCTGGCTGGCGCTCCACCCGGCATAGGCCATGACGGCGGCGACGACCGCATAGGCCACGATGTCGCTGGCCGGACCGGAGAAGGCGCGGCTGTCGGCGCCCTTGATGACGTGGCGCTGGCGGCGGTCGATGACGGTGGAGACGCGGGCTTCCTCGGCCGCCTCACGGTTCTCGATCTTGATGACGCGGACGCCGTCCAGGTTCTCCATCAGGGCGCTGGACAGGGCCTCGGTCTCGACCATGGCCCCGCGCGCAGCCTTGCGCGACTTCTTGCCGAAACGGCGGATGATCCAGCTGACGACCGGCACGCCCAGCAGGACGATCAGCGTCAGCGGCAGGTCGATGAAGCCCATGGCGATGATGACGCCCAGCAGCATCAGGGCGTTCTGGGTGTAGTTGACCACGCCCGAGGTGAAGGCCTCGCGCACCAGATTGGCGTCGAACAGGACGGAGGAGACGAAGGTCCCCGAGTGCTGGCTGCGCAGACGCGACAGGTCCGCCCGGATCATGCCCGAGAACAGCTGCTTCTGGATGTCGCCGACGATGCCGTGGCCCAGCCGGTTCACCAGCGCCGCCTGGCCCGCCATGCTCAGCGAGCGGATCACCGCCACGACGATGATGAACAGGGGAATGGCGATCAGCACCTTGTCCGCCGGGATGGTGACGGTCTTCCAGATCGTCACCGGCCCCTGATGCTGGCCAAACAGCAGGTCGATCGCAGGCTCAAGGAACTTCAGCAGCAGGGCCGTCAGACCGCCCGACACCCCCGCCAGCAGCATGGAGGTGAAGAAGGCCGGCTTGTGCCGCGACAGATACTCGCGCCAGATGCGGGCGAGCAGGGGCCGCAGCGGCTCTCGGACGTCGGCATGGTGGGTGGGAACGGTCATCGGCCTTCGGTCGAACGGCTGGGGCGGCAAGTCAAGCGGCCCCGCGCAGCCGGGACGGCGCCGGACGGGTGACGCCGGGGACAAACGGCGCTATCTGGCCGTCATGGGGCGCTACGATCTGACTACGCCGTTCGGCCGTTTCAAGGCGCGTTGGTCCTATTTCTGGAAGGATCACGCCTTCCTGCGCACGACCTTCACCAATGCGCACTGGCTGGGCCCGGATCTGGTGCGGACCAACCAGCCCTCGCCGGGACAGCTGGCCTGGTGGAAGCGGCAGGGAATCCGCACCGTCGTCAATCTGCGCGGCCAGAGGGACGAGGCCTATTACTGGCTGGAGAAGGACGCCTGCGAACGGCTGGGGCTGACGCTGATCGACGCCCCGCTGGATTCACGCGACCCGCCGGGCAAGGACCGGGTGCGCCGGGCCAGGGCTCTGTTTCAGACCATGGAGTATCCGGCCCTGATCCACTGCAAGTCGGGCGCGGACCGGGCGGGGATGATGGCCGTCCTCTATCGCCATTTTCATCTGGGCGAGCCGATCTCGGCGGCTATGGAGGAGCTGGGCAAGCGCACCCTGCACAGCCGCGAAGGGCTCACCGGGGTGCTGGACTATACGCTGGAGAAATACGTCGCCGAGGTCGAGCCCTCGGGCGTCAGCTTCGAGGACTGGGTCGAAAGCAACGCCTATGATCCCCAAGCCATCCGGGCGGAGTTCAAGGCCGGCTGGTGGGGCAAGCTGGTGGTGGATCGCCTGCTGAAGCGCGAGTAGGTCAGCCCCACGGGCCGCCATGATCCGGGCCGCTGGGCGGAGACTGACGCGCAGCCTGCTCCTTCTTCCACCGCTTGACCTGTCGGTCGTGTTCCATGCGCCGCGACAGGGTGACCATGCACAGCGCCAGCACGGCGAGCATGGAGATCAGGCTGAAAATCTGCTGGCCGTCCAGCGTCTGGCCGAAAAGGGTCAAGGTCGAGGGTCTCGATCAGCTGGGGTGATGGGGTCGTTCCAGGCGGTGTCCTGGTCCTCGCCGGGGCGGGGGACGTGCTTGGGCCCCTTACGCACGACCCAGACGATCGCCGCGACGGCGACAACGACCAGCAGCAGGACGATGAAGGTCGGCAGCATGGGAAATCCTGTTCAAGAACAAAGGCGACTGACACGAAAGCGCATCAGCCGCCTCTGCGGTTCCGGAACACCGGCGTGATGACGCCGTGAGCGCTGGCTCAGGCGTCGGTGCGCGGATCGATCAGCTTGTGCGCGTGCAGGATGAAGTAGCGCATGTGGGCGTTGTCGACGGTGGCCTGGGCGCGGGCCTTCCACGCCTTCTTGGCCTCGTCATAGCTGCCGAAGGCGCCGACGAACTCGACCTGGCTCAGGTCGCGGAAGACGGGCTCGGCCGGGTGGCGCATCTCGCCGCCGATGACGAGGTGAAGCAGTTGGGGATCGTGAGAGTCGGCCATGGAGAGGGGGTCCATTGCGGGAGGAATGTCAGATGGCCAGCGGGATAGGCGCTGTGCGCCTCACGATCAACGGGTGAAGGGCCGGTGCGGCGCATATCAGGCTGGTTTGACGCGGATCAGGGCGATTAAAGCGCCACGGACGGCCCATGTGGTCGCTGACCTTCGCCCCGGCCTCTTCGGCGATCAGGCATCCGGCGCAGACGTCCCAGTCCCATTTGGGGCTGATGGCGATGGCGGCGTCGAAGGCCCCGGCCGCCACAAGCGCCATGCGATAGGCCAGGGCGTTGCGCTTGGAAAAGCGCATCGGCGGCCACGGTTCGTCCCATTCGCGCGCCTCCATCAGCCGGGCGTCGGCCAGAAGCTCGGCGTCTTCCAGATCGTCGGTGTCGGAGGCGCTGATGGGGCGGTCCTTCAGGCGGGCGCCGCCGCCCAGGGTGGCCTCGAACACCTCGTCCATCATCGGGGCGTGGATGACGGCGGCGACGGGGCGGCCGTCCTCGACCACGGCGATGGGGACGCACCACCACGGCTTGTTCTTCATGAAGGCGACGGTGCCGTCGATCGGATCGACGACGAAGATGCGCTTCTTCGACAGGCGCTCCGTGCTGTCGGCCGTTTCCTCGGACAGCCAGCCATAGTTGGGCCGGGCGGTCAGCAGCGCGTCGCGCAATAGCTGGTCCACGGCCAGATCGGCGCTGGTGACGGGCGAGCCGCCGTCCTTGGACCAGACCTTCAACCCGGCCTCGCGATGTTCGAGCGCCAGCCGACCGGCGGCCAGCGCCGCGTCGCGGATCAGGTCGAGGTCGGCGCTGTAGTCGCTCATTTGCCCGCGATCGCCACCTTGTCGAACAGCAGGGACGGGCTGTTGAACGCGCCGCGGAACTCCAGATCGCCCGCGCGTTGCAGGCGAGCGTAGAGGTCGATCAGATTGCCCGCCACGGTGACTTCGCTGACCGGATAGGCGCGCTGGCCGTTCTCGAACCAGAAGCCGGACACCCCGGCCGACCAGTCGCCGGTGTTGCCGTTCAGCGAGGGGCCGAACATGGAGGTGATGAGCAGGCCCGTCCCGGCCTGCGCCATCAGGGCGTCAAGATCGCCTTCGCCCGGCGCCAGATGCAGGTTGTGGGTCGACACGCCCGACGGTCCCGCCAGCCCGCGCGACGCGTGGCCAGTGGTCTGCAGGCCCAGCTGCGCCGCCGAGGCGGTGTTCAGCAGCCAGGTGGTGAGGACGCCGTCCCTGACGATCTCGCGCCGTTCGACGGCCACGCCCTCGTCGTCGAAGGGGGTGGAGCCGAGGCCGCGCGGGCGGAACGGGTCGTCGATCAGGTCGACGCCGGTCGGCAGGACGCTCTGGTTCAGCTTGTCCTTCAGGAAGGAGCTGCCGCGCGCGATCGAGGGGCCGGAGACGGCGCCCAGCAGCGGCGACAGCACCTGGGTCGCGACGCGGTTCTCGAAGATGACCGGCGCGGTGGTCGAGGCGATCTTGCGCGGGCCGACGCGGGCGACGGCGCGTTCGCCCGCCTTCAGGCCGATGGAGGCGGCGTCCGGCAGGTCGGACAGGTGGCGGACGGTGCGGCTTTCGCCGCCGCGCTCCATGGCGCCGTCCTTCTCGGCGATGACGCCGACGCCCAGAGAGAAGGCGCTGCCGCGATGGCGGCCGTCGAAGCCGTGCGAGGTGACAAGGCGCCATTCGCTGGCTGACCAGGCGGCGTGCCCGCCTTCGGATTTGGACACGCCCGATACGGCCAGGGCGGCGGCCTCGGCTTCGGCGGCGGCGGCTTCCAGCGCCTCGGCCGAGCGTTCGGCTGGATCATACAGGTCCAGGTCCGCGTGCGGCGCGGCGGCCAGTCGGTCCTGCGGCGCGAGCGCAGCATAGGGATCTTCCGGGGCCAGCTTCGCCATCGCCACGGCGCGCTCGACCAGACGGGCGCGGGTCGCGTCGGACAGGTCGGAGGCGGACACCGTCGCCTGACGCCGCCCGATGAAGACGCGCAGGCCCAGATCGCGGGCCTCTTCACGCTCCACATCCTCCAGCGCGCCGTTGCGCACGCCGACGGACAGGGAGGCGCGATGGGCGGACACAGCCTCGGCCGCATCGGCGCCGGCCTTCAGCGCGGCGGAGATCAGATCGTTCAGGATGTCGGGGGAGGGCGTCTTATCGGACATGCCCCGATATGGCGGACGGAACCCGCGCCCGCAACAGCCGGACTAGAGAATGGACCAGGCGATCAGGCTGACCGCCGCCACCAGAAGCGCCAGCCAGGTCAGGATCATGCCAACCGACCGGCCTAGCGACGGGCCCTCCTGAAACAGCAGGCCCAGCGCGTGGATCACCCTTCCTGCAAACAGCGTCCCGCCGACCGCATGGATCAACAGGGCGGGGGCGCCGAGGAAGGCCAGCAGGATCAGGCCGCACATTCCGGCCGGGATGTATTCGGCCGCATTGGAAAAGGCGCGGGTGGCGCAGACCAGTTCGCGCACGCCGCCGTCGCCGAACTCGACCAGATGCTTGCGCCGCCGGTTCACCACCACGCCCGACAGGACGAACAGCAGCAGGATCAGCAGCCCGCCCCATAGGGCGGCCGCCTGAATGGTCGGGATCAGGCTCAATTCTCGCGCCCCACCGGATAGAGGCGATAGCGCTGGTCGTAGAAGGGGGTGCGCTCGTAGAACCAGGCCAGACGCGCGTCGCCGTCGGCGGCGAACGCGGGGTCGGCCGCCAGCCTGGCCTCGAACGCGGCCTTCAGCGCCGGATCGGCGGCCAGCATCTTTTCAGCCAGCGGGGCGATGGCGTAGGCCTCGATGTATTCGACGCGGTTCAGCACCTCGGGGAACATGCCCCAGGCGAAGAAGCTCTCGTTCGACTGCGGCTCCAGCAGCAGGATGGCGAGGTCGCCCATCGGCTGATCGGTCGGCACGCGGACGGAGCCGACGGGGAAGGTCCAGTCGTGGGCCTCGGGCCGGACTTCGCTGACCGAGATCGGCACATGGCCTTCATTGGTGCGCGCCGACACCTTGGGATCGACAAGGCGCAGCATGTCGACGGCGACGGTGCGCGGGGCGTCCAGCGTCTCCATCTGCACGCCGTGGATGCGCAGGCGCTCGATCACGTCCTGACGATAGGACGGCACCCAATAGGCGGTGGGCCGCTTCAGCGTCAGTGTGGGGTGCGAGCCGTAGAAGGGCATCTGCCAAAGTTCGGCGTCCGGTTGGCCCAGCCAGCGGATTTCGGGGCGGCCAGAGGCGACGCTGTCGAACGTCTCATAGCGGATGCCCTTGAAGGGGCGAGTGCGCGAGGGCGTGTCGTCGCTGTCGAAATTGGCGGGCAGTTCGGCGGGGCGCAGGGCGCGATCGGCGGCGATGGCGGCGCGCAGATCGCCGGACTTTTCGGCCAGCAGCTTCAGCGCCTCCTCGAGGAAGACATAGGTGCCCAGCACCCGCTGCTCGTGCGGCTTCAGGCTGTGGTTCTCGATCAGTATGGTCGGGACGTGCGCCGCCGAACCCCAGCCGTTGGAGAAGCGCTCGCCCAGACCGCCGTCGTTCAGGCCCTTCTTCGGATCACGGTCGTCGATGGCGAAGACCAGTTCGCCGGGGATGTGGCCTTGGGCCTCCAGCGCCTCATACATGGCGGGCTTGAAGGCGGCGTCCAGCCATTGGGCGATGGCCGGGCTGCGGCTCCAGACGCCGTCCTCGCCGTTGTAGCCGAAGGTGACGTCGTATTGATAATCGATGCCGTCGGTGACGTGGATGTCGACGTAGAGGTCCGGCTGGTATTTGTGAATCAGGCCCATGACAGCCTGCATCTCGGCCTGATCCAGCTTCATGAAGTCGCGGTTCAGGTTCTGGTTCGTCGCCGTGTGGCGCCACCCCTGATTGCGCGGCCCGCGCTGGTTGGGGCGGGAATAGGGGCCGGTGCGCTCATGCCCGTCGACGCTGAGGATCGGGATCAGGATCAGGTTGGCGCGGTCCAGCAGGCCGTCCTTGCCGTAAAAGGCGATGTCGCGCAGCAGCATCATGCCCGCGTCCTTGCCGTCGATCTCGCCCGGGTGGATGCCGGCCTGGGCCAGCAGGACAGGCTTGGACGGATCGAACGTCGCGCCGTCCTTGGAGGCGATCACGGCGTAGATCGGGCGGCCTTCCGGCGAGGTTCCGAACTGTTCGATGCGGATGAGGTCGCTGGCGGCGTCCAGCCGATCAAACCAGGCGCGGGTGTCGGCGTAGCTGGGCGAGAAGTCATGCGCCGCATCGGCCTCGAACCCCGTGACCCACGGATCGGCGGCGCCCCGCAGCAGGGCGCGGCTGGCGCCGTTCCAGGCCGGCGCAGGCGGCAGGAAGGCCTGATCCCAAGGCGCGGCGTTTGGCAGGGCCGATGGGGGCGTCTGGGACATGGCGGGACTCGCAAGCAGAAGGGCGGCGGCGAACAGAAGGCTGGAGCGCATGCGCTTTGGTGGGCCGAATGGTCCGATGAGGCAAGCTTTCGCTGCTTCCCACCCTCTCCCATTGGGAGAGGGCTTGAGCCTCCAAGAGCCG
>KB291797.1:0-11855 GCA_000318405.1 Brevundimonas diminuta 470-4 | reverse complement strand
CTTGAGCCTCCAAGAGCCGAAGGCGATTGGATAAGGCGAAAGGGTGAGGGGCTTATCCTTTGAGTCGGCGTGAGCCGTCGCGCGACCTCCTCAACCGCGAACCCTCACCCTTTCGCGCAATAACGATCGCTGCGCTCTCGTGCGCTCAAGCCCTCTCCCATCGGGAGAGGGAAGGCTATTTCCAGATCGGTTTGCCGTCGCCGGGTAGACCCAGCGAAGCCCACTTCTCCGACACACGGTCGATGACCTCCTGCTCCATGCGGATTTCCTCGCCCCATTCGCGCTTGGTTTCCGGCTCCCACTTGTCGGTGGCGTCCAGGCCGATCTTGGAGCCCAGGCCGCTTTCGGGGCTGGCGAAGTCCAGATAGTCGATGGGGGTGTTCTCAATCACCGTGATGTCGCGCGCCGGGTCCATCTTGGTCGAGACGGCCCACATGACGTCCTTCCAGTCGCGGGCGTTGATGTCGTCGTCCACGACGATGATCCATTTGGTGTACATGAACTGGCGCAGATAGCTCCAGCAGCCCATCATTACGCGCTTGGCGTGACCCGGATAGGCCTTCTTCATCGACACCACGGCGATGCGGTAGCTGCATCCCTCGGGCGGCAGCCAGAAGTCGGTGATCTCGGGAAACTGCTGGCGGATCAGGGGGATGAAGACCTCGTTCAGCGCCTCTCCCAGCACCGACGGCTCATCCGGCGGCCGGCCGGTGAAGGTGGTCAGATAGATGGGGTCCTTGCGCATGGTGATGGCGCTGACCTGGAAGACCGGGAACTTCTCGACCGAGTTGTAGTAGCCGGTGTGGTCGCCGTAGGGGCCTTCGTCCTCGAACTCGTCCAGCAGGACGTGGCCTTCCAGCACGATCTCGGCCTGCGCCGGGACCATCAGCGGCACGGTCTTGCAGGGGACCAGTTCGGCCTTGGACCCGCGCATCAGGCCGGCGAACTGATACTCCGACAGGGTTTCCGGCACCGGGGTCACGGCGGCCAGGATGGTCCCCGGATCGGCGCCGAGCACGACGGCGCAGGGCAGGGGCTCGCGCTTGCCCGCCTTCTTGTGCCGGGCGTAGTGCTGGGCGCCGCCGCGGTGAGCCAGCCAGCGCATGATGGCTTTGTCCTTGCCCAGCACCTGCATCCGATAGATGCCCAGGTTGAAGTCGTCCTCGCGGTCGTCCGACGGCCCCTTGGTCACGACCAGGCCCCAGGTGATCAGCGGCGAGGGCTCGCCGGGCCAGCAGCCCTGGATGGGCAGGCTGGTCAGGTCGATCTGATCGCCCTTCAGCACTACCTCCTGCACCGGGGCCTTCTTCACTGTCTTGGGCCGCATGGACATGACGGTCTGGGCCAGCGGAAGCATCTCCATCGCGTCGCCGAGACCGCGCGGCGGCGTCGGATTGCGCAGGAAGGCCAGCAGTTCGCCGACCTCGCGCAACTCGCCCGCCGTGGTGCGTTGCTTGCCCTCAAGCGTCACGCCCATGGCGACGCGCTTCACCGTGCCGAACAGGTTGGCCAAACAGGGGATGGGGCTGATCGTGCCGTCGGGCATGACCGGCTTTTCGAACAGTACCGCCGGGCCGCCGTTGCGCAGCAGCCGGGTCTGGATCTCGGTCATCTCCAGATGGGTGGAGACGGGCTCCGACACGCGGACGAGTTCGCCGTCGGCTTCGAGGGTCGCAAGAAAATCGCGCAGGGACTTGTAGGCCATGCGCTGACGCTTAGGCGGCTGCGCGCCGTCTGTCACGCCATGCGCGCGTCAATAGGCCGGGGCGTCGGACACCAGCGCCCACACCGGCAGGCGCAAGGCGCGGGTTGCGGCGTCCAGCCGCGCTGAATCCAGCCGCTGACGCCCGGTTTCGACACGGCGCAGCGCTTCGGGGCTCAGGTCGAGGGTGGCGGCCAAATCGTCGAACGGCACGCCCCGCTGGTCGCGCCAACGGCGGATGCGGGCGCCGACGACAGCGTCATGCGGATCAATCTCCGGAAAATCCAGAACTGAACCCAAGATCGCCTCCTCGGCGCCTGCGCCTTAAATCCGAGCCTGATCAGGCATCCTGATCCCATTGGAAGGCTTCGTCCAGCCAATCGCCGATGCGGCCGTCGGGCCGGGCGAGGGCGGAGATGCGGGCCATCTCGTCGGTCGACAGCTCAAAGTCGAACAGGCCGAAGTTTTCGACCGCGCGGCTTTCCTTGGTCGTGCGCGGAATGGCGACGACGCCCTGCTGGATGATCCAGCGCAGCGTGATCTGGCCGTTGGTCTTGCCGTGCGCCTTGGCGATCTCGCCGATTACGGCGTCGTCGGCGATCTTGCCCTGGGCCAGCGGCGACCAGGCGGTGATGGACGACCCCAGTTCGCGCGCCGTCTCGATCAGCGTCTTCTGCGACAGATAGGGGTGATACTCGACCTGATTGGTGATCAGCGGCGCGTTCGACAGTGCGGCGGCCTCGCGGAACAGGGCCGAGGGGAAGTTGGACAGGCCGATATTCTTGGCGAATCCCTTTTCCTTCGCCTCGTTCAGGGCGCCGATGGTTTCCTCCAGCGCGGGCGTCGGCTTGGGCCAGTGCAGCAGCAGCAGGTCGGGCGTCAGGCCCAGGCTGATCGCCGATTCCTCGGCCTGACGCAGCAGGGCGTCGTGCGAGAAATGATCGACCCAGATCTTGGTGGTGACGAAGATGTCGTCGCGCGTGACGATCCCTTCGGCCACGGCGTCGGCGATGCCGTCGCCGACCGCCTTCTCGTTCTTGTAGATCCAGGCGGTGTCGATGTGGCGATAGCCGATGCGCAGGGCCTCGCGCACCATCCGGCGGGCGTCGTCGGGCTCCAGCTGCCAAGTGCCGAAGCCGAGCAGCGGAATCTCCACCCCCGAGGCGGTCACGGTCGGCTGATTGGAAAAGGGCATGGGGAGGCTCCGGTGAAGAGGGGGGAGCTTCGGATATAGGCGCCCGCTCAGACCTCGCCATTGTCCAGCCAGTGGAAAACCTGATCCCACAGCGGCTCCATCCCCTTGCGAAAGGCGCCTTCGTGGCCGATGCGGCGCGCGCCGAAGTCGCTGGGCGCATAGACGCTAATCTCGGATCGGGCGGCGGGATAGACGCTCAACAGGTCCCGCGCCGTGCGTGACGTGGCGATGGGGTCGTCGGTGAATATCCACGAACGGATCGGGGCGCTCACGGCCTCATAGTGATGGGGCCGCAAGCTGGTCTCCAGCTCCCTGGAGAAATACTCCTGCTTCATGCACCAGCGCCGCCAGGTGGTGAAAACGCCGCGCGGCAGGTCGGTCCCGGCCCACAGGCCGCCGCCCTTGATATAGCCGTGCCGCATCAGGCTGAACGGCCCGAAGCCCAGCCAGAAGAACAGCTCTATCGGATTGTAGCGGCGATGGTGTCCGCCCCACCAGCCGGTGCCGACCGAGACGAAGGCGTGCCGCTCGATCCGGTCGTGGTTGGGCATGAAGCCGACGAAATGGCCGCCGACGCTGTGGCCGACATGGACGACGCGCAGGCCCGGCGCCGCTTCCATCAGGGCGTCCAGCGCGGCGGGCATGTCCAGCCGCCCCCAGTCGGGATAGTCGATGGCCGAGCCCTTCAGCTCGTCCGGCCGCGACCCCGCGATGCCCCGGAAATCATGGGTCAGCACCGCCGCGCCCCGCGCCGCCAGATAGCGGGCGAACCGCTCATAGAAGCCCTTCGGAAAGCCGGTGCCGGACGAAACCAGCACGGCGATCCGGGGTTCAGCAGCCGCCACCAGCCGCATCGACAGCCGATAGCCGTCGGCAGCCGGGGCGATGAAGTCGCGCGTGACGAGATCGGTCATCAGGTCCGTCCTGTTTGGAAACGAACTCTAGCCGATTGACGCGGCGTCAGGTCAAGCTGACCCGATCAATAGGCCTCCACTTAATAGGCCAGGGCGTTGCCGTCCTTGCGCATTTCGGTGGCGGCGCCGTAGGTCCAGCGGCCCTGTTCGTTGATCTGCTTCATCACGTTCTGATAGCCGCCGAAGCCGCCGTCGGGGGGGCCGAGGTCCCAGCCCATCGCGGTCAGCTGCTGCCTGGTCGCTTCAGGCACGCCGGATTCGAGGTGCAGCTTGCCGACGCCCTCAGCCGGTTGGCCGGTCGGTTCGGATGAGCCGTAGTGTTGCCAGCGCGGGCTGTCGCCGGCTTCCTGAGGGTCGAGGCCGTAGTCGACCATGTTGATGATGATCTGGGCCTGTCCCTGCGGCTGCATCCCGCCGCCCATGACGCCATAGGCCAGCCACGGTTCTCCGTCCTTGCAGGCGAAGCCGGGGATGATGGTGTGGAACGGACGCTTGCCCGGCGCATAGACGTTGGGGTGGCCGTCGGTCAGGGCGAACAGCTCGCCGCGATTCTGGAACATGAAGCCTAAGGTGCCGCCGTCAGGGCCGTCGGCGACCAGACCGCCGCCCATGCCGCGGTAGTTGGACTGGATCCAGCTGACCATCATGCCGTCGCTGTCGGCGACGCTGAAATAGGTGGTGTCGCCCTGCGTCGGCGCATCGCCGGGGAAGACGCGGTCCATGACGCGGTTCGGGTTGATCAGCTTGGCGCGTTCGGCGGCGTATTCCTTGGAATTCAGCCAGGCGGTCGGGGCCTTGGCGAAGCGCTCATCGGCGAAGTAGCGGGCGCGGTCCTCGAAGGCCAGGCGCTTGGCCTCGGCCTGAACGTGGATCGAGGCGGCGGACTGGAAGCCCATGGCCTTCAGGTCGAACTGTTCGCAGATGTTAAGGATCTGGTTGGTCGATAGGCCCTGCGTGTTCGGGCCCAGCGAATAGACCTCAACCCCGCGATAGGTGGTCATCAGCGGCTCGACCCACTCGGTGCGGTGCGCGGCCAGGTCGGCGCGGGGCATTCAGCCGCCGATGCGCTTGAAATAGCGCTCGATGTGATCGGCGATCACCCCGTCATAGAAGGCGTCGCGGCCGCCCTCGGCGATCAGGCGGTAGGTGCGGCCCAGGTCCGGGTTGGCGAAGATCTCGCCGGTCTTGGGCGTGCGGCCGCCGGTCAGCCAGACCTTCTTGCGGTTGTCGTTTTCCTCGATCGTCGCGGCCGCGCGGTCAAAGCCGGCCATGTTGCGTTCGAGGTAGTAGGCCACGACCTGCGGCACGGGCACGCCCTGTTCGCACAGTTCGGCGACAGGCAGCAGGACCTCTTTCCACGGCAGCTTGCCATAGCGCTGGTGCGCGCTCCACCAGGCGTCGACCGCGCCCGGGACATTGACCGTCACGGCGCCGTAGCGGGGCAGGTAGCCGTCACTGCCGGCCTTGGATCGCGCTGTTTCCAGCGACAGGCCGCGCGGGCTGCCCCCGGAACCGTTGAAGCCGACGACCTTCTTCTGGGCCGGGTCCCACATCAGGCCGAAAGCGTCGCCGCCGATGCCGTTGGCGGTCGGTTCAAGGAAGCCGAGGGCGGCGTTGATGGCGATGGCGGCGTCGATGGCCGAGCCGCCGCGACGCAGGGTGTCCAGACCGATCAGGGTCGCGGCTGGGTGGGCTGTGGCGGCGGCGCCGTTGGCGCCCCAGACGGTAGATCGGCCGACGAAGCGCGGCCCGGTGATGCGGTCGCCGATGCCGACGCCGGCGTAAGGGTCTGGCGCGGGGGCGGGCTGAACCGAGGCTGGATTGGCGGCCGTCGCTGCGGCGGGCGCCTGCTGGGCGCGGGCGGCGCCGGCCATCAGGGCTCCGGCGGGCAGGGCTGAAAGAAAAGTACGACGACGCATGATGATTTACTCCCCCTCGTTCGAGGCGCGCATTGAGGCTGGAACCAGAGGAGGGCGCAAGCCGCCCCGGCGCTTCCGGCAAAGAAAAAAGGGCCGCCCGAAGGCGACCCTTTTAATGCTCGGCTGAAGACCCGATCAGGTGATGTCTTCGTTCAGCAGGCCGACCTTGAAGTAGCCGTTTTCCTGCAGCTTGTTCATGACTTCCATGAACTGGTTGTATTTCACTTCCGGCTGAGCGCGGACGAAGACGCGCTCGTCGCGGCAGTCGGCCACGGCGCCCTGGGCGGCGCAGACGTCAGCGGCCAGCTTGGAAAGGTTGGTTTCCTGTTCAGCGATGAACAGCGAGCCGGATTCCTGGATGGTGATGTACACCGGTTCCTTCGGATCGGCGTTGTCGGCCGGCGGCGTCGCCGGCGGCAGGTCCAGGCGGATCGACACGGTGGCCATCGGCGCCGCGACCATGAAGATGATCAGCAGCACCAGCATGATGTCCACGAACGGCGTCACGTTGATGTCTGCGTTCTGTGCCGCCAGCTTACCGCTGCCGCCGCCGCCGCCGCCACCCGAAGAAAGTTTCGCGCCCATTACGCCCTCGTCTCCATCAAGGCCCACACCCTCCGGCGGACCACACTGAAAGTCTCGCTCGTCTCTTGGCGTCCTGAGGCGAGCTTGTAAAGCCGTCGAATGCGAGGAAATGACGCCGCCGGGGGAATAAGATTGCGAATTCGGCGCAAGCCCGCCTTGGCCGCGATCAATTCAGCCCCGTATCCTCGCCTTTTAAGTCTCAGCCGCGGGCCAGTTTGAGGAATCGCTCGGCCAGGGCCGGGTCGTCCTTGAAGGCGCCGGTGAAGCGGATGGTGATGGTCGAGACGTGGCGGTGGTGCACGCCGCGCGTCGTCATGCACTGGTGCGCCGCATCGACCAGCACGGCCACGCCCTTGGGCTGCAGGTGCGATTCGATGGCGTCGATGATGTCGTTGGTCAGGGTCTCCTGATTCTGGAGACGGCGGGCGAAGATCTCGACCACCCGCGCCAGCTTGGAGATGCCGACCACCTTCTCGCCCGGCAGATAGGCGACGTAGGCCTTGCCCAAGAAGGGGGCCAGGTGGTGCTCGCAGTGGCTCTCGACCTCGATGTCGCGCAGGATGACCATGTCGTCATAGCCGGTCACGTCCTCGAAGGTGCGCGACAGTTCCTTGCCCGCATCGGCGTCATAGCCGTCGAACCATTCGCCATAGGCGTCGACCACCCGCTTGGGCGTGTCCAGCAGGCCGGGACGGTCGGGATTGTCGCCGGCCCAGGCGATCAGGGTGCGCACGGCCTCCAGAGCCTGTTCGCGGCTGGGACGCTGGGGCGCCTCATTGGCGACGAGGACGGGCTTGGCGGGGGTGCTGCTCATGAAACGATCCGGCGGCGGCGAGAGCGCCTGTTCAGAATACTATTATTATATGGACTTGGGCGCGCGGCCCTGACTGTCTATCAGGCCGCTATATGGGACACCTCCTCAGTCCCGCAAGAAAACTCGCAAAAGACCTGACCCATGGCCCTGCACATCCACGACACCCTGCGCCGTGAAAAGCGCCTGTTCGCGCCGCGTGATCCGAACCGGGTGAGCCTCTATGTCTGCGGCCCGACGGTCTATGACTACGCCCACATCGGCAACGCCCGTCCGCCGGTGGTGTTCGACGTGCTGGTGCGCCTGCTGCGCCGTACCTATGGCGCGGACAAGGTGGTCTACGCCCGCAACGTCACCGACGTGGACGACAAGATCAACGCCAAGGCCGCCAGGGAAGGCGTCGCCATCGGCGAGATCACCGCGCGCTATGAGGCGGCCTATCTGGCCGACATGGGTCTGCTGAACGTCAGCCCGCCCGACATCGCGCCGCACGTCACCGACTATATCGAGGCGATCACCAAGCAGATCCAGGCCATCATCGATTCAGGCTGCGCCTATGCCGCCGAGGGCCATGTGCTGTTCGACGTGTCGTCCTATCCGTCCTACGGCGCGCTGTCGGGGCGCAATCTGGACGACATGATCGCGGGCGCCCGCGTCGAGGTGGCCCCCTACAAGAAGAACCCGCACGATTTCGTGCTGTGGAAGCCCTCCAAGGCGGACGAGCCGTCCTGGCCGTCGCCATGGGGCGAAGGGCGCCCCGGCTGGCACATCGAATGCTCGGCCATGATCGAGGAGACGCTGGGCCTGCCCATCGACATCCACGGCGGCGGCATCGACCTGGTCTTCCCCCACCATGAGAATGAGATCGCCCAGGGCGTCTGCGCCCACGGCCACGCCCATGGCGATGACGCGCACGACGAATACGCCCGCTACTGGATGCACAACGGCTTCCTGACCGTGGACGCCGAGAAGATGTCCAAGTCGATCGGCAACGTCCTGCTGCTGCACGATCTGGTGCAGGCCATGCCGGGCGAGGTGGTGCGCTGGGCCCTGCTGAGCGCCCACTATCGTCAGCCTCTCGACTGGAACCAGACCCTGCTGGAGCAGAGCCGCAAGAACCTGGACCGCCTCTACGGCGCCCTGCACCGCGCAGCTGGGGTCGAGGCGGCGGACGTGGAGCCGCCGGTCGAGTTCCTGAAGTCGATCGAGGACGACCTGAACACGCCGGGCGCCATGGCGACCCTGTTCGCCCTGTCCAGCGACATCGAGCGCGGCATGACGGCGGGCGATGAGGCGGCGGTGGCGACGGCCAAGGGGCAGCTGATCGCTGCGGCCTCCATTCTGGGCGTGCTTCAGGCTGATCCGGCGGAATGGTTCTCGGGCGTCGACGAAGGGCTGAAGGCCGAGGTCGAGGGTCTGCTGGAACAGCGCGCCGCCGCCCGCACGGCCAAGAACTGGGCCGAGGCGGACCGCATCCGCGACCGCCTGAACGAACTGAACGTCGTCGTCATGGACGGCCCGCAGGGCGCGACCTGGCGCATGAAGGGGTGACACAAGGTGCCTTCTCCCCTTGTGGGAGAAGGTGGCCCGTCAGGGCCGGATGAGGGGTGTCGGCGCGACGGCTTTCATGCTGAGGATAGGGCGGCTGTTGGATCGGATGGGAGGCGTTCACACCCCTCAACCGTCAGGCTCCGCCTGCCACCTTCTCCCACAGGGGGAGAAGGGCGCTTGATGCGCTACGCCCTCGGCTGCTTGAGCGCTATCGCGCCCGCCTGATCAACTCATCCGCCAGCACGTCGGTCAGATAGCCGTCGGCCGTGCGCCCGTTCGCCTGTTGCCAGCGGCGCAGGGCGTTGCGGGTGTTTGTGCCGATGACGCCGTCGACGCCCTGGGTGTCGAAGCCCATGCGGGTCAGGGCCTGCTGGGCGCCGATGCGCTGGTCCCGCGTCAGGGGGCCGTCATTCGGCCAGGAGGCCTTGAGGGGCGGCTTGCCCGCCACCCCGTCGGCGATCATGCCGATGGCCAGGGCATAGCTGACCGAGTTGTTGTAGCGGCGAATCACATAGTGGTTGGGCAGGGCCAGGAAGGCAGGCCCCTTGGCGCCCTGCGGCAGCAGGATGGCCGCGCCCTCGGCCGCCTCGGCGCTGTTGGGGGATGAGCCGTCGGCCAGCCGCACGCCGCGTGCGGCCCAATACGACCAGGGGTGCTTCGGCCCCTCTGCCTGGCTGTAGTCGAAGTTGGAGGGCAGGGTGACTTCATAGGCCCAGCCCTGACCGCGCTTCCAGCCAGCCTGGGCCAGCAGATTCGCCGCCGAGGCCAGGGCGTCGGCGTCCGAGCCCCAAATGTCGACCTTGCCGTCGCCGTTCTGGTCGACGCCCAGCTTCAGATAGTTGTCCGGCATGAACTGGGTCTGGCCCATGGCCCCGGCCCAGCTGCCTTTCAGGCCCGCACGGTCGCGCTTGCCCGTCACCACGATGTCGAGGGCGTGCTTCAGCTGTTCCTCGGCCCAATCGCGGCGGCGGCCGTCATAGGCCAGGGTCGCGAGGGAACGGATGACGTCGAAGTCGCCCTGAACCTGACCGAAGGCGCTTTCCTGCGCCCAGACGCCCAGCAGGATTTCGGTCGGCACGCCGTATTTCTGGGTCACGTCCCACGGCACGCGGTCGACGCGCTGGCGGGCCATGGCGATTCGCGCCGGGGTGGTGGCGTTCTGGATGTAGACCCCGGCGGGGCGTGAGAATTCAGGCTGGTTGCGGTCCAGCCGCACGACGCTGGGGTTGGGCGTCACGCCTTCCAGTTCACGGGCGTACTCCCATTTACGCGCGCCGCCGTGGCGCTCCAGGAAGCTCTGCTTCCAGGCGTCGAAGCTGGCGTGGTCATAGGCCTCGCTCAGATTGGTCTGAGCGGGGGGAGGCGTGGGCGCAGGCGTCGCGGGCGCCGGCTCGACCACGGGCGGCGGCGCAGGCTGGGGCTGCGGCGGCGTGGGAACCATCGGGGTGCAGGCGGCGACCGACCCGAGCAACAGAAGACGATAAGCGATACGCATGAGCACAGGCTAACGCCCCCGAATTCCACGACCAATCACAAGCGCGCGAAGGCCGGATCAGTTTCCGTGATAAGGATGAAGGCGTCGTTAACCCTTTTCGGCAGTAGGCGGTTAAGGGGTGGAATTTACATTGCGTCGTTCCCTGAGCACGGCCTGGTGGCGGAGGGGCGACGCGTCGGACGTGCATGTCCGAAGACCCTCCGTTCGACTCGGAGGCCAGGCCTCCAGCGGATTCCCCGCGCGGAATGTTGACGAAAGGCCGAGGCCTCTCTATACGACCGCCTCCGCCGCAGGTTCGCCCGCGGCTCTTTTGTTTTACCCGCCCTCACGGGCCTCCAAATCCGGGACGTCCGACCATGAAGGTCCGTAGCTCGCTGAAATCGCTGAAGGGTCGCCACCGCGACTGCAAGATCGTTCGTCGCAAGGGCGTTCTGTACGTCATCAACAAGACCGACCCGCGCTTCAAAGCCAAGCAAGGCTGATCAGGCGCGATCCGGCGCGCCCTGCCTGCTGAAGGCGAGGCGCGCGCCGATCGTCGGTGGATGGGACGACTATCCACAGGGCCGCGGGCGTTGTCCGCGGCTTTTTCGCGTCCGGCGTTGAGCGCAGGCCCGCGCCTGACTAGTGATTCTTTTTTAGTCGCCTGACGGCCTTCGGCCTGCTTGAGGGCTTTCTTTTCTCTTGCCCTAACGGCCCTTGGCCTGCTTGAGGGCGTTCTTGTTTCTTGCCCTGACGGCCCTAGGCCTGCTTGAGGGCGCAGCCTGATTTGAGTTCTGGAGTTCAGTCATGGACGACGCTTCCTTCGACGCCAGCCCCGACGTCTTGACCGCCACCGCCCAGGGCCGTCTGCGCTCGATCATCGAACGCCTGGAGCGTCTCGAAGAGGACAAGCAGGCCGTCATGACCGACATGAAGGAGGTCTTCGCCGAGGCCAAGGGCGAAGGCTATGACGTCAAGGTGCTGCGCAAGGTCATCCGCATCCGCAAGCAGGACAAGGCCAAGCGCCAGGAGGAAGAGGCGATTCTCGACCTCTATCTCTCGGCCCTCGGCGAGGTCTGAGGCGCTCGGGCTTGAAACGCACGCCGTTCAAGCCCCCCAGCGACCGCTCCCTTTCGCGCTCAAGCAGCCCGAAGGGCGGTAGCGCCGGTCAAAAGAAACCTTCGCTATCTCCCAGGGAGCAACAGCGTGAGGCGGCGAAGCGCTCTGCGCTCAACGCCCTGAAACGCGCCCGCCGCTCGGCAGAGAAGGCGGGCGTTTCCCTGTCCGACTGGGAGGGTGAGTTCCTCGATTCGGTGGGGGAGCGGATTCGCGAACACGGCCGCGCCTTCGCCGACCCGGAAAAAGGCGCGCCGGGCCAGGCTCTCTCGGCCATGCAGGGCCGCAAGCTGAAAGAGATTACCGCCAAGGCTAAGGGAGAGCTGCGTCGATTCGGCCGACGGCCGGGGCGGGCGCCGGAGCGCGAGACGGACGAATGAGGCAACCGCCTGGCTTGGCCGGGCGTTGCGCCTGCGGGTTTCCGCCCCTTGAGAGGGAAGACCGATGAAACGCTTCGTCCCCGCCGCCCTGACCGGCGGCCTTATGAGTTTGAGCCTGGCGCTGGCGGCCTGCGGGGACCGGCCGGGCGCTGCGCCCGAGGCCGCATCCGAGGCGACGCCGGATCTCAGCGGCGGCCCGGCGGCCGCG
>KB291795.1:2882-3174 GCA_000318405.1 Brevundimonas diminuta 470-4 | reverse complement strand
TCGCGGTTGAACTGCGGGTTGGTGCGGGACCGGGGCATGGAGCGCACATCCACGACCATGCCGATCCGGTTCTCCATCAGAAGCTCGGCGAACTGATCCAGTGTCCTCGTCGCGTGGCCGATGGTGAAAAAAGGCTGAGCCATTGCGAGCTAACTCCCGAGACGCGCCTTCGATCAAACGCTCGCTGGGGACGGTGGAAGAGGACCGTCTGGCGAGCGTGGCGGCCTAAGCCAACGCTACCTTCGCGTTCACCTGATCCTCCTCGCGGCTGAACTGGAAGCGCACTTCGACG
>KB291795.1:654-2862 GCA_000318405.1 Brevundimonas diminuta 470-4 | reverse complement strand
GCGGCTGAACTGGAAGCGCACTTCGACGCCTCCATTGCCCAGCGGAAAGTGCGGCCAGTTCGACGGCTCGATCCCGAGAGCCATCACCGTGGCCTTCGCTCGCTCGGCCAGCACCTGTTGGGCCAAAGGATTTAAGGTCAGCTTCCCAACGTCATAGCCCGCGCTCTCCAGCACTTCGGCAAGGCGTCGCTCCTCAACGGCCACCTCAGACACTGAGACAACGTGATCCAGTTTCCACATCGTTGGCTTCCCCCTCGGACCGCGAACCGCTGACCATAGCGATGGACGACGGTCAGGAAAGCCTCCGCATGACGTCAGAGACGGTCGTGGAAGTCCGTTTGAAACGTTGACCCGAGCCCATCGGCAGACCCAGCCTCGCGGCTCCTTACGTCCGAGTCGCGGAGCACCATCATGGCTGACGACGCCACCCCAGCAGAAGCCGATAGCTCGCCCTACCAGCCTGCTCCCACGGGGAATCTCTTCGGGTGCGCCATCTCCCCCAACATCGTTGAGAACGCTGCGGAATTACCGTCCGCACAACCGTTTCCGCACGATTGCTACACAACTCTGCTACACAATCCGCCTGACAATCAGGGGCTAAGGTCTTCTGATTATTCAGGAAAATGGTCGGGCGGCTGCTACACAAAGCTGCTACACAATGTTCGAACGCATTTGGTCGAACGCCGTGGTGGTCGCATTTACTACCGGCGGCGATATCGGCAAAAGCTCATTATTTCGTGGAGGGGTATTTGATGCTGTTTTTTCGCAAACTGAGACGACCTCTGTTTGACAAAGTGATGCTCAAGGACATCGACGCGGTGCAGCGGATCATCGGGCCTGAACCAGACGACCATGATTTATTGGGCTGCGCGTGGGCCGTTCTCGGCATGATGGCCACAAAGGACACCATTAAGACCGGCCCCACTGATACCCATGTAACCGATCCGTTTGTTTTCGAATCCTGCGTGGCGGCTAACTACTTCATCAGACAAGCCTATATAACGAGCACTCAGGAGTTAACTACGTTTACCAATCAACAGTATGCTGTGGCGCAGGTTTATTTAAGTAGCTACGTCAGTGACGCTTGCAAGTGGCACTCTTTGGATGTGGTGAAGGCACGCATCGAACATTACGCGACATGTGCGGACCCCATGGGCTCTCTAAATTACTTCCTCGATTCCTGCCGTAGTATTAAAGAGCCCTCGATTGATTATGGTGCCTCCATCATATTTCCCGACGTGATAGTGATGAGACATACCGCTGCTTTGGCCCACGCATGCGCTCATTACGCTGATATACTACTAAAAATTGTAGATCAGTTCGGATTCGATCCGGATCGATAGTCAATCCCACTACGGCAAATCGCTACAAAGGACATCGTTGCTGGAGAAGATGAACGTTGGAAAGCGCGTGGGTCGCTTGCACGTCGCACCTCATGCATAAAGATGTGCGAAATCGAGGCCCGGATAACGCACTCTGTCGATAGCTTCTTTCAACGTCGCCATGCGGTAGCCGCTGCCATAGGCGTCCGAAACCGATGCGGCCCCGCTCGCCGTCGTCCAACCGCCCAACGCCAGTGCGATGTCACGGTCGATGCGCGACTCGCGCAGGGCGTCACGGAAGCCGTGCCGAAAACTGTGAAAGCAGGTCTTCGGTGAATCCGCTCCCGCTTTGACGACGAAGCGGCGAAACCAAGCCGAGAACGTCGAAGACCTATAGCCCGTGGCCCCCATCGCGACCTCGCCGAACAGCTTGGTTTCACCGGCGCGCTTCCTCTGGCGAACGAAATCGATGAAGCCGAGGTCGAGCAGCGTGTCGTGAACTGGAACGACCCGCTCACTGGATGCGGTCTTAAGCCGCTTGTCGCTCGTGTCTCCGTCCGAGCGTTCGGTGATGACGAAGCATTCCACGCCGTCAATGCGTCGAATGTCGGCCACGTCGAGTTGGCAGGCCTCGTTCAAGCGCAGGCCTCCGAACATCGACAGCAAGGGAATCCAGAACCGAGCGTTGCGCGGCCGCTCCGGACCGGGCGTGGCGTAGCCGTGCCCGTCGTCGCGGCAGCCGGTGTAGAGCGGCGCCGAGAAGATCGCTTGTAGCTGACGGGTGGAGAATGGAAGCCGCTTGTCGCGACGGGCGGTCGGATCGGGGACGCGCAGACCTTGCGCCGGGTTGCGGTCCAGCAACTCTTCCTTCACCGCCCAGTTCAGC
>KB291795.1:0-634 GCA_000318405.1 Brevundimonas diminuta 470-4 | reverse complement strand
CCCCGCCGAGCTTGTTCAGGTAGGTGTTTATGTTGGCGGCGTTGATCAGGTCGGTTCGCCCCTCTGCTTTCGCCCGTGCGGCGATCTCGACAGGGGAGAGCTTAGGGAACAATTTGGAGGCGTTGCGGGGTTGCCAGCGCAGCACCTCGATCATCTCGCGGCACTGGCTACGGGTGATAGACCGCACTGGCGTGTCTGCGCCGAGGATCGCCACCACCAGACGCTTGGTCGTTTGGTAGGCCATTCTCGTGGTCGGCGACCAATCCCGCGTCGGATCATCCATATAAGCGTCATAGAGATCGCCGAGGGTGATGCCGTTCGAGCCTTCAGGCTCGGCGACGGACGTCAACGCCATGGGCGCCGGTTCGGTGAACGCTTCGAGCATGATCGGATCAACGATCAGACCCACCTTTGACCGGGCAACTTCAAACTCGTGCTCGATCTGGGCTGCGACTCGTAAAGCGCGACGCTTGGCAACCGTTGGGCTGTCCGTCCCCAACGATCTCCAGACTTCTCTCCGGCCAATAATGGCCTGAAGAGCCTCTGGAACACGCCGCCGGTAGTAAATGCGACCGCCACCGCGTTCGACCAAATGCGTTCGATCATTGTGTAGCAGCTTTGTGTAGCAGCCGCC
>KB291794.1 GCA_000318405.1 Brevundimonas diminuta 470-4 | reverse complement strand
GCCGGCGCGGAAGGTCGGGGAGACCGGCCGGTCCAGCGGCACAGCCGCGCATCCTGACCCGCGCGAGGGCGGAGCCCTTAGCCCTTCGCCTCTTTCGACAGCGTCCATCGGTGGCAGAAGCGACTGCTTCACCCATTTGAACGCGAAACCGATCTGCCGCCACTCGCCAGGATAGGGGCATCTCAGCTCTGTCAGGAGGAGATCCAGCCAGTCGACGAACAGCCGTTTCCTAAGATCGCTGCAGTTACAGATCGTCCCCAAGGCGGGCTTCTTGCGCTCTAAGCGCGAGACACGGAAGCACTCCCAGGCTTCGCCCAGAGACAGAACATCGTCGGGCGAAGTGAAAACGACTCTGAACGGATCCTCCGGCGCCCAAGTCCAGACCTGGGGCAACCGGGTCGGACACGGATCGCTCATGCAGTCGATGTGCAACGACGAACCCCTCATGCGGCAATCTTCCGAGAAGAATAGGCAATGACACGCGAGAAAGAGGCGCGCGCCGCGCCGGTCGGGCTCCCACCTGCAATCCATCGAGGTCAGGCGCGCCGCCTTAGCGGCTCCGCGCATCAGAAAGGAAAACCAATGAAGTTGAGTGGAAAGGTCGCCGTCGTAACCGGAGCGTCGAGCGGCATCGGGGCCGGGATCGCCAAGGCGCTCGCGGCAGAGGGGGCGGCAGTTGTCGTCAACTACGCCACCAGCAAGACGGGCGCTGACGCTGTGGTCGAGACGATCGAGGCTCAGGGCGGAACCGCAGTCGCCGTCCAGGCGGATATGAGCAGGCCCGAGGAGGTGGTGCGCCTGTTCGACATGGCCAAATCTGAATTCGGGCGGCTGGACATCCTGGTGAACAATGCGGGCGTCGCCGTCTTCGAGATGGCGTCCGACCTCACCGAAGACGCCTTCCACAAGCAGTTCAATTTGAACGTGCTGGGCTATTTCATCGCCGTCAGAGAGGCGCTGAAGCATTTTGACGAAGCTGGCGGCAGCATCATCAACACCAGTTCGATCCTCAGCACAGATCCATATTTGGCCTCCAGCGTCTATTCCGCGACGAAGGGCGCCGTGGACACGATGACCCTCGCCCTGGCTCGCGAACTCGGCCCGCGGGGTGTCAGAGTGAATGCGATCCTGCCCGGCCATACGAACACACCCGGCACCGACGGCAATTTCGCAGGGGAGCTTGGCGCCAAACTGCTTGCGGGAACGCCGTTGGGGCGTTTTGGCGAGCCGGAGGACATCGCGCCTCTCGCGGTGTTCCTGGCATCTGACGACGCTCGCTGGGTCACGGGTGAGTCCATCCGCGCGGCTGGCGGCGTGCGAGGCGTCGGTTACTGACCGAAGGGCCAGCTTAGATTTCGGAGAGGGTCTCAAAATGATCGATCATGTCTATATTTCAGTGACCGATGTCGAAAGGTCGCTTGGTTTCTACGCGGCGGCCTTGAAGCCACTGGGATGGGAAACGCGGGTCGACTATGCGGCCAGTCCCGCCGCCCCCGACACGCCCGACCTGTTCGGCATCCTGGACGATGTCTACGGCAGTGGAACCGCCGCCGGCTCCAGCATCTGGCTGCGCCAGCGCAAGGCCGGTGAAACGGGGCTTTATCTCGGCATCGTGTGCGGAACCAACGCCCTGGTCGACGCCGCCTACGACGCCGCGATCGATGCGGGCGGGATCAGCGAAGGCAGACCGGAAGAACGTCTCTATTTCGCAAAAGGCTACTACGCCGCCAACGTCAGGGACTTTGACGGCAACTCCATCGAGTTCGTGCACAAGTCATGGAACCCGTAGTGGCGAACGTCCTGATTTCGCAAAATATTCGACATCAGGTTTCAAATGCCCAGATCCACCACCCCGAAACCTAAATATGTAAAATTAAAACACCGCCCATACAGGGATAAACTCAAATATAAGGCAATCGCTTTTTAAAAAGCAATCAACAGCAACATCAATAACCACAATAAAAACTACAGCGTTACATGACATACCGCATTAGCATTCCAGAAAACTCCAACCCGCTCACCCACATGAGCAATGAAATCGGTTCGCGCCTCCTGCTGAACGCGCGTCAGAATCTGCTCGACGTTATATATGATGCTGAGGAAACGACGCTGACACCCCGTGAGCGTGAGGGCTTGCGCATCCTCTTCGCCGCGCGCTCGGGGTGCCCCTACTGCACCGCTGCGCGGATGTGGCGTGACAAGGGCGGATTCTCTGCCACAGAAATCGAGGAGCCTTTCTACGAGAACGCTATAGCGCTGAACCTTGAGTGGGCGGGATTCAATATCCGGGAGAGCCTGTTGCTCGAATTCGCGGACTGCTTTGACCGTGATATCGACAATCTCAACGGAAATGACGCCTTGTGGCAGCGGATGCACGCCAATCTGAGCAAGACCGAGATCGGCGACCTGCTGATCATGCTCGGCGGCTGGCTGGGCTCGAGCCGCGCGATCAAGGCGCTCGGGATCGCCGCCGCAGCGCACGATATACCGCAGGGCCAATCCATCCAGGATACTATTGCGGGATTGGTTCCCGGCTCACGAGGCTGAGACCCCGACCTAGATTCCTCAGGTTTCGGACTGAACTAATCCTGTATTCAGGAGGTCCCGACGGGCACTTGTTTCGTCGGGACTTTCAAGCCGACGCCAGGTTTCGGTTTGCTGCATGGACCGGGCCATTTTGACCGGTTGCGGGAATTACCAGGATCTGTCACGATCGATTTTTTTACGTTTAACTATGCAGTTCCATCGCCGTACCCTCGATAACGGTCGAATGACCTGCCTTTATCCAATAAAATTGAATGGATGAAACCCACGGCAATTCCGCCCGCCGGATGAGCGATCCGATCGATGAGATGCGCGCGATAGCGGCACGCGCCGGAAATGTATGGACGGCGACCGGCCTGCCCCGTGTGGCCATGGTCAATGCCGAGGCCTGTTCGGACCGGGTTTATGAACCGATGCTTCACATGGTGCTTCAAGGCGCCAAGAGCCTGTCTATCGGCGACCGGGTTTTGCAGTTCGCGCCGGCGACCTATTTCGTCATTCCCATCGATGTGCCTGCCCTGGGCCAGGTTCGGCCCACCGCGCAGGATGAGCCCTATCTCGCCATCAGACTGGCGCTGGACCCGACGATCATCGCCGCCATTCTTGTCGAACTGGACGACACCCGCCCCGTCCGGGAAGCCCCCGCCTTCACCGTATCGGACGCCACGCCTGAATTAATCGACGCCTGGCTGCGGATGATGCGGCTGATAGACCGTCCAGCCGAAGCGGAGATGTTGGCCCCATTGATAGAGAAGGAAATCCTGTTTCGCGTCCTGCAGGGGCCGCAAGGCGACGTGCTGAGGCAGATCGCGCGGGTCGACAGCCGCCTGGCACAGATCCGCCGCGCGATTGAATGGATCCGCAGCCATTTTGACGAACCGCTTCGCGTCGAGACGCTCGCCTCCATGACCGGCATGAGCAGCGCCGCCTTTTACCGTCATTTCCGCACGATAACGGCCATGACCCCGATCCAGTATCAGAAGCATCTGCGCCTGCTGCAGGCGCGCAGGATGCTGATCTTCGAATCTCGAGACGTCACGGCGGTCGCCTTCTCCGTCGGCTATGAGAGCGCATCCCAGTTCAATCGCGAATATTCTCGAATGTTCGGAATGTCTCCGCTTCGCGACGCTGCGCGATTCAACTAGGCCTGCAGCCCCCCCTCTCCGGTCGATGGCTGTCACGTCGTCAAACCTGCTGGAAAAAGTTTCCCACGATGACTGACGCCTCCTCACGCCCCCTCGTGAAGGACATTCTGGGTCCGCCGGCTCTGGCCGTCATTTCCGCTGCGGGCCAGGCCAGTTCATCAGGGTTCGACCACGCCGCATTCCTTAGAAACGCTGCCGCCAACCTCGACGACCTTTCCGTCATGGAGCGGGTGCGCCACATCGCCGATGCGCTGCATGCGGCCTTGCCCGCCGCCTATGACGAAGCCCTCGCCATAGTTCGCGAAATGGGTCCGCGCTTGACGCATGGGTTCCAGGCCGTCGCCCTCAGCGAATTCGTTGCGCGATACGGCGTCCACGACTTCGACCGATCACTGCCTGCCCTGGCCGATCTGACACGGTTCGGATCTGCGGAATTCGCGATCCGCCCCTTCCTGGCGATCGACCCCGACCGCACCTTGGCTGTCATGCTGGAATGGAGCGGTCACGCCGATGAACATGTCCGGCGGCTCGCCAGCGAAGGCAGCAGGCCAAGACTGCCATGGGCCGCTCGCGTCGGCGCCCTGAAGAACGACCCGACGCGGGCGATCCCTATCCTGGAACGCCTTAATGCCGACCCCAGCCTCTATGTCCGCAAGTCCGTCGCAAATCACCTCAACGACATCGCCAAAGATCAGCCGGCCTGGCTCGTCGACCGCCTCGACCACTGGCCGCAAGATGATCCGCGCACAGCTTGGATCGTGCGCCACGCCCTGCGCACCCTCATCAAAAAAGGCGATCCCCGAGCACTGGCCTTGCTGGGCGTGGCCCATGGCGCCGACGTTGAGGTGGAAAGTTTCTCGATCACGCCACATGCAGTGGGGCTTGGCGACGCGATCACGATCACGGCCCGACTGGCGTCTACCTCGCCGCAGCTCCAGCAGCTTGTCGCGGACTATCGCATTCATTACGTCCGCCCGAACGGCAAGACCGCCGCGAAGGTCTTCAAGCTCAAGACCTTCGCCCTCGCCGGGCGCGGCGACGCCGTGCTCAGCATCACACAGCCGATCCAGGATTTCAGCACACGCCGCCATCACCCCGGACGCCATGAGGTGGATTTGATCATCAATGGAAAGACAGCGGCCCAAACGGCGTTCAACATCTTGCCGACGCCAAGCCTTTGATCACCGCCGTCGAACACAGGACGATTGGCGCCGTTCACGCCCCATAGCGCTCGCGTAACGACAACTTATGGAGCTCGCCTGTATCCTGCCGGGGAAGCTCGCGCATGAAATCAAACTGTCGAGGCGTTTTAACGCCGGACAGCCGCCGCGGCGTCCAGCTAGCGAGTTCAGCCGCGAGGCCGAGTTCTATTTGATCGCATCGTCGATGACGCTGAGCCCCAGCCGATTGGCTGCGACCGCGCCGCTTCGCACGACGGTTTCGCCGCCTTGGGCCGAGAGCCGCTCGACGAGGGCCTATGGTCGGGGGGCGCTCGCCATAGCGGCCTTGGACGGGCAAAGCATAGGGCCCTCAACCCTGCCCTAAAGAGGCGTCCGCGCTTGACGAGCCGTGAGAGCGCTTGATCTACGGCGGCGCGCTCGCCCAGATGCAGCAGCCCCTTCGCAGCCGGCCAAGGGCTGGCCTTCCGGCAAGGTCGCGGCATGCGCGAGGATGTTCTCGGCGAGGGTCTGCATCGGCTCGCTCCTGCCAGAAATATAGTTCATTTTCTGACACCTCTAAGTTAACGCCAAGAAGGCCGGGCTGAACCGTGGAGCACCCGTCTCCGGCGGCGCCAGAGCAGGCGAGAACGAACGCCCCTGCTTCCACGCCTCGACGGCGTCCGACCACTGCCGCGCCATGTGACGGCGCTGCATCTCGAACTCCGCCTTGTTGTAGACCCCGCGCGACGAGCGCTCCTCGTGGGCGAGACCTTTCTCGATCCCGTCCGAGTTGAAGCCCATTTCCATGCAGCAGGGTTGAAGCAGTCCGCCGCAGGTCATGGACAGTGAAGGGCTCCAGCGGCAGGCCCTGCGCCTTGGCGCTCCGCTATGGCGGTCGTCACCCGATTGAACGTCGTATGCGACATGGGCGCATCGGCGTCGTAGCGCGACGGCAGAGGGTATTTCGAGTTCCCGGCGCAGGTCTTCAGGGCGATCAGGATATCCCCTCACGCTGGAGCGAGCTGAAATCGGGCGCTTTAGAGCAGGTATTTCCCTTATATTTCCGCATCTTGGTTAGAGAAAATACCGTCAGCAAGTCGCCACAGACCTGACTGTATGGGCCCAAAGCCGTGCGGGCAACGGCGCGCGATACCGTCAAAAGGGTCAGCATCACAAAAGCGAGACCCTCCGAAAGGCTTCGAAGGGTCTCGTCAGAATTCACTTTTAGTCAGCGACTTACCTGCCACTTCGGAAGCGATATCGAAAGCTGCCGAAAGGCCTGAATTATTCCCACTCGATGGTCCGATTTCTCAGAAGGCGCTGATTTATCAGCGCCTTTTTAGTACTCTTAGACTCGTGCCGTCAGTACTACCGTCGCGGAAGTGCGACTTATGAAAACAAAGAAGAATTTTCCCGAGATAAAATTTGAGTGATGTCGCTGTCTATCGACAGACGCACGACAATACCGGTTCTCCCAGGCGCAGCCCTCGTGACTTTAGCGCCGCTGCCAATCACGACGAATGCATGCCGACTCGTCGGCAATCCTATCGAGACGATACCGTCATCTCAACGTTCGGCCAACATCGTCAATGCACGAGAACCGGCCATTCACTGACCGCCGGAAACACGACCTTCAGAGAATAAGCCGAGAGCTGCTTTTCAGCTTTAAGCCAAGGCCAACTCCACTCGCGGCGGAGATCACCAGGTTTTAAGCCGGCGCAGCCGAAGCACAGAGCCGGTTGCCTTCCACAACGATTTGATGCATCTGCACAGTCGTCATCAGGACCCGGCTACGGGTGGCTACCCCGGGCGCCGATCCCTCGGGAAACGAGAACGAAGCATCGCCACGCGCGAGCCGTTCAACCGACAGACTGATAAATGACCCTCATAGCTTCGGCGCGCCAGCAATGGCTCGCCAACCCACGCCGCGATCTACTCGCGGGCACCGTCGTCGCCCTGGCGCTTATTCCAGAAGCGATCGCCTTCTCCATCATCGCCGGCGTCGATCCCGCCGTTGGCCTCTACGCCAGCTTCGTAATCGCCGTAACCATCGCCTTCGTCGGCGGACGGCCCGCCATGGTTTCTGCGGCCACAGGGGCAATGGCGCTCCTGATGGTGACACTGGTTCGGGACCACGGCCTGGAATACCTCTTCGCCGCCTCGCTGCTGTGCGGCGTATTTCAGATCGTCGTCGGCCTGTTCAAACTCGGGCGCTACATCAAGTTCGTATCGCGCAGCGTCATGACCGGCTTCGTCAACTCGCTGGCGATCCTGATCTTCCTGGCCCAGATGCCCGAACTGATCGGGGCCAACTGGCAGACCTTCGCGCTTGTCGGCGCTGCCCTGGTGATCATTTATGGCCTGCCGCGCCTGACCAACGTCGTGCCTTCGCCCCTGGTCGCCATCGTGCTGTTGAGCGGGTTCGTCATCTGGACCGGGCTCGACGTCCGCACCGTGGGCGACATGGGCCAGATGCCATCGACCCTGCCGATATTCCATATCCCCTCCGTCCCCCTGACCTGGGATACGCTGATGATCATCGCACCAATCTCAGCCACTCTGGCCTTCGTCGGGCTACTGGAAAGCCTTCTGACCGCCAATCTCCTCGACGACATTACCGACACGCCGTCGGACAAAGACCGCGAGACGCGGGGCCAGGGCATCGCCAACATCGCCTCGTCCCTGTTCGGCGGCATGGCGGGCTGCGCCATGATCGGCCAGTCGATCATCAACGTCACCTCGGGCGGGCGTGGCCGGCTGTCGACCCTGTGGGCCGGTCTGTTCTTGCTGTTCCTGATCCTGGTGCTGCGCGACTGGGTGGCCCAGATCCCGATGGCGGCCCTGGTCGCCGTGATGATCATGGTTTCGGTCGGCACGTTCGACTGGGGTTCGGTGCTGAAACTGCGATCGACCCCTGCTCAGTCGTCTGTCGTCATGATCGCGACGACGGCGACCGTCGTTGCGACCCATGACCTTTCGAAAGGCGTGGTCTTGGGCGTCATCCTCTCCGCTGTCTTCTTCATGAGGAAGGTCGGCAAGACCGTCGTCGTCCAAGAGATCGAGACCGAACAGGACGGGGTGCTGCGCTACCGGGTCACCGGCCAACTCTTCTTCGCCTCGGCTGACTTTTTCGCGGCCGGATTCGAACACCACGGACATCCGAGCCGGGTCGAGATCGACATGACCGACGCGCACCTTTGGGACCTGACCGGTGTCGCGGCGGTCGACAAGGTCGTGTTCCGCTATCGCCTCCAAGGGGCGCATGTCGAGGTTATCGGCATGAACGAGGCGGGGCGGACGTTGATCGACCGCGTCGGCAAGCACGACAAGAACCATCTTCCTTCCGGTGCGGCGGCCCACTGATGACGGAGATCAGCGAAACCTCGACAAGACGATTTCAAGCCCTGATCGCGACAGTTTCCGAGGTGGCGAAGACCGTTCGGGCTGACAGCCGCGTTGCACTGGCCGATCGCAGCAGTCCCACCGTCGTCCACCGGCTGGACCTCGACACTGGAACCTTAAGCGGGGGAGAAGCGACCTACGACGTGGTCATTCTGGACAGCGAATCGTCACGCCGCCTGTCGACGGCTGAGGTTGCTGATCTCTTGCAGCGTCTGAGCGCTGAGGGGGTGATCGCCATACGCCTCCGACCTTCGCTCACGCGGGCCCTGCGAAAGCTCTTTCGGCGCCGCAGGGACGATGTCGGTCAAGACCCGTTCCTTCGCGGCCTGCCTCGATCTGGCGCGGCCCTCCTGGCGTCTCGGCTGTATGTTCGGGAGCTGAAGGTCCGTGACCACCACAAGCAGGTCGAGAGCTGGGTGATCGGGAGCCCTGCGCCGCTCGGTGACACCCGTTATCGAGATCAGATCGGCAGGGTCGCCACGGATTATCTGAGAGCCGTCGGCCCCATCATTGCCGGGGCGCACATTCCAAACATCTGACACCGACTTCCGCTTCCCAAGCAAAGAGACGATTGGTCAGCCCGGTTGTTCATGGACCTCCCAAGAGCGTCGTCGACCTCACCGGTCGGACCATGCTTGCATCATGCGTCAGTGGCAGCCTCGCTGGAGCCAAAGACCTGTGGATCGGCGTGGAAAAGGGACCCCGTTAGCGGTGTGATCGGCGTCGAATAAGGACCCCTCATTCCTGAGGTCTAACGGTGGCGGCTTGGCGGATGTCAGGCGGCGAGTTCGGGATGTTGGTGTTGGAGACGGTGTTGAGGATTCGGCGCGAGTTTGCGTCCGGGAAGGCGATCAAGGCGATCGCGCGTGACCTTCGATTGTCGCGCAAGGTGGTGCGCAAGGCGATCCGGGAGCCGGATGCGGAGTTCGCCTATCGGCGGGCGGTGCAGCCGTTGCCGAGGCTGGCGCCGTTCCAGGCCAGGCTCGATGAGCTGCTGGAAGAGGACGAGGCGCGGCCGCGGCGCGAGAAGCTGCGGATGACGCGGGTTCATGACCTGCTGGTGCGCGAGGGGTTCGACGGGTCGTACGACGCGGTCCGGCGCTACGCGGCGGGGTGGCGGCTGAAGCGACGCCGGGGCGTGGCGGACGCGCCATCGTTCATCCCGCTGATGTTCCGGCCGGGCGAGGCCTACCAGTTCGACTGGAGCCACGAGGACGTGGAGATCGCGGGCAAGCCGATGCGGGTGAAGGTGGCGCACATGCGGCTGTGCGCCTCGCGGGCGATCTATGTTCGGGCCTATCCGCGCGAGACCCAGGAGATGCTGTTCGACGCGCATGCGCGGGCGTTCGCCTTCTTCGGCGGCGTGCCGACGCGCGGGATCTACGACAACATGAAGACGGCGGTGACGACGGTGTTCACGGGCAAGGACCGGGTGTTCAACCGGCGCTTCCTGGTCATGGCGAGCCACTACATGGTGGAGCCGACGGCCTGCTCCCCGGCGGCGGGCTGGGAGAAGGGCCAGGTCGAACACCAGGTCCAGACGGCCCGGGGACGTTTCTTCCAGCCGCGCCTGCGCTTCACCAGCCTGGAGGAGCTGAACGGCTGGCTGGAGGCGGAGTGCCGGCGCTGGGGCGAGCTGCGTCAGCACCCCGAGCAGAAAGAGCTGACGGTTGCTCAGGCCCTGGCCGCCGAGCGGCCGGCGCTGCAGCCGATGCTGGGCCCGTTCGACGGCTTCCACGAGAGCGAGCACGCGGTGACGGGGACCTGCCTGATCAGCTTCGACCGTAACCGCTACTCGGTGATGGCGAAGGCCGGGCGCCGTACGGTGCAGGTCCGCGCCTATGCCGACCGGATCGTCGTGCGCTGCGAGGGTGAGGTCGTCGCCGACCATCGCCGGTTCTTCGGTCGTGACCGGACCCTCTACGATCCCTGGCACTACCTCCCGGTGCTGGCGACCAAGCCCGGAGCCCTGCGCAATGGCGCGCCGTTCCAGGACTGGGAGTTGCCGCCGGGGCTGGCCCGCCTGAGGCGCAAGCTGGGTGCGGGCGACGAAGCCGATCGCCGGTTCGTGCGGGTTCTGGCGGCGGTGCTGGAAGACGGCCTGGAGCCGGTCGAGGCCGCGGCGCGCGAGGCGCTCGCCGCCGGGACCGTCAGCGACGACGTCATCCTCAACATCCTGGCGCGCCGGCGCGAACCGCCCCGGCCGCTGAGCATCGTCACGCCCGATGACCTGGCGCTGCGGCATCCGCCTCTGGCGGACTGCGACCGCTACGACAGCTTGCGAGGCATGCATGCAGCGGCATGAGATGATGGCGGCCCTGACCGGCCTGGGCCTCAAGGGCATGGCCGGAGCCTTCGACGAGGCGGTCACCACGGGCCTGCAGCGCAAGCGCACGACCATGGAGATCCTCGCCGACCTGCTGCGCGCCGAGACGACCCACCGGCATGCGGCTTCCATCCGTTACCGGATGGCGGCGGCCAGGCTGCCCGCCGTGAAGGACCTCGACGCCTTCGTGTTCGACGACACGCCGATCAACGAGGGGCTGGTGCGCTCGCTTCACAGCGGCGCCTTCCTGGCGAACCGGCGCAACATCGTGCTGGTCGGCGGGACCGGCACGGGCAAGACCCACCTGGCCACCGCCATCATCGCCAACGTCGTGCGGGCCGGGGCGCGTGGCCGGTACTTCAACACCGTCGACCTGGTGAACCGCCTCGAGGAGGAGACCCGCCTGGGCAAGGCCGGTGCGCTGGCTGCTCACCTCTGCCGCCTCGACGTCGTGGTCCTCGACGAGCTTGGCTACCTGCCGTTCGCCCGCTCGGGCGGCCAGCTGCTGTTCCACCTGATCAGCAAGCTCTACGAGCGGACCTCGGTGATCGTCACGACCAACCTCGCCTTCGGCGAATGGCCGACCGTGTTCGGCGATCCCAAGATGACCACGGCCCTGCTCGACCGCATCACCCACCACTGCGACATCGTCGAGACCGGCAACGACAGCTGGCGCTTCAAACACCGCAGCTAACCCTCCACGAAGAACGCCAGGCGAGGGTTGAGCCTCCGGTCGGGCTACGCCCTCCCTACGCCCCAACCCTCGCAAGCGGTGCGCTCGTGACGTCCATCCCGAACCTCAAAAGGGGGTCCCTATTGCACGCCGATAGGGGGTCCCTTTTAGACGCCGATTGACAGCCAAAGACCCTTGAGGAACCCTCGCCGAACCGACCCAGCGCGGATCGCAGACTGGATCTCACGATCATGGGCTGCAGCCCCGGACAGTCTTCGGACCCAACTTCGCATCGGGATAAAATCGGTGACGGTATCGCGCACGGTGCCTAGGGCCGCGTTCGCAACTTGGTCCGCTGCGCTCTCTTCGCGAAGCGATTGATCGACATCGGGTCCCAGAGCGTCGTCCAGCTCCGCGATTTCGTCGCCAATCGCCGTACATGTGCTCAGCCCCCTGATCGCATAAGGCGCGACCCGCGAGGAGATCAGGACCTCGGGAACCTGCTGACGACGGAGGTTGAGATCATCCAGAGGCGCGGTCGCCGCTGTCGCAACGCCCTGACGAAATGTCGTCCCGGTCTGCATGGCCTGCGCGCGAAGGGCCGCTTCCTGCGGAACGGTTACGGCCGCGCACCCCGTCAGGGATGTCCACACGCAGACGAGCCCGAGGATGACGGTCCAGTTCATCCGCTGACGGGGCCGCATGGGGGACGGCGGTTCCCTTGAACGTGACGAACACTCAGGCCCCAACGAACCGCACCATGTCCCGCCGCCAAATCGGAAAGGAACGAAATCAGTCTGCCTGCCGAGATGCCGGGCGCAGCAGATTTCGATCTGATCGTCGTCATGTCAGCCTACCTTAGCGTCTATCAGTGCCCTTTCCGGTTCGTCGATTTCCCAATGTGGCGATCCAGAGCGGACGTCATCTTCGTCAGCGCGCCGGTGGCCGCGAGGTCCAGCGTTGCGGCCTCATTCGTCACGGTGATTGGATCACCGCCGGCAAGTCGCGCCTCTATGGCGCACCGTTTGTCATTCACAGTCTCACGCGCTCCGCTTTCATCTGAGAAATGCAGTTCGACGCGGGTTAGCCGGTCTTCAAATCGCGATAGACGAGATCGCGTGGTCTCCTCCATTGCGTCGGCAAAACCGCCTGTGCCGTCTACGGCATTTGATGTGTTGATCTGTATGTCCATGATGTCTCCAGGGGTGAATTGGGGGGTATCGAGGCCTCAACGCGCCTTGCGCGAACGTTCGAGAACGGGCCGGTGGCCTTCGGCGTCAAACGCGCCTGACGGGGCGATCCCCGCGTTGGGCTTAGAGTTCATGCCTTCATGCGCGGTTTGCTCGGCGGCGGGGTGGTGAGGCGCATCGGCCTGGGCCTTCAGTTCGGCCGCAAACTTGGCATGTTCGACCTGGGCGGCCTCTTGCGGGGTGTCGATCTCGGACATGTCTTGTCTCCATTCAGGGTGCCCCAAACCAATCCCTCCGGCACCTGCCGGTTGCCTCGATTGTGAAGCTTGTCTTCAACCTTCAGTGAGAGGGTTGTGATCAGGATCGGTCATCCCGTGAGCTTCAGCGCGTCGATGGCCGACAGCAGGTCGGCGGCCTTGAAAGGTTTGGCAACGAAGGCGGCCGCTAGATGCCGGTTGGCCGACGCGGCAGCATGATCGCCCGAAAGAAAGACGACGGGGATGTCCCAATGCATCCCCAGCGCGCGAGCCAGATCAATGCCCGAAGCTGCGCCTGATAGGTTGATGTCGACCACAGCGAGATCGATCCGTTGAAGACAGGCAGAGACCTCGGCCACATCGGCATCGTGGAACGGCCCAGCCAAATCGTATCCAGCATCGACGAACATCATCACCAAGTCTTCGGCCACGTCGGGGTCGTCCTCGACGATCATCACCGTAAGTTTGGCCGCGGCATCGCCGATCGCAGGTGAAGCCGGCCTGGAATCCTGCTGGAGGACAGACCGTACGGCCTGCCAGGTCGGGGCATCTGCTGAATCGGACGCGATGTCGAAGATCCGGGCCAAAGCCAACAGTTCGGATGCGTGCGCCTTATCCAATCGTGCATTGCTGTCGGCGAACAGGGCGTCAAAGCGCTCACAGAGCTTGGCCAGGCCCTCCGGATCGTAGCTCGCGCCGTGCGGGTTTCTTTTGCCTTCGGTTTGCATGCTCATTTGAGGATGTGTCCGCAGGGGGCGCCCAAAACACCGGCGCCGACGAGGGTTGCGATCGAGGGGGTCATGGCGTCGATCCGCCCGCATTCGCACTGTCCGGATCCCGCATCCGGTAACCGATACCCTGTTCCGTCAAGACGAACCGGGGGCGGGACGCATCAATCTCGATCTTTTGACGGAGTTGCGACACGAGAACGCGCAAGGTCTGGACATCCGACGCGTCGGCGCCGCCCCAGACGGCGGTGACGAGCTGAGCATGCGTGACCACACGTCCCGCGTGGCGCGCCAAGGTGCGCATCAGGTCGTACTCTCGAGGCGTTAGACTGACCGTCTCGCCTTCCAACCGGACCGACCGGGCGGAAAAGTCGATATCAAGCATGCCGACCCTGAATAGCGACTGGGACGAAAACCGACGATCTCGTCCCCGCAGCACGGCCCGGAGCCGCGCCATCAGTTCACCCATCGCGAAGGGCTTGTTGACGTAGTCGTCCGCACCCAGGTCCAGAGAAGCGATCTTCTCGGCCTCCAGATGCCTTGCGCTCAAGACAAGGATGGGGACTTCGGACCATTCCCGGACGCGGGCGATGACGTCCTTGCCATCCATATCCGGCAGCCCGAGATCGAGCAGGATGACGTCAAACCCCTCACTGGCCAGGGCCGCAAGCGCATCGTCACCCCTCTCGGCGGCGGTGACCTGATAGCCCTCGGCGACCAGGGCGGGGGTCAGAGACCTGATGATGTGAGGCTCGTCTTCGACGAGCAGGATCCGGCTCATGAGAATGCACTTTCTGAGGCAGGCAGCCGCAGCTCCAACCTCAGCCCCATCGAAGGGCGGGTGGATTCATTAAGGCGTAGCGTGCCGCCCATGGCTTCGACGAAACCTTTGGCGATCGAGAGGCCGATGCCCGTGCCGCGCCCGTCGGTCTGCTGTCGAGCCCCGCGATAGAACTTCTCGAACAGCATCGCCCCTTCAACAGGCGAGACCCCGGGCCCATCGTCTTCAATGGAAATCTCAAGCTGCCCGCGCACCTGACGGGTCGCGATGGTGACGCTCACGCCCTCGCCACCGTGACGTTGAGCATTCTCAAGAATATTGAACAGCACCTGCTCCAGCAGGAGCGGATCAGCCTGGGCGTCCACAGTCGCGCCCTTGGCGATGAGGGCGACCTGAACGTCGCCGAAGGTGCCGAGACGCTGTCGAGCCTTGTCGATCACCTCATGAACTGAAACCGGCACCAGCCGGGGCGAGACGTCCCCGGACTCGATCCGGGACAGGTTGATGAGCGCTTCAACATAGGTGTTCAGCCGCTCAGCTTCCTGCACGATCCCGTCAGCCAGGCCTATACGGGTCTGGGAGTCAAAGCGGACATCGTAATCGCGCAGGCTGCTGGCCGAGGCCAGCACCGTGGCGAGAGGGGTTCGAAGGTCGTGTGACAACGATGCGAGGATTGCCTCGCGAAGAGGACCCGCACGGCGCTCCGCCTCGGCCTCCGCTTGAACATCCGCCAGCCGAGTTCGCGCAAGTGACGCGGCCGCCAGGTCGATCAACACCTCGCAAAGCCGGTCCTGCGCCGCGATATCGTTCAACCGGGTTTCCCCGATTCGCCAGATCGCCATCCCGAGGGCTTCGTCTTCAGACAGCCGGCGCGCCCGCCATGCGCCTTCGGTTTGAAGCAAGGGATCATGGTGACTACGCGCGATCAGGGTCCGCACCGTCGCCAGCATCGCTTCAGGCACCTGCGTCGGATCCAGCATTTCAGACGGAGGAAGAACGAGCGCGGCGCCTCCGGCTGCCACTTCCAGACGATCGGCCAGCGTCCGCCGCAACTCGGCTTCACCGCCAGCCGAGCTGTAGGCCTGGCTTGCCTCAAAAAGGGTTTCGAGCAGATCCGCGCGCTGTCTGTTGTTTCGTTCGCTTTCGCGCACCCTGCCCGCCAGGCTGCCGGTCAAAAGGGCTACGACCAGGAAGGCCGCAAGCGTCAGGGTATCGTCAGCGCCGGCAAATCGGAAAGAGAACCGGGGCTCAACGAGACTGAAGTTGTAGGCGACAAAGGCGAGAAGAGCGGCGAAGACGGCCGCACGCGTTCCGAACGCCAGAGCGGAAACGATCACCGAACCCAGGAAGAAGATCGAAAGCCTTGTGAGGTCGAAGGCTTGGTAGAGAAACTCAGCCAGAATCGTGCCGACCAGAACCACAACGACGGTCCCGGTGAGTTGGGTGAAGAGGGTCAAACTGTCGCCGAACCGACCGAGCAGCCAGACGGTCGGTCGTACGACTTCCGCCTGTCCTGCGGGTTTGGCGATCGGTTGGGTCGAACGGCTCATGCTGGTTTCCGGCCTTGTCTTCGCGTCACCCCTCACGCTCACCGGGCCGCAGCGCAACACTGGGTTTCTTATGCCAGCCGAGGCTGTGTCGGCATAAGTTTCCCATACTTGCGGCCGCCCGCGCCGCGGATCATCGTTTGGTCAAAGGAGCTCACCATGACACTCAAGAATGCCCCGACCATAGCCGAAGCCTTTCGCGGGACCGGTTGTATTCTGATGACCGGTCTGATCCTCGCCACGGCAACAGCCTGCGCGCGAAGGCCGGTTACATCCGCCGTCCCGGACGGTCGAGAAGCCGCCGCATCGGCGACCGGCCTGGCTGGCAATACGATCGTGGCGTCGGGAACGGCTTTGCCGGGCACGGCCCAGGATTTCATCGTCAATGTGGGGGATCGGGTCTATTTTGATCTGGACAGCTATCGGATCAGCCCGGAGGCCTTTTCCCGCCTCGATGCGCAGGCGCTCTGGCTCCAGCAATATCCTCAGGTCCTGGTTCGCATCGAAGGCAATGCAGACGAGCGCGGAACGCGAGAGTACAATCTGGCGCTCGGCGCCCGCCGCGCTGAGTCCATCCGTAGCTATCTGGTAAATCGGGGCGTGCCAGCCGCTCGGATCGATACGATCAGCTTCGGCAAGGAGCGACCTATCGCGTTCGGCGCGACCGAAGACAGCTTCGCGCAAAACCGGAACGGTCACACCGCGATCGTAGCGGGCGCTCGGTGAAACAGCGGAACGGCTGCTGACACTTGCACGGATCTCACTTCTTAACTGCGCCAGCAGAGAAGGCGTCGCCGGGGTGGAGCCGTCGACGCCTCCGCGTAACTGGCGATCGCGTGTGACCGATGGACGACTTCCCGATGCCCCGGCGAAGACGTCATGAGAACGAGCGCGTCCTGTTACGGTGTATAGGCCAAACTTCGGACGGCCACTGAAGTTCAAGGCCAGCAGGTCCCTTCTGGCGATGCCGTGCTCCCGCTCAAACTCGCTCAGGGGGCATCAGTCGGGCCAGCGACGCTTCGTCGTCAGGAGCCGCCTCGACCGCCCCCTCCAGGGCTTTCAGCATAGGCGTCCGACCGAGACGATGTCGGGCGCCCCGGCGAGCCCATCCGCTGCTGTCGATTTTCCTGCCGGATTTTGCTCGGTCTTGGCACCAGCGGAAGAAGCAGAAGCAGCGGCAGGAGGAACATTGGAATACGCGCGCCGAAGAACCACCAGAGGCCCAGGCTCAGAACGGCCGACATCACCACGGTGGCGATGATTGTCAGGAGCCGCATCACTCCATCAACTCGCGCTGAACGATATCAACCCGGTCGCCGACCTTCTTGATCGCTCTTCGAAGATCGTCCTCGGTGACGGCGAAGCGACTTGCCCAAGCGCGCACGGCTTCGGCGTCTGAAGCGCGAAGGCGGACCGGACGCGGCCTGGGAAATGGCGCAAGGGATTGGGTCATGGACCTCACACGCTGAGGAGGAAGAAATGACGAACCCGACCAAGGGTTTCTCCAGCCTCGGTCGGGCCGCTCGGCCACGGTCAGGAAATTGCGGCCTACGCGGGCAAGTCGTCGCGGATGGAGGAGTAAGCCAACGCGCCGAACCTGCCACGTGTGACGTTGTCCATCGTCGTGATGTCCTGCAAGCATACCTTTCTTATACGGTCTCTGACGGCACAGGTCGGCTGTCTCGCTTCGTGCTGGTAACCGGGGTCAGGTTCTTGGACGCCGAGCACGTGGGAACGCCGACACCGGTTGCGGCCTGGAAAGCCGTTGCCGCCCGCCGGTGAAGACGGGACGGCGGGGCCGGCCTGCTACAGATCTCGCTAACGATCGATCTGCCTGTCGCGCACGACGAGCAACTCCAGCCGCTTGAGCGCCACCAAAAGCCGATGGGTTTGCATGGCGGGCCAAAGCGCGAGTTTGATCATCAGAGACATCATGAGGAGGACCATTGAAGGCAGGCCCCAGTGCAGGGCCGTCAGCACGTCCTGGGCCTGCAGGAACCGCCAACCTGTCCAAAGTCCGGCGAAAAACATGACCGTTTGCGTGACCAGCAGAACGCCACTGACCCAGCCTGACCGTCCCGCCAGCAAGGTCAGGGTCTGCTGAACGTGACTGGGATCCTCGTCGATGCGGCGAAGCAGGTCACGCTCCTCCGCCGCGAGTGTCTGATCGATCAACTGATCGGGATTAGTCATGGCCTTCTCCTTCCAGCACCGCGCGAAGACGGCGGCGTGCATGCATAAGGCGGGTTTTGATCGTGCCCGCCGGGACATCGAGGGCGACAGCGATTTCGGGAATGCTGAGGTCCTCAAAATGAAACAGAGCCACCGCCGCGCGCTGGGGCGGGGGCAATGAGCGGATCGCGGCGTGAAGGCGTCGCGCCTCATCGCGCAGTTCAAGATCAGGTTGGAGCGCATCCGCCTCAGGCTCCGCCGAAACGGCGCGATCCAGTTCGCGCCGGCCCTTCAGGCTCAGAATATGGCGGGCGCACCCCCGCGAGATGATCCGGTAAGCCCAGGCTGGAAACGCCCGTTCGTCCCGCAGGCGGCCGAGTCCTCGTGCGATCTCCAGCCACCCTGACTGAACGACGTCCCGCGCAGCCTCATCGTCCCCGAGGAGCCGCCAGGCGTGGGCGTTGAACCGTCGCTGCCAGCGTCGCGCGAGGTCGCCAAACGCACGCTGGTCACCCGCGCGCGCAGCGACGACGAGATACTCATCGAGCAGGCGCCGGGTCGTTACATCAAGCTGGGTGTCAGGCCGGGTCATTGCTGATAGGTGTTGTCGGACACGAGAACGGTTCATTTATAAGGTTCTCAGAGTGGCCAGCCCTCCAACGGCTCGGCTAAGGTCGTTGCGACGCGTTCCCACCACGATCCATGCCGCCACGAAAGGGCAATCCTTGCTGCTTGTGCTTGCCCTGTTGCCGCTGATCGGCGCCCTCGCCCCAGCCCTGGCCATTCGCGCGGGTCGCAATGCCAGCGCCGTGGCGGCCGGGACCGTGACACTGGCGGCTCTGGTGATTCTCGGCTCGCTCGCCCCTGCCGTGCTGGCGGGCGAGGTTTTGCAGGTCCGGATCGACTGGATCCCGCTGCTGGGGCTGAACCTCAACTTTGTCCTCGATGCGCTGGGCCTGATGTTCGCCGGAATGATCCTGGGCATCGGCCTGCTCGTCATCATCTACGCCCGGTTCTACCTGGCCAAGGCCGATCCGATGGGGCGGTTCTTCGTCTATCTGCTGCTGTTCCAGGGCGCGATGATGGGCATCGTCCTGTCGGACAACGTCCTGCTGCTGCTGATCTTCTGGGAGCTGACCAGTCTGTCGTCCTTCCTGCTGATCGGCTTCTGGCGGCATCTGCCCGAGGGCCGGCAGGGGGCACGGATGGCGCTGGCGGTCACGGGCGCGGGCGGGCTGTCGCTGATCGGCGGGCTGCTGATCCTGGGCAATATCGCCGGCTCCTATGACCTGACGGTGATCCTGCAGAACCGCGAGGCGATCCAGGCCTCGCCCCTGTACCTCCCAGCCCTGCTGCTGATCCTCGGCGGCTGCTTCACCAAATCGGCCCAGTTCCCGTTCCACTTCTGGCTGCCCCACGCCATGGCGGCCCCTACGCCGGTCAGCGCCTATCTGCATTCAGCCACCATGGTGAAGGCCGGCATCTTCATGATGGCGCGGCTGTGGCCGGTCCTGTCAGGCACGGATGAATGGTTCTACCTCGTGGCGACGACGGGTCTGGTGACCATGGTGTTCGCCGCCGTCGTGGCTCTGTTCAAGGACGACCTGAAGGGCCTTCTGGCCTATTCGACCATCAGCCATCTCGGGTTCCTGACCATGCTGTTCGGCTTCGGCACGCCGATGGCCGCCGTGGTGGGTGTCTTTCACATCATCAATCACGCGACCTTCAAGGCCGCCTTGTTCATGAACGCCGGCATCGTCGATCACGAGACGGGGACGCGCGACATCAAACGGCTGGGCGGGCTTGTGACCCTGATGCCGATCGCGGCGACCCTGGCCGTGGTGGCGGGCCTGTCGATGGCGGGCATCCCCCCGCTCAACGGCTTCATCTCCAAGGAGATGATGCTGGAGGAAGCGTCCCACACCGTCTGGTGGAGCCAGCCCTGGCTGGTGCCCGCCCTGGCGACCCTGGGGGCGACCTTCTCGGTGGCCTATTCGTTCCGTTACATCGTCCATGTCTATTTCGGGAAGACACGCACCGACTATCCGAAGACGCCGCATGATCCGGGCATCGGCCTGTGGGGCCCGCCCGCCGTTCTGGTCGGCCTGGTCGTCGCCATTGGCCTTTTCCCCGCCGTCGTCGCCGGGCCGCTGGTCGAGGCGGTTTCGCGGGCCGTCATCGGGGGCGACACCCCCTACTATTCCCTGTCCCTCTGGCATGGGGTGACCCCCGCACTGTTCATGAGCATCGCCGCCATCGGGCTCGGCGCACTGATCCTGAGCGCGCACCGGCCCATCGCCGCCGTCTGGCGCCGTCTCGCGCTACCCGATGCCAAGGCCCTGTTTGATCGGGCGCTCGCGGCGGCGACCCGGACGACGGTGGCCTTCACCGACCGAACCCAGAACGGCTCGCTCGAGCGCTACATCGCTCTGTTCATCGGCGCCGCCGTGGTGGTCGGTTTCGCGGGTTTTTCCGGTTTCGAGTTCGTCGCCGGCGACCGGCCGACGACTCCGGCCTCGCCGATGGCGATCATCGCCTGGGGCGCCCTGATCACGGCCACGGTTCTGGTGCTGCTCCATCACCGCGCGCGCTACCTGTCGCTGATCTATATCGGCATCGTCGGGCTGGTGATCTCGCTGGGCTTCGTGCACCTGTCCGCGCCGGACTTGGCCCTGACGCAAATCTCGGTCGAGGTCGTCACCATCCTGCTCATGCTGCTGGCGCTGAACCTCCTGCCCAAGACCAGCCCGCGCGAGAGCGGCCTGCCGCGTCGCCTGCGCGACGGCGGACTGGCCGTGCTGTCAGGTCTGGGGGTGGGCGGCGCGGCCTGGGCCGTCATGACCCGGCCCCTGGACAGCATCTCCGCCTATTTCTGGGAGAACGCCTATTCGGGCGGGGGCGGCACCAATGTCGTCAACGTCATCCTGGTCGATTTCCGGGGCTTCGACACCTTCGGCGAGATCATCGTCCTGGGCATCGCCGCCCTGGCCATCTTCGCCCTGCTGGAAACCGTCGGGACGGGGGCCAGTGGACGCCGGATCCTGGCCTGGCTACCCGACACCCCGCGCTCGCCCGAGCACCACCCGATGATGCTGGTGGTCGCCACCCGCCTGCTGCTGCCCCTGGCCGTGATGGTGGGCCTGTACATCTTCCTGCGCGGCCACAACCAGCCGGGCGGCGGCTTCATCGCGGGCCTGGTCATCTCCATCGCCATCCTGATGCAGTACATGGCCTCCGGCTATCAGTTCGCGGCCCAGCGGCTGCGCGCGGACCACCACACCCTGATCGGCCTGGGCGTGCTGATCGCGGCCGCGACCGGCCTGGGCTCGCTGCTGTTCGGGGCCCCCTTCATGACCACCGCCTTCGACTATTTCAGCCTGCCCGTGATCGGCGCGTTCGAGCTCGCCACTGCCATGCTGTTCGACATCGGCGTTGCGCTGACGGTCATCGGCGCGGTGATCCTGGCCTTGGCCCAGCTGTCGCAGGTCGCCCAAAGCGCGGAGAAGCAGGGGCCCCTGCCCGCCGATGCGGCGATGGACATCGACCCGTCCCGCGCGACGCCGCACCCTGCCTCGACGGAGGCGGACCAATGATCAGCCTGGAGTTCCTGATCGCCTCGGCCATCGCCGTCCTGACGGCGGCGGGCGTCTATCTGGTTCTGCGGCGACGGACCTTCCCCGTCGTGCTCGGCCTGGCCTTCCTATCCTATGCGATCAACGTGTTCCTGTTCGCCATGGGGCGGCTGGTGATCGACCGGCCGCCGCTCTACGACAAGGCGGCGGCAGGCTACACCGATCCCCTGCCCCAGGCCCTGGTCCTGACCGCCATCGTCATCGCCTTCGGCATGACGGCCTTCGTCGTCGTCCTGGCCCTGCGTAGCTTCCTGGAGACGGGCGTCGACCGCGTCGATGGCCGCCCGGATGCGGAAGGCGACCAATGAACCTGATCGTCTCCTGGTGGGTGGTCGCCAGCCTCCTCCTGCCCGCCGTCGTGGGCGCCGCGATGGTCCTGCTGCTGCGCCATCGCCTGACCCTGTCGCGACTGGTCTCCATCGGATCCTGCCTGATCCTGATCGTTGTGGCCGCCGTGCTAGTGCACCAGGCGGGTGGCGGCACGGTCCAGAGCTATGCCCTAGGCAACTGGCGCGCGCCGTTCGGCATCGTCCTGGTGCTCGACCGCCTGTCGGCGATGATGCTGCTGCTGACCGCGGTCCTGGCCCTGATCGTCATGGTCTATGCCATCAGCACCGGGACGGATCGCAAGGGATGGCATTTCCACCCCCTGTTCCAGTTCCAGCTTCTCGGCTTGAACGGGGCCTTCTTGACCGGCGACCTGTTCAACCTGTTCGTCTTCTTCGAGGTCCTGCTGATCGCCTCCTACGGCCTGATGCTGCACGGCCAGGGCGGCCAGAGGCTGAAGGCGGGGGTCCAGTATGTGATCATCAACTTGGTCGGATCGACCCTGTTCCTCGTCGCCGTCGGCCTGCTGTACGGGGTCACGGGCACGCTCAACATGGCCGATATGGCGGTGCGGGTGGCCGGGGCCCCAGTGGGGGATCAGGGGCTGATCGCCGCCGCCGGCCTGCTGCTGACCACGGTCTTCGCGCTGAAGGCCGCGCTGGTGCCGCTGCATTTCTGGCTGCCCGGCACCTATGCGGCGACGACGGGGGCGGTTGCGGCCCTGTTCGCCATCATGACCAAGGTCGGGGCCTATTCCATCATCCGCACCAGCACGCTGATCTTCGGCGAGGACGCGGGCGGACTGGCGTTCCTCGGCGGCCCCTGGCTGCTGCCGGCCGCGCTCGTGACCATCGTCATCGGGTTCCTGGGGATGTTCGCGGCGCGCGGCCTGCGCGACCTGGCCGCGTGGGCCGTGGTCGGCTCGATGGGAACGGTGCTGTGCGCCGTCTCGGTCTTCACCGTCCAGGCCATGGGGCCGGCGCTCTACTACCTCCTGCATTCGACCCTGGCGGGGGCGGCGCTGTTCCTGATCGTCGACCTGATCGCGCAGCGACGCGCCCAGCACGGCGATTCCCTCACCCTGGCCCCCCGCTTCCGCCAGATCGAGATCCTGTCGGGTCTGTTCTTCCTGGCCGCCATCGCCGCCGTCGGCCTGCCGCCGCTGTCGGGCTTCGTCGGCAAGCTGCTGGTGCTGGACGGGGTGCGGGCCGCGCCGCAGGCCGTCTGGATCTGGGGCGTGATCCTGATCACCACCGTGCTCGGCGTGCTGGCCTTCGCCCGGGCCGGCAGCGTGATCTTCTGGAAGAGCGCGGCGGTCGAGGGCGAGATCGAGCTGCGGACCCTGCGCGGCACGCGCGGGGGCGTGGGCGCGGCCGCCGCCCTGTTGTTGACGCTCGCCGGTCTGACGGTGCTGGCGGGGCCGGTGACCCGCTACACGGCGGCGGCGGCGGCGCAGTTGTTCGCGCCGGCGCAGTATATCGAGGCCGTCCTGGGTCCCCAGTCCGGAGGCCGCCGATGATCCGCCGCCTCTTCCCTCATCCCGGCCTGAGCGTGATGCTGGTCGTGGTCTGGATGTTGCTGGTCAACGCCTTCACCTTCGGGGCCCTGTTCCTGGCCCTGGTCTTCGGGGTGCTAGTGCCGCTGTCCATCAGCCGTTTCTGGCCCGATCAGCCTAGGGTGCGTTTCGGCCGCGCCCTGATCGGTTACATCGGCATCGTCCTGTTCGACATCGTCATCGCCAATTTCCACGTCGCCTGGGTCATCCTGACGCGACGCAACCGCGACCTGCGCGCCCAGTGGCTGGTGATCCCTCTTGAGCTGCGCTCGCCGGAGGCGATCACGACCCTGGCGGCCACCATCAGTCTGACCCCCGGCCCGGTCTCCAGCGACATCTCCGGCTGCGGCCGTTTTCTGTTGGTTCATGCCCTGGATGTGTCCGATCCGGAGGCGGAGGTCACCCGCATGAAACGCCGCTATGAGGATCGTCTGTTGAAGGTGTTCATATGACCGGAACCCTCCTGCCCGTGGCGCTGGGCTTCGCCTTCTTCTGCATCAGCCTGTCGATCCTGCTGAACCTGTTCCGGCTGTGGCGAGGACCGCTGTCGGCGGACCGGATCCTGGCGGTCGACACCCTGACGATCAACGCCATCGCCCTGATCGTGTTGTTCGGCATCGCCTATGCGACCTCGACCTATTTCGAGGCGGCGCTGCTGCTGGCCATGGTCGGGTTCGTGGGCACCGTCGCCTACTGCAAATTCCTGCTGCGCGGGGACATCGTCGAATGAACCTGTTCGCCGAAATCGCGATCTCGCTGCTGCTGGTGGTCGGCGGGGCCTTCACCCTGGTCGGGTCCTGGGGCCTGGCCAAGCTGCCCTCGGTCATGACCCGGCTGCATGGACCGACCAAGGCCACAACCCTGGGCGTCGGGGCGTGCCTGATCGCCTCCATGATCTATTTCCCGGCCCGGGGCGGGGACTTTTCGGCGCACGAACTGCTGATCGCCCTTTTCCTGTTCCTGACCGCCCCCGTGTCGGCCAATATGATCGCCAAGGCGCATATCCATCGCCAGGGCCGCGGCGTCGACCCCAATCCGAGCGATCACATCATTGACGGCCTGCCGCCCCCGCCCGGGGATTCGGACTGGGCGACTTTCGTCGGCGCGGACAGGGCGGCCCACAAGGCGGCGACTGAGACGATCGAGACGCCGCCGCCCAGGCCCTAGGCGGTACTCGCGCGAAGGCGGGCGACACGTCTTCTGGACTTGTCAGCGACGACCCCACGCAGGGATCGGTCCGGCCGGGACGATCCCTGACGGGTTGAGATCCAGATGGCTGGCGTAATAGTGCGTCTTGATCGGTGCAAAGTGGACCGTGCCGGCGATCGCCGGGATGTCCATCATGCGCTGGAGAAACGCCGACAGAGCGGGGTAGTCCGCGATCCGCCGCAGGTTGCATTTGAAGTGAGTGGAATAGACGGCGTCGAAGCGGATCAGGGTGGTGAAGAGACGGATATCGGCCTCGGTCATTCGGTCCCCAACCAGCCATTCTGAAGTGTTCAGGCGCGCTTCCAGCTCATCGAGGGCATCGAACAGCGGAAACACGGCGGACTCATACGCCTGCTGCGTCGTCGCGAACCCCGCCTTGTAGACACCGTTGTTTACGGCCTCGTAGACCCTCGCGTTCACCTGATCGATCTCATCAATCAGGTCCGGGGGGGAGAGATCCAAACTCGTGGCGCCGAGATCGTCGAAGGCCCGGTTGAAGATGCGGATGATCTCTGACGATTCATTGTTGACGATCCTGCTGTCCTTCCGGTCCCAGAGGACGGGAACGGTCACCTTGCCGGAATAGTCGGGGCGCGCCTTGGCATAGAGCTGCCAGAGGAAGTCGAGACCGTTTTCCAGATCGCCAGTGGCATCTTCCCCCGTCTGGAACGTCCATCCGTCGTCACGCATCAGGGGATGAACCACGGAAACCAGGAGCAGCGGTTCAAGCTGTTTGAGCGCGCGGACGATCAGGGTGCGATGGGCCCAGGGACAGGCATGGCTGACATAGAGGTGGAAACGGCCGACCTCGGCGCGGACCGCCGGCTGGCCATCAGGACCCGGCTCGCCTTTCGCCGTGATCCAGTCGCGAAATCCGCTGTCCTGGCGCTTGAAGTCGCCGCCCTTGCTGGCTTCGGTGGCCTCTCCCGCGCGCCACCGTCCATCGATCATCTGTCCCATAGGCTCTCCTTACTTGGATTGCTCTGAACGAGCCCAAGCTACGGTTGATCCCTAGTGGAGCTGTCGTGTCGCAGCGCCGATTGTCTCACCCGCGACAAACGGTCACCATGGCCGCTAGCCGTCAGGCGGCGCCCTCAACGTCCATGAGCGACCGAGTCCCACACTTGCATGTCTCCGCGACGATCCGTTCCTGTCTGTGGCGGATGGCTGTACTGCGGCGGCCGGCAACCTCGTGGCTCAGCGCTTCCAGAACCGAGGAAAGAAGAGAACCAGGATGGTGAAAAGTTCCAGCCGCCCGAGCAGCATGCCAAACGACAGAAGCCACTTCGCCTCTGCCGGCAGAGGCGCAAAGGTGCCGGCCGGGCCGATGATGGTCCCCAGACCCGGCCCGACATTGGAGAGCGCCGTCGCGGCGCCGCTGGCGCTGGTGAGGAAGTCCAGCCCGATCGCCATGAGGGCGATAGTGAGGACCGCGTAGGAGACGAAGAAGACGGAAACGAAGGCGACGACCGATCCCACGACATCATCGGCGAGGGGCCGTCCGGCATAGGAGCGCGGAAACACTCCTCTAGGATGTATCAAACGATCGAAATGGTCCTTCAGCATCACCGCCATGACCTCGAAACGGAAGATCTTGATGCCGCCTGAGGTCGATCCCGTACATCCGCCGACGAACATCAGCCCGAAGAACAGGCCGACGGCGGCGTTGCCCCAGAGCTGGTAGTCCGTCGTCGCGTATCCCGTGGTGGTGACGACGGAGACCACATTGAATGCGGCATGCCGGAATGCCGCTTCAAGACCGAACTGGCCCGAAGCCGCCAGCCAGGCGCCGAGGCTGACGGTCACGGCTGCGACGAAAGTCAGCAGCGTTCGGACCTGACGATCGAAGAAGGCCCTGCGGTCACCCGCGATGAACCGCACATACAGAACGAACGGCACCGCGCCCGCGAGCATGAAGAGCGCGCCAAACCACTGGATACCGTTCTCGCTCCAGGCGCCGAAAGATCGGTCGGACGTCGAGAACCCGCCGGTAGCGATGGACGTGAGGGCGTGGGCCAGGGCGTCGAAGGGGCCCATGCCAAGGATCCAGTAGACAACGAAGGCGACCGCCGTCAGCCCGAGATAGACGAGGCTGAGCGTTGTCGCGATCTGCTTGACGCGCGGCATGGCCTTCTCTGACCGATCGGAAGACTCTGTCCGGAACAACTGCATGCCGCCGATCCCGAGCGTGGGCAGAATGGCGATGGCTGTGGCGATGATGCCGATGCCACCCATCCATTGGAGCAACGCCCGCCAGAGGAGCAGGCCAGGAGGCGCGCGCTCCAGATCCGAGATGACGGTTGCGCCCGTTGTCGTAATGCCGGAGACGGCTTCAAACACAGCGTCGGGCAGACTGCGGCTGACGCTGCCGAAGTCCGAAAGGAAAAAAGGCGCAGCGCTGACTGTTGCAACGCTGAACCATGTCAGGGGCGTGAGCAGAAAGGCCTGACGAACGGTCAGGCCGGCGCGTAGCGAGCCCCGGCTTGAGGCCGTGGCGGCGGCGCCCATGACCCCGGCGACGGCTGCGGACCAGGCGAACGCTGTCCAGTCGGCGTTTCCGTAAGCAAGGTCGGCGATCAGGGGAAACAGCATCATCCCGGCGGTCGCCAGCAGAACCAGGCCGATGACGTGGACCACCGGACCCAGACCCCAGAAGGGCTCCGACTGCACCAGTCGTGTGCCTGCGATCACCGCTTGCGTCCCTGCTCGGCCCCTAGCCAGGCCTCCGCCAGTCGGAGATAGCTGTAGGTGACGAGGGCGACCACCTGATCGCCTTCCTGTAGCTGGGTGTCGTCGTCCGGCACGAAGGCGACGCCGTCTCGGACGACCGCCCCGATCCGCATCCCGGGCGGCAGGCCCAGCATCCCCAACGGAGCGCGCAGCAGCCTCGACGCCGCAGTGATGTCCGCCTCGATGACCTCCCCGAAATCCTCGCGAAGCGTGTAGAGGGCCGTGATCGACCCCCTGCGCACGTGGCGCAGCACCGACGAGATGGTGACGGCGCTGGGGCTCACGACCGCATCGATACCGAGGGTGGGGATCAGACCTTCGTAAGTGCGTTTGTTGACCAAGGTGATGGCGCGACTACAGCCGGCCTGCTTGGCGAGGACCGACACAAAGATGTTGGTCTCGTCATCGTTGGTGACTGCTACGATGGTCTCGGCCCGGCCAACCTGAGCCTCCTCGAGGAGTTCGCGATCCAGGGCATCCCCCTGCAAGACAATGATACCCGAGCCGAGTTCGCGCGCCACGGCTTCGGCCCGAGCTTTGTTCTGTTCGATCAGGGTGATCGAGATGCGGCGCGATGCGCGCCGCAGCTTCTGAGCCAGGTGAACACCCACATTGCCCGCGCCGATGATCACGATCTGCCTGGCGATCTTGTCCCGATGGCCGAAGAGCGCCATCACCTCGCTCACGCGTGCTGTTGGTGCGATTACATAGACGTCGTCTCCGATCTGCAGGCGATCATCGCGGTCGGGGACGAAGGACCGGCCGTCCCTCATGATGGCTACGATGGACATGGGTTGGCTGGCCTCGCCCTCCTCCCAGTCGGCCAGACGCCGATCGAGGATCGCGCAGCCCCCCGTGTCCACATGGATGCCCAGCAACTCGACCCGGTTGCCGGCCATGGGGACCATGTCGAAGGCACCAGGCGCGCGCAGGCGGTGACTGATCCCTTCGGCGACCTGGATCTCTGGAGAAATGATGACGTCGATCGGCAGGTGTTCGGCGGCGTAGAGGCCCGTCTTGTCCTGGGCCAGGTAGCCCGCGTGGCGCAGACGCGCGATCCGGCTTTTCACACCGAAGAGGGAATAGGCGACCTGGCAGGCGACCATGTTGACTTCGTCAGACTGGGTGACGGCGATCAGCATGTCGGCGTCGCGCGCGCCGGCGTTGGCCAGGACGTGGGGATGAGAGGCGTGCCCCACTACGCCCCTGACATCATAGCTCTCATCCACTCGCCTGATCTGGTCCTCATCCAGATCGATGACCGTGACGTTCATACCTTCGGTCGACAGGTGCCGAGCAATCGTCGTGCCGACTTGGCCCGCGCCGCAGACGATGACCTTCATGAGTGCCTCTGGTCCGCTTCTCGGATTGCGAGATCAGAACCGATCACGCACTGCGGCTCAACGACGCTGCCGGTTAATCCCAGCCGGTCTGCGTTGACGGGTGGCGCTTTCCCTGCGTCCCTGAGACATCTCTCAGGAGGATAGATATGGTCACCTCTCGTTTGCTCGTTGAGCGTGGCTCCAGCAGGGACCCATCCCAGGACTGGGGAGAGTTCCACTTTCTGGGCCTGCCGTCGCCTGCCGACCGCATCGCGGTGGAGTATGAGGGGCATGTGCAATATCTCACCGTGCTCAGTGTTCACCACCGACCTGTCCCGAGCGGCACGACTACGGAGGCGCCGGCTGGCGACGTGGTCGCCAAATGGACGGGGGCCGAGCCCTGAGGCTTTCATTCTGCGTTTCGAGGTCCGTTCGGCGCGGGCTAGGTAAACTCCTGTCTCGCGAACTCCCCAATAGGTCCGACAACGCAGTGTGCCAAAGCCATCGCGCATCAGGGCTGGATGAGGACCCAGATCACCAGCCCTCCCAGCGCGATGGAAATAGACGCGATAGCCCGGACGCCTCCCACCGGGATTCGCTTGGCCCACCAAGCCGAATAGGCCGCGTGCCACAGACGCGGCAAGGCCAGGATCACACAAGCCGACAGAACCAGGAACAGGCCCACGACGGACATCAAGGTCGGATGGCGGGTGGACGCCGAGGCGATCAGGAACGCGGCCCCGGCGAGGAGGCGGAGCATCATCTCACCGATATGAACGCCCGGCGACCCACCGAGCCGGGCGAGAGCGGCCAAGGCCAGCCGTGGCCGGGCAAGCATAAATACGCCCAGCCCGACGAGCCAGACTCCGACAAGCACGACGAAGCCTCTTGAGGCCCAGACGATCATTGATGTTTCCTGCATAGGCCGGCCCGTTCTTCAGGACTGCTCGACGCCGATCGGTTCGACGTTCGGGTCCGCCGCGACGGGATCGACTTCCCGACGTCGGCTCGCAAGGCCCAGCACAATGGCTGCGCCGATCGCTGACAGGATCGAACCGCCGATGACACCGAGTTTGAGCTCTATCTGCTCGGGCGAATCCACTGCGCCCGGGAAGGCGAGAACGCCGATGACGAGGCTCATCGTGAAGCCGACGCCGCACAGGAGCGACACGCCGTAGACCTGCATCCGGGTCGACCCTTCCTTGATCCAATCGGATATGGTCTCCTCCAGACGGATCGGACCGATCTGAAGCGCATGGGTGCTCTTTAGCCATGTGGAATAATCCGCCGACCAGGGGGAGTTGACGACGGCGACCGCCGCGACCGCCGCGAGGCCCAGAACCGTGCCGGACGCAGCCTCGGGCTCCAGAAAATCGAGCGTCAGTTTGCGCGCCACGGCGGCCTCCATCAATGCTGAAGCGTTCGTGACGCCAGGTTATCGACGGGCGTCGGACCGGATTCATCGCCACAGCGACGCCAGCCTGGCCGTGCAGCGGCCTGATTTCTGCGTCAGTCCTTAGCTGATATCGACCAGACATCAAAGATGGACGATCGGGGATGAGCCGATCATGCCGCCAGCTGAGCTTCCTCGACGCCTCGTAACCGGATTGTCCGCGCGAGACGCCATAAGCGTAGGAGACACCGTGCGTCATGGCGCGATCACTGACTTGACCGCGCCATCTCGATGCTCCCGTCCGAAAGCGACGCCTGGACCATGGATTGCGTGCTTAGGTATCGCCTGTGCCAGTACAGTGCTTCGTCAAGCAGCATCGGCGTTTGCTGGCCGTATGATCCATTTACAGCCCGCTGATAGTAGTCCGCCAGCATCGTCCGATAGATGGGGTGGGCGCAGTTTTCGATCAAACAAATTGGGGTCGAGCGGTAAACCTTCAAGAAAAACGCGACCGCTCGACAGTACGCTCGATCACGATCGGCTATCAATCCGTCCAAGGCGAAGCTTACATTTAAGACAATATTGGCCGGATTCAATATTTCCGGCTGCGTCATTTTGATCCAGGTCAAGCAATTGCCTAGAACACCGTAGGCGACGGTCACCGTGCCGCTCAGGGCGACCGCGAGGAGCCCGAACACCGCGACAAGCCGCCGTGTCGATTTCTGGAGGGGTGTCGCACCGGTTCGAATGGTCGCCAGCGACGCGCCAATCTTGCCCAAGGCTGTCCGGGGTCCGGTCTCAAGGACCTTCATAACCGCTTGCCCGCTGGCGATCAGGGTGCCGGCGACCAGTCGATCGTCACACGCAGGGCCGTCCAGGTCCGTGCGCGCTGTCGCCTTGGCGATCGGCGCCGATTCTCCGGTGAGCGCGGACTCATCGACGCTCAGCACATCGCCGTCCACAAGGCGACCATCCGCAGGGATGCGCTGGCCTTCGCCAATCAAAATGATGTCGCCCGGAACGAGCCCGTTGACGGGCGCGACCCTCTCTATCCCGTCCCTGATCAGCCTCACGCTTGGCTCCGCGAGGTCGCGCAGCGCTTTCAGGGCGCGTTGGCTGCGAGCCTCCTGCACCACAACGAGGCCGACCGTCGCAGCAGCCGCCAAGGTCAGAAAAAGCCCCTCCCCCAGGTTGCCGATGAGGAGGTAGAGGACGGAAGCGGCCACCAGCAGCAAAAACATCGGCTCACGAAGGGTGCCGGCCAAGATCCGGCCCACCCCGCGTGAGCGGACCGGGGCGAGCGCATTGGGTCCAGACGTCCGAAGGCGCGCGAGCGCCTCGGTCTCGCTCAGGCCCTGCCATACGGTTTGCACGTCATCGTCTCCGGCGCGCCTTCTTTGGCGGCGTTCGGATCCTAGGCCAGGCCGACTCCGGCGCCTTGATGCAGGTCAAGCCTCAAGCCGCTCCCGAGGACCGTGGACCTCCGGAGCGCGCGCTCTCGGGACAGCCCCGCCCGCACCGTCAGGCTCACCCGGACACCCACTCAGGGGCAGTAGATCTCGGCAAGGACGGCGATCACCCGCAGAACAGAAGGCTCGGCGATGCGGTAGAATATTGTCGTGCCGTTCCGCCGTGTGGCGACGAGCCCCTCTTCGCGCAGTTTCGCCAGGTGCTGGGACAGGGCTGATTGGGACAGGCCGAGAACGGGCATCATCTGGCTGACGGCCAACTCCTGCTCGCCCAGCTGGCATAGGATCATCAGCCGCTTCTCGTTGGAGAGCGCCCGGAGCAGACCCGCCGCGTCTGCGGCGCTGGCTTGAAGGTGGGCGAGATCAGCATTTTCGAAGTCGGGCACAGCGTCACAACATTTATATTTGCTAAATTAGACTATACTAATATATATGGCTTTCCCGAGAACTTACAGTCTTGGGAGCGTCAAGCGAGAGCCGTCTGCCTGCCATGCCTTTGCAACCTAGCGACCAAGCGCTTTTCCAACAGCGTCTCATCCCTTTCCAACCCGGAGCGGTCGTGGCGACCGCCGGTTGACCTAGGTCAACGACCTGACCCGACCGCTTGTGTCACTGCACCTTCATCGCCCCTCTTCGATCCCTGCCAAACCTGGAGCCCGACATGCAAGACATACCCCTTCAGGACGCAGCGCGCCTCATTTCGCACGCACGGTTGGGCTCCGCCGCGGTTCCGACAGTGAGAAGCTTCTTCGACGAACCGACCAATACCGTCAGCTATGTCGTCCACGATCCGGCGACCCGCGAGGCGGCGGTGATCGACAGCGTTCTGGACTACGACGCGGCGGCGGGCCGGACATCCTTCGCCTCGGCCGACGCCCTCATCGCCTATGTTAGAGCCGAAGGTCTGACCGTGGTCTGGCTGCTGGAAACCCATGCCCATGCCGATCACCTGTCGGCCGCGCCCTATCTGAAGGCGCATCTGGGCGGACAACTCGCGATCGGTCGCGAAATCATCCACGTCCAGACTGTCTTTGGAAAGATCTTCAACGCCGGCGCCGCATTCGCGCGCGACGGCTCGGAGTTCGATCGCCTGTTCGAGGACGGAGACGTTTTCCGGATTGGCGGGCTTGAAGCCATCGCGCTTCATGTGCCCGGTCATACGCCAGCGGACCTGGCCTATGTGATCGGCGACGCCGTCTTCACCGGCGACACCCTGTTCATGCCCGACTACGGCACGGCGCGCGCCGACTTCCCTGGTGGCGACTCCCGCCAACTGTATCGTTCGATCCGCCGCCTCATGGCTCTGCCCGAGCAGACGCGCCTGTTCCACTGCCACGACTATAAGGCCGCCGGACGCGACACCTTCGTTTGGGAGACCACGGTCGGAGCCCAGCGCGCGGGCAACGTCCATGTCCATGAAGGCGTCGGAGAGGATGAGTTCGTGGCCATGCGCGATGCGCGCGACGCCACCCTGTCCATGCCCAAGCTGATCCTGCCTTCGATCCAGGTGAACATGCGCGGCGGCCATCTGCCCGAGCCGGAATCCAACGGCGCCCGCTACCTCAAGATCCCGCTGGACGTTCTGTGATGACCGACCTTCTCGCCAACGCCATGCCGGTCCAGGGGCTGATCGGCGGCCTGATGATCGGCACGGCCTCGGCCATCATGCTGCTGGGCCTCGGACGCATCGCGGGTGTCAGTGGCCTCGCGGCGCGGGCCACAGGGATCACCGTCGACGGCGCGCCCCGTCCGCTCGCGATCGCCTTCGTGGTCGGTCTGCCGCTGGGCGCCCTGCTCGTGGCGCTGATCCTCGGACCCGTCGAAACACGGTTCGAACAGGGTTTCGCCGCCCTCATCATCGGCGGCCTGGTGGTCGGGTTCGGCACTCGGCTGGGCAGCGGCTGCACCAGCGGACATGGCGTTTGCGGCATATCCCGACTGTCGGCGCGGTCGCTGGTGGCGACCGCCACCTTCATGCTCACGGGCTTCGCGACGGTCGCCGCCATGAACGCGATGGGGCTGGGACAATGATGCGCCCGATCGTCTTCGCCCTGATCGCGGGCGTTCTGTTCGGCGCCGGTCTGGCCGTCTCCGGCATGGCCGATCCGCAGCGCGTGCGCGGCTTCCTCGACCTGTTCGGCGCCTGGGACCCGACGCTGGCCTTCGTCATGGGCGGGGCCCTGATCCCCATGGCCCTCGCCTGGCGAATTCAGAAGCGGATGCCTTCGCCGATGGCGGCCGAGCGGTTCGCTCTGCCCACCGCCCGCGATCTCGATCCCCGCCTGATCGGCGGAGCGGCCCTGTTCGGCATCGGCTGGGGCGTCGCCGGGCTTTGCCCCGGCCCCGCCATCGCCGATCTCGTCATCGCCCCGATCCCTGCCGCCCTCTTCGTCGCGGCCATGCTGGCCGGGATGATCCTGCACCGCCTGCTGCCCGCCGCCCCGGCAAAGCAGCCCTCCCTGGAGACATCCAATGTCTGAGACCCAAAGCCCTGTCGGCCTGCCGCGCCTGAACGCGCCCGCGCCGAACTTCGCGGCCAAGACCACCCACGGCGACCGCTCGCTGGCCGACTACAAGGGCCGGTGGCTGGTGTTGTTCTCGCACCCGTCCGACTTCACCCCGGTCTGCACGACCGAATTCATCGCCTTTGCGGGCGTCGCCGCCGAGTTGCGGACCAAGAACTGCGAACTTCTGGGCCTGTCGATCGACAGCATTTTCTCCCACATCGCCTGGACGCGGAACATCGCCGAGAAGTTCGGCGTCGAGATCCCCTTCCCGATCATCGAAGACCTGAAGATGGACGTCGCCCGCGCGTACGGCATGATCCACGAGGGGGCCAGCGACACCTCGGCGGTGCGCGCCACCTTCATCATCGATCCCGAAGGCGTCCTGCGCGCCATGCTCTATTATCCCATGAGCAACGGCCGCTCGATTCCCGAGATCGTCCGCCTGGTCACCGCCATGCAGACGAGCGACGCCAACGGCGTGGCCACACCCGCCGGCTGGCAGCCGGGCGACGACGCCATCGTCTCGCCGCCGAAAACGGTCGACGCCGCCAACGCCCGCGAGGGCGAAGGCTTCAAATATACCGACTGGTATTTCTCGACCCGCCCGATCGCTGCCTGAGCCTTATATCGGCGCGGTCGCATCGACCGCGCCGGCGCCCTTTGAACCCAAGGACCCTCGCCGTGAAGAACATGGGAACGCTCGACCGGATCATCCGGCTCGTCGCCGTCGCCGCCGTCATCGGAGCCTATGGACTGGGCCTGATCGGCGGAACCCTCGCCCTGGTTCTCGGAGCCGTCGCCGTCGCCCTCTTGCTGACCAGCCTCACGGCGACCTGTCCGGCCTATTTGCCGTTCGGCCTGTCCACGCGCGCCCGACGCCGCTGAACCCAGTCACTCACATACCCTTTCGAGGACCATCGCCATGCCGTTCAAGACCCTTTCGGCGTCCCTCTCCGTCGCGCCCCAACTCACCGCAGGGGACGTCGCCGAGGCGGCGCGCGCTGGCTTCCGCGCCATCATCGACAACCGGCCCGACGGCGAGGAACCCGGACAGCCGACGGCCGCTGAAATTCGGGATCTGGCGGCATCTCACGGCATGAGTTTCGCTCATGTGCCGACGCTTGGCGGAGCGGTCGCGGACGAGCATGTCATGCAGATGGCGCAGACCCTGGCGCGATTGGACGGCCCGGCCCTCGCCTACTGCCGCACCGGCATGCGCTCGGCGACGCTTTGGGCCCTGACCCAGGCCGAGGCGCAGCAGACGGACGTCCTGATCATGACGGCCGCCGCGGCCGGCTACGATCTGTCGACGCTTCGCTCTCGGCTCGACGCCCGGCGCGACGCGAAGACTCCCATGGGGCCCAAACATCCCTGCGGGCGCCTCGGCTTTGAAGCCGCCGTAGCTCACCAGGATGACGTCCCATGAGCTTGGACCCTCTGCAGTATCTGCTCGGCGCCCTGTCGGGCGGTCTGGTCGGTTTCACGCTTGGCCTCGTGGGAGGCGGCGGGTCCATCCTGGCCGTGCCCCTGATGGTCTATCTGGTCGGTGTTCCAAGCCCGCACGTGGCCATCGGCACCAGCGCCCTGGCGGTGGCCGCCAATGCGGCGGCAGGGCTGATGAACCATGCCCGGAACGGCACGGTGAAGTGGCGTTGCGCCGGCATGTATGCGGGGGCGGGCGTCGCCGGAGCCTTCGCCGGATCGACTGTGGGCAAGGCGTTCGATGGCGAGAAACTGCTGTTCCTGTTCGCCCTCGTCATGATCGTGGTCGGCATTCTGATGCTGCGCGGGCGGGCCGCAATCGGCAATCCGGGCGCCGAGTGCGACCGCGAGAACGCGCCCAAGGTGCTGGGCTTCGGCCTCGGGACCGGGGTCTTCTCGGGCTTCTTCGGAATCGGCGGCGGCTTCCTGATCGTGCCGGGCCTCGTCGCCTCGACCGGCATGCCGATCCTGAACGCGATCGGCTCGTCGCTCGTCGCCGTCACGGCCTTCGGTCTGACCACGGCGCTCAACTACGCCTTCTCTGGACTGATCGACTGGCCGCTCGCGGGGGTGTTCATCCTCGGCGGTCTCGCGGGCAGTTTCGGCGGCACCCTGGTCGCCAGGAAACTGTCGGGCACCACCGGCCTGCTGACGACCGTTTTCTCGGTCCTCATCTTCGTGGTCGCGGCCTACATGCTCTGGAAGAGCGCTGGCGCGTTCATCGGCGCAGGGGCCGCGACCTAAGTCCGTCGCCTGGGGCGCGGGTCTTGCTCGCCGGACCCGGATCGTCGCGCGGCCCTGAGCCAATAGCCCATCGTGCGCGAGCGCCAAGACTGCTGAGAGTGGTTGGTCGGCTGTGCGATCGCTCGGACAGCCTGGCCCAAGCGATGCACTCAAACCGCAGTTTTGAGAGGGTCTGGCTTCTTTCCGTCAGGGAGGAGGCGTCTCAGTTCTTCGTGGACCACCTCAGCCGAGAAGGGCTTCGTGATGAACGCCGCCTTTTCAGGTATGTCTTCCGCTGCGGGACGGACATTGCCGCTGGACACGACGATTTCAATGTGGGGCCAATGCTCGGCGACATGACGCGCAAGAGCGAAGCCGTTCACGGATCCTGGCATTTCGACATCCGTGAAGAGCACGACGATCGACTCCGCCATCTGAGAAAGGTGTTCCAGCGCTTCATCTCCGGAAGCGGCTTCGAGACAGCGGAACCCCGCCTCCTCAAGAATCTGATAGACATCGCAGCGGATGATCGCGTCATCGTCGACAGCCAGGGCGTACGGAATGGTTGACGTCTGCATCCCTAGACAATCCGACCCGGAGCATTGGGTTCAACGACACATGCCGTCGCGAACATGGATGGCGCCAGGACACTCCAAAACCGGCGAAGCGCCCTGAAGGTCGCCGACACTTTCCGCGATGCCTTGCGGCAGGCGGCTTGCGAGGTACTATGCCTGCGGCGGGCCTCGACCGGATAGCCTTCGATCTTGAGCCAGGGGACGTTCTGCGTCGGCGGCGATCGCGGGTGAAGACGTTGAGCTTCACACAGAAGTTCCCGGCCCGCCCCCTCCCCTCGTCCAATCCATTACGGACGTCGTGGTCACCATCGGGCTTTGCTTAGCCGGAGCCATCGCTCTTTCTCGGACATCGGCACCTCCGCCAAATCCGCATGGTCACGCCAGTGCGTAATGACGCCCTGCTCGACTTCGAAGATGCTGATGGCCCGGACGTCCAGCACGCCTCCGCGGCGCGCGGTCAGGAGGTAGGCGCTCTCGGCGATCACAAGATCATCTTCGGCGACGCATTTGAGAATATGAAGTTCGAAAAGCGAATAGGTCTGAAAAAGCCGGCGCCAGAACCCGAGCAGCGCTGTTCGACCGATCAGGTCGCCCGCGATGTCGAACCGCGCCACGACATGCTCCGCAAGATAGGTCTCAAGCCGCCGCACATCGCGAAACGCGATCTCCTGGGCGAAAGCTTGAACGACGGTTCCGGGCATCTACGACATGATCACGGTTCAGAGGATCGATCATGATCCGATTCTTGATCAAAAATCGCGTAGGGCGTGTGGCGCCAAATCAATCCGGTTCGACGACGCCGGCCCGCACCGCGACTGCGACCGCCTCAATTCTTGTCCGGACCCGGAGTTTCGAACAGACCTTTTCCAAATAGCTGTCGACCGTTCGGGGTGACAGCCCGAGGATGCTTCCAATATCGCCCGAACTCTTGCCGCGCGTGACCCAGATGAGGCATTCGTGCTCTCTCGGGCTCAACGCGAAGCTCTGAGATTCGACATCCGCTTGAGGGTCCGGGGGCATGATTTCACTCGCCTTTGACCGTCGCATCGTGGCCCGCCCTCTCCGACCCGACAACGCAAACCCGTTGCGGCGACTCCGCAAGAAACTTGCGGAAGTGCGTCAGCCAATGCGGTCGGACCGCTGGCCCGTAGCGCTTCACGGTCCCCTTGCCGTGCGAACTGAAGGCGCCTAATCCGTTTCACGTCGGGCGCCGTCAGATAGGGGCGGAACTTGAGCCGGGGTCTGCCTTAGGCGGAGGCGGCGTTTCACCCTGAAGTCGCGGGCCTCTTCGCAGAGGATTCCTCGCCCGACCCCTCCGCCTTGCACCCGGACTCGGTTTGATTCATGGTTGGACGTCGGCGTTCGCGTCGATAGGGGCCGGGAATCCCCTGTGCGAAGCTCAACCTTTACGACCGCGCCCCGACGCGCGGCGTCCGTCCGCCATCGACTGCGGCGCACCCCTGAGTGCGTCCGGCCTGTGCGGGCGCGCTCTCGGATTCCCGCCGTCTGACAGCCGGCTGGAGGTCGCGTTGAGCGATGTGGAGGAGTTGAATCCGGGCGCAGCGGCGAGCCTCAACGGGCTCTACCGCCGCTATTCGGGATGGCTGGGAAAGCGGCTTCGCGGGCGTGTCGGCGTCGACGAGGCGGACGACGTTGTGCAGGAGACTTATCTGCGTCTCACCCCGTATCTCCTTGAAGAGATCCGACACCCCAAGGCGCTGCTCCTCCGCGTCGCGCTTAACCTTGTCCGCGATGAGCGGCGCCGCCTGGTCCGGCGTGACCGCGTATTGCAGGGTGCGGCTCCGATCCTAAGCACGGGGGCTGACGCACCTGTTGATCGCCTCTATCTCAAGCAAATCCTGCAAACGATGCCGCCGCTCTACAGGGACGTCTTCGTCTTGAGCCGGTTTGACGGTATGACATACCCAGAGATTGCTCTGGCTCACGGGATCAGCTTGGCTACAGTCGAACGACGTATGGCCAAGGCTGTCGAGCACTGCATGGCGCAACTGGACGTCTAAGGCACGAACGATGACTGCCGACAAAGACCTGGACGCAAGACGCCGCGAAGCCGCGTCATGGTTCGCGACCCTCAACCAGAGGCGGGTGGCGGCTTCGGACATCACAGCGTTCAGCCAATGGCGCCGGAACCCGGAGAACGCCGAGGCCTATGCGCGCATCGAGACCATGTGGGAGGCGGCGGGAAGCCTCAAGGGGGACGCCGACATCGCCGCCTTGACGCAGGGTGCGCGCGCGCGCGCCGACGCATCGCGTCAATCTCAAGGCCGGGTGGCCAAAAGTGTCGTTCCCTTGGGGGCGATCGCCACGATCGCCGCGCTCGCGATCGGCGTCGCCCTGTGGTCCAGCCGACCTCAGTCTTACGAGACGGATTTGGGGGAGCGCCGGGTAGTGGTCCTGGCTGACGGGTCGCGGGTGACGCTGGACACTGCTTCCAGGATCCGCGTGAAGCTGACCCGCGGGCAGCGCGCCGTAGAACTGGCCAGCGGTCAGGCCTTTTTTGAGGTTGAGGGCGACCCCGACCGTCCCTTCGTCGTCAGCGCCGGGGCGACAGACGTCACCGCCGTTGGCACCCGGTTCGACGTGCGTCGATCGGGAGACGGCGCTCAGGTGACCCTCGTCGAAGGCAAGGTCGATGTCAGCGACCGTTCGGCGGTCTCTCAGGGGTGGTCCCTCACGCCCGGCCAGCAGATCGTCACGACCTCACCTCGTCCTGCCGTCCGGACCGTGGACGTCGCCTCGGAAACGAGTTGGACGACCGGGCGACTGATCTTCTCTGGCGACACCGTCGAAACCGCCGTCGCCGAGGTCAATCGCTACAGCCGCACCAAGGTCGTTCTTCAGTCGCCTGGCATCTCCCGCATCGCTGTCAGCGGCGCTTTCAACACGGGCGACGTCGAGGGGTTCGTTTCCGCGCTCGTCGAACTTTATCCCGTCGTCGCCGAGCGGACGCCAACCGGTCAGATCGTCATCCGTGACGCGCCTGCGAAAAATGCAACGGTGCGCTGAGGGGTTTTACCGCGCCCCATCGTCTCTTCCCCGACCCGCGTCTGTGCGGGTATCCATTTCGGGGGAGTGTTATGCGTATCGGTCCTTGTTCCACTGCGCTTGGCGTATTGATGCTCGCTGCGGCGACGCCTGTCATCGCCCAGGCGCAACCGGCTGCCGTGCAGTTCCGCGTTCCCGCCGGCCCGCTGCAAACCGCCCTGCCCCTCTTCGCGGCCCAGAGCGGCGAGCAAATTCTCTACTCCACCGACCTCATCGCAGGCCGCCAGTCCCCGGGCGTCACCGGGTCGCTCAACACGGATCGCGCTCTCACCGCCCTGCTGGAGGGCACGGGGCTGCGCGCGCGCCGCACGAGCCCGAACACCCTCGTCGTATTCGACCCATCGACCCGGGCGGCGGTCTCTGATGAAGCGACCGAGATCGAAGACGTCATCGTCACCGGCAGTCTGATCCGAGGGGTCGCCGATGGTCCTTCGCCGGTCGTATCGGTGACCCGCGACCAGATGGATCGCCAAGGCCGTGCAACCGTCGCCCAACTCCTGGCCGCCCTGCCCCAGAACTTCGGCGGGTCGGCAAACGAGGGCGCAATCAACAACGGGGGGGATCGCTCGGGCACCAACTCGAACTACGCAAACGGCGTCAATCTTCGCGGGCTCGGAAGCGATGCGACCCTTGTCCTCATCAACGGGCGGCGGCTCGCAGGCACCGGCTCCAAAGGAGACTTCGTCGACGTCTCGACCATTCCCACCGCTGCCGTGGAACGCGTCGATATCCTGCTGGATGGCGCTTCGGCCTTGTACGGCGCCGACGCCGTCGGCGGCGTCGTGAACATCGTCCTCAGAGACAGCTACGACGGTGCGGAGACCCGGGTAAGGGTCGGCAATACGGCCGACGGCGCGAGCGGCGAATATCAAATTGCGCAGGTCTTGGGACGACGGTGGGCGAGCGGTTCGGCCATGCTCACCTACGAATACAACGACCGCGATGCGTTGGCTGCATCAGAGCGCCGGCGCGCGAGCGATGCGGACCACACCTGGCTCGGCGGACGCGATCGGCGCTCGTTCTACAGTAATCCCGGCAACATCGTTGTTCTTGATCCGGCGACCGGGAGCCAGGTGCCGAGGTACAGTATCCCGGATAGCCAGAACGGGGTGGGCCTGCTCCCGTCCGATTTCCGGCTGGGGCAGACCAATCTCGAGAACTTCAGGGCGATGGGCAACGTCCTTCCGCGCCAGACGCGCCAAAGCGTCTATGCCGCCGCTCGCCAATCTTTTGGCGACCGCTTCGAGTTCAGCGGCGATGCGCGATGGGGCCTCCGCGAATACGAAACCGTCTCGACCGCGATCACCACGCTGCTGACCGTGACACGAGCCAACCCTTACTTCGCGTCCCCGACCGGAGCCAACTCCCACACGATCGCTTATTCCTTCCAAGGCGAGATCGCGGCTCCGAAGGTCTTCGGCGAAGTCGAATCGTTCGGTGCCAGCCTCGGGGGAACGGCTGACCTTTTCCGCGACTGGCGGCTCGAGTCCTACGTTTCTTACAGCACAGAAGACGCCCGTACGGGTTCCGACGGCGCCTTGCAGTCCACCAATCTCCGTGAGGCCCTCGGCGCGATTGCGGACAGCCCCGCCACGTCGTTCAGCACGGCGCGCGACGGCTTCTTCAACCCCTTCGGCAGTGGCGCCTCCAACAGCGCAACCATTCTGAACTTTATCAGCGCCGGCTACACGCGAAGCCAAAGCCAGACCGGAAATCTCTCCGCTAATCTGCAGATCAGCGGCACAGTCGTCGAGCTGCCGGGCGGGCCGCTTCGTCTCGCAACCGGGTTGAATTTCCGTCAGGAGACCTTCGAACGTCAGGTCACCACCTTCTCCTCGGGCGCGGTTCCGACCGTCGGGGCCCGAACGGAAACCGAACGCGATGTCAGCGCCGCCTTTGCGGAACTCCGCGTGCCTATCTTCGGCGAGACCAATGCCCTTCCCGGCCTTCAGCGACTGGAATTGTCTTTAGCGGCGCGGTTCGAAGATTACGGAGACATTGGCCAGACGACGAGCCCAAAGGCCGGCGTGCTGTGGGAGCCGACCGTCGGGCTTCTTCTTCGGGCAAACTACGGCCGCTCCTTTCGGGCACCGGCCCTGCGTGAGCTGAATGACGCGGCCAGCGCCAGTCCTTCCATCCTGCCGCGCGGATCTTCGCAAATTCTGTCGATGATCCTCTATGGCGGCAATCCGAACCTTGAGCCCGAGGAAGCGGACACCTGGACTGCGGGTTTTGAGATCAAGCCCGCAGGGGTTCCCGGCCTGAGACTGGGCGTGAACGTCTTCCGAACTGATTTCGACAACCGCATCGGACAACCTGCGCTGGAGAGCATTCTCACGGCCCTGTCCGATCCATCGCTGGCGCCCTTCGTTCGCCCCCTCGATCCGGCGAACAACGCCGCCGATCGCGCAGCCGTCCAGGCCATTCTCGATCTACCGACCACAAATCTGCGCGACCTGTTCCCGGCAACGTCCTACGGAGCGATCGTGGACGCCCGCTATGTCAACACCGCCAGAGTTCAGGTGGAGGGCCTCGATCTCTCGGCCGGCTACGGTTTCAGTCTCGAGGACAACGCCTTCGATCTCGACGCCAACCTGACCTGGCTGGAGCGTTTCGACGCCCAGCCCACACCGACATCACCGACCGTATCCCAACTGGACCGCCCGAACTTCCCGGTGGGCCTGCGCGGACGAACGTCAGCGAGCTGGTCGCGAGGGTCCTGGACGGTGGCCCCCTCGCTAAACTACGTGAGCGATTACGCCGATCTCACAGGTCGCCGTATCGGCTCCTGGACGACGGCCGACGTTCTGGTGCGGTTCGCGCCTGAAGCCGGTCTGCTCGAAGGGACCGCCGTGTCGCTAACGGTGCAGAACCTCTTTGACCGCGATCCGCCGTTCTACGACGCGCCGGAAGGCATCGCCTACGACGCCGCCAACGCGAATGTGCTCGGCCGTTTCATCTCGCTGCAGCTGACGAAGTCGTGGTGATGCGACAGCTGCCCTTGATGCTCGCCATCGCGGCGAGCCTCGCCGGAGTCTGTCCGGCGTCGGCGCAAACCCATCGTTTCGGGGTCGAAGATCTGATCGGACGTGAAGGCGTCGGCCAGGTCCGGACTAGCCCCGACGGACGGTGGGTCGTCGTAGAACGGCAGGCCGCCCACAACAAGGCCGCGACCTATCGCTTCCAGACCATGACCTACGCACTGTTGACCGAGTTGGAGATCCACGCGGTCGACGCAGCGTCGCCTACGCGCCGGTTCGCAGCGGCGGGTCACGATGTGGGCTATCTCGCAGGCCCCTTCTCGCCGAGCGGCGCAAGAATGGTGGTGATCAAGGTCACCGAGGCCACCTACCGGATGGGAATCCTCACCCTGGCGACGGGCGACGTTCAGTGGCTCCCGATCACGCCGGAACAGAGCCAGTTCGGGCGTTCCATCGCCTGGAGATCAGAGACCGAAGTGGCCGTCATAGCTCGACCGCTTGACGATTTCCCGATTCAGATGCGGGTCGGTTTCCAAACCCAGGACCGGGTTGAAGGTCTTTGGCGGAACGCGGCCTCCGGTCATGCGTCGAGCGGCGTTTACATACCCAGCGGGGCGACGCGAGACGCCCGGGCTCAAGCCCTTCCCTCATGCCTGATCCTCGTCAACGCCGAAACAGGCAGCCAACGTGTTCTGGCGCACGGCGAATGGTTCGATATGGCGCTTTCGCCGGATGGGCGCCGTCTCGCCGCCCTCAGCAATGGAGAGGACATCCAGCCGGCAGTGGACCGACCCCTCCTGGTCGGGGATCCGATCCGTCGCCGCCGTCTCGCGGTGATCGATCTGGACAGCGGCGTCGTCTCCGACCCGCTGCCGGGCGAGGACCTCGCCATGTATCTCCTCTCCTGGTCCCCCGATTCCTCGCGGCTGCTCACGTTCGGGCGCCCCTACGGGTCGGCGGACTTCGACAAGGACGGGCGTTACTGGCTCATCGGACGCAACGGGCGAGCCGCAAGGCTCGACACGGGCGAGGACCGACCCCGGCTGCAGAGGACGTGGGACGGCGTGGCCATTCCTCTGGCGAGCTGGGACGGCGAGCGCCCTCTGGTACAGGTCGGTGAGACCCAACAGAACCGGTTCTGGCGAAGGGACGACGGCGCGCGCTTCCCGGTCAAGGAGTCGGGCGAACGCGTCGCCCGCTTCGACGGTCGGACCGTGCTTCAACGTGGCGACGGGCTCTACGCCCTGAGTGGAGCCAAGATCGCCTCGGGCCGGCTTGTGGACGCGGGGCAGATGTTCGACGGCGCCAATCCCGCACAATGGAACCCCAGTCCCGTTCTTCTTGGGCAGGGGGCAGTCGTTGACGGGCCCTGCATCCAGACGGTTGTCACTGCGGCTCCGCTCTGCGTATCGCCGATTCCGGAGGGTGAGCGGGCTATAGCGGTGATGCCGGCCGGGATCGTGACGACGGGTTTCGACCAGCATGGCGTCACAACCGTCCGCCTTCATACGCTGGATGAGGTTCAGACGCTGACGACGGTCAACGCGGCATGGCGTGACGTCGCCTGGGGCCGGGTCGAACCGGTCGCTCACGCCGGACCGGAGGGACAGTCCCTGACGAGTTGGCTTCTCCTTCCTGCCGGCATGGCGGTCGACGAACGTCCGCCGGTCGTGGTCCAGATCTATCCCGGCAGGACCCTGACGGCGGCGCCACCGACGATCCTGCCGGGCTCCAGGAATCCGCAGAACAATCCGTCAGTGATCGCGGGGGCCGGCTATGCTGTGCTCATCGCCAATCTGCCCGACCCCGCATCCGGCCCGCGGCTGGACGATCTCGCAGACCGCATCTTCGCCATCGTCGAAGAGGCCGGCCGGCGGGGCCTGATCGATCCGGACCGGGTGGCCGTAACGGGCCACAGCTACGGCGCCTATGCAAGCCTGCGCGCTGCGACCCAGTCTGATCGCTTCAAGGCAGTGATCGCCACGAGCGGCTATCCCGAGCTGACTCGCTCGATGGAGTTGCCGCCATTCTTCCGTGTGTCGCCGGAGGAGGGTGTTCCGGTCGGACAGATGGCCGGATGGGGCGAGACGGGCCAGGGCGGGTTCGGCGCGTTCTCGACTTCGCCGGAGAACTATGTGGCTCAAAGTCCCCTCTTCAGCGTGGAACGCCTGCGCAGTCCGACCCTCCTTGCAGAAGGCGACCAGGAGAACGCCCGCATGGGCGCCCTGTTCAGCGCGCTCTATCGACTGAACCGCGAGGCGGCTCTGGTGACCTACTACGGTGAGGGACATGTCTATGAGAGCCCTGGCAATGTGAGGGATCTTCATGCGCGAATCCTCGACTGGTTAGGCCGTTATCTCGGCCCGCCGGCGCGCCTCGATCCGCTGGGTCCAACGCCGCACCCAGACCTCGAGCACGCCGAGCAGCAGAGGCCTGTTAGCGCCAGGGCTCCATAGGAGGCGTTCAGGCTCCAGGTCTCGACCGAGTTCCACCGGATCCAGCAGTCGGTGCTCGACCATCAGCCCCTCCATCAGCAGGGGGCGCAGGTCAGCAAGACTGCGCTGGACGACGTGTCCATAAAATCGTCCGAGGTCACCCTTGTCACGCCGCTGGGCGATGGACGCCGGCAATCGGTCTGCAAAGGCCTTGCGCGCGAGGCCTCGGTCTCTAGGGCCCTGTGTCAGACGATCGGCGGGGATCGCAAGGCAGTGCTCCATGACGGGCTGACTGAGCAAGGGATGGATCAGCTCGGCGGCCCTGGCGCGCAGGCAGTCGCTCCAGAAAAGCTGACAGTTAGCGAGCCGGTGGACTTGTCCATCCTTTCCCGGGGGGAGGTCTGCGGCATCCGCCCGCCATGGGTGGAGGGGCGTCGTCGAGGGTACTCGCGGCGGAGGCCAGAGCGCCACCCGCGCGAGCGTCCAGGCGGAATGGCGCGTCCATCGGGCCATTCCGCCCCAGTAGCGAGGTCGGAACCCTGCCAGCCCTTCACGGCGGCGGCGGTCCACCACGATGCGAGGTTCCGGCGCCTGATAGAAGACTGCATCCCCGCCCTGCCCCGTCACCAGGGCGGTGGCGCGTCCCCGCCGGAGGCGTCCGGCGACGTCGCGATCATAGGCGACATCGACGCCGTGCAGCGCAGGGCGAATGCCCTCTCCCAAGGGGCGGAGAAGCGCTTCGGTAATGGCCGCCACGGGCTTTCTGCGCGCGGTGAGGCGCAGTCCGGATCTCTCGGCCGCTGCGAACGCGTACGACCGCTCGTCCCCCTCCCCCCAGTCGCCGAAATAGTTGACGAAGCGCGCGCGCGACCCCAGCCCTGCGGCGGCGACACTGCCTGAAACGATCGCAGAATCGAGCCCGCCAGAAATCTCGCCGTGGATCCGCTCATGGGATGACAGAGACGCGGCGACGACATGATCGACAAGGGTGCGGAGGGCGTCAGGACTGTCGTCGAACGCAGCACCAACAAATCTGGAAGGGCGCCAGAGGACGTGACGATCCACGGTGTCGCCTAGGACGACCAAGTCTCCCGGCGTGACGACGTTGAGGCCTCGGAGGGGAGGTCGGTCGCTGAGCAGTCCGGGATCGTTCGCCAGAGCTTCCAAGACCTCCCAGTCGATCGCGATCTCCGCCGGGAGAAGGGCATCCGCGATCTGGGGAGGCTGATCCGACGCCAGTCTCAGCGACCCGCTGCGCCACCAGACGCAGTCGAGGGCGCCGCTCGGATCTCGAAGGACCGCCAGACGCCGGTCGTCATCGCGCCACGCCAGAAGATATCGACCCCAGCCGGAACGGACGACCTCGGAACCCAAGGCCCTTGATGTTCGGCTCGTGCCGATGACCGACGACATGGCGCGGTCGGTCGGTCGCCACGTTCCGATCAGGATGTGGCGACGGTGGACCTGTTTCACATCCAGGGTCGCGTGGGGTCCGAGAAAAACTTCGATGTCGTCAACGATCAAAGCCGATCGCCAACCTGCTCTCAGGAGCTGTTGGCGGACGTGATCAAGGCGGTCCCGATCGCATGGCGTCGCGTCGCTGCTGTCGACGAGGAGATATCCTGCTCGCCTGCAGGACGCTGGGTGTCAGAACCCGCGTCCAGGCCGTAGCCCGGCTTGTCGGGGACGACCGCCGCGAAAGCGAGCGGCGCACCTTCGCCGCGGAAGTCTGCGGTGGCGCCCTGACGGATCGATTGGGCGCTGCCGATGGGGTCTGCTGACGGCTCTTAACGGAGCCCTGCCTTGCTCGATCTCGCCCTCGTCCTCGCCCTTTCCGCCCAGTGCGCGCCCGGCGTCTCGCCGCAGACCCTGGCCGCGATCGTCCATACGGAAAGCCGCTTCAATCCCCTGGCGATCGGCGTCAATCGCGGCGCCGCCGTGCGCCAGCCCAGGACCCGCGAGGAAGCGGGGCGGGTCGCGCGCCGCCTGATCGCCTCGGGCGCCAACATCGATCTCGGTCTCGCCCAGATCAACTCCAGCAATCTCGGATGGCTGCGTCTGAGTGTAGAGGACGCCTTCGACCCCTGCCGCAACCTGACCGCCGCAGGGACCGTGCTGCGCGCCGGCTTCGATCCCGCATCGACGGCCTTTGACCGTCAGCAGGCCCTGCGCGTGGCCCTGTCCCGATACAACACCGGTCATCCCGATCGCGGCTTTCGCAACGGCTATGTCGCGCGCGTGGAAGCGTCCGCGGCGCGCCTGGGCCTGGCCGTCTCCGCGCCGCCGCTATCCGAAGCCGCATCAGGCTCACTCCCCGATCAGGTGGCGCCAGACCCCGTCGCGCCACCCGCCGCCTGGGACGTGTTCGCGCGCGCCACCGCCAGCGCGATCGTCCTCTTCGCCCCCGCCTCACAGACCCAAACCTGGAGCGTCAACCCGTGACCCTGTCCCCCATTCGACGCCGCCAATGCGCGGTCGGAGCGATCGCCCTGGCGACAACCCTGATGTCGGTGCAGCCCGCCTTCGCCTCGGCCAATGTCGAGGGCCTGCTGCAGAACGTGGTCGACATGCTGACCGGCAACACGGCCAGGCTGTTGGCCATCCTGGCGGTCGTCATCGTCGGCATCCTGTGGATGTTCGGCCTGTTCGATCTGCGGCGCGCCGCCATCGTCATTCTCGGCATCGTGGTGGTCTTCGGCGCCGCCGAGATCGTCGGCCTGATCACGGGCGGCGCCTGATGGCCCGGGCCGATGCCTGTCTGATCGTCGCGGGGATCGCCGGCGGCCTGGCGCTGACGCTGATGCTCGGCGTCCGGCTGATCTCGCCAGCACGCTTCGCCCAGGCTCTGGGCGGCGGTCTGGTCGGTCTCGCCGTGGCGAAAGCCGCCCTGGTCCTGAGCGGGGCGAACCATGGCTGAGGAACGACTGATCGAAGAGCCTCTCTTCCTCGCCTGCACTCGGCCGGCGATGATCCTGGGCGTGCCCATGGAGGCCATGGGCGTCAACGTCATGATCTCCGGCCTGGCCTTTCTCGTCGGGGGCAGCCTGCTCTATCTGCTGATCGCCCCGGCCCTGCATCTGGTCTTCCGGGCGATCTGCAAGGTGGATCACAACGCCTTCCGGCTTCTGCTGGTCTTCGTCGACACCAAGGGCCGGTCCCGCAACGGCGCCCTGTGGGGCGGCAGCTCGGCGACCCCGCTCCCTCTTGTCCGGCGTTACAGCGCAAGGGAGCTGGTCCGTGGGTGAGCTCCGTCTCTCGCCGTCGCCTCTGCGCAGGGAAGGCGACGCCCTGGCCGGCCTGCCCTATGCGCGCCACGCCTCGGACCACATCGTCACGCTAGATAGCGGGGCGCTGATGATCGCCTTCGAGCTTCAGGGCGCGGCGTTCGAGACCGCTGACCCGCGCGATCTGAACGACTGGCACGTCAAGCTCAACCAGACCTGGCGCAACCTGGCCGACGACCGATTGGCCGTCTGGCACCACATCGTCCGGCGCGAGGTCCAGCCCGAGGTCATGGGCGGGTTCCGCTCCGACTTCGCACGCGATCTGAGCCAGGCCTACGAAGCGCGGCTCGGAGGCCGGCGGCTGTTCGTCAACGAACTCTTTGTCACCCTGGTGCTCCATCCCGGCCGTGATCCCGGCGATCGCGCTGCGGCGCTCATGCGTCGCCTGCAGACAGCCCGCCGTCAGGACACGGAGGTCGCCCCCGAACAGATCAAGCGGCTCGAGGACGCCGCGCGTGATCTTGAGCAGTATCTCGGCCGCTATGCGCCGCGCCGCCTTGGCCTGTACCAACACGGCGACATCTGGTGCTCCGAACCGATGGAGCTGGTTCGGCTCGTCCTCACCGGCCGGCCGGGACGGGTCCCCATCGTCTACGGCCATCTCGGATCCGCGGTTCATACGGTGCGGGTCATCTTTGGACGCGAAATCCTGGAGCTTCGGGACGTCGACGGAGGCCGTTACGCCGGCGTCCTCGCCATCAAGGAATATCCGGCCTCGACCCGGCCCGGACTGTGGAACGCGCTGCTGAGCGCGCCATTCGGTTTCGTCATGACCCAGTCCTTCGCCTTCCTGTCCAAGGCGGCCGGGCGTTCGGTGATGGAGCGCAAGCAGAACCAGATGGTCTCCGCGCGTGACCGCGCCGCTTCACAGATCGACGGCCTTTCGGACGCTCTGGACGATCTGGTCAGCAACCGGTTCGTGCTCGGCGAACACCAGGCGTCCGTCCTGGTCTACGGCGACACTCCCGCAGCCCTGGCCGACCATCTTTCGAAGGCGCGAGCGCATCTGGCTGACTCCGGCCTGGTCGTCGCCCGCGAGGACCTCGGCCTCGAGGCCGCCTTCTGGTCCCAGTTCCCCGGCGGCTTCGCGCGACGCACGCGTCCGGCCGCGATCACCTCACGCAACTTCGCCGCCCTCGCGCCTTTCCATGCCTATCCCGTCGGAAAGCCACACGGCAATCACTGGGGATCGGCGGTGGCGACGCTGCGCACGACAGCCGGATCCCCTTTCTACTTCAACTTCCACGTCGGCGATCTCGGCCACACCTTCATCTGCGGCCCCTCCGGGTCGGGCAAGACGGTCGTCCAGAACTTCATGCTGGCGCAGCTGGAGCGGTTCGACGCCCAGCAGCTGTTTATCGACAAGGACCGGGGCGCCGAGATCTTCGTTCGGGCCTGCGGCGGCACCTATCTGGCCCTGCGCAACGGCGTGCCCACAGGGTTCGCACCCTTCAAGGCGTTGGAGCCGTCACCCGCCAATCGCGCCTTCCTCAGCCGGCTCGTGCGGACCCTGGTCGCCCGACCGAACCAGACCCTGTCGGTCCCGGAAGCGCGCGCCATTGACGAAGCGGTCGCCGCCCTTGGCCGCCGGCTCGTCCTCGACATCGACGAGTTCTGGAAGGTGCTGGGCGACGCCGCCTTCACCGACCTGGCCCAGGACGGCCTGAAGACCTGGCGCAAGCAGAACGCCCTGATGGTGTTCGGCACCCAGTCCCCGGCCGACGCGCTGCGCTCGCCCATCGCCCACACCATCCTCGAACAGTGCGCGACCAAGATTTTCCTGCCGAACGCCCACGGCCAGGCCCGCGACTATGTCGAAGGCTTCGGCCTGAGCGAGGAGGAGTTCCGACTGATCCGGGACGAGCTGACGCCGGAGTCCCATCGCTTCCTGGTCAAACAGGGTCACGACAGCGTGGTCGTGGAGCTTGACCTCAAGGGCCTCGATGACGCGCTGGCCGTCCTGTCCGGACGATCCGAAACCGTCGCCCTTCTTGACCGGCTGAGAGCCGAGACCGGGGACGACTACGCCGACTGGCGGGGCCCCTTCCATTCCCAGAGGAGACTGACATGAGACGCTCCATCCTTCCGATCGCCGTCGCCCTGACCGCGATGACGGCCGTTCCGGCCCAGGCCCAGACACTGGTGCATGACCCGCGGTCGCTGGCGCAGATGATTCAGGACGCGAGGACCGCGATCGAACAGCTCGACAGCTTGAAGGCCCAAGTCCAGCAGGGACAGGAATTGTTTGCCAGCCTCAACGAGCTGTCCAACGTCAATGCGATCGCGGAGCGGCTGGGTCTGCCGGAGATCCGCAATCCGCTGCCGGACATGGCGACGCTCCGGTCGGCCGCCGACGGGGATCTGTCGGCGCTCGGCGAACTGGCCGAGCGCGCCGACGCAATCCGCCGCGAGACCCGCGTCTATACGCCTGACGCGCCGTCCGCCGCCGCCGAAGCCCTGGAGAGGGCCGGCGCGCGGACCGCCCGTGATCTGGCGATCGGCGAGACCGTCGACCGGGCGGCGACCGATCGTCTCGAAGGCCTGGAGGAGCTGCGTCGAGCGCTCGACACCGCGCCGAACGCGCGGGCCGTGATGGACCTGAACGCCCGGCTCGCGGCGGAGCAGGCCCTGATCCAGAACGAACAGGTCCGGCTGCAGGGCCTGGCCCTGACCCAGGCCGCCGAAGCCCGTCTCGAGGACCAGCGGGCACGGGAGCGGATCGCCGCGGAACGGTCGGCCCGGATGGACGCCTACCGTCAGGCCTTTCAGTGAAAGCCGCCCTGGTCCTGCTCGGCCTGCTCGCAGGTTGCGGCGAGCCGGAAGCTCCCAGGGCTGAGCCGCGCCCGGATCGCGCCGCCCTCGAGGCGGCCGTCGAGGACTGCAAACGCGGCGGCCGCCGGCACGGCTGTGACGCCGCCCAGGCGCGTCTCGCCGAGGTCCGGCGGGACGACCGGATCGCCGCCTACCGGCGTGGCTTTTAGGAGGTCGCCATGTCGTTTCGCGTCTTCGAGCCGGCCTATGTCTTCCTCGACGAAAGGCTGAGCGCCTTCCTCGGGGACCGGCTGGGCGCGGTGATCGCCGAGGTCGAAGGCCCGCTGCGCATCGCCCTGGTCCTCTACATCGTCCTCTACGGCTTCGCGATCTTCCGCGGCGCCATCAGCGAACCGGTCATGGATTTCGCAATCCGCGCGATCAAACTGCTGTTCATCTATGTGCTGGCCACCCCCCCGGCCTATTCGGACTTCGTCACCGAGCCGCTGTTCCGCGACCTGCCGAACCTTCTGACGCGGGCCATCAGCGGTGCGGAGACGCCGAACGTCGGCGCGGCCTTCGACCAGTTCCTCGCCTACGCCGGCTATCTCGGAGAGAAGATCGGCAGCGAGGGCTCGGCCTTCGACCTGTCGCCCTGGATCGTCGCCGCGGTCGTCTTCATCGTCGGCGCCCTGGCCTGCGCGCTCGGCTTCGGCGTTGTTCTTGTCGCCAAACTGGCGCTCGCCCTTCTGGTCACCCTCGGGCCCATCTTCATCGCTTGCGCCCTGTTCGACGCGACGCGGCGCTTCTTCTTCGGCTGGCTGTCCCAGGCGGTGAACTATCTGGTCCTGTTCGCCCTGATCATCACCATCTTCCAGCTCGTCCTGTCGCTGGTCCGGGATCAGTGGGGCGCGATCGAGGGCGGCGACCCTAATCGACGAGGCGAGGCGGTCCCCGGTCCTCGCCTATAGTCGCCAAGGCTCCGGCGTCGCGCCGACCGGCAGCCTGACCGCTACGGCCGTTGCGCCCGGGCCCCCTGCGCCGATCCAGGCCCGCGTCACGCCGCTCGACGGCTTGCGCCAGACCTCGCCGATCCGTGAGGCGCGCGCCGGCCAGTTGGGGGATCGTAACCTTTTGCTGACGGCGGGAGCCTCCATCCCCTGCATCCTCCAGACGGCGATGGACAGCGCGACCCCCGGGTTCGTCAGCTGCATCCTGCCACGCGACGTCTACTCGGAGAGCGGAACCGTAGTGCTGATGGAGCGCGGTACCAGGGTGCTCGGCGAGTACCAGGGCGGTCTGCAGCAGGGCCGCAATCGGCTCTTCGTCCTTTGGACCCGCGCGGTCACGCCTGCGGGCGTCACTGTGGGCCTGGCATCTCCGGCCGCCGACGCCCTCGGGCGCGCGGGCTTCGACGGCCGCGTGGACACCCATTTCTGGGACCGGTTCGGCGGCGCCCTCCTGCTGTCGCTGGTGGACGACGGTCTCTACGCCGCCGTGGGACGTGACGACGCCGTGCGCGAGACCGCGCGGGCTCCGTCGGACGCGGCCGGCGTCGCGTTGCAGAACTCGGTCGATATCCCCGCGACCCTGCGCAAACCCCAGGGCGCCGAGGTCTCTATTTTCGTGGCCCAGGACCTGAACTTCGCCGGTGTCTATCGGCTGAGCGCAAGGTGATGGACGACAGCGCTGTCCTGGAACACTACCTCGCGCCGCTGCGACCTCTGCTCGCGCAAGACGACGTGACCGAACTGGTGATCAACCGCCCCGGCGAGGTCGGGATCGAACAGGGGGGCCGGTGGCGCTGGCATGAAGAGCCGCTGCTCACTGAGGCCTGGCTCAGGACGCTTGCCGTCGCCGCCGCCGCCTTCACCAAACAGGACGTCAGCGACGCACGGCCGATCTGCTCGACGACCCTGCCCGGCGACGAACGATGCCAGATCGTTCTTCCCCCCGCAGCCCCGACCGGCACGGTGTCCCTCACCATCCGTAAGCCCTCGCGCCGGCAGTTCGGTCTCGACGCCTTTGCGACCGGGGGATTGTTCGACGCGGTCGTCGCGGCGGATGACGCGTCTGCAGATCCGGTCGACGCCGAACTCCTCGCCCTGAAAAGATCGGGAGACTGGTCGGCCTTCTTCAAACTGGCCGTGGTCTCACGGCGCAACATCCTCGTCTCCGGCGCCACCGGCTCCGGCAAGACCACCTTCGCCAAGGGTCTGGTCGAGGCCATTCCCGACCATGAGAGGCTGCTGACGATCGAAGACACGCGCGAACTCGTCGTGCCTCACCGCAACGTCGTCCACCTGACCTATTCCAAGGAAGGCCAGGGTCTCGCGCAGGTCACCGCCAAATCCCTGCTCGAAAGCGCCCTCAGGATGCGGCCCGACCGGATCCTGCTGCAGGAACTGCGGGACGGCACGGCCTTCTTCTATCTTCGCAACGTCAACTCCGGCCACCCCGGCTCGATCACGACCGTACACGCCGACAGCGCGTCCCTGGCCTTCGAGCAACTGACGCTGCTGGTCCGCGAGTCCGAGGGCGGCCGCGATCTGCCGCGGGAAGACATTCGGGCCCTGCTGCACCTGCTGGTCGATATCGTCGTCCAGATGCGCAAGACCGATGGCCGGTTCCGGGTGACGGAGGTCTGGCATGACCCGCTTCGAAAACGCCAACCCGGCCGCTAGGGCGACACTCGTCGTTGTCGGTCTCCTGGTCCTGCTGCTTGTGGCCGGAACCTCGACCGCGATGATCGCGCTGGCCGGCGTGGGGCGCCTGTCCCCGGACGTCGAACCCGCCCGGGTCCCAGCCTGGCTATGGCATTACCGCGCCGACCCCAACCTTCAGCGCTGGCTTCGGATCGGCGGTCTGATCAGCATTCTCCTCGCCGTCGTCATCGTCGCGGCGGTTGCGCTGGGCATTCGCCGTCCGCTTCATGGCGCGGCGCACTGGGCCTCTACGCGCGATCTGAAGGTGGCCGGACTTGCGGCGCGCGAAGGCATCCTGCTCGGTCGGCGCGGTCGCTCATGGCTGATCGCCGGCGGCTCGGAGCATGTGATGCTCTACGCCCCGACACGGACCGGCAAGGGTGTCGGGATCGTCATTCCCAATCTCCTGACCTGGCCGGGCTCGGTCGTTGTCCTCGACATCAAGCGCGAGAACCATTCGGCGACAGCGGGGTTTCGGGCCGCGGACGGTCAAACGGTTCTCCTGTTCGACCCCCTCGCCCCGGACGGCCGAACCGCGCGCTTCAACCCTCTGGCGCACATCACACGATCGTCGGCCTCCGCCGTCCTGGACGAGCTCCAGCGCATGGCCGTCATGCTGTTTCCTGGCCACGATCACGCCGATCCCTTCTGGTCGGAAGCGGCCCGAACGGGCTTCATCGGCGTCGGCGCCTATGTGGCCGAGACGGCCGATCTGCCCTTCTCGCTCGGCGAGATCTTCCGGCAGCTCACTCAGGGCGATGCGAGAGAGAGGTTCCCCGGCCTGATCAAGGCGCGCGCGCTGGCAGGAGCGCCGCTGTCCAACGGATGCGCCTCGGCCCTGACGGATTTCTGCAGCTCGAGCGAAAACACCTTCGCATCCATCCGCCAGACAATCACCAGTCGAATGGGATTGTGGCTCAACCCCGCCGTCGATGCGGCGACCTCTGCAAGCGACTTTGACCTGCGCGATCTGCGTCAGGGCCGCTTGTCGCTCTATCTGGGCGCCTCGCCCGACAACATGCTGCGGGTGGCGCCGCTCTACAGCCTGCTCTTCCAGCAACTCGTCGACCTGAACAGCCGCCGGCTGCCCGGCCCTGACGATCGTCCCGTGCTGGTTCTGCTGGACGAGTTCGCCCGGCTCGGCCGCGCGCCAATTCTCGCCGCCGCCTTCTCCTACCTCGCCGGCTACGGCTTTCGCCTTCTGCCGGTGATCCAGAGCCCATCGCAGCTCCGGGCCCTCTACGGCCCCGACGTGACCGAGGACATCCTGACCAACTGCGGGATCGAGGTCGTCTTCGCCCCGAAGGAGCTGAAGGTGGCCCAGGAACTGAGCGACCGGCTCGGCTACTACACCTATCAGGCCCGCAGCAGCAGCCGTCCCATGGGCCTCGGTTCCGGCCGGCGCAGCACGACGACATCCGATCAACGCCGGGCGCTGATGATGCCCCAGGAGCTGATGCAACTCCCCGACCGGACCCTGATTGTCCTCAAGGCCGGGATGCCGCCGGCGCGCGGCGAGAAGATCCGGTTCTTCCGCGAGCGGGTCTTCACTCGCCGGCAACGGCCGGCGCCGATCCCGCCGAGACGGCCCGTGGCGGCCGAGCTCGCCTCCGCCACCCCCGTCCCAGCCCCCCCTGCGTTAGAGGATACTGATATGAGTTATGAGTCCGTGGTTCAGGCGTTCACCGAACAGGGCTGCCCGCCGCCCGAGATCGGCGCCACCGAGACCGAAGTCGCCGACTGGCTCGACCAGATCATCGACGCCATCGTGCCTGCCCCTGATCGGGACGACGACCGATGAGCCCACGCCCCGCCAAAGCGCCAGAACAGTCCGCCGATAACACGGTGGCGCCGACCCCGGCCAAGGGGGGCGGCGCCCGATCCCGTACCCGGGGCGACGCGCCTCAAGCCATCCTGGATCGGTATCTGATCGAACGCGACCGCCTGGGACGCGCCGCGCGCTTCTACCGGGATCACCGCGCCACCGAACCGATGTTTCGGGACGAGGGCCGCAAGCTGACGACGACGCAGTCCTATCCTGACGCCGTCGCCGACATGCTGAAGATCGCGCAGCACCGGGGCTGGACCGAGGTGCGGGTCTCCGGCGACGAAGGTTTCCGTCGCGAGGCCTGGATCCAGGCGCGATCTCTCGGCGTCGCGGTAAAGGGTTACCACCCGCGCGATCGGGATCGTCAGGCGGCCGGCGAGCCGTCCCCCGCCCGATCTCCGTCAAGCCGACACCTCGACGAGCGGGCCGTGGAGAACCGACTTCGCGCAGCCTCGGTCGTGGTCAAACGGTTGATCGAAGACCCGGATGCCCGGACGCGGCTGATGGAGCGCGCTGTCCAACGTCTGCACAACCAGCTTGACCCCGGGCGCACGCGAGATCGCGATGGCTCACGCGACCGACGTTCCTGAAGGTGGCATACCCCCAGATGGGCTCACCTACATTTCGACGCGGTCGTGCTGCTCCACTGAAGTCTGAAAGTGCCAACAAGAGTCGTTGGGGTCCGGCCGCAGCGGACCTAAGGCTAATATCCTGTTTCAGGACTAACCTCGCACGAGTTGGCACCCATTGGGGGGCGCTTCTGTCATTGATTCAAATACTGAAAGAGAATTTTCGCGGACTAACCCGGGGTCGACCCCGCATTGATCTGAGGGAATTTGCGATCTAGGATATCCTGATGCGCTACACGCAGAGCCAGATACGCGAACTGCTTTCCATCTCGGTGGATGCTTTTCGCACGTGGCGAGATGCCATCCCCGCCTTGGCTCTGCACAAAGGGCATGCCCCCAGCTTCACACCCGGCGACGTCGTGGCCATGGCGATCGTTGCCGAACTTGTCCGCGATTTCGGCGTACGCGTCGGGACGGTGGGCGATCGTTTCGATCAGCTCTTCAAGGAGTGCGGGGGGAAATCCTGGCTCTCACTAGAAAACTGCGTCGCCTTGATCGAAGCCGACAACTTCCGTCTGGTCGATGCAAGCCTTGCCCATCGCCGCTCGCCGGACGCTTCCACCCTGTGCGTACCGTGCGCGCCGATCATAGCGCGCCTGCGCGCGGCGCTCACCGCGACGGAAGTCGATCAAGTGCAGGGCCATCTGCAGTTCCCCCCGACCTTCGTGGGCATGCAGCCTGAACGGCGCAGCAAACGCGCATGACCACCACCCTGGCATCCGCATTGGCGCCGGAGTGGAGAGACCGCTTGGGGCTCACACATCGGCGCTCGCCTGAACTCTACGAGTCAGCCGAGGCCGTCAGCGACGTGCCGCACGCGCCCGCTATCCGAGCCGCCCTCACCGAAATGGGCGTATCGGCGATTTTCTGCGTTCAGGGCGTCCCAACCGTCGCGATCCTGGAAGCCGATCATTACGACCGCGCCGCGATCATCGATCTTCACGGCGCGCTTTGGAATCAGGGCCTCGCTAGCCTGTTGCTGGTTATCGCCGACGATACGCTCAGAGCGTTTTCACTCGCCCGTACTCCGCTGAGCGATCCAGGCGACGCCTTCGAGGCCCGCTGCCTCATCGATAGCCTCAGCCTTACGACCGAAGCGTTGCGGTTCCAGAATTTGATTTACGGCGCGGAATCCGGACGTCTCTGGAAGGACTACGGGGAGTATTTCCCCCCAAAAGAACGCATCGATCAGGTTCTCCTCGACAATCTGAACGCGTCCCACGACCTCCTGCAAAAGGCCGCGCTCGCTCCCGATGCGGCCCAAGCCCTGCTCATACAGGCGATGTTTATCGCCTACCTTGAGGACCGGGAGATCGTAACGCCCGCCTACTTTGCCGCCGTCTCCGAGAAGAGCTCGGAGAGTTTTTCGGCGCTCCTGGAAACCGGCGACGTCAATCTCTTCCGGTCCTTCTTCCGGACGCTCCATGCGGATTTCAACGGCGATCTGTTCGTGGCGCCGTGCTCCTTCGAGCCCATGGGCGAGGCGCCGGAAATCACGCCCTCCCATCTGACGATCCTGGCGCGGTTCCGGTCAGGCCGCGAAGAAATGGCGCATTCCGGGCAGCAGCGGTTCTGGGGCTATGACTTCCGCTATATCCCGATCGAGCTCGTCAGCGCCGTCTACGACCGCTTCCTCGGTGAGCGCGAAGCCGAACGGCGCGCCAACGGCGCCTACTACACGCCCATGTTCCTCGCGGATACGGTCGTTTCCCAGGCTTGGGAGATGTTGCCGGATGCGACGAGAACGACAGGAAACTTCCTCGACCCCGCCTGCGGCTCAGGAGTTTTCCTCGTCCGCTCCTTCCAGCGGCTCTGCGAACACTGGCGGGCCAAGCACAAGACGCAGACGATTTCCTGGAAGACGCTGCTGTCGTTGTTGAGTCAGATCCATGGCTGGGATCTTAATGGCGGCGCCGTTCGGGTCGCCGTGTTTTCGCTTTACGTCGCCCTTCTAGAAGAGGTGTCGCCACGCGACATCCGCAAACTGATCACCCGAGGAAAACTCCTCCCGGAACTCTGGGGCAAAACCCTCGTCTGCCGCGACTTCTTCGAAGTGTCCCCCGACGGCGCTCGATACGAGGTCATCATCGGCAATCCGCCGTGGACCAGCCGCCGCGGCCCGGCGCGTTCGTCTGTGCAATGGAGCAAAAATGCAGGCCATCCCATGCCCGGTGGCGAGGACGCCTGGGCATTCAGTTGGAAGGCCTTGTCGCATCTCGCCGACGGCGGACTGATCGCGTTCCTGCTGCCGGCGATGGGGTTCTTGCACAACCACGCTCAAAAGACGGTCGAAGCGCGTGATGCGTTCTTCCGAAAATCCCAAGTCCGCCGCGTCATCAACTTCGCCGACCTTCGGTTCCAGCTCTTCGAAAAAGCCCATCGCCCCGCGACTCTGATCATATACGGCAGCGCGGACCCGGATAATTTCCCGTATCGCTTCGACTACTGGGCGCCAAAGGCGGACCTTAATCTGCGCATCAAGCGCGTCATCACGCTGAGCAGTGCGGACAAGGCCACGCTCGGAGTCGGTGCGGTTCTTGATAACCCGCTCATCTTCAAGCAGCGCCTTTGGATGCGCGAGCCGGATGCCAAGCTCTTCGGCTATCTCGCAAGGCTTCCCAAGCTAGAGGCCTTCGTCCACGACTTCGGTGGCCTGAGCCGTCGCCGCGAAGAGCCGGGCGATCGATGGGTCATCGGCCAAGGCTATCAGCCCTTCAATGAAGACAGCAATAGCGATGCGCCCCCACTCGAAAGCACGTACGTCGGCCGACTGCCGGACCTACCCATTGCAGCCTATTCACGCCTAGCTCAGACCGTGGATGGCCTGCAGCCGGCCCCATCGTCAACGGTTCGTCGTCGGGGGTTCGAGGCCGGGTTCCATGGCTCGCGCATCCTTATTCCGCGCGGGGTCGAGACGTCTCAAAATCGTCTTCGGGCCGCCTATTGCGATCAGCCGCTGACCTTCCAGCATATCTTCCAGGCAATCGTGGTGCCGGACGGCCAGGGCGACCGTGCGAAACTCCTGACCGCGATACTCAATAGTCGCGTGGCGGTCTGGTATGCCTTCCATGGCACCGCTTCGTTCGGCTCGGATCGACCCGAAGTCCAGCAGGCCGACCTCCTGCATTTGCCGTTTCCATCGTCCGACGATGTCCCTGATCCAGCCGCAGCCGCGCAAGCCGCCCTTCAGTTGATCGCGATTGTGGACGACGCACGCGAACGCTCCAACGAGCCGTTCTCGATGCAAGTCGACGACGGCGAGATCCTGCGGACAATCGACCAGCTAGCGTACCAATACTTCTGCCTGTCGCCCGACGAAATCGCGCTGATTGACGATACCGTCGAGGCGATCCTTCCTGCGCTTCAACCCCATGAAGGCCACTTCCCGAAACTCTGGGGCGCGCCTGACAAACCGCAACGCGCTCAATACGCGCACACATTGTCGGCCAGCCTCGCGGACTGGTTCAAAGGCAAGAAGATCGATGCGCGCCTTGTCGCGCGCGGCGCTGACCTGGCGATCCTCCGCCTTCACCTGGGCGGCCATGAAGACTACGCCGAAGATGCAGCCGGCGAGCTCAGCGAGGTGCTCGAGCAACTTGCAGCCCACATCCACAGGCCTCTCGACGGCAATTTCCAGCTCATGCCGGACCTGCGCGTATTCGTCGGCGACTGTCTTTATCTCATCAAGCCTATGCAGATGCGCTTCTGGCTGCGCTCCACCGCGCTCGCCGATGCCGATGGTATAGCGCTCGACCTCCAGCAAGCCGCCGCCCTGCCCCAAAAGCGGGGCGCGGATTGATGCTGATCGGTGATGTGCAGGGATGGGTCGACAACTTCGTATCGTTTGATGATCGCTTCCTGGAGAGGATCGCGGCAGCGTGGCCCGCGTGCATGGCGGTTCTTCCCGATCAGCCTGGAGAGGATGACATCACCATCAACCTCGTCGATCGGCTGACCAAGGACGTCGTGGTGCGTCGGTTGTGCCATTGGGTTGAATATCAGTTCGAGCCGTTCGGCCTTGCGGCCGACGGTTCGAAATTCAGCAAGGGCATCATCGACATCGCCGTGCTCTTCGACTGGGATCGACAGCGATACCTGGCCTACGAGTGCAAGCGACTCAACGTGATCAACGGCGGAAGCCGCAGTTCCCTGGCCACCGTGTACGTCACCCAAGGCATGATGCGTTTTCTCACCGAGCAGTATGCTGAGCAACTGCCTGTGGGGTGCATGCTCGGTTACGTGCTCGACGGCGATGCCCCCTTCGCAAGTTCACGGATCGCCGACGCCATCGGCGGCCATGTCCCGCTCGCGCTGGCTGAGGGACCTACTCCGCTTGCCGCGATCGAAGCGATCGAGCGCTTCCGCACAAGGCACACCCGCCCAACCGGATCCCAGATCGAACTTCGCCACGCGCTATTTTCGAAGCCGTCAGCAGCCGCTTCGAACGCCTGACGAACGCAGCACAGGCTTAGGCGTCGCTCGTTTTCTCGAGCTTCAGCGCGCCTTGCGCTTATGCATGAAGTATAAGGGACGAAATCATGAGAGGGCCAAGCTGACGATCAAGGGAAACTTGACGCTGGCCCTATAATTATGGGGGAGGTCGAGTAGCGATGTTTATTGAACGGCTCAGTCTAACGAATTTCCGTTGCTTCGGACCTGAAGCGACAAGCATCGGCCTCACCTCCGGCCTCACCACCTTTGTCGGCGTGAATGGCGCGGGAAAGACGGCCCTCATGCAGAGCCTGCAGCGGCTCTTCGGGGTGACCGGCGATCAGCGTCGCCTTCGGCGTCAGGATTTCCATGTCCCTGCCGCCGAGCTCGTCGCCCCGCTTCAGCGAAGCTTCGTGCTGGAGGCGATCATCGCTTTCCCGGAACTGGACGCCGACGGCTCCGGCGGTGCAGCGATCCCGGAATTCTTCCACCAGATGGCCGCCGAAGATGGCGGGAAGCTGAAATGCCGCCTGCGGCTCGAAGCGAACTGGACCGATGACGGCTCGCTCGACGGAGCGATTGAACAGAAATACTGGGCCGTCAGGACGTTCGGGGATTTCACCGACGGCGATTGCACCGAGTTGAAAGCCATCGACCGGGCGCGAATCCAGATGATCTACGTGCCGGCGACGCGGGACGGCGCCTCCCAGGTGACGGCTTTTCTGCGCGGCCGGCTGTGGCGCGCCATCAACTGGTCGCAGGGTGTCCGCGGCACGTTCACGAACGCCGGCGCGGCCTTGAACGGCGCTTTCGCCGGGGAGCCGGCCGTAGACGTAATCGCCGCAGCGGTGACGCGGCGGTGGCAGGAAGTCTACACCGCCGGAACCGACACGACGCCGGTCTTCCGCCCGCTCGATCTGCGCTTCGAGCATTTCATCCGCAAAGTTGAGGTGGTCTTCCGTCCCGACGAAGCGGGACGGGAACGAGCCCTCGACGACCTGAGCGACGGCCAGAGATCACTCTTCCACTTGGCGATGACCGCGGCGACGCTGGATGTTGAAGCCGGGATCGTAGCGGATCCCGCCGGGGCCGGTTTCCAGGCCGGCGGCGTACCCCTACCAGCGCTCACGCTCATCGCGATCGAAGAGCCCGAGAACAACCTCGCCCCATTCTATCTCTCCCGCATCGTTCGACAGATTCAGGACCTGACGAAGTCGCCGCAAGCGCAGGCCGTGGTTTCCAGCCATTCCCCGAGCATCCTCGCGCGGGTGGATCCAACCCAGGTCCGGCACTTCCGGCTCGATCCGCATGAGCGATCGGCCCGGATCCGCCCGATCAACCTTCCCGTGGGCGAGGAAGAGGCGTCCAAATTCATCCGCGAGGCCGTACGCACCTATCCCGAACTCTACTTCGCGCGCTTCGTCGTGCTGGGAGAAGGCGCCTCGGAAGAGGTCGTGCTTCCGCGTCTCGCCGAGGCCATGGGTCTCGACATCGACCGATCGTTCGTCGCGGTCGTTCCCCTGGGCGGTCGCCATGTGAACCACCTCTGGCGGCTGCTGACCGATCTCGACATTCCCCATGCCACCTTGCTGGATCTCGACTGGGGCCGAGCCGGTGGCGGATGGGGGCGTATCAAGACCGCCTGCACCCAGTTGCTCGCCAACAACGTCACGCCTCAGGCAATATTCGGACAGCACCTCGACCCGCTTGGCCCTGCGGCGAACCTCGTGGCATTCGACGGTTTACCCGTGGGAGACACGGCGAGTCTTATCCACTGGATGAACTGGCTGCGTCAGTTCAACGTTTTCTTCTGCACGCCTCTCGATCTCGACTATTCCATGCTTTCGGCCTTTCCTCACGCCTATCAGGTCATCGAACCGGGCCGCCAGGGGCCATCGCCCGCCGGCGAGCCTCGCACATCCGTTCTGGGCGACGACGGCCAGCCTCATCTCTACGATGCGAGCAACGACGCCCTGATGCGGTGGTATCGCTATCTCTTCTTGGGGCGCGGCAAGCCCAGCACCCACGTCCGGGTCCTAAGCGCCCACGACTCGGCCGCCCTCGCGGTGGGCGCGCCCGAAGAGTTGCGTGCGCTCCTCACTTCGATTGTCGCGCGTCTGACGCCGCCGCCGCCGTCGTTGCCGCCCGTAGGCCCGTGACCATGCGCCTCGTTCGGCCAGAGGACTGGCGCCCCAGCGGCATCGACGATCTCGAACCGGCGGCGTGGAACGCCCTGCGTCACGCCGGCTCGGCGTGCGTGGTCGCGGGCCCCGGCGCCGGCAAGACCGAATTCCTGGCCCAGCGCGCCGACTATCTTCTCGAGACCGGTCTCTGCCGAGCGCCGCACCGTGTGCTGGCGATTTCGTTCAAGACCGACGCGGCCAACAATCTCGCCTCGCGAGTCCGCCAGCGGTGCCCGCCCGAGTTCGCCCGCCGGTTCGTGTCGGTCACCTTCGACGCCTTCACCAAGAGCCTCGTCGATCGCTTTCTCAACGCCATCCCCGCGGATTGGCGTCCGACCCGACCTTATGAGATCGCCTTTCCAAAACGGAAGGCGGTGGAAGGCTTCTTGACGCTCGCCCGCCTCAATGCGCCGCCGCAATGGCAGGCCGAGATCGCCGGCTACAGCGCGGACGACTTTGAAACCAAAATCGTGGGCAGCTATCGCTTACCGGTAGGGCCCATCGTCCCTCAGAACGCCGCCGAGTTCACCATCGCACGCTGGTGGGCGACACAACTGCGGCCAGGACAACCTTCTCTACTCACCTTCATCGGCATCAATCGGCTCGCGGAGCTGCTGCTCCGGGCCAATCCCCACATCCGCCGGGCGCTCGTCGCCACCTACCCCTTCGTCTTCGTCGATGAGTTTCAGGACACGACCTACGCGCAATACGACTTTCTAAATTCAGCGTTCTCAGGCGGGCAGACCATCATCACCGGCGTCGGCGATGACAAGCAGCGGATCATGGTCTTCGCCGGGGCGCGCAAGGACGCCTTTCAGCGGCTGCAGACCGACTTCCAAGGCGCCCGCTTTCCCCTGCTCTTCAACTTCCGTTCCTCGCCCGACCTGGTCGCGATCCAGCATGTCGTCGCACGCGCCCTCGATCCGAACACCGTCCAGACGGTCGCCCAGACCGTGCGCCAAGTGAATGGGGACGTGGCTCAGGTTTGGTCCAGCCAGACCATGGCCGGGGAAGCCGCCTATCTGGCGCAATGGATCGCCAACGACATGGCCGCGCGCAGCCGGGCGCCGCGCGACTACGCCCTCCTCGTGAAGCAGAAGTCCGATGACTATGAGCAGGAGCTCGCTGCAGCCTTCGCGAATCAGGGTCTGCGGATTCGTAACGAGAGCCATGCTCTCGGGAAAACCTCGCTTCAGGATTTGCTCTCCGACGAGTTGAGCCGGCTTGGGATCGCGATCTTCCGGCTTGGCGCGTCCCGCCGGGCGCCGGCCGCTTGGCAGCTGGTCTCGTCGTCCGTTCTGGCGCTACGCGCCGTCGGGCAAGCCGATGACGTCCGCGCGGCCAAGGTCGAGACAGAGCTGACCGCCTTCCTCGCCGCGCTGCGCGCTGACATGGCCGCCACGCCCCCGTCGGAGCAGAGCGCCGTCGACTTCGCAATGAGGGTTTTTAACTATCTGGACTTGGATGCGATCGCCCGGACCTATGCCGAATATGGCGTCGGCGATCAGCTCCAGATCATCCTCGAAGCGTTCTGCATCCACTTCTTCCGTTGCGCCGACGGCGCGCCGGACTGGACCTCATGCCTCGACGTTTTCGAGGGGCTCAATCAGATCCCGATGATGACCGTCCATAAGAGCAAGGGGCTGGAATACGACACCATCATCTTTGTCGGCCTCGATGACCGGGCTTGGTGGTCTCACACCCCCGGCGACCCCGAAGGAGTCGCTGCGTTTTTCGTCGCCCTCTCAAGGGCGAAGCAGCGCGCCATCTTCGCCTTCTGCCAACAACGCGGAAACCGAAACAATGTGGCTGAACTCTATCAGCTCCTCACGGCCGCCGGCGTACCCGAGATTGCGGTGTAATCCGATGCTGCGGTCGCAGGAGCCTGATTGTTGCGCGGACGCACGAGCCAAGGTGCCTATGCGTCAGTTCCGGTACAACTGGCCCGCCAACCTAAGCGAACTCCGACATATGAGAACAGACCTTCCCAACTACCGCATTGATTCAGCGGTGGTCGCGCCAGCGTGGGAATCATCAAGCACTTGCTGATGCGTCTTTGTTCGGACGAGATGCCGCCGAAATCCGTGTTGCGTTTATGACCCGGAAACGCGGGGACTGTACTTCAGCGCTGCCTCGATCGTTCACCGAGCCGCTTGCCGTCCTCCTCAAGCCGCCGACTACGGTCGATCCTCGCCAAAATCTCCTCGCCGCGAGTCCGAACCGACGGCATGTCTTTCACGAACGCCGCGAGCGCCGCACCCAATTCCCGATCCTCGCCTCGGTCCGAACGGGACAAAGCCACAGCCTGGGCCGTAAAATAGCGGCGGACGTCCGCTTGTCGCGCGCGACCCGCCTCGACCCACGGCGTCTTTCTCGCTTTGTCGAGCGCCTCCCGCACGGCCGCCACGTCGATATTGGGTGGTTCGCACTGGCCCTGGCTGAAGCGAGACCGAATTCTTCGGAGACCCCCCTGCTCCGCCTTGCGCACCACGCCTCGAGTCCGCCTCGGCGTCGCCTCAGCCTCAACCCCGCGATCCCGCAGAGCGGCCGCAAAGGCCTGCCGCCACTGCTCAAGATCCGCCTTGCGCGGGTTGAGCTTGTGTCCGTCGTGGCCAAGGGTCCGAACCGTCAGATGGACATGGGGATGCCGTTCATCGGTGTGGAAGGCGAAGACATAGGGATGGCTGTCGCCGAACGTCTGGCCGGCAAAGGCCCGCGACGCATCGTGCATGCGGAACGGGTCCGTCCCTGGCGGCATGCTGAGCACAATGGACAGGCTGACCGCGCTATCCTTGCGACGACGTGGATCCGCCTCGACCTCCGCCATCCAATCTCCGACGAGCCTCCCGACCTCGGCCCGGGACTGAATCCGCTCGCCGTCCGGCCCCTCAAGCGGAAGTTTTCCGTTCCGTCCGATATAGGCGAGATGGTTTTGGAGGTGACCGCCGTCGCGGGTCCGCCCCGTGATCTTGACCATCACCTCCGGCACGCGTCGGGCGATCCGATCGAGCCGCGCGCGGGGGGTCATGTCGGGGCGGGACCGTGCGATCTGCCCTGGAGGATCGGTCAGGCGGGCGCGCTTTTGCCGGACCGGTGGGCGCACTGTTTCCTCGAACCCCCGAACCTGGACGAAGTCCGCCATCAGCGGTCCGACCAGTAGTGGAGGTTGCCCTTGAAGGCGTCGTGGACCCCGCCGAGATGGGCGCGGATCTCGACGGCGAAATCGGCGAGTTGAGCGACCTCCAGATCGAGCACCTTGCCCTCGAGGACGGCGGTGTTCATCGCCCTGGCGATCTGGTTCACGTTGACGCCGATGCGCCGCAGTTCCCGCTGAATACCTATGAAGGCGATGGCTTCGGACGGCGAAAGCTGAGGCCGCCCATGGAGGCGCCGTCGAATTAAGGCGACAGTCCATTGGGTGCGGGAGAGGCCCGTGCGAGCCGCCTCGAGCTCCAGCAGCGCCATGTCGTCAGAGGTCAGACGGAGAGACAGTTTGGCGTCGAGCCGATCCACGGACGGTGCGGCGACCTCTGGAATGGCGGCCTGTGCAGCGGCCTCGATGAGACTGCGCAGGAGACGCGACCGACCGCCCCGCCCGGCCGCCGCGGCATCGAACCGTCGGATCAGATCAGGCGGGAGGCGTACGGTGAGGCGGTCCATGGGCGAGGTGATGTGTCTGACAATGCCGGCGCAAAGCCTATCCTGCCCTAGACCGTCACCACCTTCGCCCCGTAGACCTTCGGTGCTGACCGCCCTCCCCTCGGCGACCGAAGCCGGCCGCTCGCCCGCCGCCCTGAAGGGCGCCCCAGCCAAGGGCGGCGCGTCGTCGACTGACGATGCGTTGTGAAGATCGAACGATCGCCTCTAGTCTCGTGACGCGCGCTGATCAGCCGCCGCTTGGCCACGGTTAATTGGTGGCACTGTCGATTGACGACAGCGCCGGAACGGGAGGTCTTGATGGCCGACGATTTTAGCCTCGAGAGGTCCGCCCGTCTCGCTGCGGTCTATGCCGACTACCGTTCCGCGCTGGACGCTTCAGATGTCGAAAAGCGCTTCATGCCCTATCGCTGGTGGACGCTGCCCAACCCCATCAGCGGCATGTGGATGGTCTACTCCAGCATGCTTGAGGACTACGCCACGGATCTGGCGAACATCATCAATGACCTTACCCACCACGTGAGCCGATTGCGCGCCTGGGCCGCGGTCGTCGAGCCCATGGGCGACGACGCCAAGATGGAGGTCGCGCACGAGTTCATCGGCATCCTCGGCATCGCGGCGTTGTCCGCGCCCTACGCGATCAAATCCAGGTTTGCGGTTGCGGCCGCCAACCTGTCCCACCAAGCGAACATGTCCAAGGACCTGAGGAACTGGAAAGACGAGTTTCCGACGAAGAACCTATATCTCAACGATGTCGAACCGTTCGGCAAAGGCTGGAGGACCTACCGGCGGTTCAAGCTCAAGGTCGAACCGATCGCAGGCAGCCGGTTCAAGGTCCAGACGCACGACTTCCGCAACGCCTACAATCATCGCTTCTCGCCCCGCCTCCTCCTGGGACTGAGCAATACGGTCACGCGGCGCACCGACGCCGAAACCGGCAGGGTCGAGTACGGGATCGGCGGCACGCCTGCCCTCGATCTGAACAAGGTCGCGGACCTGCTCGATGTGGAGTGCAGCCATTGCTACGCTGCGTTCGAAGCCTTTCAGGCTCTCATTACCGAGCAGACAAAGGCCATCACGGCGTTCGAGACGAGGCAGGCGCGAGGGGCGGAGAATTGACATGCTGAACCAGACCTATTTCGAGATGGCCGATGTCCCGGCCAGCGCGAGTCGGACCTGGATCCCCTTGCGTGAGAACAGCGACGTCGATCTCGACACGCCGGCGGATCTGATCTCCGCGAGCCTTTTTACGGGCGTGGCCACGCTGGCTGTCTATGCAGGTCAAACCGAGAATGCCGGCCGTCTGGATTGGAGCGATCTCAACCTGCAGCCGCACAGGGCTCACGTCTGGACCGACGGCTATCATCCAGCCGACATCTACCAGGACAACCGGTTCGAGGAGCCGCTCGGGATTAACTTGGTCATCGACCAGGACCTGGAGGGCGCGGCCGACGGGGTCTGGCACCTTCATCCGGACGTGGTGCTGGCCCTCCGTCTGTCCCGAGACGGAGACACCTGGTTCCGGCCGGAAGAAGGATGGGTCGAGGTCATCCGCCTGATCAGAGAGGATGACCGTCCGGTTCGCCTTGAAATCCGGGCCGAGTTTCTGGCCGACTACCTCGCAGCCCGTAGCATGAAACTCTACCTCTCCAGCTACCATGAGCGGATCGTGGTGACGCCGTCGGCCCCGACCTTCTCCTGGCCTGAAGAAGGCTTCGCTCTGGAGAAGGGCCGCGACACGCACGAAGGCCGGATCGCGACTCAGCGCAACCTAGGTGTGCCCGGCGAGGGGTCCCGGGTCGCCGGCGCCCTCTGGCGGACCGAATGGTTCGAGCCCGGAGACTTCAGCCCGCGCGTCCGCGGCGATCCTGACCCCCATCCCATCGCTTTCGCGTCCGGCCCGCGAGGCGACCGCGTGCCGCCTGACCGGCTGCAGCGAGGTATCGACTGGCTGTATTTCGAGCCGAGTCTGGCCAGCCATCTGCTGCGCCACCGCGGCAGCAGGCTGCGCTGGGCCAGCGCCGAGACGGGCGTGCTCGGCGCTGCCGAGGCCCCGCTGCATTTCGGCGTCAACGCCAAGGGGCTGATCAATGTCTTCGCCAAGGACGTCGGTCGCCTCCAGACTTGGGAGCAACGCATCTGGGCCGCCCACAGCGTCGCCGTCGATGGTCCAGTCTCGGCGGAACTCTTCCAAGCGCAGATGATGGTGGACCCCGCCGACACCATCGCCCCCGAACACGCCTTGCCCGCCGTCATACGGTCCCTCGACGATACGTTCCGGGAAGCCTTCGGGCCGCCTCTCCTGCGACCACATGCATCGGTCGAAACCCTCCTGACGCGATCGCATCGGTTCCGGGCTGCCGAACCGGACGGCCTCCTGGCGCTGGCCAAGGATCTCACGCGGGTGTTCATCGAGCGGGTGGACGTGACCGCCGTTCGCAATGCCGCCGTCTCACGGGGCCAGGTACTGGGCGATGTCAAAGCTCTGAAAGCGCTCGAAGGCCTCGCCGCGAGCCGTGTCGGCGAACCGCAGGCTAGAGCGCTTATGGGTCCTCTGTTCGGCCTCTACGACCTTCGTCTGGCCGACGCGCACCTCGGCTCAGACGTGAGTTCGGCGCTGGAGCGTCTGTCCATCGACGCGGCGACGCCCGCGACGGTCCAGGGCCGCGTCATGCTCGAGAGCGTCGTTGGGGCGATCGACGCCCTGACGAAGGCCCTGATCGCGCCGCCGGACGTGAACACCCAGGGCGAGACGGCGCCCTCCTAAGGCATGCCGCTCAACGACGCCATGCTGACCGAGGCCCTCAGGGCGAAGGCTGCAGGGCCTGCAGCCAGGCGACCGCTCTCTGAGCGTGGGCCGCGGCCGAAACGATGAACCGCTTGTCGTCGCGAAGCACCTTGAGCCACGACCCCATATAGGCCGCGTGGTCCTCCCGAGATTCATGCGCCAACCCAAGGTCGGCGCAAAGGAAGGCCGCGCCCAGTTCGGCGACGAGTTCCTCGCGCGCATAGCCAGCATCCCCGAAGCGTTGGCGGCCGAAGTCCCGATCAAGACGGGTCGGGTGCCGGGTCCAGTGGGTCATCTCGTGACCGAGAGTGCTGTAGTAGGCGTCCGCCGTCTCGAAGCATTCGAACGGCGGCATCTGCACATGGTCCGGACCCGGCGCGTAGTAGGCGCTGCCTCCGCCGTGGCGAACCTCGGCGCCGCAGTGCTCGAAGAAGGCGTCGATGCGGGCGATCCGCTCGTCCGGATTGATCTCGATCGTCTCGGGCTCGTCGTAGCGATCGGGCAGGCCTTCGATCTGGTCGACGTTGAAAACCGTGTAGGCCTTCAGGAAGGGGATGCGCTGCTGGACATCCGCTCCCGTGTCGTCGGTCTCGTCGCGGACGATCTGGTTGGCGTAGACGACCGTTGCTCCGCGCTCGCCCTTGCGGACGTGGGCGCCGAGGGCCAGCGCCTGGCGGAAGGTCATCCAGGTCGACCGGCTGAAGCCGCGGCTTGCCGCCTCGCCCCAGAGCAGGACGACATTGATGCCGTTGTAGGGCGTGCCGTCATGGCGCAGGGGGCGGCTGACGGAGGTCTTGGTCTTCCAGGGCTGGGTCCAGGGGCGGACCCCGGCTTCGAGCTGACTGATGATCTGTTGGGTGATCCGGGCGTGGATGTCCGGGCGTGCGGGATCGGCGGGGCGCTTCATGGCGGCCTCCTCGAAACGGATTGTTGGAAGAAGGAGCGGCGGCGCGGTCTCCGCGCCGCCGCGGCTCTTGGGTCAGCGGGACCAGATCAGGCTGTGTCCGCCTTCGACCTCCACCAGGGAGGCGTAGATCGGCGCCGGGAAGCTGGGATCGTCGAGCTTGACCGAGAGGTAGTCGCGGTTCTGCTGGCTCGTCTTTTTCCAGGCGGCGCCGAACTCCGTCTGGCCGGCGAAGATCCGGAAGTCGGGGGCCTTGTCGTCGCTCTTCTCGTTGGGCCGCAGGACCGCCGCCTTGACGTTGAGGGGGAGGGTCTTGATCGAACCGGTGTAGCCGTCGCCTTGAGCGGTGAAGGTGCCGATGGTGGCCATGTGAGTCTCTCCTTTGCTTCGGGCCACGCCTGCCGCGGCCTCGATGGCGATCGGCAGACCAAAGTTCGGGCGGCGCGCAGGGAGCCCCTCCGCGCCCGCCTCGGAGACGATCCGGTCATACTCCTCCGACAGGGCCGTGATCTCGGCGGCGTCCGCCTCCGACCGTTCGACGGCCACCGGATAGACCCGTCCGAAGGCCGAGACGTCCGGATAGTCCAGGGCGGGCTCCGCCCACTTCCAGCCTTCCCGCTCGCGCGCCTCGTCGGCCAGCCCGGCCAGCTTTTCACCGACCAGCCGATCCAGCAGGACCACGTCCTCCAGCCAGCCGCCGCCGTCCTCGGTGAACAAATCTCGGAGGATTCCGCCGCCTTCGGCCTCATAGGTTTCGACGCCGACGAAGCGGACGCGCCGGTCGCCGACGCTCACCTTGGCCTCGGTCATGGCGCGCCGGATGGCGTAGGCCGGGGTATGCGGACCGACCTGCTCCAGCACCTGCCGCTGCCGGTCCTGATCCTCGCTGACGCAGAAGGCGGTCAGCTGATCCAGCGCCAGCGTCCCCGCCCGGTAGGCCGCCATCAACTCCGGCGCCGCTGACCCGAGCCGGAGACGCTGACGCACGACATGGGCGGACACCCCGAACCGGGCGCCGATCTCCTCGGGGCCGTAGCCCTTTTCGACGGCCAGCCGCTGGAAGGCCTCGAACTGATCGGCGGGATGCATGGCCTCGCGGGTCATGTTCTCGTCGAGACTGATCTCATGAGCGTCGTTCTCGGCGTCCACGATGACCCGAACCGGATGGGTCCGCTTGATCGCCTTGCGCTTGGCCAGTAGGCGAAGCCCCTGACGGCGCCCCTCACCGATGGTGACGAGGTAGTTCCCGGTCGGAACGCCCTCGCCGTCCCGCTCAACCTCGACCACGGGCGGCTGCAACACCCCCTTGGCCTTGATGGAGGCGGCGAAGGCCTCGATGGTCGCCGGGCTGTGCGGCGTCTTCCTCGCATTCTTCGGCGAGGCCTTGAGCCGGTTCAACGGCACGATCACCTCCGCACCGTGCACCGGCACATTCGCCTCGGTCGCGGCGGTTTCGATGGATTGAGCAGTCATGTCTGCCTCCTTTGGGCATGGGTTGCAGGCACGCGAACTGCGCGCCTGAAACCCTGCCCGTCGGCGAGACCGGGGTAGCAAGGGCCAGGGCGGACCGGCCGGAGGGGACTCCCCACCTTTTTCAAGTGGAAAATGTCCGGTGCCGATACCGATCACTGCTCTCACCAATCCGCCTCCGGGCAGGGCTGTCATGCGAGCGCAAGCGCGCCGCATGACGCCTGCCTCGCGGCGAGCAGCGGGTGTGCAAACGGAGGTGCGCCTTCGCGGGGACCCGGCTGCAGGGCCTGACGATCCCGAGAGATCGACGCCCCTCGCATGGGACTGAAGCTGGGCGGAAGGCGTGCCGAAGTGCGCCGAGGGCGGAGCCCTAAGCACGGCCGGCCCGCAAGGCCGGCCAAACAAGAATGCTCATCGAGAGTCTAGGCCGAGGCTTGCTGAGGCTGACGCGCGGCGTCGAACAGTTCGCCCGTCGACAGCATGGCGCAGGCGACGCCGATCAAGCGGCTGCCGATCGACCTCAGCGCCCGGGCGTGGGAATGGCCGCGCTTCCTGAGCGCCGCATACCGGTTGCGGCAATTGAAGTCCCGCATCACGGCCACGCGCGCCCAATGGTAGACCGCTGTCCGGAGCCGACGCGGACACGACTGGCGCATGATCACCAGCGTCTGCTTGCCGCTGCGCCGGGTCACCGGCGCCACGCCCGACAGGCCACGAAGGGCTTGGGCGTCCCGCCGAACCACGGCGTCGTGCGCTTCCGACAACAGGGCGGCCAGGACAATCGGTCCGACGCCGGGAATGGACTGCAGAATCTCCGGATCATGGTGGCGCGGGGGCGTCGGATCGGTCGACGGGATGGCCGCGACCGCCGCGGACAGGCGATCCAGATGCTTCAACGCCGTGCGGAGCTGATCAATGACCAGCCGCAAGCGTTGGAGGATGACGCGACAATGGGCGACGCACGCGTCGGCAACGCCGGGCGCGACGATCAGCGGCGTGGATCGCAACTGTTCCAACAGGGTGTCCGCGGTCCAGCGCCGGACCTTGGTGCGCTTGAGCAGCTTGGCCACGGTCTCGGGCCTCACGGTCCTGGCCCGCGCCGGCGTCGGGATCAGATCCCACAGGTCAAGAATCCAGAGGCTGGCCCAGTCTTCGGCCAGATCGATGACCTGGGGAAAATACCGCCAAAGCTGATGCCGGAACCGATTGGCCAGTCGATTGCGCTCGGCCGAGAGGTCCTCGGTCATCCTGGACCATTCTCGCAGTTCGATGATGGTCGGATGCATCGGTTCCAGCAGTCGGTAAGCCTGCCGATCGGTCCGCAGGGCGTCCGCGAGCACCAGGGCGTCGCGCCGATCATCCTTGGCGCCGGCGACCGTGAACCGGTCACGGAAGCGGTCGAGTTGCTTGGGGTTGAGGGCATAGACTTGGAAGCCCGCCTCCATGAGGCTCTCCACGACCGGTCCGTGCGGAACCTCGATGCCGATCGCCACACGGCCCGGTTCGACGGCCGCAGTGCGCCTGATCCACTCCACAAGCTCGGCCAAGCCATCGCCGCTGTGGACGAAGCCCTTGTACCCGAGCTTGCCGCCCTCGGGATCGAGGGCGAAGGCATAGTGCGTGACGGACGCCCAATCGACGCCGACGTAAGTTGCTATTCCATCTGTCATCACCTTCTCCGTTCCAGGTCGGGCGGCCGTAATCCTCGCCGGCCCTGTTCTGGCGCTCGAAGGCGCAAACTCCCCACGGGGCGTCGATCACGGCCAATCCGTCGGGGCACACGTCCCCTCTGGGCGCTCGAAGGCGCAGGATCGCCAGGTGACTCCCGACAGATCAGCCCGTGGGACGATCCTAGACGCGCCCGCGAGGAGCGTCATGAGTGGAACAGGGATCGCCCGACCTACACAAGCCTCGAACACTGAAGGCTGTGAACCCGTGCCGGCGCGGAAGGTCGGGGAGACCGGCCG
>KB291793.1 GCA_000318405.1 Brevundimonas diminuta 470-4 | reverse complement strand
GTCAACGCTACGGTCGGCCAAGGAGAACCTCGCTCATGACCTTGCGACCTTCCATCCTGCTGGTCCTGCTGATCTCGTCGACCTGTGCGGCCGCCTACGCTCCCGCATCCAAGGCCCAGATCTCTGACGCCAAAACCTCCGGCCTCCAGACCGTTGGTCCTTTGCCCCTGACCTATCGCGACGCGCAGGCCAGGCTCCTGCAACGCTCGGACGCCATCGAGGCGTCGGACGCCGATGTCCGCAGCCGGGAAGCCCAGGAAAACGCCGTAAGGACGCTGCGGCTGCCCACGGTGGAGTTCGAGGGCCAGATGATGCGGTATCAAAAGACCCTCTATCTGCCGCTGGGGCCCTTGGCGGATGTCGCTCAGGACTACGCCATCAGCGATCCGTTGCAGTTCCAGATGGAACGCGACAGCACGCGGCCGATCGTCACCGCCACCGTCCCGCTTTATTCCGGCGGCCGGATTCCGGCCGCCCAAGCGGCCGCTGAGGCTCAACTCGGCCAGTCCCGGGCTGAGCGCCAGATCGTCGTCGATAACGCCCTGTTGCAGATGACCGAACTCTATTTCGGGCAACAGTTGCTCACCCGGGTTCGGGACGTCCGCCGCGACGTCCTGGCGGGCCTCGAACGCCACCTGGCCGATGCGACGATTCTGGAGCGCGGAGGGTTCATCAGTCGCGCCCAGCGCCTGCAGGTGGAGGTGGCGCGTGACGACGCGGCGCGCGAACTGGAGACGGCCGAAGCCAATCTGGCCAGCGCGGACACGGCGCTCTCTGGGACCTTGAGGGCGCCGTCGGGGATCGATCCGGCTACGTCTCTCTTCGTGCTTCTCCGGCCGCTCGAGCCGCTGGAAACCTATCTGCAAGCCGCCTATCGCGCCCACCCGCAGCTGGAGCGGCTCCAGGCCCTGGAAGACCAGGCGGAAGCCGGTGTTACCGCCCAGCGCGCCGAGCTTCTGCCGACGGTCTATGGCTTCGCCCAGTACAACTTTGATCGTCGGGACACCTTGTTGACCGATCCGGACTGGTCCGTGGGGGTCGGTCTCCGTTACACCCTCTTCTCCGGCGTCGATCGCTCG
>KB291792.1 GCA_000318405.1 Brevundimonas diminuta 470-4 | reverse complement strand
CGTGGAGGAAATTCTCAGGGGCACGTCACGAGCTCCGCTCTTCGTCACGCCGTCAGCCCACGGTCTGGATGCGCGCAAAACGATATCCGAACCGCAAGAAAACGACGCCCGGACTGCGCCGTCATCGGGCGAAGGTCCCACCAATTCTGTGCAAAGCGGCAGCATTTTCGTTGCCCGTGCCGACGATGGAGACCCGCAATGAGCCGGTTCGCATCATGGCGCACCTTGGCGTGTTCCAGAGAGCGTTGTGCGGAAGGGTGGGAGGAGCAGAGAGCAACGACAGCAGGACGGCGAGATAAAAGGGCCTCGCCATATTCGCACAAGCCATTGACATGGCTTGGCTTTTGGCGTGCCGGTCGGTCGGGTCGCGTGCCGCGACTGCTGTTTTACCCAGCGATTTCAACGCTGTTTTCGGCACTGTGCGCCTTCGCGCCGTCTCGGGGGGCCCTCCCATGAGCGAGGGCGACAGCGATTTCCGCGTCCGCCCAGGACGCATCAAATCCACGCGCGCACCCAAGTCCAAGAGCTTCATCAATCAAGTGCTGAGGGCTTCGAAGAAGGCCGGGCACAGCTCTGGCGAAGGGCAGACCGCCAAGAGAAGCGCCGGCCGTGGTCATTCAACCTTCGGGCGTGGACGAACCAGCTTCAGCCGTTCGCGCATATTCACTGCTTTGCGCCGTGTCGTCATCAAGGCGCGCGTGGTCCGCCATCAGGGCAAGTCATTCCGCTCCGCGCCACTCTCGGCTCATGTGTCCTACCTGAAGCGCGAAGGCGTCAGCCGTGACGGGGAGAAGGGGGTCTTGTTCGACGCGACGAACGAGCGCGCCGACGATCTCGCCTTCTCCGACCGATGCAGGGATGACCGGCATCATTTTCGATTCATCGTCTCGCCCGAAGACGCGGGGGACATGACCGATCTGCGAGAGTTCACCCGCGACCTCGCCAATCAGATGGAATCGGATCTGGGCACCAAGCTCGACTGGGTCGCCGTCGATCACTGGAACACCGACAATCCACATGTGCATTTGCTTGTGCGCGGCGTCGACGAGACCGGCGCCGATCTGGTCATCTCGCGCGATTACATCAGCCGCGGCCTGCGCTCCCGCGCCGAGGATCTTGTCTCCATCGAGCTCGGCCCCAAGCCCGAACATGAAATCCGCAACGCGCTGGAAAAGGAAGTCACCGCCGAGCGCTGGACACGGCTCGATGTTGAAATCCGCATCGCCGCCGACGAGACCGGCTTTATCGACCTGCGCCCCGAGGCGAACGGCAAGACCGATCCCTCGCTGCGCCGCCTGATGATCGGCAGACTCCAGCATCTCGAAAGGATGGAGCTCGCGGCACAAGGCGCTCCAGGGGAATGGACCGTCGGGTTGCAGGCCGAACGCACACTGCGCGATCTCGGCATTCGCGGCGACATCATCAAGACCATGCACCGCGCCTTCACCGAGCGTGGTCAGGATCGCGGCGTCAGCGATTACACGATCGACGGCGGCGGGGCGGGTTCACCCGTTATTGGCCGCCTGGTCGATCGCGGCCTGCATGACGAGCTGACCGGCGAAGCCTATGCCGTGATCGACGGCACGGACGGCCGCGCGCACCATGTCCGCTTCCGCGGGATCGAGGCCTTCGAGCATGCGCCCCCGATTGGCGGCATCGTCGAGGTACGTCGCTTCGGCGGCCCCGACGATCCCCGGCCGACGCTGGCGCTCGCCAACCGATCGGATTTCGATCTCAACCGCCAGATCACGGCGCCGGGCGCGACCTGGCTGGATCATCGCCTGGTTGAGCGCGAGGCGATGCCCATGTCGATGGGAGGCTTCGGCGCCGAGGTGCGCGACGCCATGCAGGCGCGCGCCGAGCATCTGGCCGATGAAGGCCTTGCCCACCGGCATGGCCAACGCATCCTGCTGCAACGCGATCTCCTCAATACGCTGCGGCAGCGCGAGCTCGATGCCGTTGGCACGAAGCTCCAGAGCGAACACGGACTGCCGTACCAGAAAGCGCAGGCCGGCGAGCATGTCGCCGGTGTCTATCGCCAGCGTATCGCGCTCACCTCGGGCCGCTTCGCCATGATCGACAATGGGCTCGGCTTCCAGCTCGTGCCCTGGACACCGCCGCTCGAAAAGAAGCTCGGCCAGCATATCGCCGGCGTCGCCAAGGGGCATGGCGGCATCGAGTGGAGCCTGGGCCGCCAGCGCGGCCTGGGCCTCTAGCACCACAAGCAGCAAGAAAGGACCCGGCGAATGTCCGCCACCAAAATCCTCTGGGGCCAGATCCTCACCGTCTTTCTGATCATCCTCCTCACCACCTGGGGCGCGACGCAATATGTCGCCTGGCAACTTGGCTATCAGGCCCAGCTCGGCACACCATGGTTCGAGCTTGCCAGGACGCCGATCTATTATCCCCCTGCGATCTTCTGGTGGTGGTACTTCTTCGACGCATATGCGCCGGGCGTGTTCGCCAAGGGCGGCGTCATCGCCGCATCAGGCGGCTTCATCGCCATCGCGGTCGCCATCGGCATGTCGGTGTGGCGCGCCCGCGAACAGAAGAACATCGAAACCTATGGCTCGGCTCGATGGGCGAAGCCGCAGGAGGTGAAGGCGGCGGGGCTGCTCAACCCTGACGGCGTCGTCCTTGGTAAGCTCGATCGTGACTATCTTCGCCACGACGGACCGGAGCATGTTCTGTGTTTTGCTCCGACCCGATCCGGCAAGGGTGTCGGCCTCGTCGTCCCAACCCTGCTGACCTGGCCGGGCTCCGTCGTCGTCCACGACATCAAGGGCGAAAACTGGCAGCTCACCGCCGGCTTCCGATCGAAGCACGGTCGGGTGCTGCTGTTCGACCCCACCAATCCGAAATCGGCCGCCTACAATCCTCTGCTCGAAGTGCGGCGCGGCGAGTGGGAGGTGCGCGACGTTCAGAACGTCGCTGACGTCCTGGTCGACCCCGAGGGTTCGCTGGAGAAACGCAATCACTGGGAGAAGACCAGTCACTCTTTGCTGGTCGGCGCCATCCTTCACGTCCTCTATGCCGAGAAGGACAAGACCCTCGCCGGCGTCGCAGGTTTCCTGTCCGACCCGAAGCGCCCGATCGAAACCAAGCTGGCGGCGATGATGACCACGCCACATCTCGGCGAGGCCGGCCCGCACCCCGTCATCGCTTCAACGGCCCGCGAACTGCTCAACAAATCCGACAACGAGCGCTCCGGCGTCCTGTCCACCGCCATGTCCTTTTTAGGCCTGTATCGCGATCCCGTCGTCGCTGAAGTGACACGCCGCTGCGACTGGCGCATCGCCGACCTGATCGAGGACGCGCGGCCGGCCACCCTCTACCTGGTGGTCCCGCCATCCGACATCTCGCGCACCAAGCCGTTGATCCGGCTTGTGCTCAACCAGATCGGTCGCCGCCTGACCGAGGATCTGCACACCAAGGCCCGGCGGCACCGCGTGCTGATGATGCTCGACGAGTTTCCGGCTCTCGGCCGCCTCGACTTCTTCGAAAGCGCGCTCGCCTTCATGGCCGGCTACGGCATGAAAGCCTTCCTCATCGCCCAGTCGCTCAACCAGATCGAAAAGGCCTACGGCGCCAATAACTCGATCCTCGACAACTGCCATGTCCGCGTGAGCTTCGCGACCAATGACGAGCGCACCGCAAAGCGCGTCTCGGATGCGCTCGGCACAGCCACCGAAATGAAGGCGATGAAAAACTACGCCGGGCACCGTCTGTCGCCCTGGCTCGGTCATCTCATGGTGTCGCGCTCTGAAACCGCGCGTCCGCTGCTGACCCCCGGTGAGATCATGCAGCTTCCGCCCAACGATGAAATCGTCATGTTGGCGGCGACCCCGCCAATCCGGGCCAACAAGGCGCGCTACTTCGAGGACAAGCGCTTCGTCGAGCGCGTACTGCCCCCGCCGGACCCGGCCCAAACCAGTCGCACGACGCGCAAGGACGCCTGGACAGAGCTGAAGCCGCAGGCGCCGGACGCTGCGCTGCTCGCCGAGATCCAGAAGGCCGAGCAAGACGCGGCCAATAGCGGCCTTCGTCGAGAACCCGAGCTTCCCGATCATGTCGCCATCGTCAAGGAAACGACCGATCCGAACCCTGCCGACGAGTTCAAAGCTCTGCTCGACGACGAACCCGAGGACGCCGCGCGCCAACGGCAAGCGCTTCGCCGCCACATGACTGGAATCGCCCGCCAGGTCGCCATGGACCCCAACGACAATATGGAGCTCTGAGCCATGCGCGACCGCATGAATGTGTACTTTCCGCCTGAGATGCTGCGCCAGATCGCCGACCTCGCGGACCGCAAGAAGATCTCGCGCTCGGCGATCGTCGAGGCTGCGGTCGCATCGTTCCTTTCGCCTGATGGAGCAGACAAGCGCGAAGCCGCCCTCACACGCCGTCTCGACCGCATGACCAGGCAGATCCACCGCATCGAACGCGATCTCGGCATCACGGCCGAGACGCTTGCCCTATACGTTCGCTTCTGGCTGTCGGTCACGCCGCCGCTGACCGGCGACGCCAACTCAGCTGCGCAGGCGAAGGGCCGCGAACGCTACGAAGGGTTTATCGAGACGATCGGACGGCGCCTCCAACAGGGTCAGAGCTTCTTGCGTGAGATACCCGACGATATCGGTTCGGACGATCAACGCGAGAGCTGAAGAGTGGCGGTGTGGCAGCGACGGCTTTTGAGCACATTGCTGTCATCTGGCTTGGTTCAGCTTTCTCTCGATAAAGTCGATGGCGGCCGCGACCCCGTCCTCGGCACGGATAGCTGTTCCAATTTCGGCGGCACGGGCGCGCATGCCGACATCGTCCATCGCCAGAAAGGCGGAAGCCAGGTCCTCGGCTGTCATCGCATCCTTGACGAGGGGCTTTGGCCCCACCCCAAGAGCAACGACAAGACGCGCCCAGAAGGGCTGATCACCGAGAAATGGACAAATGGCCGTGGGGTTGCCCGAACGCAAAGCAGCGCCAGTGGTCCCAGCACCGCCGTGATGTAGCGTTGCGTGCATAAGCGGAAGGAGCCGGTCGTGCGGAGCGCCCGAGATGACATGGATATGCCGACTCGGCTCGATCTGCCCGAGCGCACCGCCCGCGGTCGCGAGCAACCCCCGCTTGCCCGCTCGCTTCAAACCGTCGACCACGAGACTTGCCAGCCGTTGCGGATCAACACCGGGGATGCTGCCGAAGCCGATATAGATCGGCGGATCGCCAGCCGCGAGGAAATCAGCAAGCTCCGCGTCGGGCTTCCAATCCGGCGTATCGAGGAACCAATAGCCGGTCACTGCAACGTCTGCGCCCCAGTCTTTCGGCTTCGGCAGTACATGCGGACTGTAACCATAGAGTGTTCCACTCAGCGGAGCCGTTTTGCCGCGAGCAGAAGCCCCGAGCGCCTCAGCTCGCCAAGCCCGGATTGTCTTTGCAAACAGGATGCGTCCGCCGTGGATCATCAGCGCATGACTTACCCGATTGAGCGGTCCAAGCGAACCGAACGGAAGGATAGGTGTTGGAAAAGCCGACGTGTAGGTGAAGCCCGACAGCGGCGATGCGAGGAAGAGTGGAATGCCGAGCTTCGCCGCGATATGGGGTGCGCCGAGCGCCTTGGGGTGGAATAAAATCGCTTCGGGAGCGAACATACGAGCGGCATCCCACTCGGCATCAAGCAGCTTTCGGCCTATCTCGCGATAATACCGCAGCAGCTTGAAGCCGGCTCCAAAACCAGCGCCCGAGCTGCCGATAGCCTTTTTCGCTTCAGCGGTTTCAAGGAGCTCTAGGAACTCGGCTGGCAAAGGCGCAAACGCAACGCCTTCCGCCGCTGCCATCTCGGCGAATTGAGCAGGCGCAACAATCAGCAACTCGTGCCCGCGCGCCTTGAGTCCACGAGAAAGCGCCAGATAAGGCTGAATGTCGCCGCGCGTGCCGAGCGTATGGATGGAAAAACGCATCCTCTTATCCCTGTAAAGGTCGCCGATGATGCAACGTAGTGAGTGTTACGATTTGCGCTCCACCGACGTGGGCAAGGCGGAACTGGCCTGCCTGCGATTAGAAATCCTCAGGATGAAGTAACCCGCCAATCCGGCGATCAGCGAACCAAACAAAATCCCGAACTTGGCTCGGTCCTGCAATGCAGGATCGTCAAACGCCAATAAGCCGATGAACAGGCTCATCGTGAAGCCTATTCCGCACAGCAGCGCAACGCCAAGCGTCTGTCCCCAGCTTGCGGCGGCAGGGAGATCGGCAAGCCGGGCTTTTACCAGAATGGCTACGGTGCCGAACACCCCAACCAGCTTCCCGACAACTAGACCAGCCGCCACGCCAAGTGTGAGCGGCTCGATCAAGACCGCAGGCGTCACGCCCGCGAAGGAAACCCCGGCATTAGCAAAGCCGAAAATCGGGACGATCAGAAAGGCGACTGGCTTTTGCAGAAAATGTTCGAGCTGATGCAGAGGGGAAACCGACGGCGAGGCTTCCGGGGTTCCGGGTGTGAGACGGATAGGAACGGTCAACGCCAGTATGACGCCGGCCAGGGTGGCATGAATACCTGAGCGCAGCACCAGCACCCAAAGCACGGCACCAAGAATCAGGTAAGGCCAAAGGCGCATGACGCCGGACCTGTTCATCACAGTCAGCGCACCGACAACGAGCACCGCACCAGCTAACGCGGGAAGACTCAAATCGGCGGTATAAAACAGGGCAATCACGATGACGGCCCCGAGATCGTCTATGATTGCGAGCGCCGCGAGGAAGATTTTCAACGACGCTGGGACCTTTGGCCCGAGCAGCGACAGCACACCGAGTGCAAAAGCTATATCTGTTGCGGCAGGGATCGCCCATCCGCGCAGGGCGGCCGTGTTGCCGAGATTGAAGGCAATATAGATCAATGCGGGAACAGCCATTCCGCCCGCGGCCGCAGCGCCGGGAAGTAGCCTTCGGCTCCAACTGGACAATTGCCCGTCCAGCATCTCCCGTTTGATCTCAAGCCCGACCAGCAGAAAGAATACGGCCATTAGCGCGTCGTTTATCCAGTGCTGGACGCTTAATGGACCGACATAGGCGTGTAGTGCGGCGAAGTAGCCCTCGGCGAGTGGCGAATTCGCCGTCAGAATGGCGAGCGCTGCAACGCCCATGAGAATGATGCCGCCAGAGGCCTCATTGTCGAGAAACTGCCGAAGCGTGGAATTGATACGCCCGCGATTGGGGCTGACAGGCTGCGTTGAGGCCATAGGGCTGCGTCCTCTGGGTAAGAGTTATTCTCTTCTCCGTATGAGGGCGAGACCCTGGCGCACGCAGCACACGCCGTGGTGTTCCTATCATACTCAAACCGTCCGACATCGCCAGCGAAACCGTGTCGATTGCGTCGCATTTTTTGGATTCGCGTCGCAACCACTCCCTGACCGCCCATGCTTTTCAGTAAAGCACTGTCCGCCGTTCTCCTGTATTTGCACGCCACGCTACTACTCCGACAAAGACTTGTTGAATCAGCCCAACTTCGGGCTCTTTTAATCGTCCCCGATCCAGGGCCGGCTGAACGGTCCCTGGCCGCAAGGGGACGACATGGCGGCATCTCACCAGAAATCGGAAGCGATCACGCGCGGCGCGCGCATGCTACGCACGGCCCTTGGACCGGCCATCGCGCGGTTTCTGGAAGATCCGTCGATCGTCGAGGTGATGCTCAATCCTGACGGCCGGCTCTGGATCGACCGGCTGTCCGAAGGCCTGTCTGACACAGGCGAGCAGCTGGCGCCCGCAGATGGCGAACGGATCGTGCGACTCGTCGCGCACCATGTCGGCGCCGAGGTCCATCCCGGCAATCCGCGGGTGTCGGCCGAACTGCCCGAGACGGGGGAGCGGTTTGAGGGCCTGTTGCCCCCAGTTGTTGCGGCGCCGGCTTTCGCGATCCGCAAACCTGCCGTCGCAGTCTTCACGCTCGACGACTATGTGGCCGCCGGAATCATGTCGGCGGACCAGGCCGAGGCTCTGCGCGAGGCGGTCGCCGCCCGGGCCAACATCCTTGTCGCCGGCGGCACCTCGACCGGCAAGACCACACTCACCAATGCGTTGCTCGCCGAGGTCTCCAAGACCACGGATCGCGTCGTCATCATCGAGGACACGCGCGAGCTGCAATGCTCCGCACCCAACCTCGTCGCCATGCGCACCAAAGACGGTGTCGCCACCTTGTCGGATCTGGTGCGGTCCTCGCTGCGATTGCGACCAGACCGCATTCCGATCGGAGAGGTCCGCGGCTCCGAAGCTCTCGACCTGCTCAAGGCTTGGGGGACCGGTCACCCGGGCGGCATCGGCACCATCCATGCCGGCACAGGGATCGGTGCGCTGCGCCGCCTCGAGCAACTCATCCAGGAAGCCGTCGTCACCGTCCCAAGGGCGCTGATCGCCGAGACCATCGACCTCGTCGCTGTCCTCGCTGGTCGTGGCTCGCAACGCCGGCTCGCCGAACTCGCGCGCGTCGATGGCCTCGGCCCGGACGGCGACTACCGCGTCACTCCCGCAACCTCAGCCTCAAGCCCAACAGGAGATCCCTCATGATCCGTCACGCCCGGCGCATCCGCCGCCATGTCACGGCAGCAGCAGCCGTCACCTATGCGACCCTGATCCTCACCCCCGCCGCTCACGCTTCCGGTTCGTCCATGCCCTGGGAAGCGCCGCTTCAATCGATACTGCAATCGATCGAGGGCCCGGTCGCCAAGATCGTCGCTGTCATCATCATCATCGTCACCGGCCTCACACTGGCCTTCGGCGACTCGTCCGGCGGGTTCCGCCGTCTGATTCAGATCGTGTTCGGTCTGTCGATCGCGTTCGCCGCATCCAGCTTCTTTCTCTCCTTCTTCTCGTTCGGCGGCGGGGCGCTCGTGTGATGGCGGGGAGGCTGGAACAGCTCGACGAGGTGCCGGGCTTCACCGTGCAGGTCCACCGGGCGCTAACCGAGCACATCCTGCTCGGCGGCGCACCGCGCTCCATCGCCATCATGAACGGCACTTTGGCCGGAGCCGTTGGCCTCGGTCTGCGCCTCTGGCTTGTCGGCCTGGCCATCTGGGTTGTCGGCCACTTCGCCGCCGTCTGGGCCGCCAAGCGCGACCCGCTCTTCGTCGAGGTCGGCCGAAGGCATCTGCGCATCCCCGGCCACCTGTCGGTCTGAAGGAGCAGCGCTCATGATGAACCTCGCTGAATATCGCCGCACTTCCAGCCGCCTGGCGGATTTCCTGCCTTGGGCGGCTCTGGTGGGCCAGGGCGCCGTCCTCAACAAGGACGGTTCGTTCCAGCGCACCGCACGCTTCCGCGGCCCTGACCTCGACAGTGCCGTTGCGGCCGAATTAGTCGCGGTCGCGGGACGCCTCAACAACGCCTTCCGTCGGCTCGGCTCCGGCTGGGCGATCTTCGTTGAAGCGCAACGGCACGAAGCCTCGACCTATCCCGAGAGCCGTTTTCCCGATCCGGCGTCGGCCTTGGTCGATGCCGAGCGCAAGGCGGACTTCGAGGAAGCCGGCGCCCATTTCATTTCCGGCTACTTCCTCACCTTCACCTATCTCCCGCCGGCCGAAGATGCGGCGCGGACTGAAGCATGGCTCTATGAGGGACGCGACCGAAACGGCGTCGATCCGCATGAGGTCCTGCGCGGCTTCATCGATCGCACCGACCGGGTGCTGTCGCTGCTCGATGGCTTTATGCCGGAATGCGGCTGGCTCGATGACGCCGAGACGCTGACCTATCTGCATTCCTGCGTTTCAACCAACCGTCATCGGGTGCGGGTCCCCGAAACGCCGATCTATCTGGATGCGCTGCTCGCCGATCAGCCGCTTACCGGCGGGCTTGAGCCGCGTCTGGGACATTCCGATCTGCGCATCCTCACTATCGTCGGCTTTCCCACCGCGACGACACCCGGAATCCTGGACGAGCTGAACCGTCTTGCATTCCCCTATCGCTGGTCGACACGGGCAATCCTGCTCGACAAGACCGACGCCACCAAGCTGCTGACAAAGATCCGGCGGCAATGGTTCGCCAAGCGCAAATCCATCGCCGCAATCCTGAAAGAGGTCATGACCAACGAGGCGTCCGCCCTCGTTGACACCGACGCAGCCAATAAGGCCGCAGACGCCGATCTCGCACTTCAGGAACTAGGGGCCGACTATGCCGGCCAGGCTTATGTCACGGCGACCATCACCGTCTGGGACAAAGACCCGCGGATCGCTGACGAAAAGCTGCGTTTGGTCGAGAAGGTGGTCCAGGGCCGCGACTTCACCGCCATGCCCGAGACCATCAACGCCGTAGACGCATGGCTCGGCTCGCTGCCGGGCAATGTCTACGCCAATGTTCGGCAGCCGCCGATTTCCACGCTCAATCTCGCCCACATGATCCCGCTTTCAGCGGTGTGGGCGGGGCCGGAACGGGACGAGCACTTCGGGTCGCCCCCCTTGCTGTTCGGCAAGACCGAAGGAAGCACCCCGTTCCGGTTTTCCCTTCATGTCGGAGATGTCGGCCATACGCTCGTCGTCGGTCCGACTGGTGCGGGCAAGTCCGTGCTGCTGGCGCTGATGGCGCTCCAATTCCGCCGCTACGAAAATTCTCAGGTTTTCGCCTTCGACTTCGGCGGCTCCATTCGGGCCGCGGCATTGGCGATGGGCGGCGATTGGCACGACCTTGGCGGTGATCTGACGGACGGCGCCGATTCTTCCGTATCACTTCAGCCTCTCGCGCGCGTCCATGACGTGCCCGAACGCGCCTGGGCCGCTGACTGGCTCATCGCCATCCTCATGCGCGAAGGCATCCAGATCACGCCAGAGGTAAAGGAACACCTCTGGTCCGCCTTAACGTCGCTCGCCTCCGCCCCTGTCCAAGAACGGACCATCACCGGCCTGTGCGTGCTGCTGCAATCGAACGATCTCAAGCAAGCCTTGCGGTCCTATTGCGTCGGCGGGCCTTATGGTCGGCTTCTTGATGCCGAGAACGAGCATCTTGGGCATGCAGCGGTGCAGGCGTTCGAGATCGAGGGCCTTGTCGGCACAGGCTCAGCGCCCGCTGTTCTCGCCTATCTCTTTCATCGCATCGGCGACCGCCTCGACGGATCGCCCACACTGCTGATCATCGACGAAGGCTGGCTCGCCCTCGATGACGAAGGCTTCGCAGGTCAGCTCCGCGAATGGCTGAAGACCCTTCGCAAGAAGAACGCATCGGTCATCTTCGCCACCCAATCGCTCAGCGACATTGATGGCTCGGCGATCGCGCCGGCCATCATCGAAAGCTGCCCGACGCGGCTGCTGCTGCCTAACGAGCGGGCGATCGAGCCCCAGATCACCGCAATCTATCGTCGCTTCGGCTTGAATGATCGGCAGATCGAGATCCTCGCGCGGGCCACCCCGAAGCGGGACTATTACTGCCAGTCGCGACGAGGCAATCGCTTGTTCGACCTGGGCCTCTCCGAAGTGGGCCTCGCGCTCACCGCAGCTTCTTCCAAAACCGATCAGACGGCCATCGCCAGGATCTTCGCCGAGCATGGGCCAGACGGGTTCCTCCCCGCATGGCTGCGCCTGCGCGGCGTCGACTGGGCCGCCGACCTTATCCCCGATCTCGCCAATCTCGTTCCCCCAGCCCCCAAGGAGACTACGTCATGACCATCCATCGTTCCCGCTCGCGCGCACTATTCATGGCCGCGACAATGCTGGCGATGCCCGTCGCCCTGTCGCCGATATTCATCTCTCCGGCGCAAGCTCAATTTGGCTTCGGACGGATCGTCTATGATCCGTCCAATTACGCGCAAAACGTGCTCACTGCCGCGCGCACGCTGGAGCAGATCAACAACCAGATCACACAGCTCCAGAATGAAGCGCAGATGCTCATCAATCAGGCGCGCAATCTCGCGAGCCTGCCGCATTCCTCGCTCCAGCAGCTTCAACAGGGCTTTCAGCGCACGCAACAGCTTCTGAGCCAGGCTCAGAACATCGCGTTCGATGTTCAGAGCATCGATCGGGCCTTTCAGCAACAATACGGCAATGTCTCACTGTCGACGACGGAACAACAGCTCGTCGCCGATGCACGCTCACGCTGGCAGAACACCGTGGGCGGACTGCAGGACGCAATGCGCGTCCAGGCCGGCGTGGTCGGCAACATCGACACGAACCGCGCCGAAGTTTCGACGCTGGTCGGCCAAAGCCAGGGGGCGACAGGCGCGCTCCAGGCGACCCAGGCCGGCAACCAGCTTCTCGCTCTCCAGTCGCAGCAGCTCTCCGATCTTGTCGCATTGCTCGCGGCCGATGGACGTGCCGGGGCGCTGACCGAAGCAGAAAGGGCTGCCGCAGCCGAACAGGGGCGCGAACAACGCCGCCGGTTCCTGACGCCTGGCTCCGGCTATCAGCCCGGCAACGCCCAGATGTTCAACAACGGCAACTGAGGGCGCAAGCATGGATGGCAAGCTGCTGGCCCGGCTCGGCGCGGTCGTCTTCGTCGCCATCGCGATCACTGCGACGGCGATCGAGATGACCCGGAAGGAGGGAGCTCCCGCAGAGGAGCCCGCGCGTCTCGCAGACCCCGTGCGAGATCCCCTGCGCGAGGCTCAACGCCGGTGCCAGCAGCTTGGTCAGAGCGCCGCAAGCGATACGGACTGCATGCGCGTCTGGGCCGAAACCCGCGACCGCTTCCTCGGCCGTGCGCCGGCTCCCACAGCCCCACCTCAGAATCAAGGACAGTGATCCATGGGCGGCACCGGCGTCATCGACACATTCCTCGGGACCTTCACCCGCTACATTGATTCCGGCTTCGGCCTGCTTGGCGGCGAAGTCGCCTTCATCGCCACAACCCTCATCGTCATCGACGTGACGCTGGCCGCGCTCTTCTGGTCCTGGGGAGCCGACGACGACATCATCGCGCGCCTTGTAAAGAAGACACTTTTCGTCGGCGTCTTCGCCTACATCATCGGCAACTGGAACAATCTGGCGAACATCGTCTTCGACAGTTTCGCCGGCCTCGGTCTGAAGGGTTCGGGCACCAGCTTCACCGTTCAGGATCTTTTGCGCCCCGGCAAGGTGGCGCAGACCGGCCTCGATGCCGCCCGTCCATTGCTCGAATCCATTTCCGATCTGATGGGGTGGATCGCCTTCTTCGAGAACTTCATCCAGATCGCCTGCCTGCTGTTCGCATGGGCTCTGGTGCTTCTCGCCTTCTTCATCCTGGCCGTGCAGCTCTTCGTAACGCTGATCGAGTTCAAGCTGACGACGCTTGCGGGCTTTGTGCTGATACCCTTCGGGCTGTTCGGCAAGACCGCCTTCATGGCCGAACGCGTGCTGGGCAATGTCGTGTCATCCGGCATCAAGGTCCTGGTGCTTGCCGTCATCATCGGCATCGGATCGACCCTCTTCTCCCAGTTTACCGCTGGCTTCGGCGGCGAGACCCCTACGATTGACGAGGCCATGGCCGTGGTCCTCGCTGCGCTTTCGCTGCTCGGCCTGGGAATCTTCGGTCCTGGCATCGCCAGCGGCCTCGTCTCAGGCGGTCCGCAGCTCGGCGCCGGCGCCGCTGTGGGCACGGGGCTTGCCGTCGGCGGCGCGGCGCTGGCCGCAGGTGGTGCAGCGGGTCTGGCCGTCAAAGGCGGCGCCGCCGCCATGTCCGGTGGAGCCGCCGCCGTGCGTGGTGGCGCTGCCGCTGCCGGCGCCGCATCGTCGGCCTACAGTCTCGGTTCTCTTGGTCAGACTGGCGCGTCGGGCGTGGCCTCGGGCCTCGGAGGCGTCGCACGCGCAGCAGGTTCGGCTGCCGCATCGCCGCTCAAGCGCGCCGCAACGAAAGCTGGCGAAAGCGTCAAGTCCAGCTTCGCGGACGGCGCGAAGGCCGGTTTCGGAGCCACCGGCGGGTCCTCGACCATGGGGACCATCGGCGGCGCCGACGCTGCCGCTGCTTCCGCCAGCCCCCCGCGAGATGGAGCCCCTGACTGGGCGAAGCGCATGAAACGCAGCCAGGCCCTCAGCCACGGCGTCTCAGCGGCCGGTCACGCCGTGCGCTCCGGCGACAGCCATGGCGGCGGCTCTTCCGTCAACCTTTCTGAAAGTGATCGCTCATGAGCCTCTTCAAACGACCCGCAACCCACTATGGCAAGACACCCGAGCCTGAGACGCCTTATCAGAAGGCTGCTCAGGTCTGGGACGAACGCATCGGCTCGGCCCGCGTGCAGGCGAAGAACTGGCGCTACATGGCGTTCGGCAGCCTGATTCTCACTGCGGGGTTTGCCGCAGCCCTGGTCTGGCAGTCAGCTCGCGGGACCGTCGTGCCTTGGGTCGTGCAGGTCGATAATCTCGGCCAAGCGCAAACCGTCGCGCCAGCCTCCGCGGACTATCGGCCCAACGACCCTCAGATCGCTTTCCACCTTGCTCGCTTCATCGAACAGACCCGCGCGATCCCGTCTGACGCCATCATCGTTCGCCAGAACTGGCTTCGCGCTTATGAATGGACCACTGATCGCGGCGCCGCAGCGCTGAACGACTACGCCCGCTCCAACGACCCCTTCACACGGGTCGGCCGCCAGCAAGTCGCCGTAGAAGTCTCAAGTGTGATCCGGGCTTCCCCCGACAGCTTCCGTGTCGCCTGGACAGAGCGTCATTATGAAAACGGCCAGCTCGCCCGAACGGAACGCTGGACCGCCATCCTGACCATCGTCATCCAGACGCCGCGCGACGCAGAACGCCTCCGCGCCAATCCTCTGGGCATCTATGTCAATGCCACAACTGGTCGCGGGAGATGAGCCAATGAGCCGCCTTCCGATGAGCAAATCCGCGTTTCAGGGTTTATCCAGATCTGGCCTCGCGATCGTTCTGCTTTCCGCGACCGTACTTGCCGGTTGCGCGACCAATCGGCCGCCGCAAATCAGTTACGATTCGGACGTGCCGCCGCTGCCCGCCGTGCCGGCAGTCGTCACGGACGCGCAGCCGAGGCCATTGCATGTCCCTCCGGCATGGACGCCGGCAAGAGGGGGGACAGCCGCCAACACCCCGGAGGGACGCGTCCAGAACGCCAACTCGGCCGCCCGCGTTCAGCCTCGCCGCGAAGGCTATTTCAACTCGATCCAGATCTATCCTTGGAGCGAAGGCGCGCTCTATCAGGTCTATGCCGCGCCCGGCCAGATCACCAATATCGCGCTGGAGCCAGGGGAGAGCCTGACCGGAGCCGGCCCCATCGCCGCTGGCGACACGGCACGATGGATCATCGGCGATACCGAAAGCGGCAGCGGCGCGACCCGTCGCGTCCATATCCTCGTCAAACCAAGTCGCGCTGACATCACGACCAACCTCGTCATCACGACCGATCGGCGGGTTTACATGATCGAACTGCGCTCCGGCGAAGCGCCCTATATGCCCGCCGTCGCTTGGGCCTACCCGCAGCCGCCCGCAGGTCAGAGGCAGAGCGTCCCGGCGACGCCCGTCATCCCCGTCGCCTCGGCGCGCAACTATCGCTACGGCTTGACCGGTGATTCACCGCCCTGGCGGCCCGTGTCGGTCTATGATGACGGGCGGCGGGTCTATGTCGAGTTCCCGCGCGGCATCGTGCAGGGCGAGATGCCGCCGCTCTTCGTCATTGGTTCCGATGGCGAAGCGCAGATCGTCAACAGCCGCATTTTCCAGCACATCCTGATCGTCGATCGCCTCTTCGGCGCGGCCGAGTTGAGACTCGGCAGCGGCGACCGCCAGCAAACCGTCAGGATTGTCCGTACCGACGGGAGGCCAGCGTCATGAGCAACAAGGAAGATAACCGCGATGATAGCCTGGCGCCCGCCGGTCCCACTGTCGAGTCAACCTCGACCATGCGGCTGCGCGCTGAGCCTCCGCGCGTCACCCGGCTGTCCCGAAAGGTATTGGCTGGTGTCGGCCTCGTCGCCAGCATCGGCATCGGCAGCGCTCTGATTTATGCGTTGCAGACGCGCCAAGGCGGGCCTGGCAACGAGGAGCTCTATTCCACGGAGAACAGAACCACTGCCGACGGTCTTGCGGGACTGCCGCGCGACTATACCGGACCGGTCCTCGGCCCGCCTTTGCCGGGCGATCTCGGCGGTCCGATCCTCGACGCCCAGAACCGCGGCCAGCCCGTCGTGCCGCCAGCAATGGTGACACCTCAGGTCGATCCCGAGGAGCAACGTCGTCTCGCCGAGGAAGAAGCTGCCCGAACGAGCCGGGTGTTCTTCCAAACCGGACCCGGAACGGGCGCGCCGCCCGCAAGCCCCGGCATGAGCAATCCGTCACTGGCGGGTCTCGGTCTCCCGGGGCAGGTTGGAACGCCAACCGCCCAAGACCGGCAGAGCGCTTTCCTCAATGCCGCCGTCGATCGGCGAACGGTGTCGCCAGATCGCGTCATGGCGCCGGCATCGCCCTATGTGCTTCAGGCCGGCGCAGTGATATCCGCCGCCCTCATCACCGGCATCCGCTCCGCCCTTCCCGGCCAGATCACCGCGCAGGTGACCGAGCACATCTATGACAGTCCCACCGGCCGCATCCTGCTCGTCCCCCAGGGCACCCGTATCATCGGCGAATACAGCAATGATGTCGGTTTCGGACAGCGCCGCGTGCTCTTGGTCTGGAACCGGCTGATCTTGCCGAACGGGCGCTCTATCGTCCTGGAACGCCAGCCCGGCGCCGACACGCAAGGTTATGCCGGCCTTGAGGACGGAGTCGACTACCATTGGTGGGACCTTGCGAAAGCCGCCGGGTTGTCGACCCTTCTCGCCGTGGGCGCCGAGATCGCCGTAGACGATGAGGACCGTCTGATCCGCGCCATTCGCGACGGCGCCCAGGACACCATCAATGACGCTGGCCAGCAGATCATCCGCCGTCAGTTGCAGGTCGCGCCCACTTTGACAATCCGGCCGGGATTCCCGGTCCGCGTGATCGTCACTCGCGACCTGGTGCTCGAACCCTATGGAGCAGCGCAATGACAAAACTGAAGCTCGGCCCGATCGCTGAGGATAAACCGGTGAAGATAACCCTGGATCTGCCCGGCGCCCTTCACCGTGACCTCAGTGCCTATGCGGAGGCGCTTGGCCGTGAATCCGGCCAGCCGGTCATCGACCCCAAAAAGCTCATTATTCCGATGCTTGAGCGGTTCATGGCGACGGACCGGGGGTTCGCCAAAGCGCGCCGAAATCGCGAGTGATCGCGACCCGGACCCCGGTTCGGCAAGATCAGATAAGCCGCCGCAGGCGCTCTCCAGAGTCTTTGGACGCTAGTCTCGAGGCTAGCGAAAGAAAACGTCGAAGTGACGGGTTATCCCGGCCAGGCGCCCAAACTGCGCTGAACGGGACTATGTCTTCGTCCTCGACCAGAGGTCGCAGTACGAGCCGGGGGACGGAAACAAAGCTCCAGCCGGCCGACACCACGGTTATGCCTCTGCCGATAGCGACCATGTTCATCAAGGTCTCTTGGTTGCATGGCATGATTTTGATGGCGGGATAGGTGCTGTAATCCGCCAACCGACGAACGATGTAATCGTGGACCTCGAGTCCGGGCGCGCATTTCGTCGCCAGGAATTTCTGGTCGCGGAGCCACGACCATTCAATCGACTCACGCTCGGCTAGATGATGATCCGCCGAGAAGGCAACATGTACCCGCTCTTGCCAGAGCTCGGCAGTTTCACAATCGGCGATCGCGCCATTCCCGGTAAAGAAAGCGATATCCAGTTGCCGGGACCGCAGTGCGGCTATGTGTTCGGCCCTTCCTCCATCCCTGATCTCTATGGATACGTCGGGGTGCAACAAGGCATACTGTTCGATGAGCTCCCTCAGAAAGCCGCCCGCAAGCGACGTCAGAACGCCGATGCTCAGGCTTCCGTTTTCGCCGCGGCCCGCCGCGCCGGCGGTTTGGGTCGCTCGCATGATCTGCTCAATCGCTGGACGGACGGCGGCGACAAATTGCTCTCCGGCATGAGTCAGGCGAATCCCGGAAGGGCATCGCTCGAAGAACGAAACGCCCACCACATCCTCAATGCGTTGCACGCCCCGGCTCACTGTCGCCGGATACTGGCCCAACGCCTCCGCAGCTCGCCGAAAGGAGCGGTAGTCCGCCGCCGCCACGACATACTGAAGCGAGCTCAGGTCAAACGGGATCTTCGCGGACACAGGATGACGTGCCTCTGAGTTTTCATCCAGCG
>KB291791.1:59279-61423 GCA_000318405.1 Brevundimonas diminuta 470-4 | reverse complement strand
GCGCGGCGGCAGACAGCCGCTGGGGCCGCAACCGCCGCCCGGCGGCGTCACCGGCGGGGGGATCGGCGTGGGCGGAGGCAACATCGGCGTCGGCGGCGGGGGCGGCAGGCAACTGGACGGCCCGCACTGCGCCGCAGCCGCATCAGCAACCGCCATCAGCCCGACAAAGGCCACAGCGCCGGCCAGCATTTTCGTAATCCCTATCCGCATGGGATCGGACTCCTGCATTGATCGTCAGCAGAGGCAATGCAAGCGCCGGGCCGTTTCGAGTGTCCGCCAATGGGCTGTTTCATCCCCTGATGCGCGAGTTTGCGCCGTTCCGGCCCGTCTGGCTCGGCCCCTGTCTCATTGTGAACCGTGCCATTGTGGGGCGAAGGCTCATTCGACCGGCTTCAGGTCCGTCACATAGCGCCGCCAGTTCTGGACATAGTGCTGCGCCGACATCCGCAGGCCCTCGATCTGTCCTTCATCCAAGTCCCGCACCACCTTGCCGGGCTGGCCCATCACCAGGCTGTTGTCGGGAATGACCTTGCCCTCGGTGATCAGGGCGTTGGCGCCGATCAGGCAGTTCTTGCCGATCCGCGCTCCGTTCAGGACGACTGCGCCGATGCCGATCAGGCTGTTGTCGCCGATTTCGCAGCCGTGCAGCATCACCTTGTGCCCCACCGTAACCCCGGCGCCGATCGTCAGAGGCGATCCAAGATCGGTATGCAGGATGCTGCCGTCCTGAATATTGCTGTCGGCCCCGATGACGATGGGGTCGTTGTCGCCGCGCAGCACGGCGTTGAACCAGATACTGGCGCCCGGATGCAGAATCACATTCCCTAGGACAGTCGCACTCGGCGCAATCCAGTATTCGCCTTCCGGGGGAAGCTGAGGCTTGCTGTCGCCCAGACTGTAAACACTCATCCGCACACCGCCTATTCTTCTTAAAATGAAGGCTTTAACCCTTCAGAAACCACGTTAGCATCAGACTGTTGATGCGATTCGGCAGGCCCCATTCGCCCCCGGATCCGAAGCCGGATCAAGCCCGGTCCGGTCAGACGCTGGAGAATGCGCTTGGCGTGTTCGCGACCAGTTCGGGGACGGCGACGCACCTGCTGCGGCGAAGCCCCTGCGACCGTTCGGGACGGCTGCGCGACTTCGGCCCCCACCTCCCCCACCGACGACCAAGGCGAGACCCAGCCGGGCTCGCCTTTTTTCATGCCCTGGAGGCGTCCATGAGCAAACGATCGGCCATCAAGCGTCAGCTGCGCGAAGGCGTGCTGGATTCGCCCGAATTCATTCAGGACGCCAAGGTGCGGCGATTGCCCGCCCGCGTCGGCGGCTGGTCGCCCCTGCCCTCGAACGACGAGCGGGATCAGGCCTATCTCAAGACGCTGAAGCCCAAGTCCGACGGTCAGGCCGAACTGATGGAGGCCGTGGACCACGCCAATCTGGTGCTGGCGCTGGGCCCGGCGGGCACGGGCAAGACCTATCTGGCCGTGGCCAAGGCGGTCGAGGCGCTGGAGGCGGGCAAGGTCGGCCGCATCGTCCTGAGCCGCCCGGCGGTCGAGGCCGGGGAATCGATCGGCTTCCTGCCCGGCGACATGGAGGACAAGCTGGCCCCCTATCTGCGGCCGCTCTACGACGCGTTGTCGGACCGGCTCAGCATGAAGCGGGTCAAGGCGCTGATGGCCGAGGGCCTGATCGAGATCGCCCCCATCGGCTATATGCGCGGCCGCACGCTGAACAACGCCTTCATCGTCGTGGATGAGGCGCAGAACTGCACCTACGTCCAGCTGAAGATGCTGCTGACCCGGCTGGGCTGGCACTCGACCATGGTGGTCACGGGCGACCCGCATCAGTCGGACCTGCTGCCCGGCGTCTCCGGCCTGTCCGACATCGCCGACAGACTCGAGGCCGTGCCCGAAATCGCCGTCGTCCGCCTGGCCGAACGCGACATCGTGCGCCACCCGCTGGTGGCCAGCATGATCGGAGTGCTGTGACCCCTTTCCGCCTCTGGTGAGAGAAGGAAAAAACAAGTCCAATTCGTCTGAATCGTCTGAAATCCCCTCTCGGCCCGGATGCAGTCTAGCACAGGGGCCGAGGGGGGATGGTCGATTGCGTTGCGATCCCCTTCTCCCCTTGTGGGAGAAGGTGGG
>KB291791.1:40678-59259 GCA_000318405.1 Brevundimonas diminuta 470-4 | reverse complement strand
GGGCGCCGGAGGCGCTCGGATGAGGGGTGCTTACGCCCTCATCCACTGTTCGAGCTCCAGTGAAAACGGCAAGTCGCCCGCAGACACCCCTCATGAGGTCCTCACGGACCACCTTGAGCGTGCTACCGCCTACGGCTACTTGAGCAACTTCTCCCACAAGGGGAGAAGGAAGGTCGGTTTACGCTCGCACAGCCCGGCTGGCGTCGACGCCCAGCGCGGTGACGGCGGCGGCGGCGATGTGTTCGGCGTTGAGGCCGGCCTGGGCGTACATGACCTCGGGCTTGTCCTGATCCTGGAAGATGTCGGGCAGGTGAAGGGTGCGGATTTTCAGACCGGCGTCCAGCGCGCCCTTCTTGGCCAGAAGCTGAAGCACGAAGGCGCCGAAGCCGCCCATGGCGCCTTCTTCCACCGTGATCAGAGCCTCATGCTCGCGCGCCAGTCGCAGGATCAGATCGGCGTCCAGCGGCTTGGCGAAGCGGGCGTCGGCGACCGTGGCCGAGACGCCCTTGGCCGCCAGCATGTCGGCGGCCTTCAACGATTCCTGCAGGCGAGTGCCCAGCGACAGGATGGCGACCGAGGTCCCTTCGCGGACGATGCGGCCCTTGCCGATCTCCAGCGGGGCGGCCAGTTCGGGGATGTCGACGCCCACGCCCTCGCCGCGCGGATAGCGGAAGGCGCTGGGGCGGTCGTCGATGGCCAGCGAGGTCGAGATCATGGCCGCCAGTTCGGCCTCGTCCGCCGCCGCCATCAGCACCATGCCCGGCAGGGCGCCCATATAGCCGATGTCGAACGACCCGGCGTGGGTCGCGCCGTCCGCGCCCACCAGACCGGCGCGGTCCATGGCGAAGCGCACCGGCAGGGACTGGATCGCCACATCGTGGACGACCTGATCATAGCCGCGCTGCAGGAAGGTCGAATAGATGGCGCAGACCGGCTTCATCCCATCAGCGGCCAGACCGGCGGCGAAGGTCACGGCGTGCTGTTCGGCGATGCCGACGTCGAAGGTGCGATCGGGGAAGGCCTGGCCGAACAGATCCAGCCCGGTGCCGGACGGCATGGCGGCGGTCACGGCCATGACGGTCGGATCGGCTTGCGCGTGCTTGATCAGCTCGGTGCCGAACACCTTGGTGTAGCTGGGCGCGTTGGAGATGGCCTTGGCCTGCTTGCCCGACACCACGTCGAACTTGACCACGGCGTGCAGCTTGTCCGCGCTGCTCTCAGCCGGAGCGTAGCCCTTGCCCTTCTGGGTGACGACGTGGACCAGGACCGGGCGGTCGGTGATGGCCGCCGCATTCTTCAGGATGGGGACCAGATTTTCCATGTCGTGACCGTCGATCGGCCCGACGTAGTAGAAGCCCAGCTCCTCGAACAGGGTGCCGCCGACGATCATGCCGCGGGCGTATTCCTCGGCCTTGCGCGCGGCGTCGCGGAACGGGCGCGGCATGTGATCGACGAACTTCTTCCCGACCTTGCGGATGTTCTGATAGGTCCCGCCGGAAACCTGTTTGGCCAGATAGGCGCTCATGCCGCCGACCGGCGGGGCGATCGACATGTCGTTGTCGTTCAGGATGACCATCAGCTGGCCGCTGGTGGCCTCGGCCGCGTTGTTCATCGCCTCATAGGCCATGCCCGCCGACATGGAGCCGTCGCCGATGACGGCCACGACGCGATTGTTCCCGCCCTTGGCGTCGCGCGCGGCGGCGAAGCCCAGCGCCGCCGAAATCGAGGTCGAGGCGTGGGCCGCGCCGAAGGGGTCGTATTCGCTCTCCGACCGCTTGGTGAAGCCCGACAGGCCGCCGCCCTGGCGCAGGGTGCGGATCCGGTCGCGCCGCCCGGTCAGGATCTTGTGCGGATAGCACTGGTGGCCGACGTCCCAGATCAGGATGTCCTGCGGCGTCTCGAAGACGTGGTGCAGGGCGACCGTCAGTTCGACCACGCCCAGACCGGCGCCCAGGTGCCCGCCCGTCACCGACACGGCGTCGATGGTCTCGGCCCGCACCTCCTCCGCCAGCTGTTTCAGCTGGGGAATGTCGAAGCCCCGCGTGTCGGCGGGAAACTTGACGGTGTCGAGAAGCGGGGTGTTGGGCATGGAGATCGGGGGCCTTCAGACGACGAGCCGTCAAACAGTAACCCGCTGAGGGCGGGCGCGTTTCCTATCAGGACCGGCGCTTGAGCACAAAGTCCACGCTGGCCTTGAGGATTTCGGCCTCATGACCGAACAGGTCAAGGTGCGAGCGGGCCTGATCGGCCAGATGCGCGACCCTCTGTCGCGCCGCATCGACGCCCAGCAGGGTGACGAAATTGGTCTTGCCCAAGGCCGCGTCCTTGCCGCCCGCCGCCTTGCCCATCTCTTCGGCCGAACCTTCCGCATCCAGAACATCGTCCACGATCTGATAGGCCAGGCCGATGTCGTGGGCGAAGCTGGTCAGGGCGTGCCAGGCGGCTTCGTTGGCGTCGGCGACGATCAGGGGGATCTCGAAGGCGTAGGCGAACAGGGCGCCGGTCTTCAGCCGCTGCATCCGCGCCACGCCGCCCAGATCATCGCGCACCCCCATCAGGTCGCTCATCTGGCCGCCCGCCATGCCGCGCGCGCCCGAGGCGAAGGACAGGCGCCGCGCCAGCTCGCAGCGCACGGCCGCGTCGTCGTGGGTGTCCTCGTCCAGAATGATGTCGAAGGCCGCCGTCTGCAGCGCGTCGCCCGCCAGAATGGCCGTCGCCTCGTCATAGGCGATGTGCAGGGTCGGGCGACCGCGCCGCACGTCGTCGTCGTCCATCGCCGGCAGGTCGTCATGCACCAGCGAATAGGCGTGGACGCATTCCAGCGCGCAGGCGGCGCGCAGGACGGCGCGGTCGTCCGCCTCCAGCATCCGGCCCGCCTCGATGGCGAAGAAGGGACGCAGGCGCTTGCCCGGCCCCAGGGCGGCGTAACGCATGGCCTCGGTCAGGCGCACTTCCGGTCCGTCGGCGCGCGGCAACAGTTCATCCAGCGCCACGGTGACGACGTCGGCGACCTCGGCGACGCGGTCGATGACGGCCTGCTCGGGCGAGTTGGCGGCCAGCACCTTCAAAACAGCCTCCCGCCCAGCGGCAGGTCGCGATCGACGCCGACCAGGACGACGTTCCCCTCCGCATCCGGGAAGCCGAGCGTCAGCACCTCGGACATCACCGGGCCGATCTGACGCGGCGGGAAGTTGACGACGGCGGCGACCTTGCGGCCGTTCAGGTCGTCCAGCGTGTAATGATGGGTGATCTGAGCCGAGGACTTCTTGACGCCGATGGCGTCGCCGAAATCGATGGTCAGCTTATAGGCGGGCTTGCGCGCCTCGGGGAACGGTTCGGCCTTGAGGATTTGGCCGACGCGCACGTCGACCTTCATGAAGTCGTCGAAGCCGATCTGCGGCGCGAGGTCGGTAGCGGACATCAGCCGAACTCGGCCGGTTCGACGCCCTTGGCCTGGCCGTCGGCGCCGACGACGATCTTCTCGACCCGCAGCTGGGCGGCCTTCAGCCGCGCCTCGCAGTGGGCCTTCAGCCGCGCGCCCTCTTCGTACAGGGCGATGGACTCTTCGAGCGGCGCCTGACCCGATTCCAGGCGCGAAACGATGCCCTCCAGACGCGACAGGGCGTCCTCGAAGCTGAGATCGGCGGGCACGGCGGGGGAAACGGATGCGTCGGTCATGATGGGCGCAACCTAGAGAGGCGCGCGCGCCGCTTCAACGGCCTTCCTGAGGCCGCGACGTCAGCGCTTCACGAAACGGCGCTGCGACCAGTATTTGAAGCCCTGATTATGGGCCAGTCGCCAGCCGTGCGCCTTCAGCCGCTGGCCCACCATATGGTTGAAATAGCCGTGCGCCAGCACCAGCACGTCGTGGCCTTCGGACGCGCGGGCGATCAGGACGCGCGCGGCCTGATCGGCGCGAACCTCGGCCTCGGCGCGGGTTTCCTGACCCTCATGGTGATTGAAGGCGTGCCACCAGATGCGCGAGATCACGCCCCAGTAACGCGGCGACAGCTTGATCCAGCTTGGAAAGCGCGGCGGCGGCAGGGGCGCCTCGATGAACAGAGCGTCGACCAGCACCTCGCGATCCGGCGCTACGGCGCGGGCGGTCTCCTGAGCGCGGGGCCGGGTCGAGGCATAGATGGCCCCGGCGCCCTCGGCGGCCGTCAACAGCGCCTGAGGCGGCGTCTGGCCCGCGCGCAGTCCGCCGATCTCATAGCGGCCCCACCAGTCGCGATACTGATCCGAGGTGATCATGCATTTGCGCGACAGGGCCGGCTCGCCGTGGCGCGCCAGCGTAATGGCCCCATAGGCGGCCTCAGCCCCGGCGGAGCGGGCGGCCGCGACCGGCGTCTGAGTTGCGGATTCGGAATGAGTCATGAGTGCAGGAGAAGTCATAGCACGGGGATCGGCCTGTGAAACCAAGGCCTTGGCGTCCCTTAACCTCCCCATCCGAGCATTGGCGTGCGCCGCGAACGACGCACCTTGGACAAAGGTGGTAGCCCTCGTCGCCCGCCCCTGCAACCACGCAAAGATGACGAGGCTGCGATGATGGCGCCACGCGGGTCTCTACACGCCTTCACCCGACGCTCGCCCGGCGCTATTGCGTCGATCATGAGCGACCCTGTGATCCGCCCCGCCCGTCCTGACGACGCCGCCGCCCTGGCCGTGCTGGGGCGCCAGACCTTCATCGACACCTTCGTCACCGGCTTCGGCATTCCCTATCCGGTCGCCGACCTGACCGCCTTCCTGGACGCCAGCTTCAACGCTGAGGCCACCGCCGCCAAGCTGGCCGAGCCGGGCGCCGCCTGGTGGGTCGCGGACCGCGACGGCGAACTGCTGGCCTTCGCCAACGCCGGGCCGAACACCCTGCCCCACCCCGACGGCCGCGCCAGCCACGCCGAGCTGCGCCGCCTCTATGTCGGCAAACAGGCGCAGGGGCTGGGTCTGGGCACGCAGCTGCTGAAAATCTCGCTGGAATGGATGGAGGCCCACACCGACGGCCCCCTGTGGATCGGCGTCTGGAGCGGCAACCACAAGGCGCAGAAGCTGTACGCCGCCTACGGCTTCGAGAAGGCGGGCGAGTACCAATATCCGGTCGGCGCCTGGATGGATGACGAGTTCATCTTGCGGCGCGGCTAGGCCGGGGCCAGTCTTAAACCCATGCTGCTGCCCTTCTTCACCGCCCTGCGCGAGGCCAAGGTGCCTGTGTCGCTCAAGGAATGGCTCCATCTGATGGAGGCCATGGACAAGGGCGTGGCGGGGCGCGACGTCAAAGCCTTCTACCACCTGTCGCGCGCCGTGCTGATCAAGGATGAGAAGCACTACGACCGCTTTGATCAGGTCTTCGGCAAGGTGTTCAAGGGGCTGGAGGGCGTCGGGCCCGGCGAGGAGATCACCGCCGACATCCCCGAGGACTGGCTACGCCTGCTGACCGAAAAATACCTGACCGACGAGGAGAAGGCCCAGATCGAGGCGCTCGGCGGTTTCGACAAGCTGATGGAGACGCTGAAGCAGCGCCTGGAGGAGCAGAAGGAACGCCACCAGGGCGGCAACAAGTGGATCGGCACGGGCGGAACCAGCCCCTTCGGCCACGGCGGCTACAACCCCGAGGGCGTGCGCATCGGCGGGCCGGGGCGGCACGGCCGCGCGGTCAAGGTCTGGGAAAAGCGCGAATACAGGAACCTGGACGACACGGTCGAACTGGGCACGCGCAACATCAAGGTGGCCTTACGCCGCCTGCGCCGCTTCGCCCGTGAAGGCGCGGCCGAGGAACTGGACATCGACGGCACCATCGACGGCACGGCGCGTCAGGGCTGGCTGGACATCCACATGCGGCCCGAGCGGCGCAATACCATCAAGGTGCTGCTGTTCCTCGACGTGGGCGGTTCGATGGACGGCCATATCCAGCTGTGTGAAGAGCTGTTCTCGGCCGCGCGGACCGAGTTCAAGAACCTGGAGTTCTTCTACTTCCACAACTGCCTCTACGAAGGGGTGTGGAAGGACAACCGGCGCCGCCATACGGAGCGCATCCCGACCTGGGATCTGATCCACAAATACCCCGGCGACTGGCGCGCCATCTTCGTCGGCGACGCGACCATGTCGCCCTATGAAGTGACCATGCCCGGCGGCTCGGTCGAGCACTGGAACGAGGAAGCGGGCGCCGTCTGGCTGAAACGCGCCCGCGAACAGTGGGACAAGTCGGTCTGGCTGAACCCCGTCCCCGAACGCCACTGGAGCTACACCCCCTCGGTCAGCCTGATCGGCGAGGTGATGGAGCACCGCATGTTCCCCCTGACGCTGGAGGGACTGGAACGGGCGATGCGGACGCTGGCGCGCTAAAAAAACCGCCGCCCCGGCGAAAGGGCGGCGGTCTGTTCTTGTAGCGAGAAAGCTGGCCTACTTGCCTTTCAGGGCGTCCTTGACGCCGCCGAGGGCGTTCTGAGCCTTGCCTTCGATCTGGTCGGCGCGGCCTTCGGCTTTCAGCTTTTCGTCGCCGGCGACCTTGCCGGCGGCTTCCTTGATCTTGCCGCCGATGTTCTTGGCGGCGCCTTCGATGCGGTCGTGATCGGCCATGAGAAGCTCCCTGTCGGACGGCCGCCGGACTGGCGGCCTCTCAGGGAAAACAACCCTTTCTGCTCAGCCCGGTTCCGAGGCTGCGGCATGACGGTCGCGCAGCCAGCGGGCGACGGCCCAGCTGTGGGCCTCGTGGCGCAGGCTGAACAGGGCGCGCATCGGCTCCATCCAGACCAGTTCGTGGTCGGCTTCCTGTTTGGTCGAGGGGTCGGCGCCGGTCACGCTGACCACCCAGACGCCGCCGACGTTGTTCACCGGCGTGCCGTCAGACTTGAGGAAATACTGCCCCGCCTCCGTCAGGCGGTCGACCGGCTGGATGATCAGGCCGGTCTCTTCAGCGAACTCGCGCACCAGGGCCTGCTGTTCGGTCTCCTCGCCATCCAGGGCGCCGCCGGGCAGATCGTAGTAGACGACCCCTTCGCCGCGATCCACGCGGACGCAGGCCAGTCGGCCTTCACGCTCGGCGAGGCCGAAAACAGCGGGGCGGTGGATGTAGTCGAGGCCCGGGCGGGCCGTGCCGAACTGAAGCTTCATTTCACCGAGCTTAAACCCGCCGCGCCGCCGGGCGAAAGCCCCAAATGCACGCTCAGAGGTCGAACGCCAGTCGCGCGCGCACGCCATGATGCGCCGGGTCCACCTCGATCGCCGAGCGCAGGCCGCTGGCCATGGCCGAGATGATCTTGGAGCCCAGACCGGTGCCCTTGGGCGCGCCCTCGCCAAGACCCGGCCCGTCGTCCTCGACAGTCAGCAGGGCTCGCCCGCCGCCGTCCGCCTGTTCCAGGATGATGCGGATTTCGCCTGCCGCGCCGGGCTCATAGGCGTATTTGACGGCGTTGGTGACCAGTTCGGTCACGATGACGCCCAGGGACACGGCCTGATCCGTCGTCACCCTCAAGGGCTCGGCGCGCAGGGTCAGGCGCGACCCATCGCCATCCGGCCCGATCGACTTGCTCAGTTCCTCGACCAGGCCGGCCAGATATTCATCCATCTGCACCCGTTCGACATCGGCCGAGGTGTAGAGGCGGCGGTGGACATGGGCGACGGCCTCAATGCGGACCTGAGCCTCGCGCAGGGCGGCGCGTGCGCCTTCGTCGGCGAGCTGGCGCAACTGGAGGGAGATGAAGCTGGAGACCAGTTGCAGGGAGTTGCCCACGCGGTGATTGACCTCGCGCAGCAAGGCCTCGGCGCGGTCGCGCTCTTGCCGCACTTCGTCGTTCGCCCGCTGGTTCTCATGCTCCAGACGGCGACGCAGCAGGGCGTCCTCGACGGCCGAACGCAGCAGGGCGGTGAAGTCCTCGGACACGTCCTTGATGACGTAGTCGGCGGCGCCCGCACGCAGAGCGGCCACGGCGATGCGCCCGTCCTGAGCCCCGGTGACATAGACCACCGGCGGCGGCGTCGGCAGAGCCAGAATGTCGGGCAGAACGTCCAGGCCTTCGCGGCCCGGCATATAGTGGTCCAGGGCGCAGACGTCGAAGGCCTCGGCCTTCAGCGCCTCATAGCCCGCGTCGGCGTCGGGCGCGCAGACGACCTGATAGCCGAGGCGCTCCAACTCCTTCTGGACCAGGCGCGACAGGCCGCGATCATCGTCGATGTAGAGTAGCCGTATGGGAGGCTGGACCTGATCCACGCGTCAGATCTCAGGGGCTTGCATGACGGAAAGGAACAGGCCCAGCTGACGGATCGCGCCCGCGAAGGCCTCATAGTCGACCGGCTTGGTGATGTAGACGTTGCAGCCTAGGTCGTAGCAGCGCTGGATCTCGCCCTTGTCGTCCGTCGTCGTCAGGACCACCACCGGGGCGCGGCGCAGACGCTCGTCCGCCTTGACCCGCTCCAGGATATCCGTCCCGGACATGTCCGGCAGATTGAGGTCCAGAAGGATCAGCAGAGGGCCGCTGCGGCGAACCTCTTCCTGAAAGAGATAATCCAGCGCCGCATCGCCATGGTCGAAATGGACGATGTCGTTGGCGATATTCGCCCGCCGGATGTTCTTCTCAATGAGCTTGGCGTGGCCATGGTCGTCCTCGACCATGACGATCTTCACCGAGTGGCTCACAGGCGATCTCCTTGATAGTCACCCAGCATAATCAGACGCTTCGGAAATTTTAGGTAAAAAGTCGAGCCTTCGCCCAGTTCCGACTCGACATCGATCACGCCGCCCATCCGGCGAACGATGTTGCGCACGAAGGCCAGACCCAGGCCTTCACCCGGCGTGTCCTGCTTGCCCGAGCGCCGGAACAGCTCGAATATCCGTTCATGATCCCGCGGCGAGACGCCCCGGCCGTTATCGCGCACAGCATAAGAGACCCAGCCGTCCGGTTCCTGCCGGCCGCTGACCTCGATATGGATCGGTCGGCCCGGCTGCCGATACTTGACGGCGTTGTCGATCAGATTGCTGAAGACCTGCTCGATCGACAGCCGGTCGTTCTCCATCGCAGGCAGGTCGCTGATCGTGATCTCGCCGCCCGTTTCGGCGACCTGATGGCTGACGGTGTCAGCGATGGCGCGGACCATGGCCGTCATCTCCAACGTCTCGGGCTGAAGGGCGCGGCGCCCCTCGCGCGACAGGCGCAGGATGGCGTTGATCAGCCGGTCCATCTTGGCCGTCGAGGTGCGGATAAAGCCCACAGCCTCGGGCGCATCCTCGCGCACCGAGCGCAGCGCCTCGGCGTCGACCAGTTCGGGATGCGCGGCTTCCAGCGCGGTCAGCTGTTTCTCCAGCGCCTTGCAGACCTGCTCAAGCTCGGAGGTGTAGCCCATGACATTGACCAGCGGCGCGCGCAGGTCGTGGCTGACGATATAGGCGAACCTCTGGATCTCCTCATTGGCGCGCGTCAGCTCGGCGGTGCGGTCGCGCACCTCGTTTTCAAGCCCGGCGTTGACGCGGTCGAGCTCGAAATGCGCCCCCTCGATCTCGGCCACATAACGACGGACCATCCAGGCGCTGATGCCCGCCAGGATCAGCACCAGAACCGCCGCCAGGGCGTTGACGGCGACCGTGACCGTCTGCGCCCGTTCGGACTGGCGCGTCCGCTCCGACAGACGGCGGGCCTCGTCCGCATCCATCGCCGACAGCTCGACCCGAATCCGGTCCATCAGCGCCTTGCCCCTGCCGTTGCGGATCAAGGACACCGCCTCGCCGATGCGGCCCGTCCGGGTCAGCTCGATCGTGGCCGTCATCAGGTCAAGCCGCTCCTGATACAGCCCCTTCACCACGGCGGCCCTGCGGGCCTGCTCCGGGTCGCTGGCCGCCAGCTCCTCCATTCGTTCGACAACGGCCGGCAGCTTGGAAACGGCGTTCTGGTGCAGCCCCAGATACTCGGCGCGCGCCGTCAGCATGAAGCCCCGCTGGCCGGTCTCGGCCTCGGTCAGCAGCATCAGCATGTCCTTCGCCGCCAGACGCACCTGCTGGCTGTGATCGACCGTGTCGTTATAGGTCGCGGTCCGCTGGATCATCACGAAGGTCGCGGCGTTCACCGCCATCAGCAACAGGATGGCCAGCGCGAGCAGCGCGATGATGGAGCGACTGAGGGTCGGGGTGCGCAGGAAGGTTCCGAAGGTGCGCAGGGCCGGCCGAATGCGTTTCATGGCCGGAACCATATTCGCCGCCTGCGCGGTGTCCAGCGATTAACCGTGAAGTCGTCTAAACCGAGCCGACGGTGCGCAGGCGGGCCTTGGGGTGAATCTCATTCTGGCTCATCACCACCGTCTGGCCGCGGAAGCGTTCGATGATGGAGCGGACATAGGGGCGCACCTGCGGCCCGGTCAGCAGGACCGGGTTCTCGCCCGTCATGGCGGCGCGCTCGAACACGTCGCGCACGGCGCGGATGAAGTCCTGAAGCTTGCTGGGCGCCATGGCCAGCTGCTTGTCTTCGCCGGGCCCGACCAGGCTGTCGGCGAAGGCCTGCTCCCACTCGGGCCACAGGGTGACGATGGGCAGGGCGCCGTCGTCAGCCTTGTGCTGCCAGCACAGCTGACGCGCCAGACGGCTGCGGACGTGCTCGACCAGGGTGGAGACGCTGGTGGTGTGCGGCGCGGCCTCGGCCAGGCCTTCGAGGATGGCGGGCAGGTCGCGGATCGACACCTTCTCGCGCAGCAGGGCCTGCAGGACGCGCTGAAGCGTCGTGACGGTGACGACCGAGGGGATCAGCTCCTCGACCAGCTTCTGCTCCTCGCCCTTCAGCTCCCTCAACAGCTTCTGCACCTCGGCGTAGGACAGCAGCTCGGCCATGTTCTCCTTGAGGATTTCGGTCAGGTGCGTGGTCAGCACCGTCGAGGGATCGACGATGGTGTAGCCGCGGAAGGTCGCCTCCTCGCGCAAGCTTTCGTCGATCCAGGTGGCCGGAAGGCCGAACGCGGGCTCGCGCGTATGCTCGCCGGGCAGTTCGACCTGACGCCCCGCCGGGTCCATCGCCATCAGGGAGGCCAGGCGCACCTCGCCCGATCCGGCGTCCATCTCCTTGATGCGGATGGCGTAGCCCTGATTGGGCAGGCGCATGTTGTCGAGGATGCGCACGCTGGGCATGACGAAGCCGTATTCCTGGGCCAGCGAACGGCGCAGGGCGCGGATCTGGTCCGTCAGGCGGCGGCCCTCCAGATCGTTGATCAGGGCCAGCAGGGCGTAGCCCAGCTCGATCTTCACCTCGTCGATGGTCAGGGCGGTGGAGATCGGCTCTTCCACATCCTCCCTGGGCTTGAGATCCACCGGCTCAGCGGGCGGCGGCTTCAGCCGATCGCGGCCGAGCTTCCACGCCATGAAGCCCGTCCCCAGCGCCAGGGCGGCGAAGGGAAGCAGCGGCATGCCGGGGATCAGGCCGATCAGGCCCGCCGTGCCGGACACCACGCCCAGCGATACCGGGTTGGTCGCCAGCTGCGCGGCGAAGGCCTTGTCGGCCGAGCCCTCGACCCCGGCCTTGGTCACGAGGAAGCCCGCCGCGACCGAGACGATGATGGCCGGGATCTGCGTCACCAGACCGTCGCCGACGGTCAGCTGCACATAGGTGTTGGCCGCCTCCATAGCCGGCATGCCATGCTGCAGGATCCCGATCAGCAGGCCGCCGATCACGTTGATGAAGGTGATGATCAGGCCCGCGACCGCATCGCCGCGCACGAACTTCGAGGCGCCGTCCATGGCCCCGAAGAAGGTGGATTCCTGCTCCAGCTCCTTGCGGCGCAGCTTGGCCTGCTCCTCATTGATCAGGCCGGACGACAGGTCGGCGTCGATGGCCATCTGCTTGCCCGGCATGGAGTCCAGGGTGAAGCGGGCCGAGACCTCGGCGATGCGGGTGGCGCCCTTGGTGATGACGACGAAGTTCACCACCAGCAGGATGGCGAAGATGATCACCCCGATGATGAAGTTGCCCCCCATCATCAGTTCGCCGAAGGCCTGGATGATCTTGCCTGCGCTGTCGTGACCTTCCTGGCCATTGCTGAGGATCAGCCGCGTCGAGGCCAGGTTCAAACCCAGCCGATACAGGGTCGAGACCAGCAGCACGGTCGGGAAGATGGCGAAGTCCAGCGGCCGCTTCATCATCACGGCGGTCATCAGGATCAGGACGCTGGAAACAAGCGAAATCGCCAGCAGCAGATCCAGAAGCATCTTCGGGATCGGCACGATCAGCAGCATGATGACGCCGATAACGCCGACCGCCATGCCGACTTCGCCGCGCATCAGCCAGCCGAGCGCATCACGCCCCGTGGGGCGCGCCATGCCGTCCTTCATCAGGAAAGGCGCGTCAGCCATGACGACGTGCGAAGGTCATGTCGCCTGATGACAGGATTCGCCCGATCTCATCCATGTCAGCCATGCCCCAGCGCCTTGAGCGCCTGCCGCGTCGCATCGGCGACTGCCGCCTCGCGCTGGGCGTCGGTCGAATCCTTCGTGGCGTGGAAATAGACGGCGATGGCGATGGGCGCGCCGTCGGTCGGATACAGCACGCCGATATCATTCACCGGGCCGTCGCCGCCCGTGCCGGTCTTGTGCGCGACCGTCCAGCCGGAAGGAACGCCCGCCTTCAGGCGCGCCAGCCCTGTCGGCGACGCCATCATCCATTCCAGAAGCAACCGCTTGAAAGCCGACTCGAGCGGCGAAGCCTCCGACAGGATCAGCCGCTCGATATTGCGCACAGACTGGTTCGGGGTGATCGTGTCCTTGTCGCCGTCCGCCCGGTTCAGTTCCGGCTCCAGCCGATCCACGCGGGTCGTCTCATCGCCGATGCCGCGATAGAAGGCGCGCAAGGCGTCCAATCCGCCCATCTCACGGATCAGGATGTTGGCGGCGGGATTGTCGCTGACCTCAACCGCGCCCTTCATCAGCTGCGCGATGGTCAGGGTCGAACCCACAGCAGGCTGCGTCACCGGCGCATGGGCGATCATGTCGGCCTGCGTCACCGGAATAGCCCGGTCCAGCCGCTCCTGCCCCGCCTGAACGCGCAACAGGGTGGCGGCGGCCAGATACATCTTGAAGGTCGAGCAATAGACAAACCGCTCGTCGCCGCGCCAGTCGGCGCGCTTGCCTTCGGTCAGGACCGAGACGCCCAGACGGCCGCCGTGGCGGGCTTCCAGCGCCGACAGGTCGAGATCCAGAACGACGGGCTCGGCCGTTGCAGGCTCCGTCCCCCGCGCGCAGGCTCCCAAGGCCATTCCACCCAGCGTCAGTGCGCCTGCGCCGATCAGCAGGGCGCGACGGTCGGCGCGCACCGGATCAGCCCGCAGCGCCGTAGGCGGCCGCCACGCCCGACTGGGGCGCCGGGATCGGCGTGCCCTGATCGGCGTATTCGTTCAGCTTGTTACGCAGCGTGCGGATGGAGATGCCCAGGATCGTCGCCGCATGGGTGCGGTTGCCCAGGCAGTGGCTGAGCGTGTCCAGGATCAGGGTCTTCTCCATCTCGGCCACGGTCTGGCCGACGAAGCTGCGGGTCACGGCGTCGGCGACCTGCGCCGCCTGTCCGGCCACGCCGGCGTCATAGGTCGAGGCGGCGGGGGTCGAGGCCCCCTCCCCGCCCAGCAGCGGGCGGCCGTCGGGCAGGCGGATGGCCTCGACGTCGATCTCGGACCCGGACGCCAGCAGCACGGCGCGGTGCATGGCGTTTTCCAGCTCGCGCACGTTGCCCGGCCAACGGTGGGCGACCAGGGCGCGCCGGGCCTCTGGGCCGATGGCGCGCGGCGGCACGCCGTTGGCGGCGGCGTATTTCTTAACGAAATGGTCGGCCAGCACGGCGATGTCGCCGGGGCGTTCACGCAAGGAAGGCAGTCGCAGGTTCACGACGTTGAGGCGATACAGCAGGTCTTCGCGGAAGGTCCCCTCGGCCACCGACTTGGCCAGGTCGCGGTTGGAGGTGGCGATGATGCGGATGTTGACGGGCACGGGCTTGGAGCCGCCGACGCGGTCGATGACCCGCTCCTGGATGGCGCGCAGCAGCTTGGCCTGAAGCCGGGCGTCCATCTCGGAGATTTCGTCCAGCAGAAGCGTGCCGCCGTCGGCCTCCTCGAACTTGCCGATGCGGCGGGCGACGGCCCCGGTGAAGGCGCCCTTCTCGTGGCCGAACAGTTCGGATTCCAGCAGGTTGTCGGGGATGGCGGCGCAGTTGACGCTGATGAAGGCCTTGTCCGCGCGGCGCGAGTGCGTGTGCAGATAGCGGGCCATCACCTCCTTGCCGACGCCGCTTTCGCCGGTAATCAGGATGGAGGCTTCCGAGCGCGCCACCTGATCGGCCAGCTGGATCACCGACTTCATCGCCGGATCGGCCGAGATCATCGGCCGCTCGTCGTCCGCCACGGCCGACAGGACGGCGGCGATCAGGTCTGCCTCGGGCGGCAGGGGGATGAACTCCTTGGCCCCGGCGCGGATGGCGTCGGCCGCTTCCTTAGCGTCAGCGTCGACGCCGCAGGCCACCACCGGCACATGAATGCGCTCGGCGTCGTTGGCCGCGATCAGGGCGGCGATGTCGATGCGGTAGTCGACCATCAGCAGGTCGGCGCCCTGCCCCCGGCGCAGTTGCTCGGTCGCCTGATCGGCGCGCTCGACGTGCTGGACCTTGGCGCCGTGCGCCATGGCCATCTTCACCGCCGTCGCCAGCTGGCCGCTTAAACGACCCACCACCAGAAGACGCATCGCCCTACTCCTTCAAATCCTGTCCGTGACGGGGCGGCCGATCAGGCGCCCTTGTCCTCGGTCTTGATGATTTCCGTCATGGTCACGCCCAGGCGGTCCTCGACGACGACGACCTCGCCGCGCGCAACCAGACGGTTGTTGACGAAGATGTCGATCGCCTCGCCGACCTTGCGGTCCAGCTCCAGCACCGAGCCCTTGTTCAGCTTCAGCAGCTGGGCGACCGACATGTGCGCCTTGCCCAGCACCGCCGAGATATTGACCGGCACGTCGAAGACGGGGGCCAGGTCGACGGCGGACTTCTCGCCGCCGTCGTCGGCCAGGTTCAGGGCGGTGGACTCGCCGAATTCCTCAAGCGAGAGATCGTCGGTGGCCATCAGAAGCCCCTCCTGTCATGAGCGCCGCCTTCGAGGGGCGGCTCAGCGTGGCCTGCTTCGGCGGCCAATGCGGCGTTGAGCGCCGCAACGACGCGCGCCTCGGCTTCGGCCGGGTCGAACTCGGCGCGTCCGTCGGCCCATTCCAGGGCGAAGGCGGCGGCGGGCAGATGCGGTTCGTCGCGGAACACCACCAGCCCCGAAAAGCCCGCCTGAGCGCACAGGGCCTCGATCTGGGCGCGGCCGTCCTGGTCCAGACCCGAGGCGCGGACGACGAGGCGCGGCGTGGCGTCCATCTCCTGACCCAGAGCCTCAATGGCGGCCTCCAGCGGACGACGCGGGAAGCGTTCGAAGGCGGCCGAACCGATCACACGGGCGGCGGCCAGGGCCAGTTCGGCGGATTCGCGGCGGTGCGCCTCGGCCACGCCGCGCAGGGCGGTCGCCGCCTGGGACACCGTCTGCGCCACGATGGACAGGGCCTCGGCGCGCAGAGCCTCGACCTCGTTCAGCGCCTGCTGGCGGGCCTCAAGCCGCGCCTGGGCGACCAGGGCCTCGACCTCGGCCGGTGCGAAGGACCGCTTGGTCGGTTGCCAGGTCGAGGCGCGCAGCACGGCGCCGTCGGCCCCGAACTCGGTGTCGAAGGCGAAGGGGACGGCGTTGGAAGGGAGGGCGCTCATGTCAGTAGATCAACTCGTCGTCGCCGCCCTGGCCGGCCAGCATGATGTCGCCACGCGCCGCCAGATCCTTGGCCACCTGGACCATGGCCATCTGGGCGTTATCGACGTCCTTGAGGCGGACAGGCCCCATGGATTCCATGTCCTCGCGCATGATCTTCGAGGCGCGCTCGGACATGTTGGAGAAGAACATTTCGCGCAAGGAGTCTGAGGCGCCCTTCAGCGCCAGCCCCAGCTGGTCCTTCTCGACCGAGCGCAGCAGGGTCTGGACCCCGCCCGGATCAAGACGCGACAGGTCCTCGAACACGAACATCAGGGCGCGGATCCGCTCGGCCGCGTCGCGGTTGCGTTCCTCCAGAGCGCCGATGAAGCGGGCCTCGGTCTGGCGATCGAAGCTGTTGAAGATGTCGGCCATCAGCTCATGGCTGTCGCGCTTGGACGTGCGCGCCAGGTTGGACATGAACTCGCTGCGCAGGGTCTGTTCGATCTTGTCGAGGATGTCGCGCTGCACCGGCTCCATGCGCAGCATCCGCTGGACGCATTCCAGAGCGAAGTCCTCGGGCAGGGCCGTCAGCACGCGCGAGGCGTGGTCCGGCTTGATCTTGGACAGGACCACCGCGACCGTCTGCGGATATTCGTTCTTCAGATAGTTGGCGAGCACGGCCTCGTTCACATTGCCGAGCTTGTCCCACATGGTGCGGCCGGCGGGACCGCGAATCTCCTCCATCAGGGCCTCGACCCGGTCGGAAGGCATGAAGGAGGCCAGCAGACGCTGCGTCTGCTCGTAGGAGCCCATCAGCGAGCCCGACCCGCCGATGCCGGAGACGAACTCGACCAGCACCTCTTCGACCACGGCGGCGGTGACGCTGCCCAGCCCCGCCATGGCCTGGGAGACTTCCTTGATCTCCTCGTCGTCGAGCTGCTGCCACAGGACCGTATGCTCTTCGCCCAGAGACAGAAGAACAACGGCCGCCTTTTCAGGCCCCGTCAGCTTCTTGGCGTCGTCGACCGCCGCGCCTTTTGAGACCAGCCGCGCCGCCATCAGGTTTCATGCATCCAGGCGCGCAGGATCGCCGTGGATTCCTCTGGGTGGCTGTCGACGAAATCGGCGACCTTCTTGATGGACGAGGCCTTCACCTGACCCTCGATGCGGGCGATGTCGATGCGCTGCTCCATGTCGCTGGGACCGGCCAGCATGGGCGCGCCGCCCGGCAGGGTTCCGCCGACAAGCTGGGTGTCCAACGCCGTAACGGGAATGCCGCCGGCGCCGGCCAGGGCGGGCGCGCCCGCACGCCCCTGACCCGACGCGGTCTTCAGCAGCGGACGCAGGACGAAGAAGATCAACAGCAGCCCCGTCACCAGCAGGACCAACAGCTCGACCCCGCGCATGATGTCGTTCTTGTCGAAGGCGAACAGCGACGAGCCCTGCTCCTCGCCCGGCGCGGCCGAGGGTTCGCGGTTGAAGCGGACGTTGACGACCTCGATCTTGTCCCCACGCGCCTCGTCGATGCCGACGGCGGCGGCGACCAGCGCCTTGATCTGCTGCACTTCCTCGGCGGTGCGGGCGGCGTAGGTCGGCTCGCCCTTGCCGTCGGCGGCCGGGGTGTATTTGCCGTCGACCGCGACCGAGACGGACAGCTTCTTGACCTCGCCCGGCTCCTTCACCGTCGTCGTGGTGGTGTTCGAGATTTCGTAGTTGGTCGTCTCGGTGTTCTCGACGCGGGTCGAGCCGAGCGGCGTCGCGTTGGGCGCCTCTCCGCCGGGGATGTTGTTCGTGGCGGTGACGCCGCCGTCCTGCTGGCCGGTCGTGTCCTGCGACTGGCTGCCGTTGGTCGAGGTCGAGCGGACGACCTGGCCGTCAGGGTCGAACTTCTGCTCCTGGGTGGTCGAGCGGCTGTGGTCGATGTCGGCCGTCACCTGCACGCGCGCGGCGCCGGGGCCGACGACGCCCTCGACGATGTCTTTGATGCGGGCCTGCATCTGCGCCTCGGTCGAGGCCTTGGCCGCGTCGGCGGTGGCCGAGGTGAAGCCGGTCTCCTCGGAGCCCGCAGCCAGGGTGCGGTTGGCCTGATCGGTCACCGTGACCTTGTCCGGCTTCAGGTTCGGCACTGACGAGGCCACCACGTTGCGGATGGCGCGCACTTGGTCGGTCGTGAGGTCGCGGCCCGACAGGCCCACGACCACGGCGGCGGTCGGGTCGATGGCCGCGGCCTGGAACATCTCGCGCCGGGGCATGGTGATGTGGACGCGGGCCGAGGCGATGCCGCGCATCGACATGATGGTGCGCGCCAGTTCCCCCTGCAGGGCGCGCTGTTCGTTCAGGTTCTGCTGGAACTCGGTCTGGCCCAGCACCGACTGATTGTCGAAGAGTTCGTAACCGACGCTGCCCGAGGTCACGAGCCCCTTGCCCGCCAGCATCAGGCGCGCCGTGCCGACCTCGTCGCGGCTGACGAAAATGGTCGAGCCGTCGCCCTTGGAGGAATATTTGATGCCCGCCTGGCTCAGGGCGGCGCTGATCTCCGAGGCTTCGCGCAGGTCGAGGTTGGAATAGAGCAAGGCGTCCGGCGCCTGGCCCACGCGCAACATGACGGCGACCAGGACAGCGGCCACGCCCGCGGCCACGCCGAGAATGGCGGCCAGGCGTCCGATGCCGAACTTCTTCAAAGCTTCCGTGAAGCCGCCCACGCGCAACCGCCCCTGCACACGCGGGACGATCCGAACCCGCTAGGCAGAAACTGCCGCCTGGATGGTAAATGCGGCGTTAAGAGGCGTTAAAGACTTGGCAAACTCATGTCCCTCTCCCGATGGGAGAGGGACATGAGCCTCCAAGAGCGAAGCGATTGGCTAAGG
>KB291791.1:38006-40658 GCA_000318405.1 Brevundimonas diminuta 470-4 | reverse complement strand
GAAAGGGTGAGGGTTCGCGGTTGAAGTCGGCCGAAGGCCGTGGCGCGGCGGCTTCCGCCGACTGACGGGACAAGCCCCTCACCCTTTCGCGCAAAGAACGATCCCTTCGCTCTCGTGCCCTCAAGCCCTCTCCCGCCGGGAGAGGGAAGCCAAAGGCGCAAAAGAAAAAGGGGCTGCGGGACCATCACGCCCCGCACCCCCTTCGGCGCCCCCCGGCGCCCGCCCGCTTCCTTGAGGGAGGCAGGCTATCTGGTCGAAAGCCTTAGACCTTCTGGGCCTCGGCCTTGGCGTCGGCGGCGGCCTTGATGCGGGCCTCGGCTATGGCGTCGGCGATCAGGTGGGTCGGCTTGTTCTCGGAAACCGAACGCTCGAGGATTTCCTCGAAGGTCTCCATCAGGCGCGACAGCTTGCCTTCGACCCACGAGGCGTCATAGGCGCCGCCGGTCTGGCGAGCGTTCATTTCCGAGGCGACGTTGATGATGCCGCCGCCGTTGATGACGTAGTCGGGCGAATACAGGATGCCGCGCTTGAACAGCTCGTCGCCGATGTCGGCGGTGGCCAGTTGGTTGTTGGCGGCGCCGCAGACGGCCTTGACCTTCAGGCGGTCCAGCGTCTGCGGGTTCAGCGTGGCGCCCAGGGCGCACGGGGCGTAGATGTCGGCGGCGACGTCATAGATGGCGTCCGGAGCGACGATCTCGGCGCCGGTCTTGGCGGCGACAGCTTCCAGGTTGGCCTGATTGACGTCGGTGATGATCAGCTTGGCGCCGGCCTTGTGCAGCTTCTCGGCCAGATAGGCGCCGACGTGGCCCACACCCTGAAGGGCGACGGTCAGACCCGTCATGTCGTCCTGGTTGAACAGGCGGCGCGCCACGACCAAGCTGGAGCGGAACACGCCCTCGGCGGTGACCGGGCTGGGGTCGCCCGAGGCTTCCGGGCCGTCCTTCAGGCCCAGAACGAATTCGGTGACCTTGCGCGCTTCGGCGATGTCCTCGACCGAGGTGCCGACGTCTTCGGCGGCGTAGTAGTGGCCGCCCAGGCCGTTCAGATAACGACCGAAGGCGTGGAACAGCTCAGGCGACTTCTGGGTGCGGCTGTCGCCTATGATGACCGACTTGCCGCCGCCCATCTCCAGATCGGCGATGGCGTTCTTGTAGCTCATGCCCTTGGACAGGCGCAGCACGTCTTCCAGCGCCTCGGCCGAGGACGCGTAGTTCCACATGCGGGTGCCGCCCACGGCCGGGCCGCGCGCGGTCGAGTGCACCGCAACAATAGCTTTCAGGCCGGTTTTCTCATCATAGAAGGCGTGCACGCCTTCATGGTTCGCAAACGAGGGAGATTCAAACAGCGTCGTGCCCATGACAGGCCTTTCCTGGGGTATTTTTTGTGCGCATGGACATACGCGCCCCCTTTCCAAACGGCAAGCATCACCGTGCAGGAGGCGCCAGTTCCGGGCCGGCTGCGGCTTGTGGGCCGATTTGCCGCAAATCCTGCGTTCAGCGCGTCTTGGGGTCCGCCTGTAGCGTGGGCAGGACCGCCGGAGCCCCGGAAGGCAGGGGCCGCGCCGGATCGCGCAACCACGCCTCCACATCGGCGAACATGGCCACGGCCTGAAGATCCCGGTTCAGGATGTGCCAGCCGTCGGCGTAATAGCCGGTGGTCAGATTCGGCCGCTCGCCCGCCTGCTCCAGGGCGCGGCGCATCGGCCGCTTGGTGATGATCTGGTCGTGGGCGCCGTACAGCAGCAGGGTCGGCTTCTCGATGTGTCCAAGGCGCAGGGTCGCCGTCTCCATCAGATCGACCAGGCCGTACAGGGAATCAAACCGGGTCGACAGGATCGATAAGGGATCGCGGCCGTTGCGGATCAGCTCCAGCGTATTGTCAGAAGCGCGGATGTCGCGCACGGCGAACGACGGCGGCTCGACCTGTCTGGCCCCCATCAGGCGGGCGGCGGCCCACAGCCCGGCGCGATTGAAGGCGCTCTGGCTGGACCAGCCCCAGACGCCGGGCGCCAGCAGCACGACCCGGTCGGCGTCGGGCGGGGCGTCCGAGCCGAAGGCGGCGATGGCGGACGATCCGCCCATGCTCTCGCCCGCTACCACGATCAGGGCGTCCGGCCTTTGCGCGCGGACCAGGGCGACGATGGTGCGCAGGTCCTGGCTGGTCAGGCTCTCGGCCGCGAACTCGCCCCGTCCGGGCGCCAGACCGAAACCGCGCTGATCATACGCCCAGGTCTCGATGCCGCGCTGCGCCCACCACGGCCCGGCCAAGCGGAAGGAGGCGTAGTGGTCGTTGAACCCATGCAGGGCGACGATGACGGCCCACGGCTGCTGACCTTCGGGGCTCCAGCGCAGATAGGGCAGCCGCGCCCCGTCCTGCACCACAAAGGCGCCGCGCCCCAGGGTTCCTTCCTCGACGCGCGGGCCGGCGAAGCCTGCGGGCGGCGTCAGGGGCGGCTGGACGTGGGGCGTGGCGCAGGCGGACAGGGCGAGGGAGAGAAAGGCAGCGGCGCCCCATCCGCCCCTTCTTCCTTCTCCCCTTGTGGGAGAGGGGGGCGCCGGAGGCGCTCGGATGAGGGGGCTGTGTCAGAAAACGCGGCGGTCGATGATGAGGACGGGGCCGGCCGCCCCCTCATCCGTCTCGCTCCGCGAGCCA
>KB291791.1:13963-37986 GCA_000318405.1 Brevundimonas diminuta 470-4 | reverse complement strand
AGCCACCTTCTCCCACAAGGGGAGAAGGGAAAAGCGATAGGTCACGCCAATATCTCCGCTGTTCGCTGGCGAAGGTAAGGCAGAATCTCGGCTTCGAACCAGGGGTTCTTCTTCAGCCAGGCCGTATTGCGCCAGGACGGGTGCGGCAAGGGCAGGATGTCCGGCGCATAGTCGCGCCAGGCGCGCACCGTCTCGGTCATATTGGCCTTGGCCCGGTCGCCCAGCGCCCAGACCTGCGCATAGCCGCCGACCAGCAGGGTCAGTTCGACCTTGGGCAGTTCGGCCAGCAGGCGCGGGCGCCACAGTTCGGCGCAGCGGCGCGGCGGAGGGTAGTCGCCGCCTTTCGGATCGGTGCCGGGGAAGCAGAAGGCCTGAGCCGCGACGCCGAGGCGCGGGTCGCCGTAGAAGGTCGCCTCGTCCACGCCCATCCAGTCGCGCAGGCGAACGCCGGACGGGTCGGTGAACGGCAGGCCGCTTTCATGAACCCGCCGCCCGGGCGCCTGGCCGCAGATCAGCAGGCGGGTTTCCGGCGCGACCATGACCACCGGGCGCGGCGTGTGCGGCAACAGGCCCAGGCACGCCCGGCAGGCGCGGATCTCGGCCAGGACTTCATCCAGACCGTTTTCCGGATCAGTCGAAGTCGTCATCCGAGGCTTCGACCGGCGGCAGGGCGGCGAGGGCCGCGGCCGTCTCGGCTTCCGTCGGGAGGCGCAGGCGGATCACGCCGCGGAAGTTGTTGGGATCGACCGCCTTGCCCTTCTTGGTGATGGTCAGCCTGCCCTGACGCATCAGGCCCAGGGCCGTCGCCTTCACCTTGGGCAGCATCCGCTGCCACTGCTCGGGCTGCAGCTCCTTGGCCACATCGGCCGGTTCAATGCTCTTGCCGCCGACGTTCTTCGGATCGGCCTTGGCCAGTTTTTCAAAAATGGCTGCTTCGATTGGATCGCTCATAGGCGCTATATGCTGCACCGCGAGATCGGAAAGAAGGCAAAACCGACATGGCCGAGATAATCACCGTCACCGAAGGCGAGTTCGCCGGCTGGAAGACCTATAATCTGCGCGACACCTTCGACGCGGTCGTCGGCCCCTTCTATGGCAAGCCCGACCCCGACGGCCACATGCGCTGCGCCTTCCGCGCCGAGCAGAAGCACATGAACGCGGGCGGGCGGATGCATGGCGGCTGCCTGATGACCTTCGCCGACATCGCCATGTTCCAGATCGCCTATCAGGAGATGGAAGGCGCCTCGGGCGTGACGGTGCAGCTGGATTCCACCTTCATCGACGGCGCCTATGTGGGCGAACTGATCGAGGCGACGGGACAGGTGACCAAGGCGGGCAAGAGCCTGATCTTCGTGCGCGGGCAGATCGTCACGGCCGAGAGGCTGCTGATGACCTTCTCGGGGGTGATCCGGAAGTTCACGCCGCGCGACTGAACCGGACGCCCAGCGCCAGTGTCATGGCGACGGCGGCGGCGGGCCACAGGGCGTCCAGTCCCAGGCGGCCATAGACCACGGCGCCCAGCAGCGCGCCGCCGACCAGCCCGGCCCACAGCGCCATATAGGGCCTGAACGCCCACGGATCGCCGCCCCGCACCGCCGCCGCCAGGGCGTGGCCGGTCTTGACGAGTGTTCCCGTCATATAGGTCAGGCTGACCCCGACCTCGCCGTCGCGCAGGAAGACCGAGTTCTCGACCGCCATCGCCATGACCATCAGGCCGATGGCCACCGGCGCGATGCCCGCCCCCGCCGCTACAGCGGCGCCGCCCAGCAGCAAAGCCTCGACCGCCAGCACCCGGCTGCGCGAGCGCGCGCCCTCGCCGCCTGCGACCAGGGCGCCGAGCATGGCGCCCAGCACGAACAGCGCCAGCACCCCGGCTACCGCGCCCGCCGCCTGCCACCGCCCCTCGGCCAGACTGACGGCCAGCCGGGTGCTGTTGCCGCTCATGAAGGAGACGAACACCCCGCCCAGATGCAGGAAGCCAAGGCTGTCGACATAACCCGCGAGGGCGGCCAGCAGCAGCGCCAGCCAGCGGTCCGGCGCAGTCAGAGTGCGCAAGGCCGGGTCACATCCCCGCCGCCGCCGCCGGACGGGCGCGGCATGTCTCCAGCCAGCGGGCCAGATGCGTCAGTTCCTCGGGCGGGCGGTATTTGACCAGCCGGGCGAAATCCAGCCCCACGGCCTCGACGATGTCGGCGATGGTGAAGCGGTCGGCGGCGATGAACTCATGATCCGCCAGATGCCGGTCCAGCGTCTTCATGAAGCGCTCGGCGCCCAGACGGTTGTATTCGGCGACCTGAGGCTGGGGCGCCTCCATCGCCGCCAGGGCCGGATGGGTGAAGCGCACGTTCAGCATCATCGGATTGGCCAGATACATTTCGCACCGACGCATCCACATCTCGATGATGGCCTGCTCCTTCGGATCACGGCCGAACAGGTTCGGCTCGGGGTGCAGCGCCTCAAGATAGCGGCAGATGGCGATGGATTCGGTCAGGCAGGTCCCGTCGTCCAGCTCCAGCGCCGGAACGTGCGGCACGCCGAACTTGGCGCGATAGGCCGGGGTGCGGTGCTCGCCCGCCAGAAGCTCGATCTCGACCCGTTCGACGTCGGTCACGCCCTTCTCGGCCATGACCCAGCGGACGCGGCGCGGGTTGGGCGCGCGGCGACTTTCATAGAGCTTCATCAGAGGGTCCCTTCGGCTGCCCTCGGAGACGCTACTAGGCGAAGACGGCGGCGGGCAAGGCCCCGACGATGCAGGCGGTCATCAGCGTCGCCAGGAAGCCGGCGAACAGCGCCTTCCACACCAGGCCCAGCACCTCCTCGCGCCGCTCGGGCATCAGCACCGACAGGCCGGTGACGGTGATGCCGACCGAGCCGATGTTGGCGAAACCGCACAGGGCATAGGTCATCAGCATCCGGGTGCGCTCGCTCATGTCGCCGAGCGGAACCTTGCCCAGTTCGATGAAGGCCACGAACTCGGTCAGGGTCAGCTTGACCCCCAGCAGCCAGCCCGCCTTCTGGGCGTCAGCCCATTCCACGCCGGTCAGCCAGGCCACCGGAGCGAACAGCCAGCCCAGGATGCGTTCGACCGTCAGCGGGTCTCCGGCGATGACGAAGCCGCCCAGAATGATGTTGGTCAGCGCCACCAAGGCCACGAAGACGATCAGGACTGCCGAGATGTTCAGCACCACCATCAGGCCGTCGGAAGTACCCTTGACGATGGCGTCGACGGAACTGTCGTACTTCAGCGCCGAGTTGTAGTCGGCGACCGCACCGCCCTCGCCCGGCTTCTCCGGGATGAGGACGCGCGCCAGCATGACGCCCGCCGGAGCCGAGACGATGGAGGCCACCAGAACATGGCCCGCCGCATTGCTGAGCACCGGCGACAGGATGGTCGCATAGGCCACCATGGTCGAACCGGCGACAGTGGCCAGACCGACCGTCATCATCAGGAACAGCTCTGACCGGGTGAGCTTGTCCAGATAGGCGCGGATGACGATGGGGCTCTCGATCATGCCCAGAAAGACGTTGGCCGCCACTGCCAGCGCCGAGGCGCCGCCCAGCCCCATGGTCCGCTGAAACAGGAAGCCGAAACCCAGGGTGATCCACTTCAGGATCTTCCAGTGCCACAGCAGCGCCGACAGGGCCGAGATCACCAGGATCAGCGGCAAAACCTTGAAGGCGAAGGTGAACATGGCGCCTTCATTGGCGATCGCGTAGGGCTGATCGCCGCCGGCAAGGAAGCCGAAGACGAACTTCGTGCCCTCCTCGGTCGCCATCTCCAGCCCCTTCACCGCGTTATTGATGCCGTCCAGCACCACCTGCGAGCCGGGAATGGCGAAGGTCGCCAGCACCAGAGCCGCCTGCACCAGCACCGCCCCGATCGCCAGCCGCCACGGAAAGGCGCGGCGGTTCTCGGAGATCGCCCAACAGACGGCGACGATGACGACCAGCCCGAACAGGCTCTGGAGGTTCAGAAGGCTGAACATGAAACAAGCGGCTCCGCGACCGGCGCTATGGGAGCCGGCTTCTTCAGTGCGCATCAACGCCAGCACGAGGCCGCTGGCAAGGGGAGACTTTCCTCTCCCCCAAAGAGAGGGCGGCTAGAGCGTTCCGCGCACCAGCTTGCCGTAATCGTCCATGAGGCTGAGCGACAGCTCGCCCGGCGTGAAACGATGGTCGCCCACCTGGCCCACCGGCGTCACCTCGGCGGCCGAGCCGGTCAGGAAACACTCGGAGAAGTCCGCCAGCTCTTCCGGCAGGATGTCGCGCACGACGACTTCGACGCCGCGCGCCTGGGCCATCTCGATCACCGTCTGGCGGGTGATGCCGTCCAGGATGTGGTCCACGCGCGGGGTGTGCAGAACGCCGTCCCTGACGAAGAAGACGTTGGCGCCGGTCGCCTCGGCGACATAGCCGCGCCAGTCCAACATCAGGGCGTCGTTGAAGCCGCGCTTCTCGGCCGCCGTCTTGGACATGGTGCAGATCATATACAGACCCGCCGCCTTGGCCGTGGACGGCGCCGTGGCGGGGTCGGGGCGGCGCCATTTGGCCCACTCCAGGGCGATGCCCTTCTTCTTGACCTCGGGGTCGAAATAGCTGGGCCACTCCCAGGCGGCGATGGCCAGGTGAACCTTGCTGTTCAGCGACGAGACGCTCAGCTGTTCGGCGCCCAGGTAGGCGACAGGCCGGATATAGCAGTCGATCAGGCCGTTGCGGGCGCAGGTTTCCTTGCAGGCGGCGTCGATCTCGGCCACGCTATAGGGAATCTCGAAGTCGAGCAGTTCGGCGGAGCGCTTCAGGCGCTGGCTGTGGGCTGTGAGCTTGAAGATTTCACCGCCATACATACGCTCACCCTCGAACACCGACGAGCCGTAGTGAAGGCCATGGGTCAGGACGTGCGTTTTCGCCTCCCGCCAGGGGACGAAGTCGCCGTCAAACCAGATCCAGCCGTCACGATCGTCGAAAGGAACGAAGGCCATTGAAGTACGTCTCCTGCGCAACGATCTCGGTTAGACGCCTGCCGCACCTCAGCGTCAACGGCGCCTCGCAAGGAGAATGGCGATGAGCATGGTCGAGCCGCGCGCCAATGGCCGTTCCGGCCCCGTCGCCCCGGCCGGCAGCGGACGGCACATCCTGGTCGTCGACGACGACGACCGCATCCGCGAACTGCTCAAGGAATTCCTGAGTCGCGAGGGCTATCGCGTCACCGGCGCCGCGCACGCGGGCGCGGCGCGGCGCATGGTCGAGCTGATCGAGTTCGACCTGATCGTGCTGGACGTGATGATGCCGGGCGAGAGCGGCTTCGACCTGACGACCTGGATTCGCAGCCAGGCGGCCCTGTCCAAGACGCCGGTGCTGCTGCTGACGGCCAAGGGCGACCCGGACGACCGGATCGAGGGCCTGTCGCGCGGGGCCGACGACTATATGTCCAAGCCCTTCGATCCGCGCGAACTGGCGTTGCGGATCGAGGCCATCCTGCGCCGCACCGGCGGCAAGCTGATGACGCCGCGGGAAATTCACATGGGCCCCGCCGTCTTCGACATGGAGCGGCTGGAGCTGACGCGCGACGGCGCCCTGCAGCGCCTGACCGAGGCCGAGGCGCAACTGCTCAAGACCCTGGCCATCCACGCCCATTCGCCGGTCGAGCGCATGACCCTGTCGCCCGACACCGCCGATGTGACGGGCCGGGCCGTCGACGTGCAGGTCACGCGCCTGCGCCGCAAGCTGGAGGCGGACCCCAAGAACCCGCGCTACCTCCAGACCGTGCGCGGCATCGGCTACATGCTGGCCCCGGACTGAGGCGACGCCGATGCGGCTGATGCCGTTCAACGTCTGGACGCGCTGGATCAAGCGCCGGGTGCCGACCTCCCTGTGGGGCCGGTCGCTGCTGATCATCGTCCTGCCAGTCCTGATCATGCAGGCGGCGGTGACCTGGGCCTTCTTCGACGCCCACTGGCAGGCGGTGACTGCGCGCCTGTCCGAAGGTCTGGCAGGCGACGTGGCCTGGGCGGCCGAGAGCTATCGCGACGACCCCTCGGCCCGGAATCTGGCGCTGATCTCGGAACGCGCCGAGCGGTCGATGCAGTTGTCCATCGCCTTCCAGCCCGAAGCCTCCCTGCCCGCCGAAGAACGACGCGGTGCCCTGGGACTGGTCGATAGGACGCTGGAAAAGGCGCTGGCCTCGCGGCTGGACCAGCCCTTCTGGTTCGACACCACCCGATACCCCGCCTATGTCGATATCCGCGTGCAGGAGGCGGACGGCGTCCTGCGCGTCATCGCCCCGCGCGAGCGGGCCGTGGCGACCCAGGCCCACATCTTCGTCCTGTGGCTGATGATCGCCACCGTGCTGCTGCTGGCCGTGGCGGTGCTGTTCATCCGCAATCAGGTGCGCGCCATCGAGCGCCTTGCCCATGCGGCCGAGGCCTTCGGCCGGGGCGAGAGCGTGCCGCGCTTCAAGCCGCACGGCGCGCGCGAGGTGCGGGCCGCCGCCAGCGCCTTCCTGGACATGCGCTCGCGCATCCAGCGCCACATCGACCAGCGCACGGCCCTGCTGGCCTCGGTCAGCCATGACCTGCGCACGCCCCTGACCCGTCTTCGCCTTGAACTGGCCCTGGCGCCGCCCTTCAAGCGCGCTGAGGCGATGAAGGGCGATCTGGACGAGATGGAGCATATGATCGACGAATACCTGGCCTTCGCGCGCGGCGAGGCCGGGGAAGCCGCCCAGACCATCTCCGTGCCCGAAATGCTGCGCCGCGCCGCCGACGACGCCCGCCGCGCCGGCGCCGCCGCCGAGGTCGAGACGCCCGACGACCTGAACATGCTGGCCCGGCCGCTGGCCTTCCGCAGGGCGATCAACAACCTGGTCGGCAACGCCGCCTCTCATGGCGAGCATGTGCGGCTATCGGCGCGCCCCCTGCCCTCCGGCGGGCTGGAGATCACGGTCGAGGACGACGGCCCCGGCATCCCCGAAGACATGCACGAAGAGGCCTTCCGCCCCTTCTCCCGGCTGGACGCCTCGCGCAACCAGAACCGCAAGGGCGTGGGTCTGGGCTTGGCGGTGGCGCGCGACGTGGCGCGCAGCCACGGCGGCGACATCGCCCTGGGCCGCAGCGAACTGGGCGGGCTCAAGGCCGCGATCCGGCTGCCGGCGGATCGTCGCGCCCCCTAGTTCCTTGCTGGGCGCCCCTAGCGGAACCGTAAAATCATCGCCATCTTGTCCGGTGTTCCAGGGGGGCCTGGAATTCTGGAGCCTGACTATGCGTTCTATTGCTTTTCTTGCACCGATCGCCGCCGTTCTCGCCCTTTCCGGCGCCGCTGCGGCTCAACCCTCTGCCGTCGTCGTGACGGTCAGCCCCGACTTCGCCAAGACGGCGGCGGAACTGGGCGAGCGCGACGTTCAACAGCAGGTCAGCGACCTGACCCGCACGCTTGAGCGCGTGCTGACGGATCGTCATGCGCTGGACGGCGCCCGGCTTGAACTGGTCATCACGGATCTGAAGCCCAACCGTCCGACCATGCAGCAACTGTCCGACAAGCCGGGCCTCGACGCCATGCGCAGCCTGTCGATCGGCGGCGCCGCGGTCGAAGGCACGGTGACGACGGCCTCCGGCGAGGTTCAGCCGGTCAAGTTCGACTACTACACCCCGACCCTGGCCGACGCGCGCGGCGCCACCACCTGGACAGACGCCCAGCGCGCATATGACCGACTGGCCCGCAACCTGGCCGACGGCCGCTTCGTCAAGCGCTGAGGCGGCTCTTTCCTCCCCATTGCATGGGGAGGGGGACCACGTAGTGGTGGAGGGGCTAAAGGCGGCGGAACCTGGCAGCCCGTCCGTCTCGCCAGCTTCGCCGCCGATCCGCCTCCCCATTGCATGGGGAGGAAAAACCGATCAGCCGCTGAGTTCAGTGGACTTGGCGACCGCCGCCTTCACGGCGCTTTCGACAGAATGGTCGAGGGCGCCGTTTTCATTGAGGGCGACCAGACCCGCCTGCGTCACCCCGCCCGGCGAGGCCACGCGGTCGATCAGGGCGTTCAGGGCCTCGTCGCCCTCCGCGCCGGCCGCAGCAGAACGCAGGGTGGCGCGCGCCAGACGGGCGGCGGCCTCAGGCGACAGACCCTCGGCTTCGCCCGCTTCAGCCAGAGCCCGCGTGAAGGCGAAGAAATAGGCCGGTCCGCAGCCGGACACCGCCGTCGCCGCGTGCATCAGCGCCTCGTCGTCCAGCAGGACGGTTTCGGCGATCGGCTCGAACAGATCGCGCCCCACCTTCAGGGCGTCGGCCTCAGAGGACCATAGCGTCGCCACGCCCCGCGCCTGCGCCACGCCGGTCGTCGGCATCACGCGCACGACCGGGCGGCCGTTGTAACCGTCAGAGATGGTCTCGCCGCGCACCCCGGCCATGACCGAGACGATCACCGCGTCAGCGGCCAGATGCGGCAGCACCGCCTGCGCGGCCTCCAGCCATTTGGCGGGCTTGACGCCGATGACGAAGGCGCGGGCGTTCGCCAGCTCTTCCAGCGGCGGATTAATCCGCGCGCCCTTCGCCCGCGCCGCCTCGGCGACCGGCTTTTCAGACGGCGTCAGAATGATCAGATCGGCCGGGTCGACGGCGCCCGTCGCCAGCCAGCCTTCCAGAATGGCCGAGCCCAGGCGTCCCACGCCTTGCAGCACGACCGGACGTCCAGAACCGCTCATCAGGCGTTGCCCACCGTCTCGAACAGGCAGGCGTCGATCGCCTCCTTCGGCTTCTTGGAGCCGCGCACCATGAAGTCGAAAGCCGGGTAATAACGGTCCGCCGCCTCGACCGCCGCGTCGATCATGGACGCGGCCTGGGCCAGCGTCGGGCGCTCAGTGTGCGGCAGGGCCAGGGCGTGGCGGAAAACGATCTCGCCTTCATCCGGCCAGATCTCGAAATGGCCCAGCCAGGTGCGCTGATTGATCATCGACACCAGCTCATAGGCCGCCGCGCGGCGCGTCTTGGCCACCCGCAGGTCCAGCGCCAGACACAGTTGAAGGCAGTCGCCCTCGGGCCGCCAGGCGAACCAGAGTTCGTAGTCCTTCCAGTCGCCGGCCAGGGCGAAGGCCAGATCGCCCTCGTCCGTGCGGTCGAACGGCAGGTTCTCCGCCGTCAGGACGTGTTCGACCACATCCAGCGGATCAAAGGGCAGGTCGACCTCTTCGGGTCTCACAGCATCCATCAGGCGTTCAACTTCTTCAGCAGCGACAGCGACTCAAGTGAGCGCTTTCGAGGACGGTAGGCGTGTTCGCAGATTCGGCTCAACCGGCTGAATCCGGGGTCGAGGCTGCGTCTGTGGACGATCCCTTGGGGGCCTTCTTCGGGGCGACGGCGGCGGCCTTCAGCGCTGCGATCTCGGCGCGCAGGGCGGCGATCTCGTCCTTCAGCACGTCGAACTCGTCGCGACGCACCAGATCCATTTCGGCGACGAAGCGGTCAGCCTGGGCGCGCCAGGCGGCCTTGGCCTCTTCGCCCGCGGCCTGGGCCAGGCCCATGGCGCCGGTGGTCAGCTTGGCGAACTCATCAAGGAGGGGATTGCGCGTCTGCATGGCGGCCTCTTGAGAACTCCCGGACCATCGGGCCCGGACATGGTTAACGGTGCATTGATTTGGGTAAACCAAACCTTACCTGCCAGCGGCCTATAGACTGCTTCGCGGGAAAAGCGCGCGACGAATGCAGTCCCGCTTGCTAGACCATGGGCCAACTTCTGAAGGCGCAGACGGAGGCCCCGTGCCCTTTCCCGAATTCGACCCCGTCCTGATCCATCTCGGCCCCTTGCCCATCCGCTGGTACGCCCTGGCCTATGTGGCCGGCATCGTCCTGGGCTGGTGGTACGCCTCGCGTCTGGCCAAGACCGAGCGGCTGTGGGCGCCCGGCAAGCCGCCGGTGACGGGACCGCAACTGGACGACCTGGTGCTGTGGATCACCCTGGGCGTCATCCTGGGCGGCCGTTTCGGCTACGCCCTCTTCTACAAGCCGGCGATGTTCGCCCAACTGTTCACCGGCGACAACTGGGGCGAGCGGCTGGAGCTGCTGCAGCTGTGGACCGGGGGCATGAGCTTCCACGGCGGCTTCCTGGGCGTGGTGATCGCGCTCGCCCTCTACGCCCGTCGCCAGAAGGTGAACCCGCTCAGCCTGGGCGACCTGATCGCCCCGGTCGCGCCGCTGGGCCTGTTCTTCGGCCGCATCGCCAACTTCATCAACGGCGAGCTGTGGGGCCGCGAGACGACCGTCCCCTGGGCCATCCGCTTCTGCAACGAGCGCATTCAGCAGATGTACGGCTTCTGCCCCGCCGGCAACGAACCGCGTCACCCCAGTCAGCTTTATGAGGCGGGGCTTGAGGGCCTGCTGCTGTTCGTCGTCCTGTCGCTGGCGATCTGGAAGTGGCGGATGCTGAAGCGTCCGGGCTTCGTCACCGGCCTGTTCCTGCTGGGCTACGGCGTCTGCCGCGCCGCGCTGGAGAATGTGCGCCAGCCCGACGCCGGGCTGGAGAACCTGCCGCTGGGCCTGACCATGGGCATGATCCTGTCGATCCCGATGATGCTGGTCGGCGCATGGCTGATCTGGCGGGCGCTGAAGAAGCCGGAAGTCGCGGAGGCGTAAGACCACTATGGCGGAGACGCTCAAGGACCGGCTGGTCCGCGAGATCGTGCTGACCGGGCCGATGACGGTGGCGGACTACGTCACCCGCTGCCTGCACGACCCCAGGGGCGGCTATTACGCCACGCGCCCGGCGCTGGGGGAACGCGGCGACTTCATCACCGCGCCCATGGTCAGCCAGATGTTCGGCGAACTGATCGGCCTGTGGGCGGTCGAGACCTGGACCCGTCTCGGCGCGCCCGAACGGGTGCGGCTGGTCGAGGTCGGGCCCGGCGACGGCACGCTGATGTCCGACGTGCTGCGCGCGGCGCGGCTGGTCCCCGGCTTCCTGCAGGCGGTGGACCTGATCCTGATCGAGCCCAGCGCCCCCCTGCGCGCCGAACAGGCCCGGCGACTGGCCGACGCTGACGTGCACCCGCGCTGGCTCAGCGCCCTGCACAAGATCGAGACGGACGCCCCGGTCATCCTGATCGCCAATGAGGTGCTGGACTGCCTGCCCGCGCGCCAGTTCATCAAGACCGAAGGCGGTTGGGCCGAGCGCCGCATCGGCGTCACCGACGACAATGAGCTGACCTTCGGCCTGACCGCCATCGCCGACGGCTTCGAGACGCCCGGCTTCGAGGTCGAGCCGGGCCAGATCATCGAGATTTCCGAACAACAGGCCGCCTTCGGCCGCGATCTGGCCAGCCTGATCCGCGCCGCCTCGGGAGCGGCCCTGCTGATCGACTACGGCCGCGGCAAACCCGAGGCAGGCGACACGCTTCAGGCCCTGCGGCGGCACCAGAAGGTCGATCCCCTGTCCACGCCGGGCGAGGCCGACCTGACGCAATGGGCCGACTTCCCGCTGGTGCTGGAGGCCGCCGTGCGCGGCGGCGCTGACGTCACCGGCTGCGTCGGCCAGGGCGCCTTCCTCAAGGCGCTGGGGATCGAAGCCCGCGCCCAGCGGTTGATGCAGGGACGCCCCGAGGCCGCTCCGGTCATCCAGCGCCAGCTGGACCGCCTTACCGCGCCGGATCAGATGGGCGAACTGTTCAAGGCGGCGGCGATCTTCTCGCCGCGCTCGCTGGCCCTGCCGGGATTTGAAGTATGAGTTTGGCCCCCATCACCCATCCGCTGCTGACCAAGGCCGGGGTGCGCCACGGCTTCTTCACCCGCGCGGGCGGCGTATCCGAGGGCGTCTACGCCGGGCTGAACGCAGGCGTGGGGTCCAAGGACAACCCAGCCCACGTCGCCGAGAACCGCCGCCGCGTGGCCGAATGGATGGGCGGCGCCGCTGACGACCTGTGCGGCTGCTATCAGGTCCACTCCGCCGTCGCTCGCGTGGCCGAGAGCGGTTGGGCCGGAGAGCGCCCCGAGGGCGACGCCGTGGTCGCGGGCGTGACGGGACCGGTCCTGGCCGTTCTGACCGCCGACTGCGCCCCCGTCCTGTTCGCCGACGCAGAGGCGGGCGTCGTCGGCGCCGCCCACGCGGGCTGGAAGGGCGCGCTTGGCGGCGTCATCCACTCGACCGTCACGGCCATGCAGGCCCTTGGCGCCGAACCGTCGCGCATGGTCGGCGTCGTCGGCCCCTGCATCGCGCAAGCTTCCTATGAGGTCGGGGCCGACTATCAGGAGCGCTTCGCCCATCACGACCCGGGCAGCGAACGCTTCTTCGCTCCCGGCGCGACGGGCGACAAACGCCAGTTCGACCTGCCCGGCTTTGTCCTATGGCGACTGGAACAGGCTGGCGTCGGCGAGGCCGCCTGGACCGGCGACGACACGCGCGCGGATGCGGCGCGTTTCTACTCCAACCGCCGTGCCTATCTGGCGGGCGAACCGGACTTCGGACGGTTGATCAGCGCGATTACACTAAGCTGATCCTTCTCCCCTTGTGGGAGAAGGTGGGCGCCGAAGGCGCTCGGATGAGGGGTGCCGGCGCGACATCTAAAACTTAACGAGGACGGCGTCGCGACAATCTGGATGCCAGAGCGTCTTCACCCCTCAACCGTCAGGCTCCGCCTGCCACCTTCTCCCACAAGGGGAGAAGGAAAACTTACCCCGCCATCGCCATGTCGGGCACTCGAACCGTCTCGCGCCAAGCATCCGGCTGGGCCAGCAGGGCGCGAACCAGCTTGTTGTTCAGGGCGTGGCCCGCCTTGACGCCTTCATAGCGGCCCAGCAAAGGCGCGCCGAGGACATACAGGTCGCCGATGGCGTCTAGCGCCTTGTGGCGCACGAACTCGCGCTCCATGCGCAGCCCGCCGGGGTTCAGGATCAGGTCGCCGTCGATGACCACGGCGTTCTCCAGCGAGCCGCCGCGGGCCAGACCGGCCTGACGCAGGGCCTCGACCTCATGGGCGAAGCCGAAGGTGCGGGCCGCCATGATGTCCGAACGGAAGGTCGCCTCGTCCACCACGAAATCCACCACCTGATTGCCGATGACCGGCGTGGGGAAGTCGATCTCGAAACGCATCTCATAGCGGTCGCAAGGCAGAAGGACGGCGGACTTGTCGCCCTCCTCCACCCGGATCGGCTTCAGGATCTCGATAAAGGTCTGGGGCGCTTCCTGACGACGGAAGCCCGCGCGGTCCAGCAATTGCACGAACTGCAGCGCCGAGCCGTCCAGGATCGGCAGTTCCGGCCCGTCCACCTCGATCACGGCGTTGGAGACGCCCAGCGCCGACAGCGCGGCCATCAGATGCTCGATCGTCGACAGGCGCACGCCCGCCGCATTCTCAATCATGGTGTTCAGGCGCGCGTCCACGACCGCCTCGCCCGAGACGGGGATGCGGTTGTCGCGGTCGGTCACGTCGGTGCGCACGAAGACGATGCCGTGGCCGGGCGCAGCCGGGCGCACGACCAGACGCACGCGGCGGCCGGTGTGCACGCCGACGCCGGCGCAGATGGCCGGGGCGACGATGGTCTGTTCGTACTGGTCGTTGCGGACCGTCACTCGGATACTCTCTGTTGCACGACCCGCCCCATGCAGGACGGTCTTCGCCTCACCCGACGTTTAACCACGCCGACGCCAGGTCAAAAGCCAAGTCCAGTTTCGGATTGTTTCGGTTCGGTTACGGCGGGGCTTGAAGCGGCCTGTCGCCCCCTCCGTCACTGGCCGAGCACCAAAAGAAAACGCCCCGGAGGTCGGCTCCGGGGCGTTCGATATCAGGGCTTCTTGGGCCGATCAGTTCGCGAGGCGGCGAAGAAAGGAAGGGATCTCCAGATCGTCGTCGTCGGACTGGCCCAGTTGCGGATCTTGCTGTTGAGGTTGCATCGACTGGGTCTGGCGCAGTTGCTGGGTCGTGCGGTTCGACGACGGCGGCGGCGCATAGGAGGGTTGTTGCTGCTGCGGCTGCTGGCGCTTGCGGCCGAACAGGCTCCAGCCGCTGCGGCGGTGATCGCGTTCGTCATAGAAAGGCTCGTCGACAGGCTCTTCATGACGGGCCGCCGGACGCTGCGACGCGTGCTGGGCCGGTTGCTGCGGCGCGGGCTGCTGACGCTGTGGCGCGCGGTCGAAATAGAGGTCGCCCTGCTCCGAAGACGCTGCAGTCTGGCCGCGACCGCCGCCCTGCTCATACTCCTCGACCCAGGGGTCGACGATCGGCTCCAGATTGCGCGGCGCATCGTGGATGACAGGTTCGGGCTTGGCTTCGATCTTCGGCTCGGGCGCACGGGCGGCCGGGGCTTCATAGGTCGGCGCCGGGGCCGGCTGCGGAGCGGCCTCACGCACCGGATCGATGCGCACTTCCGGCTGGCGCGGCGCAGTCGCCGACGGAGCGCCCGTCCGGCTGAAGGTCTGGCCCTGGGGCTCGATCTGCTGGATGACAGCCTCGTCCATGCCGGTCGCGACGACCGACACGCGGATCTTGCCGTCCAGGGCCGGGTCGAAGGCGGCGCCGAAGATGATGTTGGCGTCGCCGTCCACTTCGCCGGCGATGGCGTTGGCGGCCTCGTCGACTTCCAGCAGGGTCATGTCCATGCCGCCGGTGATGTTCACCAGCACGGCCTTGGCGCCCTTCAGGCTGGTCTCGTCCAGCAGCGGGTTGGCGATGGCGTTCTGGGCCGCCAGCAGGGCGCGGTCGTCGCCCGTGGCCTCGCCCGTGCCCATCATGGCCTTACCCATCTCGCTCATCACGGCGCGGACGTCGGCGAAGTCGAGGTTGATCAGGCCCGGCAGGATCATCAGGTCGGTGATCGAGCGCACGCCCGAATGCAGGACCTGGTCAGCCATGCCGAAGGCGTCCGAGAAGGTGGTCCGTTCATTGGCGACGCGGAACAGGTTCTGGTTCGGAATGACGATCAGGGTGTCGACATAGCGCTGCAGCTCGGCCACGCCAGCGTCGGCCAGGCGCATCCGGTGGCGGCCTTCAAAGGTGAAGGGCTTGGTCACGACGCCGACGGTCAGGATGCCGCGATCACGCGCGCATTTGGCGATGACCGGCGCTGCGCCAGTGCCGGTGCCGCCGCCCATGCCGCAGGTGATGAAGACCATGTGCGCGCCTTCCAGGTGCGCATGGATCTCGTCGGCGCTTTCCTCGGCGGCGTTCATGCCGACTTCGGGGTGAGCGCCCGCGCCCAGCCCCTGCGTGATCGTTTCACCCAGTTGGATGCGGCGATCGGTCTTGGCGAAGCTCAGGTGCTGGGCGTCAGTATTGGCGACGACGAACTCCACCCCCTCAAGGCCGGAGTCGATCATGTTGTTGACGGCGTTGCCGCCGGCTCCGCCCACGCCGAACACGACGATGCGGGGCTTCAATTCCGTGGCTTCCGGCCTGACCAGCGAGAGAGACATTATGTAATTCCGACCTAAGGACCCTGCCCTTCGTCCCCAACGCGAACTCCCCGCCGAATCGCATTGGTTATGAGCGCGTTAAGGAAAACCCCGTCTGCGTTAACGAAGAGTTACCTTGATAATATGAGTCGGGAGGAATGGTAGTCGCCCACAACAGCTTGACCGCAGATTTCGTGAACTTTCTTAGGCCGTGTCGCTCGACTAGAATCTGAAAAGGGCGGCCCTTGCGAGCCGCCCTTCCCTCACTGATGGCCTAAGAAGTTACCAGGGACGGTAGTTCAAGCCGATGTTGAAACGACGGCCGTAAGGGTCGAAGTTCGAGTACAGAGTCGTACCGAGCCAGGGCGATTGCTCCGCATCAAAGATGTTGGTCACGCCTGCACGCAACGTCAGATCATCGCGAACATTCCAGCGAACCAGCAAATCGTTGCGAACAAAATCGCCGGTGTTCATCGCTTCCACCGGACGTTGGTCCGAGTTCAAGATGAAATCACGTGATTTATAGATCGCTTGCGACGACTGCCAATCGGCTGTCCAGGTCACGCGCCAATGTTCGTTCGGCGACCAGCTCAGCGCCGAAGTGAAACGTACGCGCGGGAAAGATCCGCCCGTAACAGCCCAACCGGCATACGAAGTCACATCACCTGGATCGTTGACGTTATTATAGTTATCTTGCTGGATCAGCCAACTACCGTTGATCGAGTAATCAAAACGCCCCCAGTTACGGCCAAACATTTCGTCTGTCTCAAGGAAGTAGTTAGCCCCAAAATCAAGACCGCGCACTTCCCGCTTTGCGTAGTTAAGCGGACGTTGGATAAAAGCGCCGATCGGGTCGGTCGAGGGAGCGCCAATCTTAAAGGCTTCCGAACGCTCCTGAGCGTTGCTTGGATTGGCTACGGCTGCGTTCTTGCGGAAGATATCAACGCAGGCCAGTTCGTTCAGGCTTGGCCCCTTGACGCAGTTTTCTGCAATGGTCGAGGCTCCCACAGCCGCGATAACATCGTCGATAACGATCTCATAGTAATCCAAGACCATGCTGAAGTTCGGAATGAACCTCGGCTGCAGAACGACCGAGAAGGTGAACGAGGTCGACTCTTCCGGCTTCAAGTTCACGTTACCGCCATTCCGACCGGATATGCCGGACGAATAGAGCGGACGATAATCATCGTCAGTAGAAGCCGTCTCGCCCGCAAAGTCGTAGCTCAAGTTCATTGCGGCGGCCAAAGCCGTGCAGTTCTTGATCCGGTTGGCCTTTTCCTCAGCCGGGATCGAACCGTTGATCTGACGCGTGTCACAGGGGTCCACCACGTTGTTCCAGAACGTCTGGCTAAGCGGGCGGAAGTTCTCAGAGAGTGTCGGAACCCGGATGGAGGTGTTGAGACTGGTCTTGAACGCGATATCAGGGATCGGGCGATACACCAGATTGACACCATACACGTCCTGGCCGCCGACGGTGGTGTAGTCCGAATAACGATAGGAACCGCTCAGTTCGGCATACTCTCCCAGGAAGCTGTCACGGAACAGCGGGATCGACAGTTCAGCGAAGCCTTCGGTAACTTCATACTCCGCCGGCAGAAAATCAGCCCCGGTATTCAACTGAAGACGGCGATTGCCAGTATCAGCCGAACGTCCGATGCCTTGGGTGAATTCCTTACGGTACTCAGCGCCCAGAGCCAGTCCGATAGGCCCAGCGCCCCAGAAGTCCCACAGTTGACCCGAGACGGAAGCGATCGCGTCGTGCTGTTCGTTGCGCTCACGTACGCGCACGACCGCATCAATATACTCCAGAGCTTCAGCGCTTTGGTTACCGAGGCCAAAAATATTCAGAGGTGTGCACTCATCGATTGCCGCACGTCCCTCAGGCGTAGCAGCGACAGAACCGCCGCGAATGGGATCAGGCAACGCTACACCCTGCTTGTCCAGCAACTTGGCGCGGCAGACGATAGCACCAGGAGAGCCTAGCACACCGGCAGTGTCGAAAACCGAGTCCGCCGCGAAATGCAGACGCTCGACGTCCACGCCACGTTCAGCATTTATATTATCCATGCGTCCGTAGGTGTACGAGAGATCCCAACCAAAGTTGTCAATGAACCCAACGCGATCATAGTCACCCTTCAACGCAAAAACGTAGCGCTGAAGTTCGCGATTATTAGTCTGCGTACGATCCGGGCCAAACGCAACATGGCGCGCCCAAGCCCGATTGACCGGCGCTAAAGGATTACCTGAAGCCGTATTAGTTGGTGCAGAGTAGTTTGTGACCTGGTTAGCAGCAATAGCCGCTTTCAGGGCAGCAGGAACAAAGGCATTGTCAGACCAACGCATTACCGCATTGTTAGCACCGACATTATTACCGTTAATGCTGACGTGACGAAGGGGCGACACAGCGTCGTCGTTTAGATACCAGTCGAAGAACGACGGTTGCGTCACCATGAAGGTATCTTCAGTGACGTATTTCGCTTCGGCATAAGCCGTAATGCTTTCGGTTACCTTGAAGTTCGCACCAACCTGGTAACGTTGCGACTCGGAGCGCGGTAGACGAGTGTCCGCAGAAAATTCTGCAGGATTGCTGCCGTCACCGCCGATATTATAGACACGGTTCGCACCGACATTGCCAACTCGCGATCCGAAATTGGCCAAGCGCGCACCCGAAGCATCGAATACCCAAGTCTTGCTGGGGTCGACGCTATAACACGCAGCCGATGAGAAGCTGGTGCAGTTCGCGAGGGTGACGTTCGGGTTGATGTTGGGAGTGGGTTGCTGCGCGTTGGCAAGCGTGGTCTGCCCCCAACGCGGACGGTCCAGGCGACGCACGCCAGTAAAAAGCAGATTATCGTAAATACCGTCGGTATTCGGCCCGATAAGGGGACTCGTAGGATCAGCGTCCATAGCGATTACAACCGGCGCGCGGCGCAGCCAGTCCATATCCAGGCTATCGACGGCGTCCTGCTTTTCGTACTCGCCAAAAGCATAGACGTTGAGACGATCGTTGAAGAAATTCTTGCCGAACAAAGCCGACAGGCGGCGCGCAGCCTGACCATCCTCGTTGATCATGCCGTAATTAGCGTCGACCTCCAGTCCTTCAAAATCCTTGCGAAGATTGAAGTTGAGGACACCCGAAACAGCGTCAGCGCCATAAATCGAAGAAGCGCCGCCGGTCACGATCTCGACGTTCTCGATCAGCAAGCGTGGGATGGTATCAATATCGACAGCCAGCGTCGCTCCCTGCGAGCCGACATGACGGCGACCATCGACCAGAGTTAGCGTGCGGCCGCTTCCGAGAGCACGCAAGTTCGCCAACGACAAGCCACCGATGTTCAAGCTGCCGGTCGTGTCAGATGGAACCTGAGAGTTTGACAGAGCTGGAATCGTCGCCAGGTAATCGACTACGGTAGCAGCGCCGGTTTCAAGTAACGCTTCACGCTTTACCTGAATCAGAGGAGTCGGAGCCGTAGTCGGATCACGACGGATGCGCGAGCCCGTCACCACGATTTCTTCGACTTGGGTGGTTTCTTCAGAAGAGGACGGCGTCTGGGTCTGCGCGTTGGCCTGCGCAGAAGCCGCGATGACACCGGCAAGGAAGGTCGTCCCGAACAGGTATTTGCGCTTCAAATTCATTACGAATGCCCCCGAAAAGCGATGGTCAGCGAAATCACGCACCCCGATCGAAGCGCATGCTCACCGACCACCTCTAACGCAAAATTACACGACGACAACCATTGCGGCGTAAATCTGACCATAGAGAGGCGCTCGTGTAACAATCTCGCCACAGGAAAACCGCAGAATCTTATAAATTTATCGGGAAAGGATTAATCATCGGATATGACGATTCTTAGGAAATAAACTGCCCGCAATCGTGAAATAGCCGACGAAACGACCGCCCGCCGTTTGACGAAATGGGGCGCTAAAAGGACAAAAATCGGACTGTGTCCGACCGTGTGATGCCTACAGCTTATCCAGCAGCCAGCCCGCCGCGCGGGCATCCATACCGCCGCAGTGGACCTTGGGCGCGTCGGCGTCGGTCATCTGCCGGGACATGAGCTTGCGGGCGGAAACCGCCTCGCGCGGGCCGCAGGCGGCGCGAAGCAGGACGCCGGCGGCCGAGCAGAACACCGGGCCGCTGCAGCGGCGGCCAGCGGGACGCGCGTTGCGGGCGTCCGAGGCGGACGGGACGGTAGAAACGCGCACGGCCAGTTCGCGCACGCGTTCAACTGGCTGGTGCCCCCCATCAGGACGAGGCCTGCGCCGGATTCCGGGCCCATGCTTGCGTATTTCGGGCGGTCCGCACCACAGACATTCCGTCGCCTGCGCGTTTGCACAGGTTTGGACGGCAACTACGCCTTCAGAACAGCGATGCGGTCTGCGACGCTCGAAGCGATCTACAAATTATCCCGCAGCCAGCCCGCCGCGCGCGCCACCATGCCGCCGCGGTGGACCTTGGGGGCGTCGGCGGCGGTGATCTGGCGGGACATCAGTTTCCGGGCGGAGACCGCCTCGCGCGGGCCGTAGGCGGCGCGAAGCAGGACGCCGGCGGCCGAGCAGAAGGCCGGGCCGGCGGCGGCGTCGGCCAGGTGGGGCGCGCGTTGCGGGCGGCCCAGGCGTACAGGGCGGTCGAACACGCGCACGGCCAGTTCGCGCACGCCGTTCAACTGGCTGGCGCCGCCGGTCAGGACGAGGCCAGCGCCGGGTTCGAGGCCCATGCCCGCGTGCTTCAGGCGGTCGCGCAGCAGTTCCAGCGTCTCTTCCACGCGCGGGGCGATGACGGTTTTCAGCATGGCGCGCGGGACGATGACGGGACCGGCGGAGGCGTCCTCGCCGCGCGGCGGGGCTTCGAGCATTTCGCGGTCTTCGTTGGCCGAGGCCATGGCCGAGCCGTGCAGGGTCTTGAGGCGCTCGGCGCCGACGCGGGAGGTCGACAAGCCGCGCGCGATGTCGGCGGTCACATGGTCGCCGCCGACGTTCAGGCTTTCGATATGCAGCAGGGAGCGCCCGCCCCAGACCGCCGCCGAGGTCGAGCCGCCGCCCATGTCGATGCACAGGGCGCCCAGCTCCATCTCATCCTCTTCCAAGGCGGCGAGGGATGAGACGACCGGCGCGGCGGCCACACCCTGAAGGTCCAGGTGCGCCAGTTCGAGGCAGTGGCTGAGGGCGTTGAACGATCCCTCGGACATGGAGACGACCAGCAGGTCGAGGCCGAGCGAGCCGCCGCGCATCGAGCGCGGGTCGTGGACGCCGCGCGCGCCGTCGACCGACCAGGCGATCGGCAGAACGTGGATCGGGCGCCGGTTCGGCAGGCGGATCTGGGCCAGGGCCATGCCGATGGCGCGCGCCAGATCGGCGTCGCTGATCGGATGCGAGCCGAGCGAGACGCGCGCCTGCACCCGGTGGCTGGCCATCTGGCCGATGGCCGTGGTGACGACGACGCCGGAGACGGGCGCCCCCGCCGCGCGTTCGGCGCGTTCGACGGCGTGGCCGATGGCCTGAGCCGTCTCGTCCATGTTGACGATGGCCCCGCCCTTGACGCCGCGCGACTGGACATGGCCGGCGCCGGCGACGCGGATGGTGCGGTCGGCGTGGCGCACGCCGTCGGGCTTCATGATGAAGCAGGCGACCTTGGACTGGCCGAGATCGAGCGCGGCCACGACCGGCGCGCGCGGCGCGCCCCTGCCCTGTTCCGGCTTCATGTCTCGGCTGCGTCCAACCATGGGTCGTGTCCTAAAAGGTCAGAGAGTTAAACGGCGCCTTCGGAAGGGCGAACGGCCACTTCCTCGGGCGTGCGAAGGTCGATGCGGGCGAAACCCAGGTCCAGCAGGCGTTCGCGCTGGTCGAGGGCGTCGAGGCGGATAAGGGCGGATTCCTGATCCACGGCGGGCAGCTGGATCAGGGCGCCGTCCTTGAGGCGCAGATCCCAGCGGCGCTCGTCCACGCGGACCAGGGCGTCGACCTTGGCCATCAGGCGCGGGCGCTGGGCCAGCAGAGGCAGGACGTCAGAGGCGGCCTGATCAGCGCCCTTGCCCACCACCAGCGGCAGGCGCGGATAACGGCCCGCATCGGCGCCCTCGATGACAAGGCCCTGCGCATCGATGACGTGCGCCTTGCCGCCGACCTGCCAGACGGCGAGACGGTCGTGCTCCTTGACGTCCACGATCAGGGTGTCCGGCAGCAGGCGCACCACGCGCGCCTCCTTGACCCAGCCGACCGACTGAACCCGGTCGCGCACGGCGGCCAGATCGAGGCTGACGATAGGCTGATCGGCGTGGACCCCTACGGCGGCGCGCACGGCGGCGGCGGCCTCGGGCGAGGCGCCGGTGACGTGGACCTGGCGCACCTTCAGACCCATGCCGGTCGTCACGGCGTCAAAGCGGTCGGTGACGGCTGTCGAGATGCGCTCGGCCCTCGCGCCCGTGGCCAGCACGGCCGCCAGTATGCCGACGCCGACCACCAGGGTCGCCGCCACGACACGCGGCGACATGTCCAGACGGCCGATCTCGGCCGCGCGGCCGGACGGAGCGCCGCGCGCGCCGCCCTTGGCCGAAGACTGTCGCCGACCGCCGCGCACTACCGCGGGCATGAGGCGTCCTCCACCATCCAACGAACCAGTTCGCGATAATCCATACCGACAAAGGCCGCCTGCTCGGGGACGAGCGAGGTCGGGGTCATGCCGGGCTGGGTGTTCACCTCCAACAGAACGAGAACGTCGTTAACATCGTCATAACGGAAGTCGGCGCGGGAGACGCCCCGGCACCCCATGGCCGCGTGGGCCAGCTCGGCCTGGCGTAAAGCCTTGTCAAAGACGTGCGGCGGCAGTTCGGCGGGCAGGACATGGCGCGATCCGCCGGGCGCGTATTTGGCCTCGTAGTCGTAGAAGCCCTTGGTCGGGGTGATGTCGGTGATGGTCAGGGCGCGCGGGCCGGTCGCCTCGCCGATCACGCTGACCGCCAGTTCCTTGCCGGGAATGAAGGGCTCGACCATCACCTGATCGCCATAGGCCCAGTCGTCGGCGCCGACCTCGGCCACCGGACGGTTGGCGCCCTCGCACACCACATAGACGCCGACGGAAGAGCCCTCGGCGTTCGGCTTGACCACATAGGGCGGGTCGATGACGTGGCGGCTGGCGACCTCGTGCCGGTCGAACAGGCCGCCGCCGGGCACGACGACGCCCGCCGCGCTCAGCACGGCCTTGGACTTGTCCTTGTCCATCGCCAGGGCCGAGGCCAGGACGCCGGAATGGGTATAGGGCAGCTTCAGCGTCTCGAGGATGCCCTGGACGCAGCCGTCCTCGCCCCATTTGCCGTGCAGGGCGTTGAAGACGACGTCGGGCTTCAGCGCTGTCAGCACCTGGGCCAGATCGCGCCCGGCGTCGACGCGCGTGACCTTGGCCGCCTGCCCTTCAAGGGCGTCCGCGCAGCCGCGACCCGAGGACAGCGAGACCTCGCGTTCCGACGACAGGCCGCCCATCAGGACGGCGACATGGAGGGTGTTCAGGGGCGCACGCATGGCAACATCCGAAGACTAGCCCGCCCCTATGCCCTGAATACGGTTAACCGGTTGGAAACGATACGGGGTCGTGGAAGGAAATTCGTCACCGTTTTCCTTCTCCCCTTGTGGGAGAAGGTGGCAGGCGGATCAGGAACTGTCGCGCCGACACCCCTCATCCGGCCCTGAAGGGCCACCTTCTCCCACAAGGGGAGAAGGATTACGGGCGCCCGATCCGGCGGATCTCCCAGTTCAGCTGCACGCCTGTCTTTTCCAGCACATCGGCGCGCACCGCTTCGCCCAGCCCCTCGATGTCGGCGGCGGTCGCCTCGCCGGGGTTGATCATGAAGTTGGAGTGCAGCTCGCTGAACTTGGCGCCGCCGCCTGTCACCGCGTGCAGCTTGCCGCGCCAGCCCGCGTCGTCGACCAGCTTCCATGAGGAATGGCCGTCCGGGTTCTTGAAGGTCGAGCCGCCGGTCTTCTCGCGGATCGGCTGGGTCTTCTCGCGGCGCTCGGTGATCTCGCTGATGCGGGCGGCGACGGCCTCAGGCGCGTCAGGCGTGCCGCGATAGGTCGCCTCGATCCAGATGATGTCGGCCGGGGCGTTGGAATGGCGATAGGTGTAGCCGAAGTCGGCCAGCGCCAGTTCGACCCGCTCGCCCTTGCGGTTCAGGCCCCAGGCGGAAACCAGCACGTCCTTCGTCTCCGCGCCGTAGCAGCCCGCGTTCATCGTCAGGGCGCCGCCGATGGAGCCGGGGATGCCCGCATAGAACTCCAGCCCGGCGATGCCCGCCTTGGCCGAGGCGCGCGCCACCATGCTGTCCAGAGCGCCTGCGCCCGCCGTGACCATGACGCCATCGGTCGTCACCTGCCCCCAGGCGCGGCCCGCCAGGCGGATCACCACGCCCTCGACCCCGCCGTCGCGCACGATCAGGTTGGAGCCGACGCCGATCGCCGTGACGGGCACGCTTTCGGGCAGGGCCTTCAGGAACTCGGCCAGATCGTCGGCGTCCGCCGGAATGAACAGGGCGTCCGCCGCCCCGCCCACGCGGAACCAGGTGTAGGGCCCCAGCGGCTCGTTCAGCAGCAGCTTGCCGCGCACGGCGGGGAGGTTGTCAGTCCAGGCCATCCAGTAATCCGCTCATCCCGGCGGACGCCGGGACCC
>KB291791.1:0-13943 GCA_000318405.1 Brevundimonas diminuta 470-4 | reverse complement strand
CGGACGCCGGGACCCCGTGCTTTGGCTGCATCCAGCCGTTTGACGTTCAATCCGATGTAGGGCGGCAAGGCTTCGTCGTGAAGCTCTAACTGGATCCCGGCGTCCGCCGGGATGAGCGGGAGCGTGAGATTCAGCCCAGCGCCTCCAGCTGCGCCGGCAGGGCGTAGGCCCAGCTGGTGATGTCGCCGGCGCCCAGCAGGACGACCAGATCGCCCGGCTTCGCCTCTTCGCGGATGACACGCGGCAGGGCGGCGGCGTTCTCCAGCGCAGCGACGTGGCGGTGGCCGTAACGGCGCACGCCCTCGACCAGGGCGTGCTTGTCGACGCCCTCGATCGGCTGTTCGCCCGCCGGATAGACGTCGGCGACCAGAACGCTGTCGGCGTCCGAGAAACAGGTCGAGAAGTCCTGCATCAGATCGCGCAGGCGCGTGTAGCGGTGCGGCTGGACCACGGCGATGACGCGGCCGGGGTTGTCGGCGTTGTGGACCACCTGACGCGCGGCCTTCAGCACGGCCGCGATCTCGACAGGATGGTGGCCGTAATCGTCGATGACGCGCACGCCGTGAGCCACGCCCGTGGTGGTGAAGCGGCGCTTGACCCCGCCGAAGCCAGCGAGTCCCGCACGGACGGCGTCCTCGTCCACCCCGATCTCGCGCGCGACGGCGATGGCGGCCAGGGCGTTGGAGACGTTATGCCAGCCCGCCATCGGCAGATGCAGGCCCTCGATGCGCGCAGGCTCTTCCAGCGCCGCCATGCCCTGCCCCTGGATCACCACGTCGAAGCGCGACCCGTCCGGGTCCATCCGCACGTTGTCGGCGCGCACCATGGCCTGCGGATTGAGGCCGTAGGTGACCAGACGGCGGTTATCGATCCGGGCCGCCAGCTTCTGCACCTCGGGGTGATCCAGGCAGACCACGCCGAAGCCGTAGAAGGGAATGTCCTCGATGAAGTCGCAGAAGGCCTTCTTCACCGCGTCGAAGTCGCCGTAGTGGTCCAGATGCTCCGGGTCGATGTTGGTGATGATCGCGACCGTGCATTTCAGGCGCAGGAAGGAGCCGTCGCTCTCGTCCGCCTCGACCACCATCCAGTCGCCCTCGCCGACCTTGGCGTTGGTGCCATAGGCGTTGATGATGCCGCCATTGACCACCGTCGGGTCCAGCGATCCGGCGTCCAGCAGGGCCGCGACCATGGAGGTCGTCGTCGTCTTGCCATGGGTGCCGCCGACGCCGATCGAGAACTGCAGGCGCATCAGCTCGGCCAGCATCTCGGCCCGGCGCACCAGAGGAATGCGGCGTTCGCGCGCCACGACCAGTTCGGGGTTCGTCGCCTTGACCGCCGTGGAATAGACCACCGCCGAAACGCCCTCGCTCACATGGGCGGCGTCGTGGCCGATGTAGATGCGGGCGCCCAGCTTCTCGAGCCGTTCGGTGTTGGCGCTGGCCTTGGCGTCCGAGCCCTGCACCTGATAGCCGATCTTCAGCATGATCTCGGCGATGCCGCTCATGCCGATGCCGCCGATGCCGACGAAGTGGACAGGCCCAAGGGCGAACGGAACGGGGCGAAGACGACGGATCATGCACGCCTCATAGCCGCACCGTCGCCGACTGCGAAGACGCCCACGACGCCTGCGCGGCATTATATGTAAAATCGGCCAGGCTTGGCACCCAATTGCGCAGACCGAACGTTCGTTGCTCGCCACTGACGGCCAGGAGGAGCGACGCGGTGCCCGAAAAATCGACAACCCAGGACATCATCGGCCAAGGCGGGGAGCTGCATCAGCAGGCCTCGACGCCCCAGACGCGGTTGACCACCAACCACGGGACGCCGATCAGCGACAACCAGAACTCGCTGAGGGCCGGGCCGCGCGGGCCCACGCTGCTGGAAGACTTCATCCTGCGCGAGAAGATCCAGCATTTCGACCACGAGCGCATTCCCGAGCGCATCGTCCACGCGCGCGGCTCGGCCGCGCACGGCGTGTTCGAACTGACCGAGAGCCTTGAACAATACACCACGGCCAAGATCCTGACCGAGGTCGGCGAGAAGACCGAATTGTTCGCCCGCTTCTCGACCGTGGCGGGCGGCGCGGGGTCGATCGACACGCCGCGCGACGTGCGCGGCTTTGCGGTGAAGTTCTACACCAAGGAGGGGAACTGGGACCTGGTCGGCAACAACATCCCCGTCTTCTTCATCCAGGACGCGATCAAATTCCCCGACCTGATCCACGCCGTGAAGATGGAGGCGGACCGCGGCTATCCGCAGGCGGCGTCCGCCCATGACACCTTCTGGGACTTCGTCGGCCTGATGCCCGAGACCACCCACACGGTGATGTGGGCCATGTCGGACAGGGCCATCCCGCGCTCCCTGCGCATGATGGAAGGGTTCGGCGTCAACACCTTCCGCCTGGTCAACGCCAAGGGCGAGTCGCACTTCGTCAAATTCCACTGGCGGCCCAGGCTGGGGACGCAGGCGACCTGCTGGGACGAGGCGGTGAAGATCGCCGGGGCGGATCCGGACTTCCACCGCCGCGACCTGTTCGACGCCATCGACCAGGGCGACTTCCCTGAGTGGGACTTCGCCGTGCAGGTGCTGACCCAGGCCGAAGCCGACGCCCTGCCCTTCGACATCCTGGATGCGACCAAGATCATCCCGGAGGAAATCCATCCGCTCAAGGTCATCGGGCACATGACGTTGAACAGGAACCCCGACAACTTTTTTGCTGAAACGGAACAGGCCGCCTTCCTGCCGACCAACATCGTGCCGGGCATCGACTTCTCGGACGATCCGCTGCTGCAGGGGCGGCTGTTCTCCTATCAGGACACCCAGCTGTCACGGCTGGGCACGGTGAATTTCCACCAGATTCCGATCAATCAGGCCAAGGGCTGCCCCTTCCAGAACTTCCAGCGCGACGGCCATATGCAGACCCAGGTGCCGACCGGCCGCGCCAACTATGAGCCCAACAGCCTGGCGCAGGCGGGAGAGGACGGCGGCCCCCGCGCCGACGCCAAGGGCGGCTTCACCAGCTTCCGCGAGCCGGTGGAGAAGGAGAAGGTGCGGCTGCGCTCCGAGACCTTCGCCGACCACTACAGCCAGCCGCGGATGTTCTTCGCCAGCCTGGCGGCGCCGGAACAGGCCCACCTGGCCTCGGCCATCGTGTTCGAACTGTCGAAGGTGTCGCTGGAGCACGTGCGGAACCGCGTGATGGGCAATCTGCGCAACGTCGATGAAGACCTCGCCAAACGGGTGGCCGACGGCCTGGGCATGGCCCTGCCCGACAAGACCCCGGCGGCGGCAGAGCCGATCGACCTGGAGCCGTCGCCCGCCGTGCGGCTGATCGGCAAATATCCTGACAGCCTGAAGGGACGGAAGGTCGGCGTACTTGTCACCGACGGGACCGACGGCGCCGTGGTCACGGCGGTGCAGGATGCGGCCGAGGCGGCCGGCGCGGCGGTGGAGATCATCGCGCCGAAGCGCGGCGGGGCCAAGCTGAAGGACGGCTCCATGCTGAAGGCGGATCATCAACTCGCGGGCGCGCCCTCAGTGCTGTTCGACGCGGTGGCCCTGGTGCTGTCGGCCGACGGCTGCCAGCAGCTGCTGACCGAAGGCGCGGCCGTCGACTTCGCCAAGGACGCCTTCGGGCACCTGAAGGCCATCGGTCATACGCCCGAGGCCCAGCCCCTGCTCGACAAGGCGGGGGTCGAGGCGGACGCCGGCGTGGTCGACCTGTCGAACGGCGCCGACGCCTTCATCAACCCCGCCGCCACGCGCCAGTGGGACCGCGAGCCCAAGGTCCGCACCCTGGCCTGACGGCATGAAGGGGGCGGCTGCGGCCAGCCGCCCCCTTTCCTTCGCCTCTTCTGAATCTTGGTTACTCCGCCTTAACCGTAAGGATTCACCATAAGCGCCTCATCTGTCCGGGGCCGCTTTTCCATGTCCGAGTTGAAGACCGACGTCATCCTGCGTGGCGACTGCATCGAGGTGCTGAAGGGCCTGCCGGACAAGTCGGTGGACATGGTCTTCGCCGACCCGCCCTATAATCTGCAGCTGGGCGGCGACCTGCTGCGCCCCGACAACTCCAAGGTCGACGCGGTCGACGACGACTGGGACAAGTTCGACAGCTTCGCCGCCTATGACGCCTTCACCCGCGCCTGGCTGGGCGAATGCCGCCGCGTGCTGAAAGACGAAGGCTCGCTCTGGGTCATCGGCAGCTATCACAACATCTTCCGCCTGGGCGCGGCGATGCAGGACCTGGGCTTCTGGGTGCTGAACGACATCATCTGGCGCAAGTCGAACCCGATGCCGAACTTCAAGGGCACGCGCTTCACCAACGCCCACGAGACCCTGATCTGGGCCGCCAAGTCGCGCGATCAGAAGCGCTACACCTTCAACTACGACGCACTGAAGGCCTTCAACGAAGACACCCAGATGCGCTCGGACTGGACGCTGGCCCTGTGCACCGGCCACGAGCGGCTGAAGGACGAGGACGGCAACAAGGCCCATCCGACCCAGAAGCCCGAGGCCCTGCTGCACCGCGTGCTGCTGTCGGCCAGCCGCGTCGGCGACGTGGTGCTGGACCCCTTCTTCGGCACCGGCACGACAGGGGCGGCGGCCAAGCGTCTGGGCCGTCATTTTATCGGCATCGAGCGCGACGAAACCTACGCCAAACTGGCCGAACAGCGCATCAAGGCCGTCATCCCCGCCGCCCCGGAAGACCTGGTCGTCACCGGCTCTAAGAAGGCCGAGCCCAAGGTGCCGTTCGGTGCCCTGGTCGAGGCAGGGCTGCTGGCGCCGGGCGACAAGCTGTACTGCCCCAAGGGCGAGCGCGAGGCGCGCGTGCGGGCCGATGGTTCACTGGTGTCCGGCGCCCTGACCGGCTCGATCCACAAGCTGGGCGCCCTGCTGGAGAACGCTCCGGCGTGCAACGGCTGGACCTACTGGCGTTTCAAGACGGACACGGGCCTGCGCCCCATCGACGCCCTGCGCGCCGAGATCCGGGCCGGGATGCAGTAGGCGAAGACGGAGACTATCGTTCCGGCAACGCTGGAACCTCGGGCGACCGGGGCGGATTGAGGGTTCGGCGCCGCGTATCGACGCAGCGCAGGAGCCAGTCATGAAAATTGTTCAAGTCACGCCTTTGTATGAGGCCGTGCCGCCCCGGCTTTACGGCGGCACGGAGCGGGTGGTGGCCCACCTGACCGACGCCCTTGTCGATCTTGGCCATGACGTCACCCTGTTCGCCAGCGCCGATGCCTGCACCCGCGCCCGCCTGGTCCCCGTCCGCGATCAGGCCATCCGTCTGGACCCCGCGCCGCTGAAATCTGATCTCGCGGCGCATATGGGTCAGTTGGCCGAAGTGCTGGACCGCGCCGACAACTTCGACATCATCCACTTCCACACCGACATGATCCACTTTCCCTTCTTCGAGGGCTGGGCGGACAAGACGGTGACGACCCTGCACGGACGACTGGACCTTAAAGACCTGGCGCCGGTCTATGAGCGCTGGTCGGAGTTCGGTCTGGTGTCCATCTCCGACGACCAACGTCGCCCCCTGCCCCATGTGAACTGGCGCGCCACCGTGCACCACGGCATGCCCGGCGACCTCTATCGGCTCTCGCCCCGTTCGCAGGGCTATCTGGCCTTCCTGGGCCGCATCTCGCCGGAAAAGCGGCCGGACCGCGCCATAGAGATCGCCGCCCGGCTGAACAAACCGCTGAAGATCGCAGCCAAGGTCGACGCCGCCGACCGCGTCTATTGGGAAACGGTGATCGAGCCGCTGGTGCGAGACAATCCTCTGGTCCAGTTCGTCGGCGAGATCGGCGATGCGGACAAATCGGCCTTTCTCGGCGGCGCCGAGGCCCTGCTGTTCCCCATCGACTGGCCCGAGCCCTTCGGCCTGGTGATGATCGAAGCCATGGCCTGCGGCACGCCGGTCGTGGCCTTCGCCTGCGGTTCAACGCCTGAGATCATCGAGGACGGCGTCACCGGCTTTCTGGTCTCGACAATGGACGAGGCGGTCGCCGCGACCGCCAGGGCGTTTGAACTGAACCGGGAGGCCATCCGCAGCCGGTTCGACCTGCGCTTCTCGGCTACGGCGATGGCGCGCCGCTACCTGGACGTCTACGGCGGGATTCTGGCGCGGCGGCCCTTTGCTGCGCCTATGCGGGTTCTGGAGGAAGCGAAGACCTTCGCCGCCCTGGCCTGACGCGCCTCGCCGTTTTCATCTGAACTGAATTGCGACCCCGACCGTTCGCTTCGAACCAGACGGGGAGCTGAACCGCAAGCGGAGACGCTTATGGACGACGCCTATTCGGTCCAGGCCACGGCCGCCGACACCAATGATCAGGACGGGCTTGAGACCCTGATGGCCCTGAAGGACGGCGACGCCTTCCTGGTCGCCGATCACTGGGGGGATGTGAAGGCGGGGGCCGACGGCCTGTTCGAGCGGGACACGCGGCTGCTGTCGCGTTTCGTCCTGACGGTCGGACGGACGCGGCCCTCCCGGCTCAGTTCGGGTGTGACCAAGGACAATGTCTTCTTCACCTGCCACTCGACCAACCGGCCTCTGCCCCCGATGGGCGGGCGCTCGGCCCCGGCGGGGGTGCTGCATCTGGAGCGGCGGCGCTTCATATGGGACCGCAGGCTGTTCGAACGGGTGCGGATGGTCAACCACGGCGTCGAGGACATCCTGCTGCCGCTGACATTCGAGTTCGATGCGGACTTCGCCGACATCTTCCAGGTGCGCGGCACGCCGAGAAGCAGGCGCGGCGAAATCCATCCGCCGGTGATCGACGGCCGGCGCGTCACCTTCAGCTATACCGGGCTCGATGGGGTGAAGCGCACCAGCTGCCTGGCCTTTTCCGAGCCCCCCGCTCGCCTCAGCGCCAACCGGGCCGAGTTCATGTTCAGCCTGCCGCGCGGGCGCAGCCTGGACCTGTTCATCGAATGCGGTCTGGACGCCTGCGACCAGCCGGACGAGGCGCGCTGGCGCTGGCACGGCATTCTGGCGCGACTGGCCATGCGACGGCGGCTGCGGCGGGGCGCCATCGTCGAGGGCGGACGCAATCAGGGCTTCAACGACTGGCTGCGGCAGTCGCGGGCGGACATCGCCCTTCTGGTCACCGACCTGCCGACCGGCCCCTATCCTTACGCCGGAACGCCGTGGTTCTCGACCCCGTTCGGCCGCGACGGCATCATCACCGCCTGGCAGATGCTGTGGATCGACCCTGGCCTGGCCAAGGGCGTGCTGAGCTATCTGGCCTCGCGTCAGGCGACCGAGACCAACGCCTTCATGGACTCCGCTCCCGGCAAGATCATGCACGAGACGCGCGGCGGCGAGATGAGCGTGCTGGGCGAGGTCCCCTTCGGCCTCTACTACGGCGGGGTCGACACCACCTGCCTGTTCATCGCCCTGGCCGGCGCCTACGCCAGACGGACCAACGACTATGAGACCATCCGCGTCCTGTGGCCCCATCTGATCGCGGCGGCGGGCTGGATGAACGACTACGGCGACAGCAACGGCGACGGCCTGATCGACTACGCCCGCGCGGCGGACACCGGCCTGTCGAACCAGGGTTGGAAGGACTCCGAGGACTCCATCTTCCACGCCGACGGCCGCTTTCCCAAGGGACCGATCGCCCTGCTGGAGGTTCAGGGCTACGCCTTCGCCGCGTGGAAGGCTCTGGCCGAAATGGGCGCCGTCCTGGGTGACGGCCGCGCCGCAGAATGGGCGAACCGGGCCGAGGCGCTGCGCGCCCTTGTCGAGGAGCGCTACTGGATGGAGGACGAGGGCTTCTACGCCATCGCCCTGGACGGCGACGGCGAGCAGTGCCGGGCCATCGGCTCCAACGCCGGGCACCTGCTGTTCACGGGCCTGCCCTCGCATGAGCGGGCGCGGCGGGTGACGCGGCGGATGCTGACGGCCGAGTTCCGCTCAGGCTGGGGCCTGCGGACCCTGGCCAAGGGGCAGGCCCGCTTCAACCCGATGAGCTATCACAACGGCTCGGTCTGGCCGCACGACACGGCGCTGGCGGCGGCCGGCATGGCGCGTTACGGCGAGCGGCATGCGGTAGCCATGCTGCTGGGCGAGATCTACGGCTCGGCCGCTCATTTCCAGATGCGCCTGCCCGAACTGTTCTGCGGCTTCGTGCGCGAAACGGGCGAGCCGCCGATCGCCTATCCGGTCGCCTGCCTGCCGCAGGCCTGGGCGGCCGGGTCGGTCTTTCTGATGATGCAGTCGGTGCTGGGCCTGAGCATCGACGCCGCCGAGGGTCTGGTCGAGGTCAATAATCCCGCCCTGCCCGCCGGGCTGGACCGACTGTCGATCACGCGGCTGAAGGTCGGCGACGGCGTGATCGACCTGCACTTCCAACGCCTGAACGGCCATGTCGTCGTCATGCCGCGTGAACGCAGCGGCACGGTGAATTTACGAGCCACCGGCTGACCCTCTACCGATGGGAGAGGGCTTGAGCCTCCAAGAGCGCAGCGATTGGAACAGGAGAAAGGGTGAGGGTTCACGGGTGAAGTCGGCCGAAGGCCGTAGAGTACGGCGAGACGGCGGCCTTCGGCCGAATGACGGGACAAACCCCTCACCCTTTCGCGCCAGGACGACGGCTGCGCCGCCGTGCGCTCAAGCCCTCTCCCGCCGGGAGAGGGGTCCTAAAGCCCGCTCCAGCGCCTTCCTGAACACAGTCGGCAGGGCCTTCGCCGCCTCTTCCTCGGGCGTCCAGAGAAAGTCGCCCTCGCCCTTCGCCACATAAACCTCAAGCGTCAGGCTGAAGTGGGTGAAGACATGCTCCACCGATCCGGCCGCGCGCCAGTCCGCATCGACCGGCGGCGCAAATTCCGGCGCCCCGCCCCAGTCCGAGGTCGGCAGGCCCGCCATCCCGCCCAGCAGACCCTTGTCCGGCCGTCGCACCAGGGCGACCCGGCCTGCGCCGTCCCTCAGCACAAAGGCGTGGCCGCGTCGATGCGGCCGTTCAGCCTTCTTCGTCTTCAGGGGATAGCGTTCGGGCGTCCCCGTCTTCAGCGCCTCGCAACCGAAGGCGAGCGGACACTGATCGCATAGCGGAGACCGAGGCCGACAGACGCCCGAGCCCAGATCCATCAAGGCCTGCGCCCAGTCGCCCGGCCGGTGCTCGTCCACGAACAGGGCCGCCAGCCGCCGCAGTTCGGGCCGGGCGGCGGGCAAAGGCGTCTCGACCGCGAACAGGCGGCTCATCACCCGCTCGACATTGCCGTCAACGACATTGGCGGGCTGGTCGAAGGCGATGGCGGCCACGGCGGCGGCGGTATAGGCGCCGACTCCCGGCAGGGTCAGAAGCTCGGCCTCGGTCTGCGGAAAGACGCCGTCGTATTCGGCCGCCACGGCGCGGGCGCAGGCCAGAAGGTTTCGCGCCCGGGCATAGTAGCCCAGCCCCGCCCAGGCGGCCATCAACTCGGCGTCCTCGACGGCCGCCAGGTCGGCCACCGTCGGCCAGCGCGTCGTGAAGCGCTCGAAATAGGGGGCGGCGTGCGGCACCGTCGTCTGCTGCAGCATCACCTCGGACAGCCAGACGCGATAGGGGTCGGTCTTCGCCTCAGCCCCCGGCGGCGCGCGCCACGGCAGGCTGCGCGCATGGGCGTCGTACCAATCGAGCAGGGCGGCGCGGAGAGAGAGGACGTCGGTCATCGGTCAGGCTATATAGGACGAATGCGTCGTCCCCTGCCCACCGAAAGCGAAGCGCGCGAAATCCTGGCCCGGCGCCGGACGCGCCCGCCCTTGCGCCCGCCGCCTCCGGCCGGGCGTTCGCTGGCGCCGTTGATCAAGAAGCTGGACGCCCAGTTCGGGCGCGGCGCCTCGGCGCTGGAGCCGCGCTGGGTCGAGATCGTTGGCGAGCGGCTGGCCCGCGTCACCCGCCCGCAGAAGCTGACCAAGGGACGCGGCAACGCCGGCGGCACGCTGGAGCTGCGCGTCGCCGGACCCGCCGCCCTGCTGGTCCAGCACCAGTCAGCCGATATCATCCAGCGGGTGAACCTGTTTCTGGGCGCAGGGTCGGTCGAGAAACTGCGCATCGCCCAAGGGCCGGTGAAGCCCCTGCCCGCCGCCGGAGCCAAGCCCCGCCCGCGCGGTCGCGCGGCCCTGCCGCCCCTGCCCGCCGCGATGGAAGCGGAGCTGAACGCCTCGGTCGAGGCCGCCCCTGACGGGCTGAAGGCGGCGCTGGGCAAGCTGGGCCGCGCCGTGCTGTCGCAGCCGCCGCGCAAAGAGTGACGTTGACAAATCTTCGCCACCGGCGTTCTCGACATTCAGACGTTTTCGCTCGCGCGCGAGAATCGCGCGACGCTTCCGACTCTCATTTCTGACAAGGACCTCCGATGGCCCCGACCTTCAAATACGCCGCCATGAGCCGCCGCGCCGCCCTGTCCGCCGCCGCCCTGGCTTCGATGGCCGTGCTGGCCGGTTGTTCGGGCGGCGGCGCCGGGGGCGAAGTCGCAGGCGACATGGCCCAGGGCGCGCCCGAAGGCGCCAAGGTCACCGTCGTGGAATACGCCTCGATCACCTGCGGTCACTGCGCCGTCTGGAATGAGGAAGTCTATCCCGAGTTCAAGAAGAAGTACGTCGACAATAACAAGGTCCGCTTCGTCTTCCGCGAATTCCCGACGCCGCCGCAGGACATCGCCGTCGCCGGCTTCCTGATCGCCCGCTGCGCCGGTCCGGACAAGTATTTCGACGTCGTGCACGACATCATGGCCAGCCAGAAGGAATGGCTGGCGGGCGTGGCGCCGCGCACCACCCTGTTCCGCGCGGGCCAGGCGGCGGGCCTCAGCGAGCAGCAGATCAACGACTGCATCCGCGACAAGTCCGCCATCGAGGCGATGGAGAAGCGTATTCAGGCGGGCATCAGCGCCGGCGTGACCGGCACGCCCTACTTCACCGTCAACGGCGTGAACGTGGCCGACAACTCCCTGTCCGGCCTGTCCGAGGCCATCGACGCGGCGCTGGCGAAGTAAACGTCCAAACGGAGGGGGGCGGACATGATGAAGCGTTCAGCGGTCGTCGGCATGGCGATCACGGCTCTGATCCTGTCCGCCTGCGGCCAGGGCGGCGGCGGCAAGACGGTCGCCGAAGGCGACATGGCGATCGGCGCGGCCGAAGGGGCCAAGGTCACGGTGGTCGAGTACGCCTCGACCACCTGCGCCGCGTGCGCCGCCTGGAACGAGCAGGTCTGGCCTGATTTCAAGGCCAAGTACGTCGACACCCAAAAGGTCCGCTTCGTCTTCCGCGAATTCCCGACACCCCCTCAGGACGTGGCGGTCGCGGGCTTCCTGATCGCCCGCTGCGCCGGTGAGGACAAATATTTCGAGGTGATCGACCATCTGATGCGGTCACAGGCCGAGATGCACGGCGGCGCCGCCCCGCGCGACGTCCTGCTGCGCACGGCGCAGGCCGCCGGGCTCAACGAGGCGCAGTTCAAGACCTGCCCCTCTGACAAAGCCGCCATCGCCGCCCTCGAGCAGCGGATCAGGCAGGCCTCGGCCGCGGGCGTGACCGGCACCCCGACTCTCATGGTCAACGGCCAGATCGTGAACGACAAATCGCTGGCAGGCCTGTCAGCCCACATCGATCCCCTGCTATAAACCGCTCATGACCCGTCACATTCCGCCTCTCATTTCGGCCTTGGCGATTGTCGGCCTGAGCGCCGCTCCCGCCGCAGCGCTGGATCTGGTCCGAAAGTCCGCCGCACCCTCGTCCTCCGCGCAGGCGGCGGTCCCGGCGGTGACGGCCGCCGACAGGGTCATGGGCCGGGCCGACGCCCCGGTGACGGTGATCGAATACGCCTCCTTCACCTGCAACCACTGCGCCGACTGGACCAATGAAGTCCTGCCGCAGTTCAAGGCTCGTTATATCGACACGGGCAAGGTGCGGCTGGTGTTCCGCGACATGCCCACGGCCCCGGCCCAGATCGCCTCGACGGCGGCGGGCATCGGGCGATGCGCGGCGGCGGAGCGCTTCTTCGACGTGGCCCATTCATTCATGAGCGGTCAGGCCGCCGCCTTCGAAAAGGGCGACGCCCGCGAATGGTTCATGAACGCCATCGCCGTCAGCGGCCGCACGCAGGAGCAGATCGAGGCCTGCCTAAAGGCGCCCGCCACCAGCCAGGCCCTGCAGGCCGAGGTCGAAGGCGCCGTGGCCGCAGGCGTGACGGGCACCCCCTCCTTCTTCGTCAACGGCAAGCGGGTCAGCGACCATTCGCTGGAGGCCCTGTCGGCGGCCATCGACCCGTTGATCCGGGCGCGCTGACGCCGACGCGATGCAGTTCCAGCGCCTCCGGCTCGTCGGCTTCAAATCCTTCGTCGACCCGGCCGAGGTGCAGATCGAGGCCGGGCTGACCGGCATCGTCGGTCCGAACGGCTGCGGCAAGTCGAACGTGCTGGAAAGCCTGCGCTGGGTCATGGGCGCCAACTCGGCCAAGGCCATGCGCGGCCAGGGCATGGAGGACGTGATCTTCGCCGGCGCTGCGGGCCGTCCGCCGCGCAATCACGCCGAAGTCCAGCTGACCATCGACAATGCCAGCAAGCGCGCGCCCCAACCCTTTACCGACAGCCCCATGCTGGAGGTGACCCGCCGGATCGAGCGCGGGCGCGGCTCGACCTATCGCATCAACGGCAAGGAGGTGCGGGCGCGCGATGTACAGTTGCTGTTCGCCGACGCCTCGACCGGGGCCAACAGCCCGGCTTTGGTGCGTCAGGGCCAGATCAGCGAACTGATCGCCGCCAAGCCCCAGAACCGCCGCCGCATCCTGGAAGAAGCCGGGGGCGTGGCGGGCCTGCACACCCGGCGCCATGAGGCGGAGCTGCGCCTGCGGGCGGCGGAGACCAACCTCGACCGGCTGGACGACATCGGCAAGGAGCTGGAGTCGACGCTGAACAAGCTGAAGCGCGAGGCGCGTCAGGCGGAAAAGTACAAGAAGATCTCAGCCGAGATCCGCGCGCTTCAAGCGGCCCTGCTCTACGTCCGCTGGACGGACGCCAAGGCGGCGGCCGAGACGGCGGCGGCCGAACTGCGCGAGGCCGACCGGCTCGTCGCCGAGACGACCACGACGGCGGCGGCGGCCCAGACGGCGGCCCTGAACGCGCAGGAAGGGCTGAAGCCCGCGCGCGAGGAAGACGCGGTGGCCACCGCCCTGCTGAACCGGGCCATCATCGAGCGCGACCGGCTGGACATGGCCGAACAGGCCGCCCGCGCCGAGGTCGATCGCCTGAAGGCCGAGGTCGCCCGCATCGAGGCCGACCGCGCGCGCGAGGACGGCATGGCCGCCGACGCCGGGCGCGAGCTGGAACGGCTGGACCGCGAGCTGGAGAAGCTGAAGGCCGAGATCGCCGCCGCCCCCGAGCGCGGGCCGGAACTGGAACGCGCCCTGCTGGAGGCGGAAGACGCGCGCAAGGCCGCCGACGCCGAGGTCGAGCGGCTGGCCGGGACGCTGGCCGCCGTCGAGGCCCGCGCCAACGCCGAAAGCGCCAGAAAGCGCGACGCCGAGGCCCGGCTGGCGCGCGTGAAAAGCCAGCACGAACAGGCCCGCCGCGAACGCAAGGCCCTCGGCCCGCTAGAGACGCCCGAGATCGAAACGGCCAAGGCTGCGCTGGAGACAGCGCAGGCCGACCTGACCGCCGCGCGCGAGGCCGTCGAGGCGGCCGAGGCCAAACGCAGCGACATCGCCCGCGCCGAACAGGAGGCGCGGACCGCCGCCCGCGCTGCTGAAGACCGACTGGGCCGTCTGCAAACCGAGGCGCGCGGGCTGGCTCAACTGCTGGTTACGGGCAAGCGCGAGCATCCGCCCGCGCTAGACAAGGTGTCGGCGGCCAAGGGGTATGAAGCCGCGCTGGCGGCGGCGCTGGGCGATGATCTGGACGCGGCGCTGGACGCTCGCGCGCCCGCGCACTGGGCGGGCGCCGACGCCGCCCCGCCGGAC
>KB291790.1 GCA_000318405.1 Brevundimonas diminuta 470-4 | reverse complement strand
CCCCGTCACCCATTTCCCGGCATAGCTCTCACTGGTATGCTGCAGGATATGGGTGACTTCGCCCCGATCGTTCTTGATCGGCGTGTGGGTGCAACTCCAATAGCGATCTTCGAATAGGGTCTCGCCCTGCGGCGCCCTCGTGCGGATCGGATAGTGGAGTAGGGCGAGATGATCGGAATCGCCGCTCTCCAGCACCTTCCTGAAGGAGGCCTCCAGACGCTGGCTGTCATCATGACCAGGGCCGCCCTCTGCCGCCCCGAAGACATCCATGACATAGGCGCCGATCAGTTCTTCGCGCGTACGCTGGGTGACATCCAGATAGGCCTGATTCATCCCTGCAAATCGCAGGTCGCGGTCCAGCAGCATATAGGGGTTAGGCGAGGCGTCGAAGGCCGCGACCAGGTCAATCGTTTTGGCCAGTGTCTTCAACACGCCCCCCGTCCTGCTGCGTCCCTAACGCAACGCGCGCGGAAAGGGTGCACGGCCCGCTGTTGAAACAGAAAAACAGTAAAGACCAGCGTCCTTAGGCGTCAAGTTACAGCGGCTGGCGTGGAAGAAAAATGGACGCGGACACTGGTTCATCACAGCGATCTCCCTTCACTTTGAGCGCTTGGGAGCCTCCGCCAGAGTCGGCGCGGAACGTTTCAAGCCAATGGTCACAAGGCGCTCCCGCAGTCATCTGGCTCGCGCCGCCATACGACCAAGTCTGATGTCACTGATCGCAAACCTTGCGACTGATATGTCCGCAATCGTCAGGCCCGCATTCGCACTTATTCGAATAGGTCGCGCGAATCCGGAATTCCCGTTCGAAAAATGCGCGACTGCGAGTCGCACTGCGTTTTCGATCAACCCAAGGTCCGCTCCTGACTCGAAGCGGCATTTGGCGAGGTCCGCTTTCTGCCTATGGAACTTATTGATTATTCGCACTCGGGACGGTTGCAATATCAAGCGATGCGCTAGCCTCCACAAGCTTGACGGGAGTCGGCAAATCCGTATCGAACTGTCGATTGGACCGACATGACCAACGCCCTGATCTATCTGGAGGACGACCTCCCGGGTCTTCCCGAAGACCTGTTGTTGGCGCGTGACCAAGGCCGCGTTCTGTTTCTGACCGGAGCTGGGGTTTCCGCCCCGGCACCTTCCAATCTTCCCAACTTCCAAGGGCTGGTTTGTGAGATCGCCAAGCGGCTTGATGCCCGCCTCGGCCAGGCGATGGACGATTGGATGAAAGAGGAGGTTTCCCCTTCGGAGGCGCCCAAGGCCAAGGAAGCGTTCATGGAAGGGCTTGATCCTCGGCAGTGCGCCGAGTTCAAGCGCTTCGTCTCCAACGAGTTCGACATGGTGCTGGGTATGCTCGAGCGCCGGATGGCGCGGGCCAGCGAGCCCGTCAGTCGCCTGAGGGTGGCTGCCGGCGAAGTTCTTGATGTGGCGGAAGCTCCCAACTCGCTCCATACCTCGATCAACCTCCTAGCGCGACGCTTCGGCGAGGTGTTCGTCGCGACGACCAACTTCGACCGACTGCACGAGGAAGCAGCGAGACCGGGAAAGGTCGCAAGCCACGGACTGGAGGGCCTTCCAAGGCCCAGCAGCGGCCCAGGCTTCCATGGCGTCTTTCACATCCACGGGATGCTCGACCCAAAACAGTCGCGTCAGTTGGTTCTAACCGACCAGGATTTCGGGGATCTCTATCTAAGGCGGCGGCTGACGGCGGACTTCATCTATGACGCAGCGCGGATATTTCACCTCGTCATCGTCGGCTACAGCGTCAACGATCCCCCGTTCCGCTATCTGATGAACGCGGTGGCGGGCGACAGCCTGCATTTCCCTGACCTGAAGGATCGCTATGTGTTTGCGCCGCGGACGGCAGGAGACTTGACCGTCGGCGAAGACTGGGCGGCCCGCTCCATCCTTCCGATCTGCTACGACAAGGCCGACCATCATGCAGAACTCGCTCGGTTGCTGAAGGCCTGGGCGGCGAGCATCCCCCCGACGGGTGAGGACCGGTGGGCGCGGCAACGGCTGCGACGCATCTGTCGTGGAGCCCGGGGCGAAGCGTCGGAGGCCGATGTCGCCCTGTTCGGCTACATCTTCCGCCGCGCTCTGAGAACCGAACAGGGCACCTTGGCGCGGTTCCTCGGCGAGATCGGCGCCGATCCCGGCTGGCTCGACGAGGCGATCAAGGTGCTCAGCGAGCCGAGGCAAGGCTCATGAGGGGGCGGCGTCCACCTCGGCCGGTCGATGACCATGTGCGGCGGGCCACCCGACTATTCATCGAGGGGCGTTTGCAGGATCGGGCGGTTCTGGTCTGGGCGGCGGCGCTCGGTCCGGGCGCGGATGCGCAACGACGCGCTGTACGCGACGCTGTCTTCTCGCGCTCGGAAGCCCTGCCAGAACTCTACATGACGGCCTGGCGCTGCGTGATCGAGGCTTGGCAGGATGGCACAGCCGACGATCCCGACATGACCGTCATCGAGATCGACGACGCCATCCGGCGCGGCATCGATCCCCGCATTTTCGTCGGTTCCATCGTCGATCTGGCGGTCCCCCGTCTCAAGATCCGGCCGCGAAGCCCGTTCAGCGAACCCGTTCGCGGCAAGCCGCGGACGGTCGCGCACCTGCTGGCGCTGGCCTTCGAGCCGGACCACCATGTTCGCTTGGCCGAGATCGGTCTGGCGGACTGCGCCGATCCGCGCGTGTGGGAGGAACTGCTCGACCGCGCCCAGGGCGTCCTCTTCTCAGGTCTTCATCAGGCAGACCGACTGGGGCTCACCTGGTCGGCCAACTGGATCGCGCGAGTCTATCCGGCGGACGGCGACGGTGATCGCGACGGCGACAATGATCCTGACGCGTATCGCGGGGGTTTTGTGCCGATCACCCGCCTGGTCAGCGCGGCCCTTTCGCGACTGGGCGCGATCGACCCAGAGGCCGCTAGAATGCGCGTCGATGCGCTGGCGCTTTCGTCCTGGCCCATCGCTCGACGTCTCTGGGCCGCCGCCGCGCTCGATCCCGCCGTCGTTCCATCCGACCGGCTTGATCCCTGGGGCCTGTCGGTGACGCAGGAAGAACTCTGGGGCGTCCACGCCTATCCGGAGTTCGCGGAGCTCCGGAGCCGCCGGCACGGGGATCTGACCGCCGACGTTCGCGATCGGCTCGAGCGCCGGATCCGTCGCGGTCCGCCGGCTCGTCTCTTCCGTCGGGACCTGTCGCGAGCCCGTCGAGACGAACGTCAGACCGGCGACGCCTATGCAGAGCTGCGTCGGATGCAGAAGGCGGGCGCGGTCCTGACCCCGGCCTCGATTGCCTGGCTGGCCGACCATGCCGACCTCGAGGCGATGTGGGGAAGCGAGGATCTTTACAGGACTGGTGACAGTTATGTCCCGTCGCGGTCCCGGCTCGATCTCGATCTGACCTCGGCAACCGCCTTCGCGGAGATCGAGGAGGCTCTGACCGATACCCCCTACACTGAGGGACGCAATACCCTGGACGCCATCGGGGCGAATTGGCAGGCGGTCTTCGATCGGATGCAGGCCGACCCGGCGCTTTTGAACCGGGGTCGGATCGTCGGCGCTCTGGCCTTCTCGCTCCGCGACCGCATCGGCGTGGAAGAGGGGGAACCGGGGCGGATGGAGACGGCCCTGGTCTCCGCCTTCGTTGACCTCCTCGCGGGTGTTCCGGAGTCCGCGCGCAAGGCGGCGGCGCCCGGTGTCGCCTATCTGTTCGAGGAGGCCCTCGGTCGACTACCGGATGATGCGCGATTGCCGGCGCTCTGGCTAGAGTGGTGGCCCTATGCCGCGGCCGTCACCGTGACAGAGACGAAGGACGAGGATGACGGGCTGTTCGAGGAGGCCCCGACCGAACGCTTGGCCTCGCGCGCGCTAAATTCGGCGGCAGGCCGAATGATGTCGGCCTATTTCCGCCTCTTCCCCAAGGGCGAGGCCACGAAGAGGGCTTTCGAGGACCCTGTGCTGGCGCAGGGGAGGGAGCTCATCCTCGACACGACCGGCGAAGGGGGGCGGCATGGACTATATCGTCTCCTGCTCGAAGCGCGATTTCTTAACCATATCGACCCGGTCTGGACACAGGCACGGCTTCTCGGCCCCTTGGCGGCCCAGGACGAGGTGGCGCCCGAGCTCTGGGATGCCATCGCCCGGATTGGCCTGCTCGCTCCCGACGCCCTAGCCATGATTTCGACAGAGATGGTGCGCCGAATCCTCGACGACCGACTGTCCTCGGACGTGCGGTCGCGACTGGCCGAACGCTTGATCCTTCCTGTGGCCATTGCCCTGCGCGACGAAACCGACCCGCCCGTGAGTCTGGCGCAGACGGAACAGGTCCTGAGACTTGGGGGGGCTCAGGTCCGAGCTGTCTGTGCCCGCGCCCTGACCCGCCTCGTCGCTGATGCGGAGGAGCCGGAGAAGACCTTCACCTCAGGCGTCCTTCCGATCCTCGTGGGCGGCTGGCCACGGGACCGGTCCGCTCAATCCTCCGAGGTGGCTGACGCCTTCGCACCTCTGCCGGCGGCCGCCGACACGGCCTTCTCTGAGGCGGTCGCCGCTCTGGGCGATTATCTGATGCCCTTCGACGTCTGGTCTCTGTGGGAGTACCGGATCTATGTTCGCGAGGACGGCGGAGGTCGCGAACTCAAGTTTCCGCGGACGCAGGCCGAGGCCAAGTCGATGCTCACCCTTCTGGATCGGACCATCGGCGAGGAAGAGGGCGCCGTCATTCCTCACGACTTGGATGTCGCCCTGACGGCGATGGCGGCGCGTTGGTCAGCGGCGATGAAGGACAGACGATTTAGCCGTCTGGCCTCGCTTGCTCGCCGGTGAGTTACTCGTGATCTTGCCGCTTCCATGAAGGGAGACCATCAACACTACATCCCACAGCATGTGCAGCGGGGGTTCAAGGCCCCCGGCAAAGGGCGCCTTGCCAAGGTCTGGCTCTACCATTGCGATCGTCCCGCAAGACGCGAGGCGACGCTCAATGTAGGAGCTCAAAACCGGTTCTATTCGTCCCCCCGGCTCGACGGCGTCGAGACTCTGGATGAAGCGCTCACGCGCTATGAAAACGGGCGTCTCCAGATACTCCTGAACACGCTGAGAGCGCTAGAAGGCGGGTCTGATGTCGAGGCCGATCTAGCGGCGGAAGTCATCACCCATTTAGTTTATCGCAATGCCCATGCGCGGGAACTCCTCCGGTTCGGTGCCCGACGGCTGGCCCTTGCCGCATCGGAGGTGTTCACCGACGAAGGCCGGGTGCGGCGCATGCTCGGGCTCGACGTGGCACGCCTCAATCCTCGCTTCGCAGCCCACCTCAAGGGCGGCTTCGGACGACAGTCCTTGCCTCCCAATCTGCCGCTGGACGACGATACCCTAGGTGAGATCGCCTTTGCGTTTGGACGGGAGAAATTTCCCGATATATGGGCCAAAGCGCGCTCCGAGGCCATCGGAATGACCCTGGCCGGACTTGAGATGATCGAAGGGGGCGGCATCAGGGATTTGCATGCCGACATTCTCGGCGAGGGACCCGTTGCGCCGGGCATGGCGAACCAACTCGTCGGCCTGCGGTGGACGGTGGTCCCGTCCGACCAGATCGTAGCGCTACCGGACTGCATCGCCGTGGCCTTCGGCGACGCCCCTCTGCCCGAACCGCTCATGGCGTCGCAGTCGGCGTCGCGACGCGCTGTGGTCATGCCTCTGACCTCCCATTGTCTCCTCGTCGGGCTCCAGCCCGGTGCGGATTCCCCCGATTTCTCCCTCTGGAACCTGTGGGCGGCAGCCTGCAGCGCGACCTTCTTCATCGCCTCTCATCAGGATCCGGAGCTCGACGACTATCGTCGTTACATTGGCGGCCGGGCGTTCGGCGAACTCGAACGGGTGATCGAGAGCGCCGTCGCGGACTTGGACCAAGGGCCGACGCCGCGTGCCGCAGGCGGCGCGCCCCTGCTGGGACCGTCTTCACGCGATCCCGACCAGCAGGACCCCGTCGCGCCGCCAAGCCTCATCCCCCTGACTTTGAAGGGGTTTGGGGACGAGGCTATTGCACAGGGGCTAGGAGCCGCCATCAGGGATCTGCTGGTCGAGGTTGACGGTGGTGTTCCGATCAATCGGCTGGACGGGATCACCTTCGCCTCAGATTTTGGCGAGGCCTTGGCTACGCTGGATCGGGGACTGAACGCCGCGCCGCAAACGGTTCGAAACCTCGAATACGGAACGACCATGGCGATGAGCCCGGCCGTGCTGCGTGACGGCGTGGTTATGGGCCATGTGGTCTGCGACGCCCGCATAGGGCAGAGCCTGCTCTGCGACGACCCCGATCTAAGGCGGATGACTACGACTCCTGCAAGGGAGCGAGACTGACGATCGACGACTTGGAGATGTATTTCGCGCGTCAGATCGTGGGCATCTACAACCGATCAGTCCACTCATCTCTTGGCTGCTCCCCACTCGAGGCGTGGAACGCCAAAGCAGCCGGCCTGCTTCCACGACTACCAGATGACGCCGACCATTTTCGGCTCGACCTTTTCCCCCATTTCGAAGCGACGATCACACGAACCGGCATCAAGAAGTTTGGGCAGGAATACGCCTCAGCCGATACTACGATAGCGTTCGCCAGTGGCGTCCGGCGGGTCCTGGTCAAATATGACCCCCGGAACTTGAGCCGATTATATGTCGAGCTTCAACCTGGGCGCTACACGACCATCCCGTTCCGTTTCCCGCACGATCCAGAGCGACATCCCACGTTGTGGTTCTATAAATTTCATCGGGTCATGGCTGCACAACGGAGAGATCACGTTGAAGGGCTGCTCGCGAGGGAAGCCCAACGGCGGACCGAGGAATACCTCCTATCAGAAGCTCAATCGTCCAAAATCCTACGCAGGGCGCAGGAACGAATGCGTCATGACCGGCTCGCAACTGGGACGGCCACGCTTGATGACGACAGCTGGGGAGGGGTGCTGTGACCGCAACATTCGATCATCTCGATCCCCGCATTATGGCTTCAGCTACCGAAGACGATGCACAGCGTATCGCAATAATTTCCAGCGACTGGTGGCCTCCAGCAGACCGCAGCGTTTATCGCTGATAGCGCGGCCCCCGTGAAACTGCTTACAAATGAAATTTCCGACCTCGTTGATGCGCTCTCTGTCCAAGCCAACCTCGTGACTGGGCCTGGCTCGGTCATGGGCGTCTTTGAAAGACGGAGGAGAGGGCGCTCCGTTCAGTCATGGGGCACGCAGCTTCCCCAGGGGATCATGTACGCTCATTCTGGAGCGGACAGACTTCTACTCGTTCGAACGGCCTTGAGCATACGAGCCAATGCGTGCGACGGCCTTGGGGAATGGATGTCGAATTACATTCATCTGGCCGTGCCTCGCGGCCGCCGCCGCGTATTGGTTAACTTGGAACCGGACCCGCTGCTGTTGCTGGCGTTGGCACTGCCAATCCACAATTTTCACCAACTAAGTTTGCGTACCAGCCTGTGGTCGCGGGATCTTCAGGAGCGCTGGTACAACTGCGCGATCGCGGCTGCGTTCAGCGGTTTCAACTAGGTCAGCGCGCAACGACTGGACGGCGACTCCCCAATGGGCGATTCTCTCCACGTCCGGAGAGAAGGTCCGCTAAGAATGGTTGCTGAACCCAACGATGCCAATCTCCCTGATCGCGATTGGGGCATACCGCGTTCTACGCTCTCTGTGCGCATTCCCAGTTGGGCGCACAAACGCATGAAGGCAGAAGCACGAGAAACCGGCGCTACAGCGGCTAACCTCTACGCCGCTGTGATCGAACGGTTCCTAGATGATGAGATACAGCACTGGAGCAAGGCGCTTCTCACCGGGCCAACCTCGTCGCCGTCAACCACGCTTGCAATGTCGAAACCGCTCGTGTCGCGCATAAGGGCGATTGCTGACGAACGCGACGTCCTCATCAGCGCGCTCGTATATACCGCAGTGCTTCTCCATCTGGATGAAGCGCCCCGAGCAGTCGCTGCGGAGCTATGCGGGATTTTGGGTGATACGGC
>KB291789.1 GCA_000318405.1 Brevundimonas diminuta 470-4 | reverse complement strand
CGCGGGCCGCGCGCCACGCCCTGCTGGCCCAGGCCGCGCGGGACGCGGGGGCGCGTGTTATTCTGACCGGCCACACGGCCGATGACGTGGCCGAGGGCGAGTGGATTCGGGCCGAGGGCGCGACGTTGGGGCGCCTGCGCGACTGGTCGGCGTCGCCCGTCTGGCCGCAGGGGCGCGGGCTGATGCTGCTGCGCCCGGTGTTGGAGGAGCGGCGTGAGGTGTTGCGCGATCATCTGCGCGCGCGCGGAGTGTCGTGGCTGGAAGACCCGGCCAACGCCGACCTGCTTTATGGACGAGGCCGGGCGCGGGCGGCTCTGGCGCAGCAAGAAAGCCCTGTGGGTTTATCGGCGTCTGCCGCTCATGTGAGCGAGATCCCTAAGCCGTGCGATCAGGGTTGGGCGGGCGTGCTGCCTTTGTCGCGCGATTTACCAGCCTCGACGCTGGCGGCCGTTCTGCTGTGCGCAGGCGGAGGCGCGACGCCGCCGCGCGGGGACCGGCTGGCGGCCCTTCAGGCCAGGTTGGCGGCGGGCGAGGATTTCACCGCCGTCCTGTGCGGCGCCCGCATCGAGGCGTCCGGCGCTCTTGTTCGGGCGATGCGCGAGCCGGGGGAATGGCGGCGCCGTCCGGTCGCGCCGCTGGACCTGACGCCGGGCGTCGCCGCCGTCTGGGACGGCCGGTTCGAGATCGTCACGGACAGACCCGATCTGCGGATTGAGGCGGCGGCAGGGCGGCTGGCGCAACTGTCCGATCGGGAGCGGGCGGCCTTGTCCGGCCTGCCGC
>KB291788.1:40457-94143 GCA_000318405.1 Brevundimonas diminuta 470-4 | reverse complement strand
CCCGTCGGGGCGGCGGGCTGCGGCGCCACGGGCGCGCTGGGGGCCAGCGGCAGGACGGCGTCGGGCGCCGCGCGGACCAGAAAACGCCCCTGCCCCGCCTGACCGATCAGCACCTCCTTCTCGCGCGCGCCGATCTGAACGATGGCGCGGCCCTGCTGGCCTTCACGCGCCTGGGCGAAGGCCATGTAGAGGGCCTGGGCCGACTTCCCGCGCGGAAGCGTAGTGACGGTGCCGTTCTCTTCGGCCCAGGCGGCGTTGTAGGCCAGCACCTGTCCCGACGGCCACACCAGGGCGGCGGGCTCCGCCAGGGCGTCCAGCATCTCGACCGCCGTATCGCCATTGGCGCGCCGCACCTCGGCCCGGCCGAAGGCGAACAGCCAGATCAGCGCCGTGGCGCCCGCCGCAAAGATCAGCATCAGGCCCGGCGCGCTGAAGGCGTTGGTCCGAAACGCCGGATAGGCGATGGCGGCGACCGCCAGGGTGAAACCCACGGCCATGATCACCAGCAGGGGATCGAACGTCGGGCGGCGGGTCGCCTGCGCCTTCAACCTGTCTTGGGGTCGGGAAATCATCATGGCGTCTCGCCCGCGCGAATCACGGTTCATCAGCATACCGAAGCTCTTTCGCGCGCCCTAACGCGCCGGTGGCTCATCGCCGCTTCCGTTGCTGCATGACGAAGCCGATGACCTTGGCCGCCGCCTCGAAATGTTCGCGCGGGATCACGTCGTCGACCTCGACGGCCGCATAGAGGGCGCGGGCCAGGGGCACGTTCTCGATGATCGGCACCTCGTGCTCCCTGGCCACTTCGCGGATGCGCAGGGCCAGGGCGTCCACGCCCTTGGCGACGCAGACGGGCGCGCCGTCGCCCTGATCCGGCTCGTAGCGCAGGGCGACCGAATAGTGGGTCGGGTTGGTGATGATGACCGTGGCGTCCGGCACGGCCTGCATCATCCGCTGGCGTCCGCGCTGCATGCGGATCTGGCGCAGCTTGGCCTTCACATGCGGGTCGCCTTCGGACTGTTTGAAGTCGTCCTTCAGCTCTTCCTTGGTCATCCGCATCCGCTTGGCGAAGCGCATCCGCTGCCACAGATAGTCCATGCCTGCCGTCAGCCCCAGGAACACAAGGGCCGAGATCATCAACGCCAGCGCCAGGTCCCGCGCGAACGGCAGGATGTAGGCCGGACTCATGGCCGCCAGCCCTTCCAGCTCGCGCACATGCGGTTTCAGCACCGCGAAACACACGCCGCCGATGGCGACCAGCTTGATGAAGGTCTTGAGGAACTGCACCACGCCGTCTGGGCCGAAGATGCGTTTGAACCCCTCCAGCGGGTTCACCTTGGACCATTTGGGCTTGAGCTTCTCGGCCGTGAAGATCAGGCCCGACTGCGCCAGATTGCCCCCGACGCCGCCCAGTATGACCGCGAATGACACCGCCGCCAGAAAAGGCGTCACCACCCAGACGGCGCGCATCCCGATCTCGATGCCGGCCCCCGCCTCCAGCCCGCCGATCATGGCGTGGGGCTGCGACAGGAAGGGCATAAGCCCCTCGGCGATCTGCGTGGCGAACATGCCGCCGCCCGCCAGCAGCACCCACGCCGCGCCCGCCAGAGACAGGGCCTGCGCCACGTCCGGCGACTTGGCGACATCGCCCTTCTTGCGCGCCTGTTCGAGTTTTCGCGGGGTGGCTTCTTCTGTTTTCGACTCGGGATCGGGACCGTCAGCCAACGGCGCCTCCCGTGAAGAAGGCCGCCAGCGAGCGATAGCGGTCGATGAAGACGGTCCCCAGAACCCCCAGACTGAGGGCGAATACCGACAGGCCCAGCACGACGCTTAAAGGCGCGGCGGCGAAGTAGACCTGAAAGCTGGGCATGACGCGCGCGACCAGCCCTGACGCCAGGTTGAAGATCAGGGCGAAGACCAGCACCGGCGACGCCAGCTGCACCCCCAGCGTGAAGCTCTGGCTCAGGGTGCGGATCGCCATCTGGGTGAAGTCCGACACGATCAGCGGCTTGGCCGGGGCGATCGCCTCATAGGACCCGACCATGCCGCCGATGAACAGGTGATGGGTGTTTGTGGCGAACACCAGCGTCACGCCCAGCAGCATCAGAAAGGCCGACAGTGTGGTGCCCGGCTGGGCCTGCAACGGATTGGCCGTCTGGGAAAAGCCGAGCGTGGTCTGCATGGACACGACCTCGCCCGCCGTCGTCATGGCGGTCATGAAGCTGCGCAGGATGGCGCCGATGGCCAGGCCGGTCAGCACCTCCCGCATGACCCAGCCGACAGTCGCGCCCAGGGTGGCGGGCAGGGCCGGCAGGCTGCTGGCGACGATGGGCCACAAGGCCAGCGACAGCACCAGCGCCAGCGACAGCCGCACGCGCGGCGGCACATAGGATTCCCCGAAACCGGGCAGAAGCATCAGGATGGCGCCGACGCGCGCGAAGATCAGCCCGCCGGTCCAGACCTGCTCCGCCGTCGCATAGGGCTCCACCCGCCTGCCCTCGCCTTACATTCCCGCGATGCGGGCGGCGATTTCCTTCATGAACCCGCCCAGAAGCGCGCCCATCATCGGCAGAAACAGCAACAGGGCGGCGAAGACGGCCACGATCTTGGGCGCATAGACCAGGCTCTGCTCCTGAACCTGCGTCAGGGCCTGGAACAGGCCGATGGACACGCCGACGGCCAGCGCCACCGTCAGGATCGGCAGACACAGCTGAATGGTCAGCCACAGGGCGTCGCGCCCGACATCCAGAACTTCCGCGCCGTTCATCGTCGTTCCCCAAACCCCGCCGAACATCAGACACGGGTCAGTCGGCAGAAAATGCCGACAGGATGGTTAACGCGGCGCTAACCGTCTCGACAAAAACGTCGACCGCGCTCGGCTCTGGCCTTCGACGGCGGCTCGGCGCTATGAAGCGGCCATGACCGATCACGCCCCCACCCCGCCCGTCTCGCAGGAAGAAGCCGAAGCCGCCGTCCGCACCCTGATCCGCTGGGCCGGCGACAATCCCGCGCGCGAAGGCCTGATCGAAACGCCCAAGCGCGTCGCCAAATCCTATCGCGAGCTGTTTCAGGGCTATGAGGTCGAACCGCGCGACTATCTGGAAAAGACCTTCGAAGAGGTCGGCGGCTATGACGAACTGATCGTGCTGAAAGACATCCGCTTCGTCAGCTTCTGCGAACACCACATGCTGCCGGTGGTGGGCAAGGCGCACGTCGGCTATCTGCCGACCGACCGGGTCGTGGGCATCTCCAAACTGGCCCGCGTGGTGCGCGGCTACGCCCGGCGCCTGCAGATCCAGGAAAAGATGACATCCGAAATCGCCCAGGCCATCCAGGACGTGCTGCGTCCGGTCGGCGTCGGCGTCGTCATCGAGGCCGAACACAGCTGCATGACCATGCGCGGCGTCGACGTTCCGGGCGCCAGCCTATCGACCAGCTGCCTGCTGGGCGCTGTCCGTGAAGACCCGCGCACGCGGGAAGAATTCCTGCGGCTGGTGCGGGGGTAAAAATCGGCTCAGCGCCTTGCAGAGGCCAACGCCGCGTCAGCCGCCTCCAAAACTGGATCCCGCCCCGCCTGGATCAGAGCCAGCGTCGGCGCGGCGTGAACATCGGGCTCGACCCCTGCGCCTTCTATGCGTCGACCTGCAGGATCATAGAGGTCGTAGACCGGAACCTGAAGGCTGCCGCCGTCGGGCAACCGAAAAGCACGCGACGTAAGAGCTGCTCCGGCGCTGCCGCGCCCAACCAGCACGGCCCGTCCATGATGTCGTAAGGCGCTGGCCGCAACCTCAGCCGCGCTCGCAGAACGAGGACTGATCAAAACCACCAAAGGGCCCGAGTAGGCTTCGGCCCCACGTTGGGTGAACAGAATGGTCCGGCGACCGTTGACGATACGAGACCCGATCAAGGATCGAGCCGGCAGAAGCGCGCCCAGCAGCCGCTCATTCTCAGTCACGGCGCCGCCGCCGTTTGTGCGAAGATCAAGGATGACCCCCTCAGGCGGCGCATTTTTCAACTGCGACAGAACCCAGTCGATTTGCGCCTTCTGAAAGGCGTCGAAGCGCAACACAAGGGCGCCGCTTGACAGGAAGCGCCGTTCATAAGGCATACGCGGCGGCGGCGGCCGGCGATGCTCAAGGGTCAAGCTACGGAGTTCGCCAGACGCCTGACGGAACCAGTAACGGCGCTCATAACGACCGGCCCCCGGCATGATCTGGTCGACACGCCAGCCGATCTCGACGCCCGCGCGTTCGGCCGCCCCGCCCTTGATCAAATCAATCACCTCGCCCTTGGCGAGAGACACGCCGATGTCACGCAACCTGTCGCCATCCGAGAAATTTCTTGGCGCGATGAAAATACGCGGGCGCGCCGCGGAGCCGCTCGCCTGAAGTTGCCGCCAAGTCAGCCCATATCCCACGGGCGGCGACGCGCCGACATGGGATTCACCCACTGCGTTCAACATCGGCGCCAGCACTTGATAATAGAGCCCCGCAGTGTCTGGCGCCTGAAGTGCCCGGGGCAGGTGACACGCCCGAGCAGATCGCCAGGCGATGCGGCGGGAATCTCTTTCAAAATGCCTTTGATCCAGGAGCGTCCATACTTGGTCGAACACGGCCCGATTGTACGCTTTTTGTTCGGCAGCGGTTCGCGGTTGCCGCCAAGGCATCGGCTCTGCCGTACGCCACGCCACAGCCAGAAAGGTCGACAAGGCCACCGCGCCCAGCGCACGAGCCAGGCTCGCCCATCCAATGATCATTATGCCCCCTCGCCCGACGCGACAGTGGCAGACGAGCGCGGGTCCCTCAAGTCCGCCATGCGGCCTCTTTCCTGCATGGAACCCTCTGAACAAGAGGGGTCGTCATGCTGCAGGCCGTGTTTTCGTCCCGGAATGAGCCGCCGCCGATCGGGCGCGGCGGGTGGCTGGATGCGCTGCGCTTCATCGTGGCCGCCCTCATCATCCTGCATCACTTCCAGATGTCGGCGCCTGTGCCGCTGGCCGAAGGGCTGCATCCCGTGTTCGAGCGGGGCGGCTTCCTGCTGACCAACTTCTTCCTGATCGACAGCGGCTATGTGCTGATGCGCGTCTATGGCCGGGCGGTCGGGTCGGGGCGCATGTCCAGAACCGACTTCTTCCTGAAGCGCGTCCTGAGGGTGTTTCCGGCGCACCTGATCGTCCTGAGTCTGCTGGTGGCGCTGGTGCTCGTCGCCACGGCCGCAGGCATGCCGCCCAACCATCCCGAGTGGTTCGCCTGGGACCAACTTCCCGCCCAGGTCGCCCTGGTGCAGTCGTTCGGCGTGCACGGCGGCATCGGCTGGAACGCGCCGACGTGGTCGATCTCGGCCCTTCTAGGCTGCTACGTCGCCTTTCCCTTCGTGCTGCGCGGCCTCAGCCGGATCGGGCCGTGGACGGCGCTGATCCTGGTCGTCGTCGGCTATCTGGCCGCCAATGAGCTGAGCTGGGCGATCCTGAAGTATCCCGTCTACCAGATGCCGCTGAACCTGGGCATCTGGCGCGCCCTGCCCCTGTTCATCCTCGGCATGGGTCTGGCCTGGTTCGCCGAAGGGGTATGGATCAACCCGCGCGTCGCCGGCTGGGCCGGCGTGCTGGCCGCCGTCGCCCTGGCGGGCGTGCAGTATTTCGACAAACACGCCCTGATCTCGCTGGTCTTCATCAGCATCATCATCCTGGCGGCGGGCGCCGTTCCGAATCGCAACCCGTCGAAGCTGGTCGAGCAGGCGGCGATGGTGTCCTTCTCCATGTTCATCTCGAACGAAGTGGTGCGCATCGCCTGGTTCGGCCTGGCCGACGCCGTGGCCGGCAAGCTGGCGCTGGGCGACGCCTGGCGCTGGGGGCTGTGGGGCCTGGGCGTGCTGGCGGCCTTCGTCTTCGCCTTCGGCCTGCACTATCTGATCGACCAGCGGATCCAGAACCGCATCCGCGCCTGGCTGAAGGCGCGCGGCCGCGGCGCCGCCGTCAGCCAGCCGGTCGTCTCGCTGGAAGGATAGCCTCAGCCTGCCCCGGCGCCGCCGAACAGGTGCAGGATGTTGCCGTCCGGATCCTTGAACCAGGCCAGGCGCAGCGGCCCGGCCACATGGACGTCGCCGTCGTACTCCATGCCCTCATAGCGCTCGAAGACCACGCCCTTGGCCTTAAGGTCGGCGACGATGTCGTCCACCTCTACGCCCACATCCCAGACCACGGCATTGGCCCGGTTCGTCCCGGCATAGTCCGATTGATAGACCGTCAGCCACGTATTTCCGGTGCGATAACCCAGCACGCCATCCATGCCGGTGTCCGCCAGGTTCAGCGCCAGCACATCGGAATAAAAGGCCTTGGCCCGCTGAAGATCCTTCACCGCCACGATGGCCGACGAGTTCTTGTCTTTGAGCATCACGCTTCCTTTCCTGATCGGAAGGAAAGCGTGCGGCGGCCCGGTTCGATCCCTGCGCGCGCCAGCCTCACTTGGAAGCAAAGGCGGCCTAGATCGGCATCCGCATGATTTCCTGATAGGCCGAGATGACCTGATCGCGCACGGCCATCACCGTCTCCAGCGAAGCCTCGGCCGAAGAAATGGCCGTGACGACGTCGATCAGATTGCCCTGCCCCTGAACCGACTGCGCCATCTGCGCCTCGGCGACGCGGGTGGCCTGGGTCGTCTGTGTCATGACGTTCTGCAGCAGATCGGCGAAACCGCCCGCTGCGTTCGGACCGGCGCTCGCGGCGGCGTTGGCCGAGGTCGTGACGTTGACGCCGCCGCCACCCTGAACGGCGGCATAGGCGCGGGCGGCCATGATGGGGTTCATGCCTTAGCCCCTCTTACTTCTTGATGATGTCGAGGGTGCGCGAATCCATGTTCCGCGCCGTCTCGATAACGTTCAGGTTGGCCTCATAGGCGCGTTGCGCCTCGCGCATGTCCATCGCCTCGATCAGGGTGTCGACGTTGGGCCGCATCACATAGCCTTCCGCGTTCGCCGCCGGATGCGACGGATCATAGTCCATGCGGAAGTCACGCTGATCCGGCCGAACCTCGGCCAGGGCGACGCCCGTCGCGCCGTCTACGTCGCGGCTCTGAAACACCGGCACCTGGCGACGATACGGCTGGCCGCCCGCGACATTGGCCGTGGACTCGGCGTTGGCGATGTTCTCGGCGATGATCCGCATCCGCGACTGCTGCGCCTTCAGCGCGGTCGAGGCGACCGCCATGGCCGTGTTGCGCGGCGTGACGGGGCGGTTGTTGATCGGATCAGGCATGTTTCAATCCCCCTCAGGCCGCAGGCTTCTTGGCCGCCAGGCGGATCATCTGCATGGACTTCTGGTAGAAGCCGATGGCGGCGTCATAGGCCATGCGGCTCTCGGCCATCTTGAGCATCTGCTCTTCGACCACGACCGAATTGCCGTCCAGGGTGGTCTCGGAATCGGGTGACGCCATCCCCTCGAAACGCGGCGCTCGCGCGGGCGGAGAAACGTGATGGATATTGGTGGCCGTCATGCGCAGCCCGGCGTTCTTCTTCACGGCGGAGGCGAAGTCGGCGGGCGTCTTCAGGTCGCGCGCGATGTATCCGGCGGTGCTGGAGTTGGCGACGTTCTCGGCGATCACCCGCTGGCGGTCGTCCAGCCAGGCCAGACGGCCCTTGATCTGATTGAGCAGCGGCAGGTCGGTGACGGACATGCGAATCCCCCGGACGAACGGATCGGCAGAATTTGCCGCCTGCATGGTTAATATCCCGTATCCCTAAACGCGCCGTTAACCACGTCCGTTGAAACATGCCCCTGAAGCGTCGCGGCGGTCCGCGTCGCCGGGGCCTGCCGACGTATGAACTTCCTTGATCTGTTCCGGGCGATCTTCGGCCTGGCCACCACCCTGGGCATCATCGGCCTGGCCGCCTGGGCCGCGCGCCGCTATGCGCCCGAGATCCTGGCGCGCTTTCAGGGCCAGCAGGGACAGGTGCGTCGGATGAAGGTCGTCGAGACCCTGGTGCTGGACCCGTCGCGCCGTCTGGTGCTGATCCGTGTCGATGACGAAGAACGGCTGATCCTGCTGGGCGAGGGCCGCGAACTGATCGAGCCGCGCCAACCGGGAGGCGTGAAGTGAAACGCCCGGCAGTCTTCGCCATGCCGACCCGCGCTGAGCTGAAGCGCGCAGCCCTGTTGTCGCTGATCACCACCGCCCTGTGCCTGATCTGGCCGCTGGGCGCCCTGGCGCAGGAGGCGGCGCAGAGCGGATCGGCCATCAACATCGACCTGGGGACCGGCGCGGGCCTGACGCAGCGCGTGGTGCAGTTGGTCGGCCTGATGACGGTGCTGTCGCTGGCCCCGTCCATCGTCATCATGACCACCAGCTTCGTGCGGATCGTCGTGGTGCTGTCGCTGCTGCGGACCGCTCTGGGGATGCAGCAGTCGCCGCCGAACGCCGTCTTGGTGTCCCTGGCCCTGTTCCTGAGCGCCATCGTCATGGCTCCGACCTGGCAGGACGCCTATGATTCGGGGGTTCGTCCGCTGATGGATCAGCAGATGGAACTGCCTCAGGCCTTCGATGCGGCGTCCGAGCCGGTAAAAACCTTCATGCTGGCCCAGGTGAAGCCGGACGACCTGTCGCTGTTCACCCGACTGTCGGGCGTCACGGCCACGGCGAACGCGCAGGACCTGCCCCTGCGGGTCGTCACCCCGGCCTTCATGATCAGCGAGCTGAAGACCGCCTTCACCATCGGATTTCTTCTTTTTGTTCCGTTCCTTGTGATCGATCTGGTGGTCGCCAGCGTGCTGATGTCCATGGGTATGATGATGCTGCCGCCGGTGGTGGTCAGCCTGCCCTTCAAGCTGATCTTCTTCGTGCTGGTGGACGGGTGGAGACTGGTCGCCGGAAGCCTGGTCGAGAGCTTCCAGAGAGCCTCCGGCGCGGGATAAATCCCCAACCTGCAAGGTCTTGGCGTCGATGCGGGCTTGCCAAGTCCGCCAAAACCGTCGTTGATCCCCCGGTCCTCGCCCGGCGCTTTCTTCCGGGCGACCACCATTGGGAAAATGCCCTCATGACCACTCAAGCTGAACTGATCGCCGCTGTCGCCAAGGACGCGGGCGTTTCGCAAGCTGACGCCGGCAAGGTTCTGACCGCCATTGTCGAGAACATCCACAAGGCTCTGAAGTCGGGCGACGACGTCCGCATCTCGAACCTGGGCGTGTTCGACACCGCCGAGCGCGCTGAGCGCGAAGGCCGCAACCCGGCCACGGGCGCGACGATCAAGATCCCGGCCTCGAAGGCCGTGCGCTTCCGCGTGTCCAAGCCGCTGAAGGACGCCGTCAACGGCTAAGCCTTTCAGGCGCGTTCGATTCTCCTTGCGGGGATCAATGCAAAAGACCCCTCTCCCGCCGGGAGGGGGGTCTTTTTATTAGGCGCCCGTCTTCGCCCGGAACTCGGCCTTGGTCTGGGCGATCCAGCCGGCATAGGCGTCGGCCCCGGCGCTGAGGGCGGCGAAGTCCTGCGGCCGGCCCGAGTCGCCGCCGTCTAGCCCCGCCAGCGCCACCCGGATCGCGCCGGGCGAGCGCGCGCCTTCGGCGAAACCGGCGTAGTTCTTCGACAGACGGCTCAACGCCCCAGCGTCCCGCGCCAGCGAATAGCCCGCCCCGGCGCGGATCAGTCGCGTCTCCTCGACCTCGCTGAGCGGCACGGCCGTTTCCTTCCAGCGGTCGCCCAGACGCTGGTCGTAGAGGGCGGCTGCCGCCCCCCACTGCTGCTGCTTCCACAGGATGTCGGCGCGCACGTCGCGTGCGGCCGGCGAGGCGTCCTTGCCCAACACCTCCAGCGCGTGGTCATAGCGCCCCAGCTCCATCAAGGCGCGCGCCTCCAGCGCGCGGCGCTCCAGATTCATGGCGGCCGGCAGCAGGGTCGTGCGCGACGACCACAGGGCCTGCAGCGCCTCTTCCGGCTGGCGGTTCATCAGATAGACGGCGGCCAGATTGGTCGAGACCTGAGCCTTCGCCACGCCGTCCAGCCGGTTCTCCGCCTGATACTTCAGCAACTCGGCCGCCTGATCCAGCAGGTCGACGTCGATCAGGCGCCGCGCCAGCCGCCGCACCATCTCGTCGCCGTCGGCGCCGACGGGCGTCAGTTCGCGGAAGTCGAAGAACAGGGCCAGCGCCTGCACCGGCTGCAGGCCGTCGGCCGCGCCTTCCAGGAACAGGGCGCGGAAGGCGTTGTCTAGATCGGCCTGAAGCCGATCGCCGCCCGACAGGGTCACGATCTTCGGCCCCGCCGTCTTCAGCGTGGTCAGGGCCTCGCGATATCGGCCCTGCGACAGATAGAGCTCGCCTAGAGTGCGGATCACCGCCAGCTCGGTCGCATCCCCGCGCCAGCGCCATTTCAGCGCCTCAAGCTGGGCGGCGGCTGCGTCGGCCTTCAACGTCCCCGCGGCCATCTCCAGCTTGATGACGCCCAGACGCGCGGGCGTGGCGATCCCGTCCAGCGGGGCGCGGGCCACCGCCTTGTAGACCGCCAGAGCGCGCTCAGGCTTTTCATCCAGTTCGAACAGACGCGCTTGCACCAGGCGGGCGGTCAGTTGGTCGGGCGCCGAGACGTTCGGCTGGCTGAAGACATAGGCCAACAGTTCGCGCGCGGCGTCGGCGTCGCCCGTCTCGACCGCCGCCATCGCATGGGCGGCGCCGAAGCGCGCGCGCCATTCGGGGGCGAAGCCGTCGACCACGCCTGCGCCGGCCGCGAACAGCCGCCGCGCATTGGCCCAGTCGCCCTGCTGGGCGGCGATGTAGCCCTGCCACACCTTGGTCGAGGGATCCCCCGCCAGCGCGCCGGACGAGAAATCGGCCTCCGCCTCATTGAAGCGACCGATGGAGGCGCGGGCCGCGCCGCGCAGGCCGCGCACCTCGGCCACGCCCTGCATGGCGGGCGTCTGCTTGATCAGGGCGTTCAGCACCCCGACCGCCTCGAACCCCAGACCATGCCCGACCAGGAAACGGGCGTAGGCCAGCCGCGCCTCGATGGGCGCGCGTGGATCTTCGGCGGCGCGGCCGCTCTCGCGCTCGGCGGCGTCCTGCAGGGCGCGATGGCGGGCGATGAAGCCCCCCTCGCCCGCATCGGCGGACCAGTCGGCCGGGATCAGGGCCGGGCGCGACGCGGCACGCGGCGCGTCGGCGCCCGCGGTCGCCTGTTCCAGCCCCGCAGTGGGCGACGATAGCGTCAGGCCGCGCGGACGCGTCACCGTGACCAGATCGCCGTCGGCGGTAACGCTCAGGTCATCGGTCGGCGTCTCCACCGCCAGGCCGTGGGCGGTGGGCAGGAAACCGGCGTCCACCGTGCGCCGCCCGGCTTTAAGCCCTTTGCCGGGGGCCAGGGCGGTGACGGCGGCGAAGCGGTCGCCGATCATCGGATCGGTCAGCCAGACGGTGCGGGTCGCCCCGGCCATACGCGCGGTCAGCGACGCCTTGACCGCATCATCACGCTCGATGTCCACGCCGCTGGGCGCAGGGGCGGTTCCGCCGATCGTCACCACCCAGGTCGAGCCCTCGGCGCGGGCGGCCACGGCCTGACCCGGCTCGACCGGAATGCGCACGGCGGTGAAGTCGGGCCCGGCTGCCCAGCGGGCGCCGTTCAACCCCTCGCCCTTAATCTGCATACGGGCGGCGTGGTCGAACACGGCCCAGACCGCCTCGCCGCGCCGGAAGACGGCTGCGCCGACCGGACCGCTCCAGTCGAAGCGCATGATCGTCTGCTGGCCCTTGATCTCGGCCGCCACCGGCACCGCCCCGCCGATCGGCACGGGCGAGCGGCGCAGGCCGTCGCCGTCCCTGCCCGGAGCATAGAGGTTCAGCCAAACGGCGCCGTCGGCGGACCCGCTGGTGGCGCCCGCCCCTTCGGCCAGTGTCAGCACCAGTTCAGTCGCGCCCTGCGCCGCGCGGGTCTCGATCTTCTCCAGCCCCTTGGGCGGATCGACGCGCAGGCGACTGACGTCGGGAGCGGCGGTCGTGCCGATGCGGACCACGACCGTGCGGCCGTCCTGACGCACCCGCGCACGCGCCCCGACGACCCCGGCGAACTCGATCCTGGTGAAGCCCGCATTGGCGCCGATGCGGATCTCGACTGGAGCGCCGGACTGAGACTGCCCCTGGGCCAGCGACTGCGCCGGAGCCAGAGGCGCGAAGACGACGACGCCCGCCGCGACGGCCGCCACGGTCGTCTGCAGAACGCGCTTCTTGGCGGGGGCCCCGGACATATCGCGCGCATGCTCGCGCGAAGGGCTTTAATCGTCGTTAACGGGGCCTGACCCGAGGGCCTGTCGGCCCATAGGACAAAACACCCGCTTGCTTCCCCGGGGCGAACGGCCGACATCATGGACATCGTTCGCCGCAGGAACAGTTTTAGTGTCCGACCCCGCCTATCCTCCGATCAGCCCAGTGAAGACCGGCATTCGCGCCCGCTGCCCCCGCTGCGGCCAGGGCCCCGTGTTTAAGGGCTATCTAAGCCTGCGCGAGTCCTGCCCTGAATGCGGGCTGGACTACAGCTTTGCGGATCCGGCGGACGGCCCGGCCTTCTTCGTCATGTGCGCCGTCGGCGTCGTCGGCATGATCGCCTTCATGATCTTCGAGTTCACCGTGCACCCGCCGATCTGGGTCCACTTCCTGGTGACCTTCCCGGTGCTGGCGGCCATGTGCCTGTCGGTGCTGAGACCCTTCAAGGGCTGGATGGTGTCCGAGCAGTATTTCCACAAGGCCGAGGAAGCGACCTTCATCAGCGTCGGCAAACATGGCGAAGGCTATGGCTGGCGCGGCCAGGCCGAGCGCGCGGCCAAGGCCGCGGCCCGCGACAAGGACTGACCCTCCACGTCTTCAATCAAAAGGACGCCAGCATCGCCGGCGTCCTTTTTTCATGGCCTCAGCGCATGACTCGCAGGGTCACGCCCACCATGCGCGGCGCGCCCAGGAAGGCGCCCAGCGTCCCCGTCTGGAACGGCGCGCCGAAAGCTACCTGGCGATAGTCCTGATCAAACAGATTGCGGCCCCACAGCTCCACGCTCCAGGCGTCGTCGCGGGCGAGGGCGACGCGGCCGTCGACCAGCCAGAAGCCCGGCTGGCTCTTGGCCGGGTCGAGATCCGAGCCGGTGTTGTATTCCGACGAATATTTGGCCGCCAGGGTGACCCGTCCCGTCAGCCCCGCCGCCACCGGCCGCTCATAGGTTCCGGCCAGAGATCCGCTCCACAACGGCGCGAAATTCATCCGCTTGCCCGCCAGCAGCGGCAGGCCCGGCACGGCGTCGTCGCCGTATTCCGTCTGGGCGTAGGTCAGGCCGCCCTGCAGCGACAGGCCCTCGAACGGCAGCAGCATGAAGTCCGCCTCGACGCCCTTGGCCCGCACCTGCGGGATAGAGCGGACCAGGAAGGTCGTGCCCAGGAAGGTGTTCAGCTGGAAGTCGTCATAGGTCTGGCGGAAGGCTGCGGCCGAGACCAGCAGGCGCCGGTCCAGCATCACGCTCTTCACCCCTGCCTCGAAGGCGTCGGCGCTCTCGGCCGGGAAGGCGCGCGAGGCGTCGGGGACCAGATTGGTCTGTCCCCGGTCCAGGTTGAAGCCGCCGTTTTTGCGTCCCCGCGACCAGGAGGCGTACAGGCGCGTTCCCTCGGTCGCCTTGAACTCGGCGCGGGCCATCCCGGTCCAGGCCTCGTCCTTGACCGTCTCGGACTGGCTCAGACCGTTGAAGGCCGGATTGGACCACGGCAGGCACAAGGTAGCGTTGGTCACGCCATTGGCCAGCGCCGCCGCGCAGGCCCGTCCGCCGTCAGTGTTGTGATAGGCGGCCGTCATCTCCTTGGTCTCATGGGTGCGGCGCAGGCCCCCGGTCAGGGTCAGGCGGTCCGTCACAGCGTAGGAGACCTGGCCGAACAGCGCCGCGCTGCGGGCCGTCTGCCAATAGCGATCCAGTTGCCCCTCTCCTTCGACGAAGCTTTGGCCGACAGGCAGGCCCGTCAGGGTCGAGACGTAGTTCGGGTCGCCCAGCGGGTTGGACGCCGAGCGCGACAACAGGCGGCTGACGTAGCCTTCGTAATCGGCGCCGTAGAGCAGGCTGTCGCGACGGGTCAGCTTCTCATCGGCGAAGAAGGCGCCGGCCGACCAGTCCAGCTTTCCGCGCTGGCCCGACAGGCGGAACTCCTGGGTCAGGGTGCGGAAGCGGTTCGACCAGCTGCCGTCGTCCGGGCGATAGGCCAGATCGGCCGAGGTGAAGTCCCAGTCCTGGCTGATGACGCCGCGCCAGTCGCGCACCGCCGAGGTGCTGTCCAGCGTCGCCCAGCCCAGATCGGCGCTCAGGTGCAGCGCCAGGCCCTTGTCGCGGATGCGGGTGTTGGTGTCGCGGTTGGACCAGGCTGTGCGATCCCACGGCTTCGGCGTCGCCGCCACGCCGCCGTCGGGCGCGAAGGTCGCCAGCAGAGGCGCCGTCGCGCCTGTCACCAGTTGCACGCCGACGCAGCAGCGCTCGTCCCGCTCGGTCCAGTCGGCGGTCAGGCGGGCGGTCAGGCCCGGCGTGGCTCGCCACAGCAACTGACCGCGCACGGTGTCATAGTGTTCAGTCTGATCGTCGGTCGAGGTGCGCGGCCCCTCCCCGGTCTTCACGTCATAGAGGCCGTCGCGACGGCGCGCGGCGACATACAGCCGCCCGGCCAGAACCTCGTCCACGATGGGGCCGGTCAGCGACACCGAACCGCCATGCGTCCCATAGTCGCCGAAGGTCGCCTCGCCCGCCATGCGCGCGTCGAACGACGGGGCCGCGGTGACGACGTTGATGACGCCCGCCGAGGTGTTCTTGCCGAACAGGGTCGCCTGCGGGCCCTTCAGCACCTCGATGCGTTCCACCTCGCCCAGATCGCCCAGGGCGGCGCCGTTGCGGGGGCGATAGACGCCGTCGATCATGACGCCGACCGAGCTTTCGACGCCCGGATTGTCGCCCACCGTGCCGACGCCGCGAATGCGGGCGGTGGTGAAGGTCTGGTTGGAGGTCGAGGCCACGATCAGGCCCGGCGCCAGGATCTGCAGATCCTTGATGTCGCGCACGCCGATGCCGTCCAGCAGGGGCTGGCTCGCCACCGTCAGCGACAGGGGCGTGGCCGCCAGCGGCGCCTCGCGGCGCTCGGCCGTCACCACGATCTCGGACACCTGGGTCGGGCCTGTGTCGACGGGCGCATCGGCCAGAACTGGCGCAGCGACAGCAAGCACGGACATGGAGGCGGACGCGAGAGACGCGGCGCGAACAGCGAAATTCATGGGAGGAAAAAACCGCTTTGCGGAGCGACGGCGCGAGGCCTCGTCGCGGACTGGCAACGGCTGTAACAGTCCGGTCGGCGAGACGAAACCCGGCCGACGATCATCAAATGATGACTTTTAGGCTCGCCCCGCCAGCGGTCCCGAGGCGCGCGGAGCGAAGCTGTGCTCCACGCGGCTGCGATGGGGGGCGACGTCGTTACGAACCCCGCCGCCGATACGGCACAGCTGCTCCAGCCCCCGTCCGCCGCCGCTTTCATGCGATGCGATCAGGTCGAGAAGACGCTCCGCCTCCGCCAGGGTCTCGGGCCGCTGCTCCAACAGCCAGACCTCAAGCGCCCCCAGTTCAACCATCAGCCCCGCCGCACGAACGGAAGCTTCCAATCGCTTGTCATTCCATTGACGGAGCAGCGCGCGGGCCGCCTCCATCGTCCAGTGTTGAGCCATATCGCCCCCCCAAGGCGAAGCGTCGGGCGGCTTCGATTTCCCAGACGCCGAAGAAAAATGTCAGTGACGTCACGAGCCAGAGAACCCAGATCAGCGTCATCGCGGCCCAGGCCAGACCGGTGGCGGTCAGAAACGGCGCGACGTAGACCAGGCTGGACACCAGATGCAGCGCAGCGGTCATCACGATCCACCAACGCCCCGCCTGTTCGGCGATCAACCACAGGGCGATAAAGGCCGCTGCATCGATCAGGATCACGCCGAACTCAAACCCCTGATGGCTCGCGTTATCGATGGCGTAGGACAGAGTCAGGGCTATCAATACGACTCCCGCCGCCGCGCGGTCCCAGGTTTTTCCTCGCCAAAGAAGCAGGGAAAGGCCTGTCAGACTGAACGCCAGCAATGCGAACTGCAGTGCGAGTTGCAAGGGACTCATCAACGTCTCCGCTCCGCCCGACGGCCGTCAGGCGCTTAATTCCCTTTGATCATGCGCATCTCCGCCATCCCGAAGCGTCAGCGCAGGCCTTGGATCATCTCCAGGACGGGAGGGATCAAACTGACCGCAACGGCTGCGAGCAGAATCCACGCCAGCGCGCCGCCCAGGATCAACAGCAGGATAGAGCCGCCGATTCCGCGTGGCCGACGCCAGCGTCCCAGGCGCAGGTAACTTCCATAGAAGGGAACCGGCCAGGGAGTCTTCCCGTCCCCGACACGGTCAGAACCTGCAAGGACGCCCTGTTGTAAGGGCGGAAGCGGCGCGGGCGACAAGGGCGACGATTGCCCTGAGTAGGAATTACTCAGCAGTCGCGCCGCCTGCTGGCGGTCGGAAACGCCCAGCTTTTCATAGGCGCGATGAAGGTGGTTCTGAACGGTGCGCGGCGACAGGTTCAGTTGCTGGGCGATTTCCTTGTCGCCCAGACGCTCCGCCACGAGCAGAAGAATCTCCCGTTCGCGCGGCGTTAATTTATCGATCGCCGAAACTATGGTCACAAAACCTGAATATCCATTCGAGCCGCCGTGCGTCCAGTCTCCAGCGACGCCCGCCCGACTGATAGGTCGTTAGGTGTCGCCGCGATACGACACAACCTTTGCGTCGCAGCAATTCGATTGCATGTCGCCGGAGGATCGCCGCACTAGGGGCCGGACCGGGATATGCAGACAGAGGGAAACGCATGCTGGCGACGTTGATGGGCGGCCTGGGCCTGATCGTGGGCAGCTTTCTGGGCCTGGTCAGCCTGCGTCTGCCGCAGGGCCAGGATGTCGTCGTGCAGCGCTCTCACTGCGGATCGTGCGGGCGTCCCCTGAAGCCGTGGCGGCTGATCCCTGTCGTCAGTTGGGCCATGACGCGCGGCAAGTGCAGCGACTGCGGCGCGGCCATTCCTGTGCGCTACCCCCTGATCGAACTGGCCGCCGCCGCCATCGGCGTCTGGGCGGCGCTGCGCTTCGACGATCCCGCCTGGGCGTTGGCGGGAGCGGTGCTGGGCTGGCAGCTGCTGCTGATCGCCGTCATCGACGCCGAGCATTTCTGGTTGCCGGACGCCCTGACCCTGCCGCTGTTTCTCAGCGGCCTGTTCGCGGCCGTGGCGCTGGACCCCGCCAATGTGCAGAGCGGCCTGCAATGGTCGCTGGTCGGGCCGCTGAAGACGCCCTTGATCGGGGCGGCTGCGGGCTTCGGCGTCCTGTGGCTGCTGGCCTTGATTTATAAGCGCCTGCGCGGGCGCGACGGGCTGGGCGGGGGCGATCCCTTTCTGCTGGGCGCCATCGGCGCCTGGGTCGGCTGGATGGGTCTGCCCAGCGTGCTGCTGTGGGCCTCCCTGAGCGGCCTGAGCGTCGTCGCGGCCAAGGTAGTCCTTCGCCGCCCCGTCGTCGGGACCGACCGCCTGCCTTTCGGCGTCTTTCTGGCGATCGGCGCCTGGCTGACCTGGCTTTACGGTCCCTTGGGCCTTGGCCTGCCCGGCTAGGCCACTTTCGATTCAGTCGGCATCGAATGAACCCAGAAGAATGGTCCAGAATTATTAGAGGGACAGCAGGTCGGACCAGCGCCAGCGCCCGCCGCTGCCCAGCGCCACGCGCGGCGCGCCCGGCTGGTCGCTGAGCGTCAGCAGCACATAACCGTTCACTGTTTCCGCCTTGCAGGCGCGCGGCGAGAAACCGACCGTGACGGCGATGGCCTGTCGCACCCCGGCCAGCCCCTTGCCTTCCTCGCCGGGGCTCTGCAGCCAGTCGCCGTTCCACATCAGGATCGCCTGCCCCGAGGCGCCGGATGTGCGATAGGCCTGGCCGATCGCCGCGTTGATGCGCGCATCGTTGCGCAGGGCGTCCTGGATGCGCTTGACCATATCGCACCCCTGCCCCGAACCTCCGCCTGTCCCTGAACCTGACCCGCCGCCGGAGCCGCCTGACCCGGAGCCCGTCCCGCCGCCTCCGCCCGCGCCCTGCCCCGCGGTCAGGGCGCCGCTGAGCGCGCCGTCTCCCAACAGCACGAACGACACGCTGGGTTCAGGCGCAGAAACGGGCAGCGGCTCAACCTGCGGCGCCAGAGGCGTCGGACGACATTGGCACCCAGGACCGCCGTCGTCGGCGCCATCGCCATTCTTGGCGTCGCCGTCAGCGGCTGCGCCAGCCATCGGTTCGTCCGGGACAACGTCCAGGTCGTGAACGAGCGCGTCGACGGCGTCGACAGCCATCTGGCGCAGGTCGAAGGCACGGCAGGCGAAGCCCTGGCCCGCGCCAACGCCGCGCACAAACTGGCCCAGGGCAAATTCCTGTACGAAGTCGTTCTGTCGGACGACTCGGTGAAGTTCCCGGTCAACCACACCGAACTGTCGCCCGAAGCCGAACAACGCCTGGCCGAACTGGTCCAGCGTCTGCGCGCCGAGAACGCCAACGTCTACCTGGAAATCCAGGGCCACACGGACTCGACCGGCACCAACCAGATCAACGAGCGTCTGGGCCAGGAACGCGCCGAAGCGGTGCGTCGCTTCCTCAGCGATCAGGGCATCGCCCTGAACCGCATGGCGACCATCTCCTACGGCGCCGCCAAGCCGGTCGCCCCCAACAACACCCGTGAAGGCCGCGCCCAGAACCGCCGCGTCGCCATCATGGTTCTGGCCTAACAGCCAAGAGCGAAGCCGGTTGAGTGGGACGCCGGTCCGACCCAACCCGGATACTCGCTCCAGCTCGTTCTGAACCCGACGGGGTCCAGACATTCGTTCCGACCTCCTGCCCCGGTCGGAACGAGAAACGGCGGCGTCCTGTCGGGACGCCGCCGTCGTCATATTGAGTTTCGGGTTCAGTCCGCGCGCTGTTCCTGACCGCTCGATGCGCCCGCCAGATCCGACAGGATGGGACAGTCCGGGCGGTCATCGCCGGCGCAGCAATGGGCCAGGTGGCGCAGGGTGTCGGCCATCTCGCGCATTTCACGGATGCGGGCGTCCAGATCCTCCAGATGCTTTTGCGCCATCGCCTTGACCTCGCGGCTGGGGCGGGCGTCGTCGCGCCAGAGGGACAGAAGGCGGCTGATCTCCTCGATCGAGAAGCCCAGCCCGCGCGCCCGGCGGATGAAGCGCAGGTCATTCAGGTCGCGGTCGGAAAAGTCGCGATAGTTGCCGTCGGTCCGGTCCGCGGGACGGATCAGCCCTTGCGCCTCATAATAACGGATCATCTTGGCCGAAACGCCGGTCGCCTGAGCCGCCTTGCCGATGTTCATTCCGCGGCTCCCTTCACGCTGCCGATGTGGGGCTTGAAAGTCTTCAGGCGCAGGGCGTTTAGCACCACGCTGACGCTGGACAGGGCCATCGCTCCCGCCGCCAGCATGGGCGACAGCATCAGGCCGAAGACCGGATACAGCACCCCAGCCGCCACCGGGATCAACAAGACATTGTAGCCGAAGGCCCAGGCGAGGTTCTGACGGATGTTGTTCATCGTCGCCCGCGACAGGCCGATGGCGCTGACCGCGCCGCGCAGATCGCCGCCGGTCAGGACCACGTCCGCGCTCTCGATCGCCACGTCCGAGCCGCCGCCGACCGCCAGACCCACGTCCGCGGCCGCCAGGGCCGGGGCGTCGTTCACCCCGTCGCCGACGAAGGCGACCTTGCGCCCGCCCTTCTTCAGCTCTTCGATCACCGCCACCTTGCCGTCCGGCATGACCTCGGCGTGGACTTCATCAATGCCCAGACGACGCGCCACGGCGGCGGCGGTGCGGCGGTTGTCGCCGCTGATGACCGCCACCTTCAGCCCGAGGTCGTGCAGTGCGGCGATGGCCTCGGCCGTCGTCGGCTTGACCGGATCGGCCACGGCGATGATGGCGGCCAGTCGACCGTCCACGGCGGCGTACAGCGGCGTCTTGCCCTCATCGCCCAGACGGGCCGCCGCCTCGGCGAACACGGCCACGTCGCAGCCCAGCTCGGCCATGTAGCGGTCGGCGCCGACGGCGACGCGCGCCCCGTCGACCATACCCGTCACCCCCTTGCCGGGGATGGAGGCGAAGTCCAGCGGTTGAGCCACCGTCACGCCGCGCGCCTCGGCCGCGGCGACCAGAGCGCGGGCCACCGGGTGCTCGGAGCGGATCTCCAGCGCCGCCACCTGAGCCAGCACCGTCGTCTCATCAAAGCCCTCGGCCGTGACCAGATCGGTCAGCGTCGGCCTGCCCTCGGTCAGGGTGCCGGTCTTGTCGAAGGCGACGACGTCCACGCCCTGCAGCGCCTGAAGCGCCTCGCCCTTGCGGAACAGCACGCCCAGTTCGGCCGCACGCCCCACGCCCACCATGATCGAGGTCGGCGTCGCCAGCCCCATGGCGCACGGGCAGGCGATGATCAGCACGGACACGGTCGCCACCAGCGCCATCCCCATCGCCGGATCAGGTCCGAACAGGAACCACACCACGAAGGTCAGGGCGGCGATGGCCATCACGGCGGGCACGAACCAGCCCGTCACCTTGTCCACCAGCGCCTGAATGGGCAGCTTGGCCCCTTGCGCGGCCTCGACCATCTTGACGATCTGGGCCAGCACGGTCTGAGCGCCGACCTGACGCGCCTCGAAGCGGAAGGCGCCCGTGGTGTTCAGCGTGCCGCCCGTGACCTCGACGCCAGTGGTCTTCTCGACCGGGATCGGCTCGCCCGTCAGCATGGATTCATCGACGAAGGAGGCGCCGTCCGTGACCACGCCGTCGACCGGCACCCGCTCGCCGGGGCGCACCACGACCACGTCGCCGACCTTGACCGCATCGACGGCCACGTCCTGCTCGACGCCGCCCCGCACCACGCGGGCGGTCTTGGCCTGAAGCGACATCAGACGACGGATCGCCTGACCCGTGCGCCCCTTGGCCCGCGCCTCGATCCAGCGCCCGACCAGGATCAGGGTGACGATCACCGCCGCCGCCTCGAAATAGATGTTGGCCGTGCCTTCAGGCAGCCACTGCGGCGCAAAGGTCGCCACCGTCGAGAAGGCCCAGGCCGCCGTCGCGCCCAGCACGACAAGGGAGTTCATGTCCGGCGCCCAGCGCAGCAGGGCGGGCACGCCTTTACGAAAGAAAATGGCCCCCGGCACGAACAGGACGAAGGTCGCCAGCACGAAGCTGACGACCTTCCAGTTGAAGGCGCCGATGGTCTCGCCGATCCAGTGATGCATCCCCGGCACGAAGTGCGAACCCATCTCCAGCACGAACAGCGGCAGGGTCGCCGCGCCTGCGATTAGCACCGCGCGGCCCAGCTTCTTGATCTCGGCGTCGCGGGCGGCCTGTTCGCGGTCGCCGGCGTCGGGACCGGCGTCCTGCGGCGCCTCCAGCACATAGCCCGCCTGTTCGACGGCGGCGGCCAGATCCTGGAACGTCGTCGCCCCCGACAGGAAGCGCACCGTCGCCCGCTCGGTCGCCAGATTGACGCTGGCCGACAGCACGCCCGGCACGGCGGCCAGCGCCTTTTCGACCCGGCCGACGCAGGAGGCGCAGGTCATGCCCCGCACGGGATAGACGACCTCCTCCTCCATCGGCTCATAGCCTGCGCTCTTGATGGCGGCGGCGACAGCGGCGGCGGAGCCGTCAGGCGATAGCGACACCTGCGCCCGCTCGGCGGCCAGATTGACCTGCGCCTGCGCCACGCCCGGCACGGCGCGGATAGCCTTTTCGACCCGGCCCACGCAGCTGGCGCAGGTCATGCCCAGCACGGGCAGATCCAGTGTTCGGAAGCCTTCGACGGCCATGACGTCGTCCTCGCAAACCTTTGACGACGACACTGATAAACCTTCCTATCAATGGAAGGTCAACCACCCCACTGCGCTGGCGGGACGCCTTTTGAACCCTCACTGAGCCCGGCTGTGGAAGCCGCCTTCCAGCCCCGCCTGATTTCCCGACCTCGATCCATCACCAATCCTGTCCCTGCCAGGGCGAGGCGTTCAATCCCGCTTCGGGCTTCTCGGCTCGCCAAGGCTCAGCATCAGCCGGTTGGCCCAGGCGAAGATGGCGATGCTGTGGATCAGGTCGAGAATCTCCAGATCGTCCAATCCGGCCTTGCGCAAAGACGCGATGTCGGTGGGCGCCATCCGCTCCGGCTGAAGGGTCAAACTCACGGAAAAGGCGATGACGGCGCGTTCGCGGTCCGTGGTTCCGGCCGTCGTAGGGTCGGCGAACAGCTGAAGGATCACCTCATTGCGCTTGCTCAGTTGCTCATAGCGTCTGGCATGAACCGAGCCGCAGTAGACGCAGCCGTTGATCCGGGACACGACCGTGGCCGCCAACTCCCGTTCGGCGCGCGACAGGCCGCGCGGCGCGTACATGATGGCGTTAAAGACGTTCGACCGGTGACGCAGGATTTCCGGCTGGTGCACCAGCGTCAGATAATAGGGCGACTGGGTCGCGGTTGGGCCGCTATCCTTAAGGACGGCGAGCTGATTGTCGGTCGCGGTGGTCGGATCGACCGTGTCCAGCCATGGCGACCAGGCCAAGGGCTCGAGCGTGAAAACGACCTGAGGATGGGCGGCGATCGGTTGCAAAACGTTTGGGGCGTCGTGGTCCGAAGCGTTGGCGGGAGCGACGGGGGCGGCCAGCAGAGCCAGCCCGGCGACGACGCGAATCTGGAAGGACATGAAGGCGACCAGTTGCGACAGGGCCACGATGTCGCCGGTCGACAGGCTCGCGCTCTTCAGCGCCTCCAGCGCCGCCTGATCGCCTTGGATCGGATTCAGGATCAGGGTTTCCGCATAGGCCATTAGGGCGGCGAGGCGGTCATCGAGCGGCGCGCCCGCCTCGATGCGCCGTGTCGGGTTCGCCTCGTCAGCCAGGAGGTCCAGGGCGTGGCGATAGGTCGCCGCCAGCCCTTCAGCTCCGGACAAGCGACAGGCGTGCAGGGCGATCAGCAGTCGTTCCGCCGCCGTTAGCCCAATAGGAGCATCCGGCGAGAACAGGGCCTGGAAACTGCTCTCGACGCCTTCGCGGACTTTGTCGCGTTGACGGCGCAGCCGGTCCAGCGCTTCGCCGGGCCGGATGCCGATCACGGCGTCAAGGCAATCGGATTGTGCAGTATCTAGGATCATCTCGGGTCTTCTGAAGGGACGGGAAAACGGAGGGGAAGGCGCGCCCTTAGGATCCGGGCGTGGCGCGTGACACGTCCATGGCGCGCAGCCAGTCGTCGCCGCGCGCGGCCCACCGAATGCGGGACGAGGTCGCATAGGTATAGGGCTGAGCGTAGAGAAACAGCACGGGCGCCTGTTCGCACAGATGAGCCGTCGCCTGACGATAGACCTCGGCGCGTGCGGTCGGGTCCAGGGTGGTCCGCCCCGCGACCAGCAGCCGATCCAGCGTCGGATCGTCATAATAGGCGTAGGGGCTCTGGCTGTGCAGCAGCGACAGCAGGCCGTCGGCGTCGATGGTCGGCCAGGCGTGCGTCAGCAGGGACAGAGCCCCCAGAGCCCGGCCCTTGACGAATTTGTCCATATAGAAGGACGAATCCATCTGGGTCAGCCGAACGTCCAGGCCGATGGCTTGAAGCTGACCGGCCACCACCTGGGCGACCTCTTCGCCCTGAAGCGTGTAATTAACCGGAACCTCGAACTCCAGCCGGGTTCCCGGGACGACGCCCGCTTCGCGCAGCAGGGCGCGGGCGCGATCCGGATCATAGGGCGTCGGTTTCAGGGCCGGGTTGAAGCCGGGATAGGCGGGCGTCAGCAACTGGCATGGGGACACCATGGCTTGACCGTCGAACAGGGCGTCGGACAGGGCCTGTTTGTCGATGGCGAGGTTCAGCGCCTGGCGCACGCGCACGTCGTCCAGCGGCGGCTTCAGGGTGTTCAGCTTGATGAAGACCGAACGGATGCTCGGGATCGATCCGGCCACGGCCTTGCCGCCGGTCTGGATGCGGGCGACCTCAGCCAGCGGAATGTTGATGATCAGATCGACCTCGCCCGCCAGCAGGGCGGCCACGCGGGCGGTGGCCGAGGGGATGGTGCGGAACTCGACGGTTTCGAACGCGGGCGTCGGTCCCCAGTATTTCGGATTACGACGCAGGGTCAGGCGCTCTCCCGGCGCGTTCTCGACCAGTTCATAGGGGCCGCCCGACAGGGTTTCGCGCGCCGGATCATGCGTCCGGCTCCAGTCGGGAGGCAACAGAAACAGCATCGACAATTGCGCGGGCAGAGAGGGGAAGGGCTCGCGCGTCTCGATGTCCAGCGTCAGGGGATCGACCGCCGTCACAGCGGACACCGGCTCGAACCACAGCCGGATGCGGGCCTGGGTCGCGGGGGTCAGAACCCGTTCCAGATTCCATTTGACGGCGTCGGCGTCCAGCCGCTCGCCATTGGCGAAACGGGCGTCGGAAACCAGATGAAATCTCCAACGGGTGGGGCTGACGGCCTCCCACGAGGCGGCGACCCCGGGCTGAAGGCTGAGGTCGGGCCGGCGCACGATCAGCGATGGATAGATATGGCTGAGAATGCTGAGATCGCCCCCTACCGCCGCCGTCATGTGCGGATCGAGCGTCGCGGCGTCGCTGGCCATGGCGATCACCAGCCGGTCATCATCCGCGCGCGGCGCGGGCGAGGCCGGGCGCAGCCATAACCAGGCCGCGGCGATCAGCGCCAGCGCCAACAGGCTCGCCCCGATGAACCCCTGCAGTCTGCTCATTGCGCGGGCTCCAGAACCCAATGTCCGGGCGCAGCCTGGATCAGGGCGCTGTCAGGCGTGACGGGATGCTGCGCCGGATCGAAATCGATGCGCCGGCGCGTGCGTTCTATACGCGGATCGGCGACCGGGACCGCCGACAGCAGGGCGCGCGTATAGGGGTGTCGCGGCCCCTCGAACAGCGCGTCCGCCGGGGCGATCTCGACGATGCGGCCCGCCCGCATCACCGCCACCCGGCGGCTGAGGTGGCGCACCATGCCCAGATCATGGCTGATGAACAGATAGGCCACGCCGGTGCGGTCCTGAATGTCCTGCAACAGATTGACGATCTGGGCCTGGATCGACACGTCCAGCGCGGTGATCGGCTCATCGGCGACGATGAAACGGGGTTCGAGGGCGATGGCGCGGGCGATATTGATCCTCTGGCGCTGGCCGCCCGAGAACTCATGCGGGAAACGCCGCGTCATGATCGGGTCCAGGCCGACCTGCCGGAAAAGCTCGGCGGCGCGGTCGGCCAGGGCGCCCGCATGAGTCTCTATGCCGTGGATCCGCAAGGGCTCGGTTACGGCCTCGCCGACGCACAGGCGCGGATTGAGGGCCGAATAAGGGTCCTGAAACACCATTTGCATGCGGCGACGCAAAGGGCGCAACGCACGGCGGCTGAGCCCCGACAGGGGACGGCCCTCGAACCAGACCTCGCCCGCGGTCGGGGTTTCCAGTTGCAGCAGCAGGCGGCCGACGGTGCTCTTGCCAGAGCCGGACTCCCCGACCAGCGCCAGGGTTTCGCCCGCCGCGACATCGAACGACACCCCGGCCACGGCGGCCGGTCCCGGACGCCGCCACAGGCCGCCCGCGTCATAGCGTTTGCCCAGGTCCGTGACCCGAACCAGCGGATCAGCGGTCATGGCCGGGCCTCCTCGGCCAGAATGCGCCGCAGATCGTACCAGGCGGCGACCAGATGTCCGTCGGCCGCATCCTCGGCCTGACGCAGCGGCGGGCGCTCGACGTGACAGCGCGCGGTGGCCCAGCAGTTGCGCGGCGCGAACGGATCGCCGGGCGAAAGCGCCGCCGGGTCCGGCGGCTGTCCCGGTATGGCCTGAAGCCGCCCGCCCGAGGCCCCCTCGGGCAATGAGCGCAGCAGCCCCAGCGTGTAGGCGTTACGGGTGTCGTGAAACACCGCATCGACGGGGCCGCGTTCGACCACGCCGCCTGCGTACATGACCTGGACCGTATCGGCGAGGCGCGCCACCACGCCCAGGTCGTGGCTGATCCACAGCAAGGTCAGCCCCAGTCGCGCCTTCAGGTCGCGCAACAGATCGACGATCTGGGCCTGAACCGTCACATCCAGAGCCGTAGTGGCCTCGTCGGCGATCAGCAGGCGCGGATTGCATGCCACGCCGATGGCGATCATCACCCTTTGACGCTGCCCGCCCGAAAGCTGATGCGGAAACTGTTTCAGCCGCTGTTCCGCCCGATCGACGCCGACCAGCTCCAGCAGTTCGACCAGCCGCCGCCGCAGGGCGCCGCCCTTCAGGCCGAGATGACGTGTGAGCGGCTCGGCCAGTTGCCGCCCGATGCTGAGGACCGGATTGAGCGAGGTCATGGGGTCCTGGAACACAAAGCCGATCTCGCGTCCCCGGATGTCGCGCAGCGCCGCCGGGTCCAGCTGCAACAGGTCGCGCCCGGCGAAGCGCACGACCCCGCTGTCGATGCGCGCCGCCGGGTCCAGCAGACCGGCCAGCGCCAGGGCGTGGACGCTCTTGCCGCTGCCGCTTTCGCCCACCACGGCGAGGGTTTCCCCCGCGTCGAGACGATAGGACAGGTCGCGCACCACCGTCGCCCGTCCGCCCTTTCCCGTGGGAAAGGAGACGCTGAGGTTCTCGATCTCCAGCAGCGGCGCGGTCATCGATCAGGCCTGAACGAAACCGTCGTGACCATGGGTCAGGAACTCATGGCCGTCCTGCGTGATCAGGACGGTGTCGGAAATCTGGGTGCCGCAGACAGGCGGCACGCGCAGATTGGGTTCGAAGGTGATCAGCATGCCCGGCTCCAGCCGATAGGGCGAGGCTCCATCCAGCGACAGCGATTCATGCGCGCCCAGGCCGATGCCATGGCCGATGCGGCCCGGAATGTTTCGGGCATAGCCGCGCGCCTCCAGCCCCGCCCTGGTCGCGTGGAACAGGTCGGCGACGGCCTCGCCGGGACGCAGCAGCGGCTTGAGGTCTTCCCTCAGGCTCAACACCGCATCCATGGCCCGCCGATGCGTGTCCGGCAGGACGCCGGTCGCCACGGTGCGTTCGATCTCGGCATGGGTTCCGTTGGCGTTGGTCCAGATCAGGATCGAGGTCAGTTCCCCGGGCTGCGGCCTGCGGCTGGTGGGGACATCGGCGTTCATGAACATGCGCTCGCCGCTCAGCACCCAGGTCCACAGGCCGTTGAAGACGCCGCCTTCAAGGCTGCCGAAATCGGCCACCTCGATATTCGGGCGGCAGTCGGCCCAATGGCGCCCCATGGCGGCCTGGGACGCCAGGCTGATCTCGCGCTCATCGCCGCCCGCGCGCAGGGCCTCAACCGCCGCATCCATGCCGACATTGGCGATTTCCGCGGCAATGCGAGCGTCGGCGATCTCGGCCGCGCTCTTGATCATCCGCGCTTCGAGGAACAGGCGCGAACTGTCGACCCAGCGGGCTTCCGGCAGGGCCTCGACCAGCTGGCGCTGGCGCTGCACGGTGGTGAAGCTGTCCTCCAGGCCGATGCGCGCCCCCGACAGACCCAGTTCGCCGACGATGGCGGCCAAGGCCTTGAGCCAGTCCGGGCCCATGGTCACCTTGGTCGACCATGCGCCATAAAGGCGGATGTCCTCGACCCAGGCGCTGACGCGGGCGTGGTCGTCGCGCAGGGCGTGGACCAGAAGGCGCGGCGCGCCCTCACGCGGCAACAACGCCACAACCGGATGGCTGTAGATGATCGGGTTGAAGCCGCTGAGATAGAAGCTGTGCTCAGGCTTCAGGGTGATCAGCAGGTCGATGTCCTGTTCGGCCATCGACCGGCGCAGGCGCGCGAGCTTGTCTTCATGCACGGCGGCGGATTGAAGGGGCGGAGTCATCGGCGTTCCTCAGGCAGAATGGCGTCGTTTGGGGTCGAGGCGGTCGCGCAGGGCGTCGCCGCCCAGATTGATGGCCAGCACGGCGGCGATGATGGCGAGGCCGGGAAAGGTCACGACCCACCAGGCGGTCGACACATAGACCTCGCCCTCGGCCAGCATCCGGCCCCAGCTGGCGGTCGGCGGCTGAACCCCCAGCCCCAGATAGCTGAGCGCCGCCTCGATCAGGATCACCCGCGCCAGCTCCAGCGTCGCCACCACCACCAGCGGGCTGACCAGATTGGGCAGAAGGTGTCTGAACATGATCCTCATGGGCGTCGCGCCGATGGCCTGGGCCGACAGGATGAAGTCGCGCGTCCGCAGCGACAGCACCTGTCCGCGCACGATGCGCGCGAAACGGGTCCAGCCGGTCAGCGCCAGGATCAGCACAAGATTCCCCACGCCCGGCCCGGCCGCGGCCAGGATCAGCAGGGCCAGCAACAGGGTCGGCAGGGCCATCTGCATGTCGGTCAGCCGCATCAGCAGCCGGTCCCAGACGCCGCCGAAATAACCCGCGATCAGCCCGACCAGGACGCCGAACCCGCCGCCGACCACCACCGCCGCCAGCGCCAGCGCCAGGGTGACCCGTCCGCCGTGGATCAGCCGCACCAGAATGTCCCGGCCCAGAGGATCGGCGCCCAGCCAGTGATTCAGCCCGGGCGGTTGGAGGCGCTGGCTGAGATCGATGGCGTTCGGGTCGCCCAGGCTCGGCAGGAACGGCGCGAGCAGGAATATCCCCGCGACCAGAACCATGACCAGGATGGGCGCCGGGATCCGCCCCGGACTCAGGCCGGAAATCAGGCCCGAAATCAGGCTGGGGCGGCCTGCATGCCGCTGGGATGCCAGGGCCTTCACCGGGTCGCTCCGTCATGGCGCACGCGGGGGTCCAGCCTCGCGTAGAGCAGATCGACCAGCAGATTGACGACCACATAGACGACGGCGATCACCAGCACCGCCGCCTGCACCACAGGAAAGTCGCGCGCGCTGATGGACTGGATCAACAGCCGACCCACGCCCGGCCAGGCGAAGACGGTCTCGATCACCACGGCGCCGCCCAGAAGCTCTCCCGCCAATATGCCGGTCAGGGTCAGCACCGGCGTCAGGCCGTTGCGCAACACATGCCAGACGGCGATGGTCGCAGGCTTCAGGCCCTTGGCGCGGGCGGTGCGGACATGGTCCTCCTTCAGCACCTCGACCAGGCTGGCGCGCAACAGTCGCGCGACGCCGGCGGCGATCGGCAGGGCCAGGGTCGCGGCGGGCAGGATCAGATGCTCAGGCCCGCCGCGGCCGCCCGTCGGGGTCCAGCCCAGTTGAACCGAAAACACCATGATCAGCATGACGCCCAGCCAGAAGGCGGGCGTCGCCTGTCCCAGGGAGGACAGGGCCATGACGCCCGCGCGGACGCGGGGATGCGGCGACAGCGCCGCCGTCACCCCCGCCGCCAGACCCAGCCCGACGCCCAGTCCCAGCGCCGCGGCGGCCAGCAGGGCGGTCGCGGGCAGACGCTCCAGCACCAGTTCCATGGCGGGCCGGCCATGCTGGAACGACTGGCCGAAATCGCCGCGCAGGGCCTCCGACAGATAGGCCAGATATTGCACCCCCAGCGGCCGGTCCAACCCCAGCGCCTGACGCAGGGCGGCCAACTGCTCGGCCCCCGCGCCGACAGGCAGCAGCAGGGCCGTCGGATCGCCGATCATGCGGGTGGCGATGAAGACCAGACTGACCGCGCCCCAGACCGCGAGCAGCGCGCCCAGAAGCGTGCCGAAAACCGGCCCCATGGACTGTCGCAGGGCGCTCAAGAAGCGCCAACCGTCAGCCATCGGCGTCAGTCCATTCGTCGCCCAGAAGCTCAGGCTCGTCATAGGCCTGGAGCGCGGCGAAATGGATATCGCGGTCCTCGACATAGAGATGGGCGGCCAGCGCCTCGGCAAGCCGCCAGGCGCCGTGGCTGACGCCGGGTATGTCGCCCGAAAGCTTGCCCAGGCTGAGCATGGCCGGATAGTTGAAGCTGTGGATGCGCGACAGCCACGGACAGGCGCCGGGCGTCTTTTCCTGAAACGAGAAATCGGCGGCGAGATCAGGCGAGGCCGACAACTCGCCGTCTTCCTGACCGGGCTCAGGTCGGTAACGGTCGCCCCACAGGCGAATGTGCGGCGCGATGGCGGACAACTCCGGCCTTCGGCCCAGGTCGGCCCGAAAGCCGGTCGCGGCGATCAGGAAATCCAGCCGGTATTCCCCCTTGGGCGTCGTCAGGGTGATTTCACGCCCGTTATCGGCGATGGCCTCGATGGGGCTGCCGAAATGGAACCGGGCGTTGGCGTGACGGGACACCCTCAGGGTGCTGTCGCGCGGCGGCGGCGTCTGCTGGCGGTTCACATAGTGATGCATCCGCCATTTCCAGTCGTCAGGCAGGGCCGCCTGCCCCAGAAAGGCGCCGGGGCCTGAACCGCCCTTGCCCTTGTTGATTGTCGGCATCCGGTCCCGGCGCACGAACAGATCGAGTCCAGCCGCGCCCGCTTCCAGCGCGCAGGCGGCGTTATCCATGGCGGAAGCCCCCGCCCCGATCACCCCGACACGCCGGCCGCGCAGGGCTTCGAAATCGATGGCGTCGGCGGAGTGCGCCCACAGAGAGGGGGTCAGCCCTTGCAGAATATCGGGACTGAACGGCCCGCCCAGTCCGTCGCGGCCGGTAGCCAGAACCACGCGGCGCGCGCGTACCTCGAAACCGCCGTCCGGGCCGTTCAGGCTCAGGTTCACCAGATCGCCCTCGCCCGCCAGCCCCGTCAGTTCGACGCCGTTCGTGACCGGCAGGTCCAGCGCCGCGCGGAACCAGCGCAGATAGTCCATCCACTGGACGCGCGGAATTTTGTCCAGGGCCCGCCAGGCCTCGAGGCCGAACTGCGCCTCGTACCAGGCGCGAAACGTCAGGGCGGGCAGTCCCAGAGCCGGACCGGTCAACGACTTGGGCGACCGCAGGGTCTGCATCCGGGCATAGGTCAGCCACGGGCCTTCCACGCCCGCCGGGGCGCGATCGAACAGCCGGACGTCGACGCCCGTCAGCTTCAGCGCTCCGGCCACGGCGAGACCGGCCATGCCCGCGCCGATCACGGCCACGTCCAGAACCTCGGCCTCGTCGTGCCGCATAGGCGGCGTCCAGCGTCTGGGCGGAAGCTCCAGCCACTCCAGGTCGCGGCGCAGACGCGCGTTCAGCGCATCCAGCCCCGCGCCATCGCGATAAGCCGGGTCGCGGGGGATTGAGACGTCAGTCATCGGCGGCGTGGATCCGTTTCAGCAGGGCGTCATGGGCGCCCAGTTCGTGGCGCACGAATCCCGGCAGGGTTTCGCGCGAGAGGGTCTCCAGCGCCTCGATCAGCGCCCGGGCCGGGGCGGACAGAGGATGGGCGTAGGGCGTTATGACGCCGAAGAAAAACGGGATATCGACATCCAGCGGCAGAACCGTCACGCCCTGGGCGCGGACGCCATGGGCCGAGACGGGCTCGACCAGCGCCACGCCCAGCCCCGCGCGCGCCATCTGGATGGCGTTCAGCGAGGAATTGGTTTCCAGGATTTCCGACCCGGAAGGGGTCCGCGCCAGCGCCCGGTCAATCCGGCGACGCAGGCGGAACGGATTGGACAGGGTGATCAGCGGCTGCTCCGCCAATTGGTCCAGCGACAGCGCCTGCTGCGTCGCCAGCGGGGAATCCGACGAGACCACGGCCACGCACGGCGCCTCGCCGATCCAGTGGACGTCGATCCCCCTGTGCTCCAGCGGCAGGCTGACCACCCCCAGGTCGATGGTCTTGCTGAGCACGGATTGGACCACGGCCTCGGCCGACTGGCTGCGGAGCTGGATATGGCGCGGCCTGAGCGCGCCGGGCATGCGGGCCAGGGCCGCAGGCGCCAGGCCGGCGGCTATGGCCGGCGTGGCGACGATGCGGATTTCGCGGGTTTCATCCTCGGCCAGCCGCTCGGCGCTCTGGCGGATCTGGCGCACCCCGTCCAGCGCGTGCTCGACCTCGGCCCTCAACTGAAAGGCGTGGTGGGTCGGCGTGACCTTGGGTCCGTTGCGCTCGAAAAGCTGAAAACCGAGTTCGTCCTCCAGGTCGCGGATCAGGCGCGTGACGGCGGGCTGGGACCGATTCAGCATCTGGCCGGCACCCGTTATGCTGCCGACCGTCATGACGGCGGAGAAGGCCTCAAGCTGACGATAGTCCATACTTACCCTCCGCCGCCCCGCAGCATTCAAAAAATGGCGAAAACGCCAAAACAATCTATTTTTTGAATACTAGAGAGCCCGTAACCGGGGTTCAATTCGATTATCCTATCAGGACGTTTAGTTTTTATGGGGCAAGATCTATCAAAAAACGCTCACGTTTTCTGATCTGTCGCCATAGCATCCTGATTGTTCATGCATAGCGGCTCAGCATTCCGTCTTTGGATGATCGCTCAGCTTCAACAGGCTTCGGTGAGCGCCGCCTCCCCCATCTGGCGACTCCCGCAGCTGTCCGCCACAGCCTTTCGGGACTTTCATCCATGCGTGTTTCCTCTTTTCTGGCCAGTGCGTCGCCCGCCGCGCTCGCGGTCGTCCTGACCGCCGTCGCGCCGCCCGCCGCCGCCCAGAGCGCCGACCAGGCAACCACGGTCGACGCCATCATCGTCACCGGCAGCCGCGGCCAGCCGCGCACCGTGGCCACCAGCCCATCGCCGATCGACGTCATCGGCGCGACCCAGTTGGAGACGATCGGCCGCGACGGACTCCAGGAGGCGCTGAACGCTCTTCTGCCGTCCTATAATCTGCCGGCCATGACCGGCAGCGGCACGGGCGGCGTGGTTCGGGCCGCAGGCCTGCGCGGCTTGAACGCCGATCAGGTGCTGATCCTGGTCAACGGCAAGCGCCGCCACAACAGCGCACTGTTGCAATCCAGCTCCTGGACAAACAGCGGCTCGGCTCCGGTCGACATGGATCTGATCCCCGCCGGCGCCATCAGCCATATCGAGGTGCTGCGCGACGGCGCCTCGGCCCAGTACGGATCAGACGCCATTTCCGGCGTCATCAACGTCATACTGAAGGACGCCGACCACGGCGGCCGCATCACGGCGGGCTGGGGGTCGAACTATGAGGGCGACGGCGACACCTGGTCGGTCAGCGCGGGCCGCGGCTTCGCCCTGCCCAACGAAGGGTCGCTCTATCTCAACATCGAGCATCGCCGTCAGCAGAACTACACGCGCGGCGTGCCCGCGACCCGTTTCGGCTTCGACGAGAACTGGAACATCGTGCCCGTGGCTGTCGAGGTGATCAATCAGGGCTATGGCAACCCCAAGACCGAGACGACCAATCTGGCCTTCAACGCCGAACTGCCCGTGAATGAGGCGCTGGACCTCTACGCCTTCGGCACCTTCAGCGACAAGGAAGGCTGGAAACACGGCAATTTCCGCCAGCCGACGGCTAACGGCAACATCATCGAGCTCTATCCCGATGGCAAATCCCTCAAGCTGGGCATCGACCAGCGCGATCATCAGCTGACCATCGGCGGACGCGGCCGGTTTCAGGGCTGGGACACGGATCTGAGCACCAGCTACAGCCATGACGACGTGAAGCAGCTGACGACCGACAGCCTGAACCCCAGCCTGGGACCGGATAGTCCGACGGACTTCTATCTGGGTTCGCAGGTCTTCACCCAGTGGACAACCAATCTGGACCTGACCCGCGCCTTCGACACCGGCCTGGCGCGCCCGACCCAGGTGTCCTGGGGGCTGGAGCACCGCTATGAGGAGTGGAAACTGACTCCGGGCGAGGAACTGTCCTATCTAGACGGCGGCTATGTCTTTCCGCGAGGCCCCTACGCCGGGCAGATCACCAACCGTTCGACCGGCGTGCGCGGCGTCAGCCCCGATGACGCGGGCGCCGACAACCGCAATGTCTACGCCGCCTATGTCGATGTCGGCTTTTACCCCACGGACCGCTGGTATGCAGCCGTGGCCCTGCGCCACGAACGCTATGACGACAGTGCGGGCGACACCACCAACGGCAAGCTGACCACCCGTTATGAGTTCACGCCCAATTTCGCCCTGCGCGCCACGGCCAGCACCGGCTTCCGCGCCCCATCGCTGGCCCAGAGCATCTATCAGCAGAGCACTGTCAGCGCGTTTCAGGCCACCGCTGACGGCTATGTCCAATATTTCCTGAAGTTCCTGTCGCCGGAATCGGAGCTGGGACAATTGCTCGGCGCCCGGCCCCTGACGCCCGAAAAGTCGGAAAACTACAGCCTCGGCTTTACATGGACGCCGCTGTCGAACGCGACCCTGACGGTCGACGCGTATCAGATCGACGTCAACGACCGTATCGTGCGCTCAGGCAATCTGGCCGGACGCGAAGTGGTGGCGATCCTGGAGCAGCACGGGCTCAAGGATTTCAACGGCGCCGCCTTCTACACCAACGCCGTCGACACCCGGACGCGCGGTGTGGACGTTGTGGGCGAATATCGCGCCGACTACGGCCGCTTTGGCCAAGTGCGCTGGAACGCCTCCTACAACTATAACAAGACCGAAATTCAGGACATCAAGGACCTGGTCACGCCGGGAACCAACTATCAGGTGTTCGACCACTCGGCCCAGGTTTACCTGGAGCGTGGCAACCCCCGCCAGAAACTGATCCTGGGCGGCGATTGGAGTCTGGGGGCGATCGGCGCCAACCTGCGCGCCACCCGCTATGGCGACGTCACCCAGCCGGGCAACACCAGCGCGCTGGACCGCACCTTCACGGCCAAATGGATCGTGGACCTCAAGGCCGATTACAATTTCGCCAATGGCGTCAATCTGACGGTCGGGGCCAATAACCTTCTGGACCAATATCCCGATAAGGTCGGCGTGCTGAGCAACACCGGCCTGGGCGCCTATGGCTATATTTCACCCTTCGGCTTTGGCGGCGGCTATTATTACACCCGCCTGAGCTACAGCTTCTGAGACGGGAGGACGCGGCGATGAACAGGCGACAAGCACTACAAAGCCTGGGTGTCCTTTCTGCCGGGGCGACGGTTGCGCCTGCTGCAGTAACGGCCCAGACCCAGGCTTCGATTCAGACTCCCGCTCCGGCCACAGAACCGAACTCGTCCGACCACCGCACGGTCCGGATCAACGGCGCGGACCTGCACTACTCCATCGCCGGGGAGCAGAACGATCATCCGATGATCGTTCTGCACGGCGGCCGGGGACAGGGTCAGCATGGCGGGGTTTTCGACGCCCATCGCGCGCTGGCCGATCGCTATCGCCTTATCGGCTTCGACATGCGCGGCCACGGCCATTCCAGCCTGACTCCGCCCTATACGTTCGAACAGATCGTCGACGACATCGAACAGCTTCGCCTGACCCTGGGGGGCGGTCGAAAGATGGTGCTTCAGGGCGGCTCGTTCGGGGGCTTCGTCGCACTGAGCTACGCCGTCCGCTACCCAGAAGGTCTGTCGCACCTGATCCTGCGCGGCACGGCTCCGAGTTGGAGGCACGAGGCGGAGGCCATCGACAACTTCGAGGCCCGCGCGGCGCAGAAGGCCCCGATGGCCACCCGAGCCATGCTGGACAAGGTGTTCAGCCCGACCATCGTCGATGACGAGGAATTCCGCCTCATCATGTTCGCCCTTGCGCCGCTCTATCTGCCGGATGGCGCAACGCCCGATTACGACCGCATTCTGGAACAGTCGCGCCAGGGAATCTATCGGGCCAAGGTGCATAATGACCTCTATGAACCGGCGACCTGGCGGCGGTTCGACGTGGTGGAGCGGTTAAAGGACATCTCCGTCCCGACGCTGGTGATCTGCGGCGAGCAGGACTGGATCTGTGACCCCGCCCAGTCGCGTCTGATAGCTTCGCGCATTCCGAACTCGCACCTGGTGGTCGTGCCCGGCGCCGACCATTCCGTGCCGCCCCAAGTGCTGCTGCGAGAAACGCGGGCGTTCCTGGAGCAGAACCCGAATTGACGTCCGCGCCCGCCCTCAGCCTGCCCGTTCCTGCATGTGTCAGGTTCCGCGCGCGAGCAGGGTCTGCAACGTGGGCAGGCGCTGAAATCCATGGTAGGATCACCGGCGGTGATGGGCGCCGGCGGCTCGTTCCGGCTAGACTGTTCGATCTTTGCGGCGACGGGGACCGCCACCACGGATGGCGTGCTGATCCTGACCAAGGCCGGCGACCTCGACGTCCCCGAACCAGTCCGCACATAACCGAAGACTTGGTCACGGCGCGAAAAGCCCCCATCCGGATGAATAGATTCAGGGCGATCTCAGCCGATCCTTGAATGTTCATGAGAAGACGGCTCCGCTCAAACCCACTCGGACCGCAGCAGCTGGCCATGACCAAGATACCGACGCTCCAGAGGTTCAGCCACACCGCCACAATCTCCCCAGCACAGCGGGCGGATGGCGACGGCGGCGAAGGTTCCAACGCCGATCGCCGCAAAATCCCGTCGGCCGTGCCGATACCTCCAACTCAGGCCGGGCCGGAAGAGACGTTTTCAGGGCGCGATCGGCCATTCGAAAAGCCGCTCCTCTCATCGAGGCGCGCATATAGCGTCAAGGCCGAGGAGTTGTTCAGAATGGGCGACGCACCCGGTTCCAGGCGCGCTCGGCGCCAATCTCGGTTCCATCGTGCCGTCAGGCTCCTGCGGAGCGACGGAACCGTTGAAAGCGGAACCCGCAAACCTTGAACCGGGCTGCGCGTTGTCGAGCCGCGCGTTCTGCGTGAACAATCGCATCAGAACAACGCGCGACTTGCGTCAGACAAATGCCGATCTTGGCCTACAAGGACATCGACGCGGTCATCGCGGCCCAATCCGATCTGATCGAGGTGGTTCACACCCTGCGTCAGGTGGTGTGCGTCAAGGGATGACGGGAGCCGGTTCTGCAGCAATGCGGGGCCGGCTTTCGTCGTTAGCAATGTCGGCTATCGGCCATGAAGCGAAGGTCTGCTTCTGGCGCATTCCAGCCAAATGCGTTGCAACTCGCCAAGTTAAGACTGTCGCGCCCCGAGAGCCCCAGATGCGGATTTATTTCGCTGTTTTTAAAGGCATTTTCCAAAATGCTAGGACAGTCTTAGCTGGTCTAGGACAGTCTTAGCTTGGAAACAGGACAGTCTTAAGTTGTCCCAACAAGGGCATGGCGACCCCGGGAGGAGCCCACTCTGCTCAGAAAAACAACAGCTTAGACTTGTCTAACTCGGGGCCGAATGACTCGATGTCCATTGGGTTTCAGGAGGAGGTGTCTAACCTCGCCGGCGTCCCTTGTTCTATTTTTGTTCTCATGTAGGAGTCCGCCTCGGGTCGGTGCTTGAGGACGAAGATGGAAACGAAACCCCTTGGCCTCGATGAGGCCTTCGCGCGTGAGCTGGAGAAGCTGGATCGCGACCTGGAACAGCGCGAGCGCGCGGACATCCCTGCCCCGACAGTCGGTCTGGTCGCCGGGCTCGTCGCCGGCATGCGCCTGGTGGGGCGGCCGCAATGAGCGAGCGAGACAAGGAACTCGCCGCACTGATGCTTCGCCTGACCGGCCTAGACCTGACGACGGCAGACGGCCGGGCTGGCGCCGGGTGCATCCTGCGTGAGATCGAGGCTAAGGCGCCGTGCGCACTTGCCCGCTTGCGGTTAGCTTGCGCCACCAGAGGCGCCACGACGCACTGAGCGATGACCCTCGAAACCATCAGCCGCATGATCGAGCGATCCGCCAGGATCCGCTGGCACTGCGATGTGTCGGTGAACCACTACGGAGATGCGGACCTGAAACGCATCGCCAAGGCTAAGGGCGGGGATTATCGCTTGGCGAACAAACATCCGCCGTGTCGCATTCCAGGCTGCCCCGGCATCGTGACCTTCAAGGACTGCAGCAGCCAGTTCCCCGTTCCACTCGACACCATCACAGATCGAGACGATGCATGGTGGGCGCTCAGCGAGAAACGTCGGGCGCAACTGAAGGCGCTCGGCTACCGAATGGAGCTGGGACAATGGGTGGCGCCAAAGAAAGAAGCCCCTCGCTGATCAGGCGAGAGGGTTATGTGCGTATCACCGATGAAGGGGGCGGAGCGGCGCAATCTGGCGGGCCACCGCTCCTACAGCCGCCTCTACGACTCGACAGCGCGCGAAAGCCGTGATCGGTTCCGCCTATGTGCAACCTCTACCGCCAGCGCTCTGGGCCGCAGGCTATCATGGACGCCGCCAGAGCCATGCGTTCGGACGTAGGCAATCTGGCGCCCGGCGACGTCTATCCCGACTACAGCGCTCCGATCGTGCGCTGGGATGGCGACGACCGGATTTTGACCACGGCGCGCTGGGGCCTGCCCTCGTCGCGCAAGGCGATACTCGAGAACGCGACCCGGCGGGCCAATAGATTCCGGGCGAAGGGACAAGAGGTGGACTTTCCCAAGTTGCTGGAGCTGGAGCCGGACGGCGGGACGACGAACGTACGGAATACCTCGTCCGCCCACTGGCGCCCTTGGCTCCGGCCGGTGAACCGGTGCCTCGTCCCCTTCACGGCCTTCAGCGAGCCGGGACGCGACGCCGAGGGCAAGTATCGCCCGGTCTGGTTCAAGCTGGCCTGCGACGATCCGGAACCCCTCGCCTTCTTCGCCGGCATCCACGTCATGGACTGGACCTGCGTGCGCAAGATCAAGACCGGCATGGAGACCTGCGACCTGTTCGCCTTCCTGACGACCGAGCCCAGCGAGCCGGTGAAGTCCGTCCACCCCAAGGCCATGCCAGTGATCCTGACCGAGCCGGACGAGATCGAGGCCTGGATGAACGCGCCTTGGGACATCGCGCAGGAACTACAGCGGCCGCTGCTCGATGGCGCCCTGATGGTCATCGATGCGGCGACTCAGCTACACGCGGCGCCATGACGCCCGACCAACTGACCACCGCTCTCGACGCCATGATGGCGTCCGCCGGCGACGACCCCGACCTCCTGCCCGGCCTCATCGAGGTCAACAGCGAAGAATGGTGCGAAACGCTCTACAGCATCGAACGGACGGCCAAGTCTCTGGACGAAGGTATCCGGCACCGAGGCATCAAGGTCGCCATCTCCTCGGCGTTCGAAACGCGGGTGCTGACCAGATCTGAGGCGGGCGATCGGGGCGAGCCCTATCGGGATGTGACGCGAGCCGCCTGACGCCGAATCATGGAATCCTTTTCCGGCCCCCTGCGTTCAGACAGAGAGGAGCCGCGAATGATTGAACCTGAACAGCATCGCTATTTCGCCTATGCTGAAGGTCTCGGCCGGGCGCACGGCCACGTCCTGGAAGCCGGCAGTTTTGAAGCGGCGGCCGTCGGATTTACCGAACTCTACTCTCCGCCCGTCGACGCTGACGACGAGATCCGCATCTTCGTGGCGGACCTGGACGGCGGGCAGGAACACTGCTTCGTCATCGACCTGAACGACGGGCAGGCGGAGCCCTGCGACTGATCATAAGGGAGCGAATCACCGGGCCCGGTGTTGAGTCGGCGGCGCATGCGGCGCCGCCCGGAGGTCCGACATGGCTTATCGCCCCACCTGGCAGGGACACCTGCGCCTTTCCCTCGTGACATGTCCGGTCGCGCTCTACACCGCGACCAGCTCCGGCGGCGATGTGCGGTTCAACCTTATCAACCCCGAGACCAACAACCGCATTCGCATGGTGACGACCGACCCCGACACTGGGCCGGTCGAAAGGTCTTCGCTGGTCAAGGGCTACGTCGTCGCCAAGGACGAGTACATCCTGCTGACCGACGACGAGATCAAATCGGTCAAGCTGGAGAGCACGAAGACGATCGACATCGAACGCTTCGTGCCCGAAGAGGAGATCGACCGCCTGTATTGGGACAACCCCTACTACCTAGCCCCGGCGGGGGCCCTGGCCGAGGAGGCGTTCGGGGTTATCCGCGAGGCTATGCGATCCGAGGGCAAGATCGCTCTCGGCCGCGTCGTTCTGTCAACGCGGGAACGCCTCCTGGCGCTTGAGCCGCGCGATCGCGGCATTCTGGCCTATTCCCTGCGCACACGCGACGAGGTCAGGGCGTCGCGGGAAGTTTTCGGGGCCATCACGGACCAGGCTCCCGACCCCGCCATGGTCGACATCGCGCGCCGCATCATCGAGCAAAAGGCCGGCCCGTTCGATCCTGATCAGTTCGTCGATCGTTATGAGGAAGCGCTCAAGGCGCTCATCGCAGCGAAGCAGAAGGGCCAGAAGCCGGTCCGCGCCGCTGAGCCTGAAGACACGGACGTAGTGGATCTGATGGCCGCATTGCGCGCCAGCCTGGAGGGCGGCGCTGCGCCTCGGCGTCGGACGGGGGCAAAGACCCAAGCAGCGCCGGCGAAGGCGCGCCGGGCGGCGCCCCGCCGCAAAGCCGGCTAGAAGCCGCCTTTTCACGCGGTTCAAAACGAAGGAAGGCCCGCCCGGATAGCCGGAGCGGGCCTCGTAGCGGCGCCTGAGGGGCATTCTCGCAGTTATGCGGCAGACGAGAGCGCCTCGGCGTTGACGGCGGCATCGGCGATGCTCGTCAAATCTTCATCCGTCTGCGACTCTTCCTGCAGCGTCTCATCCAGAAGAGCGGCAGCGTCCTTGAGGCCTAACACCAGCGCCCAGCGTTTCAGCGTACCGTAACGGGTGATCTCGTAATGCTCTACCGCCTGGGCCGCGGCTAGAAGTCCGGCATCGAGCGCGGGCGTGTCCTTATATTCTTCCATGATCTCATCCCCCTCGGCGAGGATGCCCTCGATGGCGTCGCATGTCTTTCCGCGCGCGGCCTTGCCGATGATCTCGAACACCTGTTGCAGGCGCTCGATCTGACCTTCAGTCTGATCCTTGTGTTTCTCGAAGGCGGCCTTCAGCTCCGGCGACTGCGCGGCACGAGCCATCTTCGGCAACGACTTCAGGATTTTACGCTCGGCGTAATAGATGTCCCGGAGGGTGTCGTGAAAGAGATTGTCGAGGGTTTTGTCAGCCATTTTATTCCTCCTGGTTGGCGGGAGGAAAAGGGCTTCTTCGGAACCTTGTTCCATATGCTAACGCTGCCTGGATTAGGTCGACCGCCTATTAGGTCGCATTGAGCCCGCCCTCCGAAGAGAGCGGGCTTATGGCGGAGCCCGAAGCTCGACCGGCGCTCCCTAAGATTGCTGCTGGCTTCCTGATTAAGGCCGCCGCGATAAGTGCGATCACTCAATAATCTCGGGCGACTTGCCGGAAGCGGTCCCATGCGTTTCGTGCCACCAAGCTTCAGCCCACACAATCCATCCAGCACACGCTATGCCCAGCGCGGCGCCCCACTCTCCTAGAAAGCGAGCACCAATCACTGCGAATATAGCCGCTAGGATAAATCCCCAGAGCGCGCGTACGAGATGCCAGAGCACCGCTATCGCCAGGAACACGAGGGGAACTAGCAGAAGGGACCAAGCCCCCCAAGTCACCAGCGTGACGAGAAGGTCAGGGCGTGTAATTGCCAGAGCAACCAATCCGCCCAGGACAAACCAAACACCCGCGTCTTCTCTTTGCGCCATCACTCAGTGTCGCACATAAAACAGACGAACGCGAATATCCGTCAGAAGGAGTCCTGGCGGACAGGTCACGATCTTCGGCTCATTAGGCCCGCCTGAGTCCCAATGTGGCAGACGGGTTTTCTTATGCCCGTCAGCCGACTAATGGCGGGCCCACATAGAAACGACGAAAGCCCGCCCCAGCGAACCGCAGCGGTCCTTTCCATTTATCCGGAAGTTATCAGACCGCTCCCCACGAGCGCACCAGCGATAGAACTGCGCGAGCCTTTACAAGTGCATACTCCGGGGCCATCCGCGCGATCCTTCCATGAAGGGCAATCACACGCTGGTAATCTGGGTCATTCCCGCGCGGCCCCCTGCGCATACTCTCCACTCGCTCCAAACCCTCCTCTCTGGACCTAAAGCTCGAACCGTCAATGAGACGGGCCAGTTCCAGCAGCATCGCCCCCTCGCGGTCCATCTCCGCATCCCGGAAGGCCTGATCAATGGCACTAGCTCGCGCCTCGTTGGCAGCGTCGATCTGTTGCTCCCGCTCAGCGCTCTCGGTCTGACGGGCCACGTGCTCCGGCGAGCCGGGGATAAGGAAGAACCCACTCATTGGCTGCTCCAATCGTGTATCTGATTGAGGCATTATCGCGTACATGATATATCGTCAATATCACGTACATGAAAAAGGTGGAGTTTGACCGACATTCACGTACACGCTAGGCGGCGTCGCATGGGGAGAACCAAGAAGTGGCACGAGAACGTCAATTTGACGCTGGCAGCGGGCGCCAAAGCTCGGATGGACGCTGCGCTTCGAGATGGGGAAGATCGTCTCGACCTCATCCGAGAGGCAATTGAGCGTGAACTCGCCCGCCGAGATCGAATAGCCCGGCGCGACAAGACGGAATGAGTTGTTGCCTAGCCAGGCCTGGGCGGCAGTTCAGGCGGCGGCGGGCAACTCAGCCCCTTCATCCCGTTGTCGGCCGCCCAGCGACACAGCCGCCCGACCGCATCCCAGCCGCGCTCGCCCCAGCCTTCGATGGCGATGTCATGGGCGATCCCCGCCGCATCGCTGCGCACCGCTTCCGGCGGCATGATCGGCTTGGCTTCAACGGCCAGGTCGGCACTCGGAGGGTAGATCGGCGTCACGCGCTCCCTGCTCGCGCAGCCGGTGACAAGCAAGAGCGACGCGGCCAGCAGTGGGGCGAGCGTCAGGGATCGCAGAGACCGCATCGGTCCGTTCCTTTTCCAGTTGATGATTGATCTTCAGGTCGGTCAGCCGCTGATCGGCTGCCCGGTCACGCGCTTCGGCGTCCGTGGCGCGCGCCTTGGCGTTGGCCGCCTCGATAGCGCGGTCCTGCTTGGCCCTTTCCCGGCCGGGCGCGGTGGCGGCGCACCAGCCCAGGACGAACAGCAGCGGGACGCAGATGGCGACGACGGCCCATGACGCGGGGCCGATGGCGCGGAGGAGGTCGCGGATCACAGGATCAGCTCCTTGGCCTGCGCTGTGCGGCGGCGGCGATCCTCCAGCCCGTTCGTCCCGCCGTTGATGGCCTTAGTCAGCCCAAGCAGATCGTCAGCGTCAGCCCTGGCGTTCAGCTTGCGGTCGCTCCAGTAGAAGCAGCCGACCAGCAGCCCGATCGACGGGTGGGAGACAATCTCCGGGTGGCGCTCCAGGTCGATGCCGATCTGCCGGCCGACGCGGCGATAGTTGGCCCGGCCGGTCAGCTGGATAGGGCCGCGTCCCTGATAGCGGCGGCCGTCCCCTGGCTGCGTATTGCCGAGATCCGCGCGGCCCTCGTAGCCCCTCTGCGCCTGCGTCGGCCCCCAGATCTCCTGCATGAAACGGAAGCCGCCGCTCTCGTGCGCGCACTGGCCCATGAAGTGCGCCAGGCGCAGGCCGCTATCGAGAATGCCGTAGGTGCGGAAGTGGACGTTGGCCGCGAGGCCCAACTCCTCCGCGATCGGCTTCTGCGCCGCCATCCGCGCGAACAGCGCCGTCAAGGTTCCAGCGCCGATGATGCCATCAGCAGGCACGCCGAGGCGCCCCTGCAGTCGACGTGCGTCGAGCATGGTGGTCTCCAGTTCAGATTGTAAAAACTCCCCGTTCCCTCTATGTCAACGAACGCGGGTCTCTTGGGAGGGACGGATGGGAACGGCAGTGATCCTGCGAGTAAGGCGTGCGTCAGGCTCCATGCCGCTCGTCTGGTACGAGTTCGCGCCGATCGTCGGTGGCAAGCCGCAACGGCGACCCGATCACATGATGGCGTCGCCCGAAACCGCGGCACTCCGGGCTAGACAGCACGGATTTGAGCCCGGCGAAGGCGTCCTCGATTATGACATTGAGCGGGGACGGATCATCGCCCAATGATCTGGGCCTGCTTCGGAGGCGAAACATGCCTGGGCGGCGACATCGAAGAAACGACCGGATCACAGAGTTGGTTTTGATCGCACTGTGCGCGGCGATTTTCGGTGTGCTCTTGTGGATGGCCGTGGGCTGAACCCTGCCAAGCCACGAGCAACCATAACCGAGACCGCTGCGTTCAGACTCGCCTGACAGGGGAGTTCAGAATGTTGCAGAAACCGGTAATCCAGCGCGCTTTCGAACTGGCTGACAGCGGGCGTTTCCGCGTCCCGTCAGAAGTGCGACGAGCATTGGTCAGCGAGGGCTATACTCAGTCTGATGTATTCGGGATCGAAGGGCGGGCCACGTGGCGACAGCTGCGCGAACGATGCGGCCGGGCGACCGAGAAAAGGTCCTTGACTCTGGCTGGGCTGACGCCAGCCTAACCCGTCTCGGTCTTCGCCTTGGCGATCTCGACCTCAGCGGTCTGCTTTCCTGTCTTCGCCACCTCCCACGCCTTGCCGATGTAGAGCGCGCCGACGCCCGCGAATACCCCGCCGATGAAGATGGCGCCGTCGTTCCCGTTCTCGACCCGATAGGCGATCACGATGGTCGCCCAGGAGGCGGCGAACGACGTGGCGATGATGGCGAACGGCCTGGCCAGATCGCCGATGAAGCTCTTGATGCGCTCAAGCCGGGTGGCGGGCGGCTGGATAGGGGTGTCGGTCATGCTCCAGCTCCATTCTTAATGCTGATGCCGGCGACGAAGGCGGCGATGCCGGCCAGCAGCCACGGGGCCGTCTGACGCAGCCAATCGACCAGGGCCTTGGCGCCCTTCTGCTGGTCCCGCGTCCCCTCCAGATCGTCGATCCGCTTGAAGGCGGCGGACAGCCGGTCATTCAGGGCCTCGATCTGGCGCTCGTACTCGCGCGCCTCCAGCTTGATGACCCGCTCGCGCACGTCATCGACCTTGGCGTTCATCCGCTCGACCTGACGGCCGAGGGCCGACACGGCGTCGGTCAAACCGCGCATGGCGTGGATTTCGGCCATGCTGACGGCCTCCGGCTTGGTGACCGGAGTGATGATCTCGTCACCTGCGGACATGCGGGCTCCTACGCGATGAGTTGTGGGAGAGGACGAACCGGGTTCGTCAGGCTTCCGGCTCGGCCGGCGTCGCCGGGGCTGGCGTCGGCTGCAACGCCTGGACACGCGCCTGAGCGGCGGCCAGACCGCTCTCCATCGACGTGACGATGCGTTGGAGCATCTGCTTGGTGCCTTCTGCGCCAGGCGTGCCATGGGGACGAGGGAGGTCATCCACGTTAGCAGCTATGGCCTCTCGCAGAACCTCGAGCGCAATGATTGCGGCGTTACCTGTCAGAACCTCTACCGCTCGCACTGCGCTCGGCAACTGGGCGGCCTTGGCCTTTTCGGTCGCCGCGTACATTTCGGCTCTGGCGACAGCAAGCATTTCAGCTTCTTGGGCCGCTTTTTCCGCATCGGTAAGTTCGGTCATCACAGTGTCCTAGGTTTGATAGTAGACGCCCCGTAGACGGGCGTTCCGGGCCGAGGCCGCGACAACGTCGTCGGTCCCGCTCATGGCGAGTTGCAGGTGGAAGCGACGGTCGCCCCGGTTGCTGACGTGCCCCTCGATCAGGGTGGAGGGCTGGCCCATGGGGATGTTCGCAATGCCGCCCGCGCCGGCCACGTACCCGCTGGACACCACACGCTGATCGCCGCCCGACAGGTTTGTGCTGATCACTCGCCAGTTCAGGCCGTAGACGGGCGCTTCTGACGGCGGGGATTTAGGCGTCAGGGTCGCCTGCCAGTCAGCCCGCAGCAGGAAGGCCCCGCTGGTGTAGACGTACTTGCTCGCCACCGTGGCGACGGTCGTCCAGCCGGCGGGTAGCCCTATGACTGATGCGCTCGGCGGACCTGAGTCAAAAGGGCCGTTGGACGTCTTACCCCCGAAGAAGCCGTCCGTAGCCGAGATGCCCAGAATGCCGTTGTCCACGGTCTCGGAGCCGTAACCGACCGTCGTGGGACCAGACCAAAGCAGCAGGTCGCCAGCCACCCCGAAGCCCGGCCCGATCGTCGCTCGGCGCCCATCCTTGATCACGCTGGCGGGCTCTGAAAAGCGCACCCGGCCGTTTTCCGCCTCCATGGCGACCAAGGGATCGCCGCCAGGCACGGTGTTGAGCAAGGCGACGACCGGCGCTGCAATGGCAGCATATCCGCCGCTCGTGGACGAGACGAACTCGTAATAGGCCGGCGCCGCTCCGCTGGCCTCGGCGATCTTACGGAAGCTCGCCAGCGACTGCTGGTTCTCAAGATCAACGATCGCGAGGGACTGCTCGGTGACCGTGGCCGAAAGAGACGAAACCGACGCATCCGACGAGTAGATGGTGCAAACCGATCCAGCCTCGGTTTTGGCCTGCCGCAGGTTGATGAAGCCCTCTGTCCCGCCAGTCGTGACCACGATGCGAGACCACGCGGCGGCGGCGGGCTTCGTGTAGCCCTCAGCCTTACAGACCGTCCAATCGGTCGTTGGCGCCAGGGGCTCCCAAGGCGTCTGACCGATATACCCATAGCCCGCGTCGAAGAACATCACGCAGGCCGCAACGTAGGCATTCGACGCCATTCGATAGGCGATCTGTGAACTTTGGATCGCAGCGACGTCAGAAGAGACTGACGTCAGGGGCGCCTGCACGTTTCGAACCGTGCCGGATGTCAGCTCGCCATAGGCGATCCACCCGCCATTGAATGATGAATATCCCGCCCCGAAACCGGCGGGCAAACCCCACCCCGCTGATGATCCGGCTTCGAAGTTGCCGTTGGGGGTCAGGTTTGGGTTGAGCGCCTGACGAGCCGTAAGCTGGCCGACAGCCTCCGCCCGCGCCATCGTCTCATTGGCAAGGGCGTTCTCAAGGTCGATGATGTCGGCCTCGGTGTGCGCCGTCCGCGCCGCCACCCCGTTGATGGCGATCGCGTTGGCCTCGTCGCCGTCGATCCGGGCCTGATTGACCTGGGAGATGCGGGCGCTGAGGGTCGCCTGCCCGCCCCGCGCCGCTGCGATCTCGGCGCCCTGGGCGTCCAACTGGGTCCGCGCATCGGCCAGCAGCTCCGACACGTCGAAGATGCCGCCGAAGGCCGCGTTGATCTGACCTTGCAGGCCGACGATGGTCGGGGCGGTTGGAATGACGTTGCCTGCCGTCAGATCGCCCGCGACGATCCCGCACTTGATGTCCGGTTCGCTCTTCGCGCCGTTCTTCGCCACGTACTGGAGCGAGAAGCAGTAGGTCTGCCCCGGCGTCAGCCCGGCGACCTCATACCGCCCATCGGTTCGCGGAGAGCCCTCATAGCCATCAGTCCAGGGCCCCGCCGTGCTGGGCCCGTGCTTGATGATGACCGCAGCAATGTCCGTCGTCTCGATCGGCAGTTCAATGACGACGATCGGCTGCGAGACCCCGCCCGCGCCCGGCGGCTTGGGCACGACCGTCCAGTCTTCCGGTGCGGGCGGCGGGACGTACTTGGGATCGACAGCCGACAGGCTTGGCGACGGCGCTGGTTGCGCAGCCTGTCCCAGAGCCCAGGCGTGCTTGGCGTCGCTCTCCGAGCGCAGTTCCAGCGTCACGCTCGCCGACTGATGGTTCGTCGTCGCACGGCGGACGATGAACTTCTGACCGGCCAGCGCCAGCTCAGGCACATCGACCTTGATGCAGGCGCCCGGATGGACGTGCATCAGGTGGACCTTGGACGGTAGGGTCGCCGTCAGGCCCTCGCGCAGGTTGGCCAGGTCATAGGCGGCCAGCTGCCCCGCCTGCTTGGCGCTGCGAACGTGGGTGTACTCGATCTCCAGCGAGCGCGGCTCGCCCCGGTCCTCGTCGCGGTAGACGGAAGACGTGACCTCGCCGGCCGGGACGTACTGCCAGCCGTTCGCCTCCGACTTGTAGCGCGGGATGATCGTGTTCTTGCGTTCGCGGCGCGGCGTCAGCGGCCGGATCTCGGCCTGCCCGATCAGGTCGTCGCGGGTGTAGGTGTAGGTCGCGACGCGCGGGGCGTTGACCACGACGCTGATCTGCGCGCCGCGGCTGATCGGCTCGCCGCCGCCCGCCTGAAGCATGGCCAGCAGGGTCTGGAACTTGCCGTCGCCAGTCGACCACTCGCCCGAGATCGTCCAGCCGTTCGCATCGGCAATGTTGGCGCCTTCCACGAAGGCCGGGATGTCGATGGCGCTGTCGGGGGCTCCGATGCCTGCGATCCGCTTCGTGCGGTCGATAGAGCCGTCCAGGTTGAGCTTGTAGTGACCGCGCACCCAAGCGAGGGCGTGGTCGTAGGGGTTCTCCGACCACCCCCAGGTGCGCCAGTCGTCACGGCGCTGGGGACCGCTGCCGCCCGGATAGGTGCTGTCGTAGCGAGGCTGCCAGACCTTCATCCAGCGGCCGATCCAACGCGGATCGGGTACGCCGTTGGTGAAGACGTCCCGGTCCTCCGGGTTCTTCGCCAGCACCATCGTCCAGAAGGAGAAGGCAGTCTGCGGCGCGGCGTGCTGCGTACCCCAGCCGGTCAGGCCGGGATTGCCGTACTTCAGCCCTGTCGGTGGAAGCAGCGCCGGATCGCCGGGCAGGCCTAGCGTCGTCCGCTGCCACATGTCGGCGGCGTAGAAGCCGGTCGCCTCGTTCTGCGGGCCGCCGAAGCTGACGGTCGCCCCGTCCGCCTCGAAGCGCGGGACCTGATCAATCGGTCCCAGCGACAGGGCGACGCCCAGCGACAGCGCGACGTTCTTGTAGCCCCAGGTCGCCTGAAAGACCTTGTTGCCGCCCAGCGCGGTATAGCCCATGGCGCCGCGGATCGGGGCCTTGGGGTCAGGCTTGAAGTCGAGCGTGGTGCCGCTGGAGGGCGTGCTGGGGCGCATCAGGGCGGCTGAGGCCGCAGCCAGGCCGCCGAAAACTGTTGCCTTGGTCGCGAAGTTGGCGACAGCCAATTGGGCGCTGAACGACAGGCCCGGCAGTGCTGCGCCAGCGGCCGCCACCATAGCCGTATTCACGACCGTGACGGCTGAGGTCCAGGCAGTAACGGCCCATGCAGCAGCAGCGCCAGCCAGTTGAGGCATTACACGACCCTCCAGGCGGCCACGTACTCAGAAATGACGACTTCGCCGCAGACGCCATTCAGGAAGGCCAAGGCGTTCTCGCGATGCAGACGGATCGCCATGGCGTCGCCCATGCCGTCATCGGATGGCCCGCAGAGCACATCGCCCGTCCGCGCTTCGGCCGGTGCGATGCGCGGGAAATGCTGGTCCATGATCTCGGAGAGCGAGGAAACGCCCATCGCCTTCAGCGCGCGGCGGGCGCCCACTGGCGTAGAATATGAGCCTGCTTTCAACAGCGAGGCCTTGAAGCCCAGCTGTTTCAGGTGGAAAGCCACCATGCGGGCGCAGTCCGTCTTCCCCAGGACCAAAAGCTGTCCATGGAACCGGCCGAAGGTGGCTTCAGTCGCAGCCACGCGCACTTCCAGTTCTGTCATTTGACAGCCTGCTCGAAACCAGAGCCCGGCCCGCCGCCGATGGAGCCGTTGCCGCCGCCGTATGACCCGCCCGAGCCCGAAGACGGGCCGTTGTAGCCCCAGAACAGCTTCTTGCCGGCGTTGGTGACGTGCTGGAAGGCACGGGCGTTGGAGCCGTAGAGATAGGTCCAGAAGGAGTCGTTCCAGCGATGGCCTTCGTTGTCGTCGAACAGCCGCTCCCAGATCGACGACACCTCGAACCAGATGACTGTCGTCTCTTCGCTCGCGTCTATATCCGCCGTGTCCAGTTCCCCAGCGAAAACTAGTTCCGGCTCCCCGATCAGGTGGCCGGTGATCTGGTCGATCGCACCAAACCACAGCGAGACCGGCGAGCCCTGTGCGGTCGGATGGACGAGCTTCGCCATCGCCGTTTCGGACTCCGGCAGCAGAACCATGCGCATCTTCGGAGCCTCGACGCCGATCTGCTCGCTGGTGTCCTCCACGGCGCTGAGCGTGCCGTAGATCGGGTCCTTGCTGTTGAAGGTGTGGCCGTTGAAGACGACCTGCCCCACCCCGTCGATAATCCGGATCGTGTGGTCCGGCAGTTCGATCTGGAGCAGCAGGCACACCAAAGGAGCCGCGCTTTTCAGCGCAGCTTCCAGAGCCGCATTCATGGCCATGGTTTACTCTCGTTCGGTGATGGTGAAGCTCAGGCCCACGGTGCGGGCCACATCGACGGTCCAGGTGGTTTCTCGACCACTGAGAAAGCCCTCGACCTTAGGCTGGGCGAACTCGGCGACGGTGTTGTCGGCAGGCGACCGGCGAAGCATCGGGTTGATCTTCAGCCCGACCATGACGCCTGAGGCAGCTGTCTTGTCCTCGGCGACCTGATGGACGTAGCGACGCCCGCCCATGATCAGGCTGAACCACTGGCCCGCCTTGGCGGTGTAGGCCGAGAAGCCGTCCAGGTTGAGCAGCGAGCCGAGTTGGCCGACGCCGTTGACCAGCGGGTTGCCGGGATTGCCCGTCGCAAAGCCGGGCTGCGGCAGGTTCAGCAACACGGTATCGGCCTCAGCGCTGGACAAGGCCGCGATCCACGCCATCGCGTCCACGTACATCATCGGCGGCAGCTCGACGTCGAAGGACCACTTGGAGCCGAGGCGACGAACCCGGCTGACGCTGCCCCCGAAGGTCGGCTCCTGATCAAGGCGCTTGGACAGCAGCCGAGGCGTGATGCCTCTGGGCGCAGGGCTGAGAGGGAGAACAATGGCCATCAGGCGAGCCTCTGACGTGAGCGGCGCTGCTGGGACTCGACCTGATGCTGGACGACCTTCACCGCGCCCATGGCGGCTTGGGCGGCAACAGGCGCGGCGGCGTCGGAAGCCAGTGCGATGAAGCTGTCCCGCTCCGGCCTCACGATGACCTCGTGCTGGATGCGCTGTGGCCTTGGAACGCCCCCTGCCCCGCCGAATGAGGGCATGGCCAAGGACGGCAGCGACATGCCCACCAGACCTCCATCCGCGAACCCCGGCAGATTGCCGAAGCGCATGGCTTCCAGACGGGCCAGTCCAAACCGGGCGACGGCTTCCTGAGGCAGGACATACTCGCCCTTGTGGACGATGCCGGCCGGTTCATTCTTCCCTCCGGGGCCGGTGTAGCCGCCTTCGGAAAAGCCAAAGAGCGAGCGGCCCCAGCCCATGGCCTTCTTGAGCCAGCCGCCCCCTGATCCCGAACCGCTCGACGCTGCGGGGGCGCCGCCGCCTCCGCCGAACAGCGCAGCGGCCAACGGCTCGACGATGGACTGCCGGACAGCAATCGAGGCCAAGTCCGCGATGATCTGCTTCGCCACGTTTCCGAAAATCTCGCCAAGCGAGCGGGTGTTCATAATGGCGTCGACAAGGCCAGAGTTCAGAGCGTCCAGGCCGCGCGTCGCGACACGCTCATAGGCTTCTTGCACCTCGGCGGCGCTGCGCAGGTTCGCATCCCGCCAAGCCTCCATCGGGCCCATGTTCTGGCGGTTGACGGCTTCTGTCTGAGCTTGCTGGACTCGGCCCAAGGCCTCCCGTCGCGCCTGCTTGTCAGCCTCAGAAAGTCCCGGCGTGCGAGCGAGGTCCCGCTCCTGCTCTTTGCGGGCTTGCTCCTGCGCCGATGCCAGTAACCTCCGCGAACTGCTCCAGCACGCCACGCTGGAGGAGATGGCTGCCTGGACGTTGGAGCCGCGGCTGCTGCCGAAGTGCCCCATCGGGAAGTTCAGGGGGGCCGCTTGGTCCGACGTCGAGGCAGGTTTCCTGACCTGGATGCTCGCCCAGGCTTCGATGGAAGAGGATCTGAAATGGAACGCGCGTCGCGAGCTTGAACGCCGGAGGTCGCAATGACCCTGACGCTCGAAGAACGCGAAACCCTCCAGGCCGCCAACCGGATCAAGCGCAGCCTGAACCGCGAGCGCCGTCGGAACGTCCTGGCGTTACGGCCGCACGAGAAGCGCACCCGGGGCCGGGACATCGACAACGGCTTCTTGGCCTACCTGCGCCGCCAGCCCTGCGAAGCGCGGAGCCTGGGCGGCTGCTTCGGCCCGATCGACCCGGCGCACATCCGGTTCAACGACGGCCCCGACCGGCAGAACCCCGGCGGCGCCCGGAAGAACCACGACCGCCACGCCAATCCGCTCTGCCGAGCGCATCACGACCAGCAGCACAGCGGCTCGGAAAGGGCCTTCTGGTCGCTGCTCGGCAAGGACGCATACGAAACCGCCGCGGCTCACTACGCGGCCTACAGCGAGGCCCAAGACCATGGCTGAAGTGAAGCATACTCCGTGGGAAGAAGTCGAAACCGAAAGCTCGGTCGATCTAGAGGGCTGCACTGGCTGGCAGGACATCGCCGATCAGTCTGGGCGCACGGTCGCCATCGCAATCGGGTGGGGTGGCTGGACTGACGCCGATCTGGAACGCCACGCCCGCCTGATCGCCGCCGCACCCGACCTGTTCGAATACGTTCTGTCGTCCGCGCAGAATGGATGCGCCACGGCCCAGCAACTCGTCTCCAAGGCTACCGCCCAACAGGAGGGTCGCTGAGATGGTTACCCACGAACTGAAAACGCACCCGCCGTATTTCGAGGCTGTGGAGCGCGGCGAGAAGACCTTTGAGGTCCGTCGCGATGACCGGGGTTTCCAGAAAGGCGACCGGTTGATCCTGCGCTGGTTCGACCCTGCCCGCAGTTGGTCCATGCAGGGCGCGAACGGCCTGCGAACCATCGAGAAGACCGTCAGCTATGTGCTGACCGGCGGCCAGTTTGGCATTGAGCCGGGCTATGTCGTCCTCGGCCTCTCGGAGGTGCAGCCATGACCGCCCCCGAAGTGCTGGAGGCGAAAGTCCGCCGCCTGACACCAACACAGAAGCGCGTGGTCTTGGCCGGTTATATCGGTGATGTCCGCATGGATGTCGTCCGGAGACTTCGGAGCATGGGGCTGTTCGAGAGGCAAGACATCTTCCCCGGCAGCACGACCTATACGCTCGAGTTGTCTCCGTTCGGCAGGGATGCGGGAGCCTGAGCGCCTGTTCAAGGCGTTGCGTGACCACAGCTGGGACTTGCGCTGCTTCGACATCCCGACTGGCGGTGATGACTATGACATCGGCTGGCGCGTGGTCGGGCATTGGCAGGCAGAGCCGCGTGAACGGGCAATCGCCGAGGTCTTCACTGACAATCCGGCCGAGGCCGTGCGCCAAGCCCTCGCCGCCCTGCAAGCCGAACAGGGGGCGAAGTGATGGCTTGCTGTGACGGATGGGACGACCGAGACGAAGCGGATGGCGAGTGCCCAGATTGCGGAGAACCGACCGTGCAGGGAGAGGCCGCAGTTGGATGCGCCTACTCGCCGGTCGCCTGCGAAAAATGCGGATGGAAACCCTGCGATGGATCGTGCTGACATGACCCACCCCCTCACCCCGCACGAGAAGGTGGAGCCGTCGCTGAACGATCTTCTGCGCCAAGCCGTCGAGACGATGAAGTCGTGGACGCCGGAACAGCGTGAAGCCCATTTCGAAGCCCAGAAGAAAGCCTGGGTCGCCGCCGAGATGGCCTTTGGCGACGAAGGAACGCGCGTCGTCACCGCCCTCGCATCCGGCTCCGGCGATCATTCTGGTGGCGTCACCGATATTATCGGATCCGGCGATCGTGCGGAGCTGGCAAGGCTGGCTGATATGTCGGCCTGCGTTATCGCTAGGCATGGCCGCGCTCCTTCGCTGGATGACTTGCCGAGCGATCCAGAAAACTGGTCTGGCTTTGCCCACGCCAAAATACTGGCCGAACATCGCGTAGCCCTCCTCGCAGAGAACGCGGCGCTGCGGGCTGAGAGCGAGAACGCGAGAACCGTTGTCGCATGGGCGAACAACAGCCTGTTCGGATCGTGCGGG
>KB291788.1:17197-40437 GCA_000318405.1 Brevundimonas diminuta 470-4 | reverse complement strand
ATTTCCACGGCGAGCCATACGACGGTCTTCATCTGGCCCGCCCGATCGAGGAACTGAAGTCCAGAACCACCGAAGCAGAGCGCAAGCTGGCTGAGGCGGTGGGGCTGAACGACCGCGCCGCCGAACTGATGCGCCAGTGCACCGACCCCAAGCGGTTCGAGGGAGCTAGCACCCTCAACGTCTACGCAAACATGAGGGCATGGCTCTCTGACCTCCCTCCAGCACCAGGAGCAGAAGCATGACCGCTGACACCTACAACTGCCCGATCTGCGCCGAGCCGATTAACGAAGGCGATATGTGCCTGATGGACATCGACCTGGGCTCTTGCCACGCAGCCTGCCTGGAAGGCTCGCCAGTGGTCGATCTCGAAACCGGCGAGCCGCTTCCCGACGACGCTCCGAAGCCCACCCCATATCCGTGGAGCGATCAATGACCGCTGACCTGTCCGCCCTCATCGCTAGACTGGAAGCCGCTGAGGCGGGGAGCCGGGAGCTGGGCCACGAAGTCCTGCTGGCCCTCGGGTGGCGCCGGTCAGTCGTCGGGCACTTCTACGGTCCGCTCTATCAGTGGTCGTCGCCTGACTTCTCGCCGCACCTGATCAGCGGTGACGAGGACAAGCTACCGAATCCCGTCCTGTCCCTAGACGCCGCGCTCGCGCTGGCGGAAACGGCATTGCCGGAGTGGCCGTGCTGGGGCGTCGCTACGGATATTCCGGGTCGCATTGGGGCCGTCCTAGCCAAGAGCAATCGAGACGAGGGCGTGACTGGATATGCCGCCACCCCCGCCCTAGCCCTCGTCATCGCCACCCTCCGCGCCAAGCTCGACGGGTACGCAGCCGAAGGCGAAGTGAACAAAAACCCCAAGGCACAGGAGGGGTGAATGTCTGCTGATTTCAGGGCCTATGTGTTCGAGGTCGTTGACGAGATGATCGCAGCAATCCTCACCCGCGTTCTCGACGGCGGGAGCATGACGCGCGAGGAGCAACTCGCCACGCTTCGGCAGCTCCAGCAGGACCGCAAGAATCTGCGTCTCGCCGGTCAGAAGCCAGCAGGTGAAGCATGACCCCGCTGATCCTGATCTGCGCCACGCTTCTGATGAGCGACGGCGACAGCGGCCGCTGCCAGACGGCCGACGGCGAGCGGCACCGCGTCCGCCTTGCCGGGATCGACGCCGGAGAGGTCGCGCCGTTTACGCGGTGCCGCCAGCGACCGAACGTCTGGGCCTGCACCGCCCCCGCCCGGCTCTCGGCAGCCCGCGCCACTGAGCGCGCCCGGCAGCTCGCAGCCAACGGCGCCCGCTGCACCGTCCAATCCCGCGACCGCTATCAGCGCATCGTCGCCACCTGCACGGTAAACGGCCGAGACCTGGGCGCCATCCTTGTTCGCGAGGGGCTAGCCATCAACGATACCGATTATGGCCCGTCATACGCCCGAGAGGAGCGGCAGGCCCGAGAGAGAGGAAGGGGGATGTGGCAGTGACGACAAAGGCTGCATTCACAATCGCCGACATCAAGCGTGCGATTTTGGCTATGCAGAAGTCTGGCCAACAGGTCGCCGCCGTTGACTTCCCGAAAGAGGGAGGGTTCCGTCTCGTCCTCGGAGAGCCGCCTGTTGTTGCGGCGCCATTTGGGGCGGGCACGAACGAGTGGGACTCTGTTCTCCCGCAATGAAGGGCATGGCCAAAATCGAGATCGCCTATGTGAAGGCGTACAAGGACCGGCACGGCCGTATGCGGTACTACTACCGCCGTCGCGGCTTGCCGTCTGTTGCCCTGCCCGGCGAGCCCGGTACAGCCGAGTTTATGGCGGCCTACGCAGAAGCTGACGCCCGCGCGCCGCGCACGAACGCCGAGACGGTAGCCGCGACAGTCAGGGCGCGCATCCAGCCTCGCTCGATCAACGCCCTCATCATCGAATACTATCGGACGCCAGAGTTCAGGGAACTGGCCGACAGCACCAAGCGCGCGTACCGCGGGCAGCTAGACCGCTTTCGGGCAAAGCACGGCGACAAGAGCGCCTTGGGCGTTCAGACGCCCCACTTGGAAGCTATCTTCATGTCGATGGGCGATACGCCTGAGGCAGCCGCTAATCTCCGCAAGCGCCTGCGCCGCGTGTTCCGCCTAGCCGTCCGCCTGGGCTGGCGAGAAGAGAACCCCGTCACCGAAACCGAAGTCACCCGCAAGCGCGATCGTGGGATCAAGGGCTGGTCGGACGATCAGATCAAGCAGTTCGAAGGCTACTGGGCGGCCGGCACCCGCGAACGCCTCGCCTTCGCCCTGTGCCTCTACACCGGCCAGCGTCGCTCTGATGTGGTTCGGATGGGCCGTCAGCACGTCAAGGACGGCCGCATCAGCGTTGCCCAGCAGAAGACAGCCGAGCGCTTGAAGATCCGCGTGCACGCCAAGCTGGCCGAGGAAATCGCTGCATACGACGCCGAGCATCCGTCGGCGGGCAATCATCTGACCTACATCACAACCGCCCAGGGCGCCGTGTTTTCGGTCGAGGGGTTTGGCAACTTCTTCCGTGAAGCCTGCGCGGCCGCCGGCCTTAAGGGCAAGAGCCCCCACGGCCTCCGCAAGGCTGCTGGCCGCAGGCTGGCCGAAGCGGGCTGCACTGAGAAGCAAATCGCGGCGATCTTGGGCCACCGCAGCCTAAACGAGGTCGCGCGCTACACCCGCGAAGCAAGTCAGGTCGCCCTCGCGGATGACGCCATTACCATGCTGGAAAAGGCGGAAACGAGAACAACTGGTGTCTAACCGGTTAGACACTTAGCCCTTATGTTCCTGATTTAAAATAAGAAAACATGAGGGGGTGGCGACCCCGGGAGGACTCCAACCTCCGACCTCGGCTTTAGGAAAGCCTTGCTCTATGCAGCTGAGCTACGGGGCCACGCGCGTCTGCCTAAAGGAGGTTGGGGCGTCAGGGAAGCCCCTGCGAAACCGGAACGGCCCACGGCGACCGTGCGAGGGTTCAGCCTTGTGGTTAAAGCGCGTTAAGCTACTATCCCTAGTATAGAACAAAGCCTGAATCGGCGAACGTCGCTGATTCGGTCATGATTCGTTTCGCCCGTGTTCCAGGGGCCGGTAAGGTTCCGCTTACCAATTCTTTTTCGTGCATGTGGGGATCGCCGCGCCGCTTGTGAAAGCCGGCGGGGTTCGCCACCTTGGGCCGGTCATGAGCGATCGTTCCGCAGGCATGGCTCCTTCGCGCGTCACGGCGATCCTGGGGCCCACCAACACCGGCAAGACCCATCTGGCGGTCGAGCGGATGCTGGGTCACGCCTCGGGCATGATCGGCCTGCCGCTGCGGCTGCTGGCGCGCGAGATCTATGAGCGGATCGTCAAGCGGCGCGGGGCGGCCTCGGTCGCCCTGATCACCGGCGAGGAGAAGATCGTCCCGCCGCGCCCCGCCTATTTCGTCTGCACGGTCGAGGCCATGCCGCTGGAGCGGTCGGTCGACTTCCTGGCGGTGGACGAGATCCAGCTGGTCGCCGACCCCGAGCGCGGCCACGTCTTCACCCAGCGGCTGCTGCACGCGCGCGGGCGGTTCGAGACCATGTTCCTGGGCGCCGGGACGATGGCGCCGCTGATGCGGTCGCTGGTTCCCGATGCGGAGATCGTGACCCGCGACCGGCTGTCGACGCTGAGCTACGCCGGGTCGAAGAAGCTGACCCGCCTGCCCCGGCGCAGCGCCGTCGTCGCCTTCTCAACCGAGCAGGTTTACGCCATCGCCGAACTGCTGCGCCGTCAGAGGGGCGGGGCGGCCGTGGTCATGGGCTCGCTTTCGCCCCGCACCCGCAACGCCCAGGTCGAGCTGTTCCAGTCGGGCGAGGTGGACTTCCTGGTCGCCACCGACGCCATCGGCATGGGGCTGAACATGGACGTGGACCATGTGGCCTTCGCCGGTCTGCGGAAGTTCGACGGGCGGCGCACGCGCTGGCTGCACGCCGCCGAGATCGGCCAGATCGCCGGGCGCGCGGGGCGGCATCTGCGCGACGGCACCTTCGGCGTCACCGGCGAGGCGGAAGAACTGGACGAGGATCTGGTCGAACAGGTGGTCGAGCACCGCTTCGATCCGGTCGAGGCGGCCGAGTGGCGCAGCGGACGGCTGGATTTCGACACCCTGCCCGACCTGTTGCGGTCGCTGACGGTGACGCCGGATCGGCATGGGTTGCGGCTGACCGCTCAGGCGCTGGACGAGACGCTGCTGCGGCGCTTTTCGGTCGATGAGGACGTCAGGAAGATCGCCCGCTCGCGCGGCGCCCTGATGCGGTTGTGGGAGGCGTGCCAGCTGCCCGACTTCCAGAAGACGACGCTGGACGAACACGCCCGCCTATCGAAGGAGATCTTCACCGCCCTGACCAGCCGCCGCGGGCGGCTGACCGAGGACTGGGTGGCGCCGCGCTTCAACGATCTGGACCGCGACGACGGCCAGATCGACCAGCTTTCTGCGCGGCTGTCTGGGGTGCGGACGCTGTCCTACATCGCCAACCGGCCCGACTGGATGGCGGGGGCGCAGGAGTGGCGCGACAAAACCAAGGCGCTGGAGGAACGGCTCAGCGACGTGCTGCACGAGCGGCTGACGGCGCGCTTCGTCGACCGGCGCACGGCGGCGCTGATGCGGGCTCTGAACGTGCGTTCGGACGTGCTGGCGGGCGTGGCCGAGGACGGCGAGGTCACGGTCGAGGGCGAGGTCGTCGGCCATCTGGACGGCGTCTGCTTCACCGTCGATGCGGGCGGGTCGGCGCTGGCCGACCGGGCTCTGCGGCAGGCGGCGACGCGGGCCGTGGGGCCGGAGTTGGCGCGGCGATTGGGACGGCTGGCGGCGGACGACGACGCAGCCTTTTCCGTTACGCCGGACGGCGGAGTGCTGTGGAACGGGGCGCTGACCGGGCGCATCACCAATGAAGACCCCTTCTCGCCGCGCGTGCGGCTGCTGGGCGAGCTGGGGCCGATCCCGGCGCGCGAGCGGGCCGAGCGGCGCATGGAGGCCTGGCTGGCGGCCGAGGCCGGGCGGGCGCTGAAGCCGCTGAAACGACTGCGCCATGCGATCGAGAGCGGCGCCCTGACCGGCCTGCCGCGCGGGCTGGCGTTTCGCTTGATCGAGGCGGGCGGTCTGATCCCCCGACGCGAGGTCGAGCGCGATCTGGCGGCGCTGAGCCAGCATGAGCGGCGCACGCTGAAGACCTTCGCCATCCGCGTCGGCGCCCATTCGGTGTGGCTGCCCGGCGTGATGAAGCCGCGTGGCGCGACGCTGTTGCAGGCCTTCCTGCCGCGCGAGGCGACGAAGGGACTGGCGGGAGAGGGTCTGCTGCCCCTGCCCGAGCCGGCGCCCTCGGCGCGCGCCCTATCGGCGTTCGGACGCCGGGCGGTCGGGCGCTGGACCGCGCCGGTCGAGGCCCTGGAGACCTTCGCCGAGGCCCAGCGCACGGCAGGCAAGGCGCCGCTGTCGGATGAAGCGCTGAACGGGCTGGGTTGGACGGCCGATCAGGCGAAGGCGATCCACGCCGCCCTGCGCACGCCGCGCGCCGAACGGGCGCCGCGCCCCGGCAAGCCTACGCCGCCGCCCAAGGATTCGCCCTTCGCCGCCCTGGCTCAACTGACCCAGCCGCCACAGCCGCCCGCCAAGCCCAAGGCGGCGCGCAGGCCTCGTCGCCGCCCCCGGCGGGCCGCGGCGGGCAAGCCTGCCGAATGACCATCGAGAGCTGCCGCATAGACGTCTGGCTGTGGCGCGCCCGCTTCGCCAAGACCCGCAGCCTGGCCGCCGCCATGGTCGAGAAAGGCGCCATCCGCCTGACGCACAACGGCGTCCAGACCCGCCTCGACAAACCCAGCCGCAGCGTCCATCCCGGCGACGAGGTGCTGTTCGCCCGGGCCGGGCGGCTGGTCGCCGTGCGCGTGGTGCAGATGGGCGACCGGCGCGGATCTGCGCAGGAAGCCCACGCCCTTTATGAACCGCTGGACGTGGCGGGCTGATCCGCCGCCAGCACGAACTCGCCCTCAATGTGCAGCTTCACCTCGTCGCCCAGGGCGGGCAGGCCGAAGGTGATGCCGAAGTCGGACCGCTTGATCGTCGCTTCGCCGTCGAAACCCGCCTTGTAGCCGCCGCGCGTCGGGCCGGCCTGGTTGAACTCGACCTCCATGACCACGGGGCGCGTGACCCCGCGCAGGGTCAGGTCGCCATGGACCGTCGCCTCGTCGCGATCATCGGCGTCGACCACGATCCGGGTCGAACGGAAGGTCGCCACCGGATGGGTGGCGGTGTCGAAGAAGTCAGCCGTCTGCAGGTGTTTGTTCAACCCGTCCGAGTTGGACGCCACGTCCGTCAGAGGAATGGTCGCGGTCAGGGTGCTGGCGGACGGGTTGGCGGGGTCCAGCCTCAACTCGGCCTGGACGTTCACAAACTGACCGACATAGGTGGAGAAACCCAGGTGATCGACGGACCAGGTGATCTTGCCGTGCGCGGGATCCAGCCTGTAGTCGCCGGACTGGACCTCGGACGGGACCTTGGTCAGGGCGGCCTGGGCGACGACCGCGCCCCCGGCCAGAAGGCTGAGCGCCACGCTCGCCGCGCCGATGCGGCCTAGGGCGGAACGCGTGATGAAACCTTGATTGAAACGCATGGGGACAGATCTCCGGGCGGATGATGATCCGGCGCCATGAAGGGGGAGCGCGGCCCGGCGCCGTCGAGCCTGAACAGCTTTGCATCAGCGCCTTCGGTTGACAGTTGGTTCCGACGGGGCCATTTGCCCGCCCTCGACCTCCTCGCTGCCACGGGCCCATCCGAACGCCATGACCTACATCGTCACCGACGCCTGCGTGAAATGTAAGTTCATGGACTGCGTCGAGGTGTGCCCGGTGGACTGCTTCTACGAGGGCGAAAACTTCCTGGTCATCGCGCCTGACGAATGCATCGACTGCGGCGTGTGCGAGCCCGAGTGCCCGGTCGACGCCATCGTCCCCGACACCGAGGACGAACCGGACGGCAAGTGGCTGCAGGTCAACGCCGAATACGCCAAGGTCTGGCCGAACATCACGGTCAAGGGCGTGCCCCCGGCGGATCGTGAGCAGTATGAGCGCGAAACCGGCAAGTTCGAGAAGTATTTCAGCCCCAAGCCGGGCAAGGGCTCCTAAGAATCCGCCACATTGCAGTCACAATGTGCCAGTCGTCGCCGACGGCCCTGTGGATGTTTTGAGATTCCCTAATTTTATGATAGGTTCCTCCCTATTCGAAACGGGCGGTTCCGCAACTCTGCGCGCCGCCCGCATTTACGACAGAACCTCGCCGCGAGGACGGGGTCGGCCAGAGGTTCGGTGATCCTTTTTCGCGTCTGACAATGCGACCCTCCGCTCAACCGCCTGGCTTACGCCCGGCGGCAGGGCGGGTTTTGCTTTCAAAGATGCGGCGGAGATCTCGCCCCTTCGGTTCGGGAAAGGAATGACATGACGAGCAAGACCGGTCTGGAATTCAAGGTTGGCGATGCGGTGGTCTATCCCGCGCACGGCGTCGGCAAAGTCGCCGCGATCGAGACTCAGGAAGTCGCCGGCATGGCGCTTGAGGTCTACGTCGTGACCTTCGAGCACGAAAAAATGACCCTGCGCGTCCCGACCAAGAAGGCCAAGACCGCCGGCCTGCGCACCCTGGCCGCCGACGACACCGTCTCCAAGGCCCTGACGACCCTGAAGGGCCGCGCCCGCGTCAAGCGCACCATGTGGTCGCGTCGCGCGCAGGAATACGAAGCCAAGATCAACTCGGGCGACCTGATCTCGATCGCCGAAGTGGTCCGCGACCTGCACCGCGCCGACACCCAGCCGGAACAGTCCTATTCCGAGCGCCAGCTCTATGAATCGGCCCTGGACCGCATGGCCCGCGAAGTCGCCGCCGCCAACAAGATCGACAAGGACGCCGCCATGGCTCTGCTGGGCAAGTCGCTCAGCGCCAAGAAGCCGGTGGCTCCTGCGACCGAAGAGGCCGAGGCCGCCTGACCTCAGGCGACCGGCTGATGAAAAAGGCCCGGCGGCGACGCCGGGCCTTTTATTTTGGTCGAACCGCTGAGTTTAGAAATACTCGGCCCCGGCCGGGCACTGGGCGGCAAGGCGCCGCGCCGTGATGCTGGCGGGGATGTAGGGCGTGCCGCGCGCCAGCTGGGCGCCGCCGTTGAAACGGAAGGCCTGTTCTTCATAGGTGCCGTTCAGGCGCACATTGATGCGGCGGCCCTTGTGATCCTGGCAACTGCCTTCAAAGCGGGCCTTGCCGTCGCCGACCTCGCGGGTCGGATAGGTGCACCGCCATTTGCGCGTCGACAGCCCGCCGAAGAAACGGTTGATCTCGCTGGGGCGAACGCACTTCTGCTCAGTGTCGCGCGAACCCATCACGCTGGTGGTGTATTCCCAATAGCCGGGCAGAACCGCGGATTGGGCGGCCGACTGGGCCTGGGGCGCCGACGCGGGCGCGGCCAGCATCACGGCGCCCGCGACCATAGGGGCCGCGACAGCCATCAGCTTGGCCAGGTGGGGCAGGGGCTTCATGGATTTGCCGTTCATGGGACTCATCATGGGGTTCTCTATATAGTCACGGCTTGAACGGCTGCTGAACAAAGCCGATCCCTCGCCTTCACAATGACTCAGCGCCGGCCGCACGACGACCGCACGACGACTCTGGCCTTGACGCGCGATGATTCATTCCTCTATACGGCCCCCTCTCGCGCAGGCCTCCTTTGGCTTGCCGCGCCCCTGTTTCATGCGTCCGCGCCGGTATTGCGGATGTGACCTTGAGGATCTTCAGATGTCGCGTCGCTGCGAACTCACCGGTATCGGCCCCATGGTCGGCAATCACGTGAGCCACTCCAACATCAAGACCAAGCGCCGTTTCCTGCCGTCGCTGAAGACGGTCAAGGTTCAGTCGGACGCTCTGGGCCAAACCTTCTCGCTGCGTATCTCGAACGCCGCCCTGCGCACCCTGGACTTCAAGGGCGGCCTGGACGCCTTCATCGTCAAGGCCCGCGACGAGCAGCTGTCGATCGCGGCCCTGCGCATCAAGCGTCAGGTCCGCGCCAAGCTGGCCGAGCAAGCCGCCGCCTGATCGGCGTCGACTGACGGATTTTGAAGAGGCCGGTGGAAACACCGGCCTCTTTCTTTTGAGCGCGCGCCCGCTACCCTCACGGCTCGTCCAGCCGGAGCCTCAGCCTTGCGCCCTCTCGCCGCCCTCGCCCTGACCACAAGCCTCTTGTCATCGCCCGCTGTGACGCAGGAGGCCGCGCGCGAAACCTCCGCCTTCACGCTGTCCAGCGGCACGCCGCGCACGCCTGAACAACTGGCCCTGCGTTTCGACAAGGTGGACCTGTCGTTCAAACTGCTGCCGGAAACGCAGTCGCTGGAAGGCGTCGCAGTCCTCGACTTCACCGCCACGGCGCCGACAGCGGCGATCGTGGTCGAGTTGGACGCCGTCTTCGCCATCGCCGCCATCACCGTGGACGGTCAGTCGGTCGCCGACTGGTTTAATCCCGAAGGGCGGCTGACCATTCCCCTGCCCCGCCCCCTGGAAACCGGCGAGACGGCTGTTGTCCGCATCGCCTATTCCGGTCGCCCGCATCAGGCCCGACGCGCGCCGTGGGACGGCGGCTTCGTCTGGACGACCACGCCCGACGGCCAGCCCTGGATCGCCAGCGCGGTTCAGGGCGAGGGCTGCGACCTGTTCTGGCCCTGCATCGACCATCCGCAGGGCGAGCCGGACCGCGTCGATCTGCACATCACCGTGCCGTCCGCCCTCAGCGCCCCCGCCAATGGCCGTTTCCTGGGCAAGTTCGACAACGGCGACGGCACGACCACCTGGAACTGGACCACGCGCCAGCCCGACACCTACGCCATCAGCCTGAACGTCGGCCCCTATGTGGAGATGGCCGCCGACTATCAGAGCCGGTTCGGCAATGTGATTCCGTTGCGTTTCTGGCGGCTGGCCTCGGCCGATCCGGCCAAGGCGCAGCGCCTGTTCGACGAATTCCCGCAGATGCTCGACTTCTATGAGGCGACCATCGGCCCCTTCCCCTTCGGCGACGAGAAGATGGGCGTGGTCGAGACCCCGCACCTGGGCATGGAGCACCAGACCATCAACGCCTACGGCAACGGCTACAAGCTGGACGGCAAGGGCTACGACTGGCTGCTACAGCACGAATTGGCGCACGAATGGTTCGGCAACCAGATGACCAACGCCGACTGGGATGACATGTGGCTGCACGAGGGTTTCGGCACCTATATGCAGCCCCTCTACGCCCGCTGGCTGAACGGCGAGCGAGCCATGCAGGCCGAGCTGCAGACCATGCGGCTGACGCTCGCCAATCGCTTCCCCGTGGTGTCAGGCAGGTCGCAGGACGCGGCCACCGTCTATGACGACAAGACCGGACCGGCGCTGGATCTCTATTACAAGGGCGCCCTGATCGCCCACACCCTGCGCCTCCTCATCGGCGACGACGCCTTCTATGAGAGCCTGCGCCGCCTGGTCTACGGCCGCCCCGACCCCAAGCCGGGAAACTTCCAGCCGCGCTACGCCACGACGCCCGAGTATGTCGCCATCGTCAATGAAGTGACCGGCCGCGACATGGGCTGGTTCTTCGACGCCTACCTCTATCAGGCCGCCCTGCCCGATCTGGTCATGACGCGCCAGGGCGAGCAGGTGACGCTGGAGTGGAAAACCGGAAACGGCGACCCCTTCCCGCTCCCGATCGAGGTAGAGGTGGACGGCAAGTCGCGCAGCCTGCCGATGAACAACGGCCAGGCTCGCTTTACCGCGCCAGAAGGAGCGCACATCCTGCTGGACCCCGGCTCAAAGGTGCTGCGCCGCCTGGAGTATCTGGAGACGTGGAAGGCCTCGCAGACGCCTAAGACCTGAAGGCTTAGGGCTCCAGCTCGATGTCCCAGTAGAGATAGTCGAGCCAGCTCTGGTGCAGGAAGTGGGGCGGAAAACGGCGACCCGCCTGTTGAAGCTGCCAGGCGCTGGGCTGGTGGGCGGTGCGGCGCAGGGGCATGTGGGCCTGGCCGGGCGTGCGGCCGCCCTTCTTCAGGTTGCAGGGTCCGCACGCGGCGACGATATTCTGCCACGTCGTGCGCCCGCCGCGCGAGCGCGGGATGACGTGGTCGAAAGTAAGGTCCTGGGACGTGCCCGGCTCGCCGCAGTACTGGCAGGCGAAACCGTCGCGCAGGAAAACGTTGAAACGGGTGAAGGCCGGTCTGCGGTCCTGGTCCACATAGGACTTCAGGCAGACCACGCTGGGCAGTTGCATCTCCAGCGAGGGGCTGCGGACAACCTTGTCATAGGTGGCGACCACGTCGACGCGGTCCTGCCACACGGCCTTGACCACCTCTTCCCAGGGCCACAGCGACAGGGGGAAATAGGACAAGGGCCTGAAATCGGCGTTCAGCACCAGGGCTGGGAAACCGGACGGCGGGCGGGTCAGGACCTGCATCAGGCCCTCCCGCGGATACGGGGGGTGATCGACGCGACAGGACTGAAGACACGTCTCCTTCCTTGGTCTGATGCAGGAACCCTACGCCTGATTCCCTCGCATCGCCATGACGGATGCGCCGCATTTTCGTGACGTCGGCGTCAGAAGACCTCGACCAGTTCAAAGCGTTCGCAGACCACCTTCATGCCCGGCGCCCAGCTTCCTTCACGGCGGTAATAAGCCTCATGGGCTTCGCGCCACCATTCATAGCTCAGGTCGCCTTCCCCTTCGGCGCGGGCGAAATCCTCGCTGACCTGTTCAAACGGCATGACGTCAACCTGGGTGGTGCGGATTACGCAGCGAGCGACGCCCGCGCCGTCCAGGATGACGCTGATCTCGCCCACGCTGGGCATGATGTCGGCCTCGCAAGACGCCAGCGACGAACAAGTGGCGCGTTTGCCTCCGGCCAGCACCAGGGCCAGCAGTTCGTCGGCCAGTTCGGGGCTGTCGCCAAAGGCCCATCGGGGCGCAGCAGCGTAAGCGGCGGGAATCTCGCTCATCTGCGTCCTCAGTAGCGCGACGCGGCGGTCGGGAAGGCAGGGAGACTCCAGCCCCACCTCAAGGCGCCGGCGCGTACGCAGAACCCGGCCACGACGGCCACCGCCACGGCGGGCCATGTGGGCACGCTCAGGGCCTTCAGCCCGACGAACAGGGCCGCCGACACCAGGGCCGCGGTGATGTTCAACTCGCGCCGCAGCAGGATGGAGGGCTGGTGCGCCAGCACGTCGCGCACGATGCCGCCGAAGCAGGCGGTCAGCACGCCCATGACGATGCAGATCAGCGGCGTCACGCCATAGGTCGCCGCCTTGGCCGCCCCCATGACGCCATATGCCGCCAGCCCTACCGCATCCAGCCACAGCAGGGCGCGAAACCGCCACGACCGCGCCCCCAGCATCCAGAAGCCGACCGCCGCCACCATACAGACCGCGACATACCGCCAGTCCTGCACCCAGAAGACCGGCGCCCCGATCAGCAGATCACGCAGGGTGCCGCCGCCCATGCCGGTCACGGCGGCGAAGAAGGCGAAGGTGATGACGTCGTGCTTCTCGCGCGCAGCGGCCAGGGCGCCGGTGGCGGCGAACACGGCCACGCCAGCGAAATCCAGCAACGGCAGCACCGCAGCCGGACGAACCAGGTCTGCGCCCGCGATCGGCTCCAACATCGTCATCATCCCCAGGGCGCCGCCGGGCGCCGTCGTTGGGGTCTCCCCCAGCCTTCATGAACGCCGAAGACTAAACGCCCTCGTCCAGCGCGATTTCGCCGCGCCGAACGCCACCATACCACCCCCAGAGCAAATGCGCCGCTACCGCGCGATGCGGCCGCCAGATCTCGGCGCGGGCGTAGGCCTGTTTCTCGTTCGGCCGGTCCTCGGCGCGGTCCGCCCAGCGCATGGCCTCCTGCAGCGCCACGTCGCCGCCGGGGAAGACGTCCAGTCGGCCCTCGCAGAACATCAGGAAGGTCTCGGCCGTCCACCGCCCCACCCCCTTGATGGCCACAAGGGCGGCGATGGCCTGGGCGTCGTCCAGCCGCTCCAGATGGTCGAAGTCGATGTGGCCGTCGGTCTGGGCGCGAGCGATCTCATGGCCGTACTTCGCCTTCTGGCCGGACAGGCCGAAGGTGCGCAGCGTATCGACATCGCGCGCCAGAACGGCCTCGGGCGTCACCTGCCCGTCCAGCCCCTCGACCACTCTTTTCCAGATGGAGGCGGCGGCCGCCACCGAGACCTGCTGCTCCACGATCATGCGGAACAGGCCCTCATAGCCGCCCGGCCTCAACCGCCATTCAAACACGGGCGTCGAGGCATGAGCCCGCGCCAGCGCCGGATCGGCGGCGGCCAGAGCCTCGCGGGCGGCGGCGATGGAGGCGGGAGACGGAGCAAGGGCCATGCGATCGTATCGACAGAAAAACGGCGCCGCTTTAGCATCGCGCCATGCGTACTCTGGACGATCTTCTACACCCGATCACGCCTGATCGTTTCTTTGCGGAGTTCCACGGCCGAAAACCGCTGTACATCCCCGCGGAAGAAGGCGCCGCCAAGCGGTCGCTGTTGGACTGGCCCACGTTCAACGGCCTGCTGAACCAGCCGTCGATCTGGTCCGCCCCGACGCTGAAGCTGGTGCAGAACACCCAGCCCGTGCCGCCCGAACGGTATTGCCAGACTGTCCAGACCCAATCCGGGCCGGCCTTCCGCCCCGATCCGGCCAAGGTGGCGCTTTTCGTAGCCGAGGGCGCCAGCCTGATTGCTGGCGACGTGCAGGACCTGACCGCGCCGGTCGCCGCGCTCTCGTCTGTCCTCAGCCGCACCTTCGCCGCCAGCGCGGGCGCCAACATCTATTGCTCGTTCAAGGGGGTACAGGCCTTCGGCGCCCATTTCGACCTGACCGATGTCTTCGCCGTTCAGACCGAGGGCGAAAAGCTCTGGCGCATCTATGAAAATCGCGCCGACGCCCCGGTCGAGATGCCCGCCGACGTCGGCGACATGCGCCGCTGGTTCGACCAGACCAAGGGCCGTCTTCAGGCCGAGGTGATGATGCGGCCGGGCGACGTGCTCTATCTGCCGCGCGGCTGCTATCACGACGCCCTGGCCCAGGACGCGGCGTCGCTGCACGTCACCTTTTCCATCGCCGCCTTGCATGGCCGCATCATCTTCAATCTGCTGGAACAGGCGGCCATGCAGGACCCGGCCTTCCGGGCCTATCTGCCGCCACCCGGTCAGGACGGCGGTCGCGCCCTGCAGCAGCACTTGGCCGGGCTGGGCCAGAGGCTGGCGCAACTGGCCGCCTCGCCCGCCTTCCGCGATGAGATCGCCATGACCCAGGAGCGGCTCACGCCGCGCGCCCACCACTTCACCCTGCCTCATCGCGAGCCGCTGACCCGCTACAGCCGCACCGCCATGATGGCGCCCGCCTACGCCGGACCTGTGGCCCACGCCATGCACTGGGCGCTGTCGCAGCATGTCTTCACCCTGGAAGACCTGATCGCCCAATTCGACTTCGTATCCGAGGCCGACATCCGCGCCGCCGTCGATCAGGCCGAAAAGGCAGGAGCGTTGAAGCGGGCCTGACCCGTTCGCCCGCCATGTTCGTAACCCGCTTCGCGCCTTCCCCTACCGGCCGCCTGCACAAGGGGCATGCCTTCTCGGCCCTGACGGCCTGGCGCGCGGCGAAGGATGCGGGCGGGCGCTTCCTGCTGCGGATAGAGGACATCGACCCGACGCGGTGTCGGCCCGAGTTCGAAGCCGGGATCTACGAGGATCTGGCCTGGCTGGGCTTGGACTGGGAGACGCCCGTGCGGCGTCAGTCCGATCATCTGGCCGACTACGCCGCCGTGGTCGAGGCGCTGAACGGGCGCGGCCTGCTCTACCGCTGCTTCCGCACGCGCAAGGAGATACTGGACGCCATCGGCAGTGCGCCCCACGGCCCCGCCGAGGCGGCCCGGCCCGGCCCGCATCGGGCGGACGAAGAAGCGCGTCTGCTGGCTGAAGGGCGGCCCTTCGCCTGGCGGCTGTCGCTGGATCGCGCCAGGGAGGCGCTGGGCGGCGCCGCCTGGGACGCCTTGAGCTTCATCGAGGAGGGCTCAGGGCCCGACGGCGAAACCGGCCGCATCAAGGCGCGGCCGGAGACGGCGGGCGACGTGGTGCTGGCGCGCAAGGACGCCGGGACGGCCTATCATCTGGCGGTGACGCACGACGACGCCCTGCAAGGCGTCAGCCATGTCATCCGCGGCCAGGACCTGTTCGAGGCGACCCATATCCAGCGGTTGATCCAGGCCCTGATGGACTGGCCCGCCCCCGTATATCGCCACCCCCGCCTGCTGGCCGGACCGGACGGCCGCCGCTACGCCAAGCGCGACCGCTCCGTCACCCTGGCCGAACTGCGTGCGGGGGGCCTGACGCCGAATTCTCTTCGCGCGGAACTGGAGCTATAAGTTCGCGACAGGCGCCCAACAAAAAAGACGCGGAGGTCGCCCTCCGCGTCTCTTCCTGGAATCCTGAGGATTCGCGGCCTTAGAGAACCTTGAGGTCCACAGCCGAGGTCTTGCCGCGCTGAGTTTCCAGCTCGTATTCGACCTTGGCGTTTTCATCGAGGCCCACCAGACCAGCCTTCTGAACGGCGGTGATGTGGACGAAAACGTCCGAGCCGCCGGTGTCGGGTTGAATGAAGCCGAAGCCCTTGGTGGGGTTGAACCACTTGACCGTGCCGGTCGCCATATTGCGTCTCCGTAAACGCGCTTTTCCAGGCGGACGTCCTTGCAGGATCGCCCGTCAGCCCATCTGGACAAGCTCGTTCAGGCGAAGGAGCAAGACGCGGGTTTGGACCCCACGTGAAATCCGGACTGCAGCGATGTTGTCACCCGACTATCCACAGCGGTCAACTGTAAAGCGAATAGGGGCGTACGGGCTTTACAGTTAATTCGGCGCCTGCGCGCGCAGGTCGCGCCCAGCCTGCTCGGGTCTCAGCGCCGACTGCGCGCCCAATATCGTCCGACATCAGCATATCGCCGGGCAGACACCAGGATCAGCCGCAGAACTGACGAAAAACCCGCGCCTTTCTAGGGCTGCATACGACAACTTCCGATAGTTCAGGTCGAAATCTCCTTTTCGGGGCCCAGGTCTTGGAGAAGAGGTGGAACTCGGACTGGCGACGTCCGCTGTTTCATCGCAAGGTCGATGCATCACGACACAGGGACACGCCGATGGCCAAGGACGACTATGCCGACATCCTCGAAGCCCTGCAGATCCAGATGGTCGAGACGCAGGCCTGGGCCATCGAACAGGGGCTGAAGGTCGTCATCATCTTTGAAGGGCGCGACGCCGCCGGCAAGGACGGGGCGATCAAGCGGATGACCGAGTATATGGCGCCGCGGCAGACGCGGGTCGTCGCCCTGCCCAAGCCGACCGAGCGCGAGACGACCCAGTGGTATTTCCAGCGCTACGCCGCCCACCTGCCGGCGGCGGGCGAAATCGTGATCTTCAACCGCTCCTGGTACAACCGGGCCGGGGTCGAGCCGGTCATGGGCTTCTGCACGCCAGCGCAGCATGAGCGCTTTCTGCACGATGCTCCGCATTTCGAGCGGATGCTGACCCAGTCGGGCACCTTGCTGATCAAGCTGTGGCTGGACATCAGCCGCGACGAACAGGCCCGCCGCCTGGAGGAGCGCGTCGACCATCCGCTGAAGCGTTTCAAGGTCTCGTCCCTGGACGCCGAGGCCCAGGCCCGCTGGAGCGCCTATTCCGCCGCCCGCGACGAAATGCTGAAGCGCACCCATGTCGATTATGCCCCCTGGACCGTGGTGGCGACCGACAAGAAGAAGACGGCGCGGCTGAACATCCTGCGCCACGTCCTGCGCCGTCTGGACCGGCCCGGTCTGGAATGCCGCGAGCCGGACCCTGCGGTCGTCTTCTCCGCCGATGCGGCGGAGGGCCGGCTGGCGCAATAGGCGTCGTCAGGCGCCAAAGGTGACGGCCGCGTCCAGCCCCTGCGGCACGCACGCCGGGCCCCGCTGTCGCGTCGTTATTACGAGGCGCTGGAGCGGCTGCGCTGTGTCTGAATCCGCATCCACCCCGCGATGCCCAGGGCGCAGACCAGGCTCAACACCGCCCCGACCGTAAAGGTCGCCTGCGGTCCGAAGCCGTCCCACAGCAGACCCGCCGCCACATTGCCCACCAGGGCGATCAGGCCCGAAATAAGGGCGAACAGGCCGAACGCCGAGCCGCGCAGATGGGCGGGCGCCGCATCGGCGATCAGGGTCATCAGCAGGCCTTGCGAAAAGCCCATGTGCAGGCCCCATAGCGCCACGCCCAGATAGAAGACAATCTGATCGCTCGCCAGAGCCAGCGCCACGTCGGCGGCGGCCAGGAAGACCAGGCTGAGCAGCAGCAGGGAGGTGCGGCCGATGCGATCCGACAGCGCCCCTACCGGGAAGGCCGCCAGACCGAACACCAGGTGCAGCAGCACGATGGCCGCCGGGGCGAAGGCGGCGGAAACGCCGACGTCCAGCCCCTTCATCAGCAGGAAGGACTCGCTGAACCGCGCCAGGCCGATCACCGCCGTCAGGGCGATCATGGTCCAGGTGGCCCCGTCCAGACGCAGCGCCCCCTTCAGGCTGGGCGGCTTCTTGGCGCCGTCCTCCGGGCGCGGCGGGTCGGACACGCCGCCGATCAGCAGGGCCACAGCCAGGAAGGCGGGGATGGAGGCCAGCCAGAACACCGCCTTGATGTCGTTCGCCAGAACGACCATCAGCCCGATGGCCAGCAACGGCCCGACGAAGCCGCCGACCGTATCCAGCGACTTCCTCAGACCGAAGGCGCGGCCGCGAATGTCCGGCGGCGTCACGGCGGCGACCAGGGCGTCGCGGGGGGCGGTGCGCACGCCCTTGCCGATCCGGTCCACGCCCTTGGCCAGCAGCACGCCCTCGACCGAGGCGGCCAGAGGGAAGATCGGCTTGGACAGGGCCGCCAGCCCATAGCCCGCGACCGCCAGCCACTTCGGCCGCGCAATGCGGTCGGACCAGAAGCCCGCAAGAAACTTCACCGCCGTCGCCACGACGACGGAGAAGCCTTCGACCAGACCGATCATGACCGCCGAAGCGCCCAGCCCCACCACCAGATAGATGGGCAGAAGCGTCTGGATCATCTCCGACGAGACATCCATCAACAGACTGACAACGCCCAGAATCCAGACGCTGCGGGGAATCGAACTGCGAGCCATTCGCACCCAGTGCGGGATACGGCGCCGCCTGTCCAGCCTCGGCGCCGTTGCAGGGGCGAACTTCATGAAACTGCGATAAAACGCCCCCTCTTCACCCCGCGCCGCCTTGGGGGCTAAGACGGTCCGCATGAACACAGCCCCGCTTCCCGACGCCGCCGGCCAGAACTGGGTCGACCGCCATGCGCCCGAGCGTCTGAAGCCGTGGCTGAAGCTGGGCCGCTTCGACCGGCCGATCGGGACATGGCTGCTGTTGCTGCCCGGCTGGCAGGGGATCGTGTTGGCGTTGAACGAGTACGACCGGCCCTTCGGCGGCTATGAGCTGTGGCTGGTCGTCGGCTTCGCCATCGGGGCCGCCCTGATGCGCGGGGCGGGCTGTGCGGTGAACGACATCGTCGACCGCGACTTCGACGCCCGGGTGGCCCGCACCGCCCTGCGCCCCATTCCGGCGGGCCAGATCAGCGTGAAGCAGGCCTGGGCCTTCGTCGGCGGCCTGTCGCTCATCAGCCTGTGCATCCTGCTGACGATGAACCTGATGTCGGTGTTGCTGGGCGCCCTGTCGCTGGGGCTGGTGGCGGCCTATCCCTTCATGAAGCGCATCACCTGGTGGCCGCAGGCGTGGCTGGGCCTGACCTTCAACTGGGGCGCCCTGCTGGGCTTCGCGGCGGCGACGGGCGGGTTGTTCGCCCTGGGCTGGCTGTACGTGCTGCAGGTCAAGATCAGCGGCGACAGCTACTGGATGGCTGAAAACCTGGACCGCATGGGCAACCTCGCCCTGTCAGCGGGCCTGCTGTATGCGGGCGGCATATTCTGGACCCTAGGTTACGACACCATCTACGCGCTGCAGGACATTGAGGACGACGTCATGGCCGGGGTGAAGTCCTCGGCGCGGGCGCTGGGCGGCAAGGTGAAGGAGGGCGTGGCTGTCTTTTACATCCTGGCCGTGGCCCTTGCGGGCGCGGCGGGCTACGTCGCCGGTCTGGGGCCTGTGTTCTATGTCGGTCTGGCGCTCTACGCCCTGCATTTCGTCTGGCAGGTGCGGCGGTTGCAGCCGGACGATCCGAAGCTGTCCCTGCGTCTTTTCAAATCAAATCGCGATGCGGGGTTGATCCTTCTGGCCGCCATCGCGTTCAACGGCCTAGCTTTCTGATCGAACCGTTCCAAAGGAGCCCGGCATGATCCCTTCGCGCCCCCTTCGCGTCCTTCTCGTCACCGCCGCCGTCGCGGCCTCGCTCGCCGCGTGCCAGCGCAATGAGAAGAAGGAGGCCCCCGCCGCGCCGGCCGCCTCCGCCCACGCCGTCGAGGGGCCGCTGAAGTACGACAGCGCCACGCCCTACGCCAAGGTCAGCCTGAGCCTGCCGGAAAACGTGCTGTCCTATCCGGCGCTCTACACTCCGCTGTACCGCGATGAGGTGGCCAAGCTGAAGGAATACGCCGAGGGCGCCCAGGCCGACCGCACCGAGGCGGGCTCGCCCGAGGGCATGCCCCCCTATGAGAAGACCATCGTCTACGGCGCCCCGATCGAAACCGGGCGTCTGTTCAGCCTGATGCGGACCGACTTCGACTACTCGGGCGGCGCCCACCCGAACACGGTCGCCACGGGCCTGCTGTGGGACAAGACCGAAGGCCGTCGCATCGCCGCCGCCGACCTGTTCGCCGAAAAGGCCGACAAGACCAATCTGGAGCGCGCCCTGTGCCAGGCGGTGAACACCGCCAAGACCAAGCGCCCCGGCGCCACGCCCGTCTCGACCACCGGCGAGATGTGGACCTGTCCCAAGCTGAAGGACGTGGCTGTGACGCTGGCTCCGGGCTCCACGCCGGGCAAGGCGGGCGGCCTGACGTTCCTGCTCGACGCCTATGCGGTCGGTCCCTATGTCGAGGGCGCCTACTACCTGACCCTGCCGCTGTCGGCCTTCCAGAGCGCCCTGTCGCCGGAATATGCGGGCGAATTCGAAGGCGCCCCGGTCAAGGCGGGCGACGTGACCGACGACCTGCGCCTGAAAGCGCCGGCCGCCTGATCCTCGGTCAGTCCTCGCTCTTGAGGAAGGCGTCGATCAGGGCGTCCAGCCGTTCCGACTGATCGATCATGATAAAGTGCCGGGCGTCGTCGACGCGCTTCAGCGTCGCGCCCGGCAGGGCGGCGTACTCGCGGCTCCACACGGCGTCGGCCAGGGCGGCAGGCGCCCCGCCGTTCGCGTCCGAGGCGTAGACGGCCCAGACCGGCGTGGTCATGGCCGCCAGTCCGGGACGGGCGTCGATCGTCATCACTTCGCGGATGGCGGACGCCATCGCCTGGCGGTCGGAGGCCATCGACCACTCGACCATGGCGGCGCGCCCGGCCTCGTTGCGCATCATGCCCACGGCCGTCTGTTGCTGCTGGACGCGGAAAGTCGCCTCGTCCGCGCTCAGGATGGAGGCGGCGGCCTGATCGGCGAAGGGCTGAGCCGTCTGCGGCGTGACCTGCGGGCCGAACATGGCGCTGAAGAAGGGCAGGCTGTCCACGCTCATCACGCGACTGACCGCCTCGGGATGCTGCTGCGCCAACAGCAGACCGCTGAGCCCCCCCATCGAATGGCCGATGACGGCGGGCCTGTTGAGCGTCGCCGCATAGCGCGCCAGTTCATCGACGACCGGCTGAACGAAGGCGCCGTCCCCGTGCGCCCACGGCTCGCCCGCGAAGCCCGCCAACTGCACCAGATGAACGCGATGCGAGGCCGACAGGCGCCGGGCCAGCGGCCGCCAGACTTCGCGCGAAGAGGCGAAGCCGGGGATCAGGATCACCTCAGGTCCCTGCCCCATCACCTCGACCGAAAGACGGTCGGAGACGAAGCCGGGCGCCTCGGCGCGGGCAGGTTCGGCCTGGGCGGGAGAGACGATGCTAGCGGCGCTGAGGCCGACGGCGACGGCCAAGGTGAAGGCGCGCAGGATCTTGGCGGGAGCGGAGATCGTGGTCATGGCGTTTCCTTTTTGGACAGGCCCTTTCTCCTGCCGTCATCCTCGGACTTGATCCGAGGATCAGGTTGTCCGCTTGCGCGACTCCAGCGACCTGACGCGCGCAGCGGGCCTCGATCCTCGGATCAAGTCCGAGGATGACGACGAAAGAGAGATGATAATTGTCAGGTTTTCCTGACTTTACGCGTCAGGCGTGCGAGTTCTCGAAGATGTCCTCAACCGGACGCTCGAACAGGGCGGCGATGCGATAGGCCAGGTCCAGCGAGGGGTCGTGCTTCTCTGTCTCCAGCGCATTGACCGCCTGGCGCGACACGCCCAGCGCCTGGCCCAACTGCTCCTGGGTCCAGTTCCTCTCGGCGCGCAGCAGCTTCAGCTTGTTCTTCATCAGTTCGACGACCGGATGAAGGGAGCCACCAGGCCGAAGGCAGCCCAGAACAGCGGATAGATCAGCCAGGCCGGCAGATGCGGCGCCCCGGCGAAACTCTCGCCGAATCCCCAGAACGTCGCCGCCGCCATCGCCAGCCCCGACGCGATGATGAACTGCTTGGCCGTGACCATGCGCACGAACTCGTCGCTCTCGCGCATCAGGGCCAGGGTCGCCCAGATCTGACCCACCACCGGCGCGGCGACCGCCGCCGCCAGGACCCAGCCCACCGGCTGGCCGATAACGCCGTCGAACAGGTCCGTGGTCATCATCGCCACGCAGATCGCCACATAGGCCGCCATAAAGCCGAACGTGCGCATGACATAGCGGCGCCCCGCTGGCGTATGTTGCTTGGAGAGAGTCGTCATGGCAGGCGTTCCTGACTTTATGTAACGAAAACATGACACCTCCATCATGTCATGTCAACCTGACTTTTTATCAGCCTGTGCTGACTTTATTGCCAGCGGCCTCGGCGCCCCCTAGCTTGCCCTCATGCGTAGTCTTCTCGCCCTCGTCGCCGCTGTTCTGGCGACAACCGCGCCGCTTTCAGCGCTGGCTTCCGCCCCCGCGCCATTCCAGGCGGAAGACGTGCGCGGCGCCCGCGATTACAAGGACCTGCCGCGTCTGGACGGGGCGCGCATCCGCGCCTGGCGGCAGTTGTCGGTGGCCGAGATCACCCTGCCGACCGCCGCCGTGGCCGAAGGCGCCGCTTCTGAAGACGCTCGTCGCATCCAGGGCCAGATCAATCATCTGGACTATGTCGTCCGCCCCGCCCTCGCGCCGATCGACATGGCGCGGCATTATGAAGACGCCCTGCGCGAAGGGGGCTATGAGACCGTTTTCGCCTGCACCGGCATCGCCCGCTGCGGTTCCGGCATGAGCGCCCTGATCCTGTTAAGCGACACCGTGGCTCCGGCCGGGTTCGCCGACGGCGTCTTCAACGATCAGCTGCGGGTGATCGTGGCGCGCAAGGGTTCGACCTGGGTGCTGCTGCACATGACGCGGGGGCCGGACCGGTCGCTGGTCTATCAGGCTGTCATCGAGGGCGCCCGTGAGCTCGACTAGGCGCATCGCCGACCCCGCCCGCTTCATCCGCGACAACACCCGCCTTCAGCCCGTCTCGCATACGCCTGAGATTTCCCTGTGGCTGGCCGATGAGGTCACGCCGATCTGGCGCCTGACCGAGGAGGAGTTGGGTGAGATGGGCCTGCCTCCGCCGTTCTGGGCCTTCGCCTGGGCAGGAGGACAGGCGCTGGCGCGCTGGTTGCTGGACCATCCACAGGCGGTTGAGGGGCGCCGTGTGCTTGACCTGGCCGCCGGTTCGGGGCTGGTGGGGATCGCGGCGATGAAGGCGGGCGCGGCGTCGGTTCTGGCCGCCGACATCGACCCCTTCTGCGCCGCCGCCGTCGCCGCGAACGCTGAGGCCAACGGCGTTCAGATCGCCTTCACCGCCGACAACCTGCTGGAGGCCCCGCCTGCGTCGTTCGACCTGATCTGCGCCGGGGATGTCTTCTATGAGGGGCCGATGGCGCAGGCGATGCTGGCGTGGCTGAAGCAGGCGCGGGCCGCCGGGACAAGCGTGCTGGTCGGCGACCCCGGCCGCACCTACTTCCCCAAGGAAGGCCTCAGCCTGCTGGCCGAATACCGCGTGCCGACCACGCG
>KB291788.1:0-17177 GCA_000318405.1 Brevundimonas diminuta 470-4 | reverse complement strand
GAGCTGGAGGACCAGGAGGTCAAGCGCACGCGGGTCTGGTCGCTGGACGCCTGACGCCCCCTCAGGCGTCGCGGGGCAGGACGGTCAGCACCCGCGCCATGTGCTGATGGAAGGCTTCCATATAGTCGCGCAGGAACTGTTCCGTGCCGGGAACCGAGACATTGCCGTCATCGTCGATCAGGTCCGGCTTGAACTGGATATAGGCCTCGACCGCGTTCATCTGCGGTGCGTTCAGGAAGCCCAGGATCGGACGCAACACCTGCTGGCCGACCGCCGTGCCGATGGCGCCGGGCGAAGCGCCGATCACCGCCGTCGGCTTGTTCTTGAAGACATTGGTTCCATAGGGGCGGCTGGCCCAGTCGATGGCGTTCTTCAGCCCGCCAGGGATGGAGCGGTTGTATTCCGGAGTGACGATCAGGATGGCGTCCGAGCCCTTGATCGCCGCCTTGAAGTCGTTGGCGACGGCCGGATAGTCGGCGTCATAGTCGTAGGAATAGAGCGGCAGATCGGCGAAGCTGATCTCGGTCATGTTCAGCTTGTCCGGCGCCAGCCGAACCAGGGCCTTGGCCAGTTTGCGGTTGATCGAGCCCTTGGCCAGGCTGCCGATGATATAGCCGACGTTGTAGGTGGTCATGAGAGACGTCCTGCTGGGTGAGGGCGGCGTCCACGGCCGCTGGCGAGTCAATGCCCAGCCAAGCTTGGCGGTTCCGTTCAGACGCGCACGGCCTGACGCCCCCGCCCCGCCTCGCCGAACACCCGCAGATAGCGTTCGATCTCGGCGCGGTCGCCGGTGGCCTTTTCGACGTTGTCCGACAGCTTGACCGCCGGACGGCCCGCCGCCTGCGTGACCTTGCACACCAGCGACAGGGGCAGAAGCTCGGGCGCCTCGACGGGCGCGCAATCGCGGAAATCATTGGTCAGGTTGGTGCCCCAGCCGAAGCTGGTCCGCACCCGGCCCTTGAAGTGGGCGTGGGCCGCCTCGATGCCGTCGACGTCCAGCCCGTCGGCCAGAACCAGCAGGCGTTCGCGCGGGTCGCGGCCCTTGGACACCCACCACTTCATGATGATCTCGCCGCCCTCGATGGGCGGGGCGGAGTCAGGGCGGAAGCCTTTCCAGTCAGCCAGCCAGTCGGGCGCGTCGTCCAGAAACGCCCGCGTGCCGAAGGCGTCCGGCAGGGCGATCAGCAGATTGCCGTCATAGGCTGCGCGCCATTCCTCCAGCACCCGATAGGGCGCGGCGCGCAGAGCCGCCTCATCCTCGCCCGCCATCGCAGCCAAGACCATGGGCAGTTCGTGGCCGTTGGTGCCGATGGCCTCAAGGTCGTTGTTCATGGCCAGCAGCACGTTGGAGGTGCCGATGAAGGCGCTGCCCAGCCCCTCCTTCAGCGCCTCGACGCACCAGCCCTGCCACAGGAAACCGTGGCGGCGCCGCGTGCCGAAGTCGGACAGGGCCAGCGGCTCCAGCTTTCTCAGCCGCTCGATCTTGCTCCACAGCTTGGTCTTGGCGCGCGAATAGAGGATGTCCAGTTCGAACCGCCCCATGCGGCGCAGGGCGCGGCGGCTGCGCAGCTCGTTCAGGATCGACAGGGCGGGGATTTCCCACAGGGTGACGTCGGCCCAGCTTCCCGAAAACTCGAGCCGGTACTGGCCGTCGGCGCTGCGGGACAGGTCGTATTCCGGCAGGCGATAGTCCGCCAGCCAGGCCAGGAAATCCGGGCTGAAAATCTGCTTCACCCCATAGAAGGTGTTGCCGCCCAGCCAGATCAGCTCGCGGTTGGTGAAGCGCAGGGACCGGGCGTGGTCCAGCTGGGCGCGCAGTTCGGCCTCGTCCACCTCTTCGGCCAGACGCACCGAAGTCGTGCGGTTGATCACCGAGAAGGTCACCGGCACGTCGCGGAACCGCCGCCAGATCAGCTGCAGCATCAGCAGCTTGTAGAAGTCGGTGTCCAGCAGGCTGCGAACGATGGGATCCAGGCGCCAGCCGTGGTCATAGGCCCGCTTGGCCAGGTCGATGTTCGCCATGCCCGATCAGTCCGCCTTTCGTTCCGCCGGTTCGAGTACCGCTTCCGCCGGGACCTCGTCCTCGTTGACCAGGCGTCCCTCGCGGTGGGGCTTGATATAGGGAGTCGGCCTGGGCGTCGGCATATTGCCCCGCATCATCGCCCGCCCGGCCCCCAGACCGCCTGTGACCTCCAGGTCCAGCCGCGCCTCGTCCCGGCGACGCACGTCGGCGATGACCTCGGCCGCTTCGTCCTGCGGCAGGCCCAGTTCCTCCAGCACGGCCTGACCGAACTTGAGGGCGGATTCGAAGGTCTCGCGCACCTGATAGTCCACGCCCGCCTGGATCAGCCGCAGCGAATGCCCCCGGTCGAAGGCGCGAACCAGAAGCTTCACGCCCGGAAACTCGGACTTGACCAGCTGGACGATGCGATCGGCTGTCTCGGGCTTGTCGACGCAGACCAGCACCGCCTCGGCCCGCCCCGCGCCCGAGGCCCGCAGCGTGTCCAGTCGCGTGCCGTCGCCGTAATAGACCTTGAAGCCGAAGTTCCCCGCCGCCTGAATCATCTCCACGTCGTTCTCGATGATCGATACGTCCACATCGCGCGCCAGCAGGGGCTGGGACACCACCTGTGCGAAGCGGCCGAAGCCGATGATCAGCACCTGACCGCGCAGGCCGTCGGCAGCGTCGACGCCCTCGGCCTCTTCCGGCGACAGGCCCGCCTCCTTCGGCAGGAACCGCTTCAGGGCCAGCGTCGTCAGCGGCGTCAGCGCCATCGACAGGATGACGATGGCCGTCAGAGCCGCGCTGGCCTGGGCGTCGATCACGCCGGCGCTGGCCGCCGCGCCGTACAGGACGAAGGCGAACTCGCCGCCCTGCGCGAACAGGGCCGCCCGCTCGATCGCTTCATGATGGCGCGCCCTGAACAGGCGGGCGACGACATAGATGACCAGCGCCTTGACCAGCATGAAGACAGCCAGCCCCGCCACGACGATGCGCCAGTCGCTGATGACCACCCCGATATCCAGCGCCATGCCCACCGACAGGAAGAACAGGCCCAGCAGGATGGCGCGGAAAGGCTCCACATCGGCTTCCAGCTGGTGCCGGAAGGCTGAGTCCGACAGCAGCACCCCGGCCAGGAAGGCGCCCATGGCCATCGACAGGCCGACCTCGTCCATGATCCAGGCCGTACCCGCTACCACCAGCAGGGCGGCGGCCGTCATCACCTCGCGCCCGCCGTTGCGCGCCAGGAAACGGAAAGCCGGGTTGATGGCGTAGACCCCCACCGCCAGCACTCCCGCCAGCGCCGCCAACGCCAGACCGATCGACTGCCACAGGGGCGTCTCGCTCTCGGCTGCATGCCCAAGGGACGCGCCCAGCAGGGCGACGATCGCCAGCAGGGGCACAATGGCCAGATCCTCGAACAGCAGGATGCTGACCGCCCTCTGGCCGCTGGGGGTGGGCAGGTCGCCGCGCTCCTCCAGCATCTGCACGATGACGGCGGTCGATGACATGACGAAGCCCATGGCCCCGACAAAGGCCACGGGCGCCGAAACGCCTGCCGCCATCGCCACGCCGGTCAGGGCCAGCCCCGCCAGCCCGACCTGTGCAGAACCGAGGCCGAAAATCTCCCGCCGCATTCCCCAAAGGCGCTTGGGCCGCATCTCCAGGCCGATGATGAACAGGAAGATGACCACGCCGAACTCCGCGACGTGCAATATGGTCTGCGGCTCACGGAACAGGGCCAGACCGAAGGGGCCGATGGCGACCCCCGCCGCCAGATAGCCGAGCACAGAGCCCAACCCCAGCTTGCGGAAGATCGGCACGGCCACCACGCCCGCCGCCAGCAGGGCCGCCACATGGCCCAGGTCCAGTCCCGTCGCAGCCTCGGCCATCGCTCACCTTTGATGATCTGGTCTTCTCATAGTGGGGGCGAATGCGGTCGATTGCGAGAGGCTTCATCGCTGCGACGACGCCGCCAAATGCGCGCCGGTCGGAACTGCGGCCCCCGCACGCGGGTTTCCCCGCAGGGCCGCAAGGAGCCCCTTTCACCGGGAGAACGCCATGAAGATTCGCGACGTGATGAGCAAGAACGTGCAGGTCGCCCGTCCCGAAGACACCCTGCAGAACGTCGCCGGTCGGATGGCCACGGGCGATTTCGGCTTCATTCCCGTGGCCGACGGCGACCGGCTGATCGGCGCCCTGACCGATCGCGACATCGTCGTGCGCGGCGTAGCCTCGGGCGCCGGGCCGGAGGCGCGGGTGCTGGACGTGCTGTCGCGCGACGCCCTTGTGGTGCGGGCCGACGACGACCTGAAGGTCGCGCTGGATCTGATGTCGTCACGCCAGATCCGTCGCCTGCCGGTAGTGGACAAGGACGGCCGCCTGGTCGGAGTGGTGTCGCTGGGCGACCTGTCCACGCGGGTCAAGGAACGCTATGCAGGCGAAGCGCTGGAAGAGATTTCCCGTCCCGGTTAACGGCCTTAAGGCCCCGCTAACCACGTCGCGGAACCCCGCGATAACAGCTGACGCGCCATGCTGCCTCTTTGATTTTCACGGGAGACCGGCATGGCGCGCGCCCAGTTCCAGAAGGGCCAGAAGGTCTGGGTCGAAAGCGTGGGCGTCTGGGCCCAGGTCGAACAGGTCAATCCCGTCTGGGCCAAGGGCTTCGACGAGCCCGTCCGCATCACTTATGACGTGGGTCTGGGGCGTGAGTTCGCCGGCGCCGAGCTGCAACTGCCGGCAGAGGATCGCGCGGCCGCGGCCATAGGCGACTGGCGCATTCTGCGCGCGCGCAACAAATGGCAGGATGTCGCCGATTGCGCGCACCATCCCTTCCCCGGCAGCTATCCGGTCGTCGTCACCGACAAGGCCGACTGGGGCGGCTGGCGCGTGCCCGGCGCCGAATACGACCGCGATCCTCAGCGCATCGAGTTCCAGTCGCGCCTGATCGCCGCCGCGCCCGAACTGATGGATCTGGCGCGTGAAATCCTGGCTTCAGTGGCCGAGGCGCCCGATGACGCTCCGCCCGAGAGCGTGCGCCTGGCGCGACGGGCCCAGACGGTGCTACGCCGCATCACCGACGTGCTCGCCCCCCCGCCCGAAGCCTCGAGAACCGGGTCAGGCGAGGCTGCTGCGCCTTTCGAAACCGAGACTTAGCGGCCAGACGCCGCCTTGAGGCCGCCTCCCGCTCGCCGACCCTCGACAGGAGTCGGCGACACAGCCTAGATTCTTGACTGAATCGGCACAGGAGGTCGCCTTTTGCAGGGCATAGAGCGGCGCAGCTATGGGCCGGGCCGCAGGGCCACGGACCGACAGGGCGCGCGATCCGCCCCCTGGGCGCGCATCCTTGCGCTCGCCGTCGCCATCGCACTGGTTGCCTACGCCCTTCTGGTCCTTCGCGAGGCGGACCGACCCCGCCGCGAAGCTGAGGCCGCCCGCATCGAAGCGCTGAGCCTCGAAGCCCGCCTGGCCGCCTCCCAGGTCGAGGCCCAGGCCAACCGCGCCGCCCTGGCTCTGCGCGCGGGCGCTCGCGCCCTGAACCAGACGCCCAGCCAGCCCGCCGCCGCCCTTGATCATGCGCGCGGCCTGGCGCCCGAGGCCGCCTTCATGATCGTGGACCCGCAGGGTCGGATCCTGGCCGCCAGCGGCGCGCGCCTTTCCGCCCCCGCCGCCGCCATCTCCGCCGTCCAACTGGGTGAGGACGGCATGACCCAGAGCGTCACGACGGGAGACGGCGTGGTCCTGCTGGCCCGCACGCCCCTGCCTGAACTCAAACCCAGTCTGAAGAACGTCGCCCTCTCGGTCATGCCCGCGGGCCAGACCCCGGCCGAACCGGGCCGCGCGGTCAAGGGCCCGGACGGACAGGCGCGCTTGGCCGCCGTCGCGCCCATCGGCGACACCGGCCTGTCGGTGGTGGCCGCCCTGCCCCGCGCCGACGGTCTGGCCGCCTGGCTGGAAGACGCCTGGATGCTGGCCGGACCTCTCCTGCTGGTGGTGCTGATGCTCGCCGTCATCGCCGTCCAGAACAGCCGTCAGATGCGCGCCGGCCGGCGTTGGGCCGAGACCGAGCGGCGCTTCCGCGTGGCGGTCGAGGCCGCCCGGTGCGGCATATGGGAGTGGGACATCGGTCGCGGCGAGATGGTGCTGTCCGACTATATGGCCGCCCTTCTGGAGGTCGAAGAAGGCTCGCGCCTGACGACCCAGGCGCTGATCGAACGCGTCCATCCCTCCTATCGCGACGTGCTGCATCAGGCGCTGGACGAGGCGGCCCTGAACGGCGCCTTCGAGGCCGCCTTCCCCATCCCGCTGAAGTCGGGCGGCGTCCGCTGGATCGACGTGCGCGGCCAGTCGCGCCAGCCGCGCCGCGACGGCGTCTTCGTCAGCCTGATGGGCGTGGCGCTGGACGTGACCGATGCGCGCCGCACCAAGGCGCAGGCCCAGGCCGCCGAAAGTCGGCTGCGCGACGCGATCGAGAGCGTGTCGGACGCCTTCGTCCTGTTCGACCGGCGTGGCCGCCTGATCCTGTGGAACCAGGGCTTTCAGGACGCCTTCGCCTTTCCGCCCGGCGTCGTGCGTCGCGGCGCGCTGAAGGACGAGCTGAACCGCATCGCCGCCGACGCCATCAAGTCCGAACGCCCATCCGTCGAAGGGCGTGCGGGCGTGCGCGAGGTCGAGCTGAAGGACGGCCGCTGGCTGCAGATGGCCGAACGCTTCACCGGCGACGGCGGCACGGTGGTGATCTGCGCCGACATCACCGTCGTCCGCCGTCAGGAGGCCGAGCGTCGCCGCGCCGCCGATGAACTGCGCGCCATGGTCGAGGAGTTGGAGGCCAGCCAGGACAAGCTGTCCCTCTTGGCGCGCAAATACGAGGTCGCCATGACCCGGGCCGAAGACGCCAACCGCGCCAAATCCGAGTTTCTGGCCAATATGAGCCATGAGCTGCGCACGCCGCTGAACGCCATCAACGGCTTCTCGGAGATCATGGCGGGCGAAATGTTCGGCCCGCTGGGCGACCCCCGCTACAAGGGCTACGCCGCCGACATCCACGCCTCGGGCCAGCATCTGCTCAGCCTGATCAACGACATCCTCGACATGGCCAAGATCGAGGCGGGCAAGCTGACCCTGCACTATGAGGCGGTGGCTCTGGACGTGCTGTGCGGCGAGGCGGTGCGCCTGATGCGCGGCAAGGCGCTGGAGTCCCAGTTGCGGCTGGCCCTGTCCTGCCCGGAAGGACTGCGCGTCGAGGCCGATCAGCGCGGCCTGAAACAGGTGCTGCTGAACCTGATTTCCAACGCCGTGAAGTTCACGCCCGAGGGCGGGGCGGTGCGGGTCAGCGTGGTTTCCAGAGACGATGAGACGGTGCGCATCGCCGTGGCCGATACCGGCATCGGCATCTCGGCGGACGACCTGGCGCGTCTGGCTCAGCCGTTCGAACAGGTTGAAGGACAGCATTCCAAATCGACGCAGGGCACGGGCCTCGGTCTGGCCCTGACCAAGTCTCTGATCGAACTGCATCGCGGCCGGATGACGATCGACAGCGAGCCGGGGCGCGGCACCACCGTCTGGTTCGACCTGCCGGTTAAAGCGCCGCAAGGCGCCATGAAGCCGGTAAGCGGCCCGGTTCAGCGGGTTCAGCGCGCAGCCTGATTGTCCGTAAGCGCCCCCGCATTGTCTGGGGTCTTGTGCTCCGGGTGCGGCGTCGCGGACGTATCGCGGGTCTTCGACTTGTGACGCGACAGGATCGGCGCGAGGGCCTTGCGGTTTTCAGGCGACAGGCGTCCCAGCGTCTCGACCGCACCGGCCTCCAGACGAGCGCGCCCGCGCATCTCTGAGGCGCGAGACCTTTCCAACAGAGCGGCGACCGTCACGGCGTCGAAGCGATCCGACGCCGTCATGGCGATGGCTTCACGCCGCGCGGCGCGGGAGTCCTCGAAATCGGGACGCGCTTCAAGGGCGTTGGCGCGCAGCTCGCTCCGGACCTGATCCCGAACGGCGGGCGGCAAGGCCTCGACCACGGCCCAGACGGGTTCGCTGCGGCCCGGCCTGCGCCCTTCGATCGCCTGATTCTCAGCCTTGCGTGACAGCACCCAGGCGGTGCCCCCGCCGACGACGGCGAAGATGTTGAGCGCGACCGAGGCCGCCAAGGCGATCTTCAGACCCTTGTTCATACTTATCTCCCCAGGCCGGCGGCCAGGATTTCAGCGTCGTCCGGCGCCGTCAGACTGGCCTGGTACAAGACGGTGTCAGCCCGGATTTCCGCCGTCATCTGACTGGTCAGGACCATGCCGAAGGCCACGCCGGCGCAGGCGGCGGCGGCCCAGCCCGCGCCTGACATCCAGGCGAACGGCCCCCACAGGCCTCGACGCCGCCCAAGATGGGCGCCCGCCGCATCGGCGATGACCCGTTCGCGCAGGGCGTGAGACGGCGCCGGACGCGGCGCCGCGTCGAGAAAGGCGTCCAGCACGTCCGCCTCCTCCAGAACCCGCCCTGCGCGCGGATCGGCAGCCAACGACCGGCGAGCGGCCTCGCGCTCCGCTTCGGGCCAGCGACGCAGGTCGGCGCCATAGGCGTCGGCCAGATGCTCAAAACGTTCCAGGTTCATCGTCGTCATCTTCAGCCCCTTATCTCCCCGTCGCGTTCACGGCGCCCTGCGGCGCGATGTCCGCCAGCGCCGCCCGCAACGCCCGTCGCCCGCGCGACAACAGGCTTTCCAGCGCCTCGACGCTGATCTCCATCAGGGCGGCGGCCTCGATATTGCCCAGCTCCTGATAGTGACACAGGACGATGGCCTCGCGCTGGCGCGGGGGCAGGCGCGACAGGGCCGCCTGAACCTGGGCGCCCGTCTCGGCGGCCAGAAGCCCCCGATCCGGCGCCGGGCCGTCGTCGATATGATCGGGAATGACGTCCGTCGCGATCTCGCGGCGGCGACGCAGCCGGTCGTAACAGAGATTGAGGGCCACGCGATGCAGCCAGGTGTCGAAGCGCGCCTGTCCGGGCGTCCAGCGCGGCGCCTGTTTCCAGGCTCTGAGCATCGCCTCCTGGGCCACGTCCTCAGCCTCCGCCGCATCGCCCAGCATCCGCTGAGCGAGCGACAACATGCGCGGCAGCTTGCGCGCGACCATGGCCTGAACGGCGGCAGGATCGCCCGCGCCCACGCGCTTCACCAGGTCCTCGTCGGGGTCGGCGACCTTCGCCAATCACGCCTCTTTGCTTGGCTGCAACAAGGGCGAGCGGTCCAGCCGCCGTCCCCGACATCACCTTACTCCGAAACGGGCGCCGAAGGCGACGCCGTCCCCTGCGAACTGACCGCCGGGCGCTGCATCCGGCGCGCATCGCGCTTCTGACGCATCTCGGCGCGGCCGGCCTGCATGGCGGAGCGGCGCTCTTCGACGCTCAGCGTACCGTCGCCGTTCGCATCCATGCGGGCGAAGGCCTCGGCCGCCTTGCGCTCCGCTTCGGCGATGACGATAGGGAAGCGGTCGGCGCCGCCGCGCGCGGCGCGGCCTTCCATGCCGTCCTGCTTCATGCCGCCCCGCGCATGGCCCCAGCGGCCCGCGCCGGCACGGCCTTCGCCCCGCCCCTGCTGGCGCGGCGCCTCGAACTCGGCGCGGCTGATGGAGCCGTCCTTATCGGCGTCCAGGCGGTCGAACTGCGCGGCGAGACGTTCGGCGCGGCGGGCCTGAGCATGGGCGCGCATTTCTTCGGCCGTCACCTGACCGTCCCCGTTCGCGTCGGCGGCTCGCAGTCGCTCCACGCGGCGCTGAACAAAGTCAGCCTGACTGATCGGCTGACCCGCAGACTGGGCCATGCGCGCCTGGCGTCCTGTTTCCGGCGTCGTCTGTGCAGCAGCGGCACCGCCCAGGGTCAGCATGAGGGCGGATACGGCGGCGGCGGCGAATATGGTCTTCATCTCGATGGTCTCCTGGGGCGAAGCCGCCCCGAAAGCATCCCTGTCGAGAGATAGAACGGCGCCCGGATCAGTTTCCGTCGCTGATCGGCGGCAAAACCGCATCAAACGCCCGCCGCGCCCGCAGACGCAGGTCGATCAGACGCGCCTTCAGCGTTTCAAAATCCGGAGCCCCGACCGCTGCGGCCAGACGCTTCTGAAAGCCCGGCGGCTCCTGATCGGGGTCGTTCTTATCCTCGAAGGCGCAGGCGGTCAGCTGCGACAGCTGTTGATGCATCCGCCAGCTTTCGGCCATCGCAGGGTCGTCCTTCAGCGCCTCCAGCGTCGAGACGGTCAGGGGCCGGCCCGCCGCCCCCGCCATCAGCTGGCGGTACTGGCCGACGAACTCGGCGTCCACCTGAGCCCCCGCCGACAGCTTCAGGTCCCAGAACCCCTTGGCCGCCCGCTCGCGCTCCATCAGGTCGCGCATGGCCCGCACTTCGCGCGCCGTTTGCACCGCATCCCTGGGCCGCCGCAAGGCCTCGTCCAGCGCCGCCGTGACCTCGGCCCCGAAGCCGTCGTCGCTGGCCCACACGACGCGCGCGCGGGTCAGGGCCATGAACTCCCAGGTGTCGGCCTCTTCGGCGTAATAGGCGCGCAGGGTCTCCAGCCGCACCGAAACCGGCCCCTTCGACCCCGTGGGCCGCAAGCGCATGTCGACCTCATACAGGCCGCCCTCGGCGGTATGGGCGGACAGGGCGGCGATGAACCGCTGGGTGAAGCGGCCGTAGAAGGTCTCGGCGCTCCAGCCGCGCCCGGCGGATGCGGCCTCGGGCGGCGCCGCATAGACGGTCATCAGGTCCAGGTCCGAGCCCGCCGACATCTCGCGCGAGCCCGCCTTGCCGAGGGCGACGACAGCCACCGCGCTCGCCAGCGCCCCCCCCAAACGCTCGGCCTCCTTCAGGGCCGCCGGAGCCAGCGCGCGCATACAGGCCTCTGCCATGTCGGTATTGGCGCGCCCCGCCTCTTCCGGCCCCGCACGGCCGGTGATGGTGTGCATGCCGATGCGGAAGACCTGTTCGCGATGCTGGCGACGCACCACGTTCATCGCCTCCTCGAAATCGGTCGCGGCGGCGGCCTCGGCCATAAGCTGGCCGACGACGCCTGAATCTGCGTCCAGATCGGTCAGGAAGCGCGCGTCCAGCACCCCGTCCAGCGCCTGCGGCCGCCGCCCCAGCATCCGCGCCAGACGGGGCGCAAAGGCCATCACCTCGACCACCAGCTCGAACAGCTTGGGCTGGTTCAGGAACAGGGCCTGCACCTGCACCCCGGCGCTGAGCCCGGCGAAGAAGACGGCGAACCGACGGAAGGCCGCGTCCGGAGCCCCCGTCTTGGCCACCGCCGTCAGCAGTTGCGGCGCCAGCCGGGTGAACAGTTCGCGCCCCCGCGCCGTGCGCGTCGCCTGAATACGGCCGTGATGCCAGCTGCGGATCGTGTCGGACACGCTGGCGGGCTCGGAAAAGCCCATACGGGCCAGCGTCTCCAGCGTGCCGGGGTCGTTCTCCACCCCCGTGAAAACGAGGCTGCCATAGGGCGAGGACAGGTCTTCGCCGCCCTCGAACAGTTCGCCATAGCGGGTGTTGACCCGCACCAGCAGGCGCTCGATCCCGGCGTCGAAGGCCGCCAGATCGCCCTGCCCCGCCAGCGCCGCCACATCGGTGCGGCGCTCTGGATCGACAGGCAGGATATGCGTCTGTTCGTCCGCCAGCATCTGCGCCCGATGCTCCAGCGCGCGCAACTCGACATAGGCGGCGCGCAGTTCATCGCGCGCCTCAGGGCTGACGTGCCCCGCCTTGGTCAGGGCGTCCAGAGCCTCCAGCGTGCGCGGCGAGCGTAGGGCGCGGTTGCGACCGCCCAGAATCAACTGCTGGGTCTGGACATAGAACTCGATCTCGCGGATGCCGCCCCGGCCCAGCTTCAGATTGGCGCCCGCCGCCTCCAGCCCCTCGCCGGTCTTGTGGACGTGGATCTGTTTCTTGATCGACTGGATGTCCAGCACCGCCTGATAATCCAGACTGCGCCGCCAGATGTAGGGGACCAGCGCCTTCAGGAAGGCGGCGCCCTCGGCCGCGTCCCCGGCGCAGACGCGGGCCTTGATGAAGGCCGCCCGCTCCCAGTTCTGGCCGACGGATTCGTAATAGGCCAAGGCCATCGGCGCCGCGACGACCGGCGGGGTCGAGGATGGATCGGGCCTCAGCCGCAGATCGACGCGGAAGACGTATCCATCGGCCGTCCGCTCGGCCAACAGGGCCGTCAGCCCCTGCGCCAGGCGGTTGACGAAGCCCTGCATCTCCACGCCCTCGGACAGGGCGGTCGCCAGCGCTTCCGGCTCGTAGAAGAGCGACAGGTCGATGTCCGACGAATAGTTCAGCTCGAACGCCCCGCCCTTGCCCATGGCCAGGACGAACAGGCCCGGAACCGGCCCGCGCGGATCGTCAGGCGCCGAAATCAGCCGCCCGCGCCTGCGCCAGTCGTCGGCCAGTATTCTGAGCGCCGCGCGCGCAGACGCATCGGCGAACCGCGACAGGGCGCCGGTCACCTGATCCAGATTCCAGACCCCGCCCAGGTCGCACAGGGCCGTCAGAAGATGCAGTTCCGCCTTCAGATGGCGCAGCGGCGCCTTGGCCTCGTCCGGCGCACCGGTCAGGGCGTCGGTCGCCGCCAGAATATCCGCCAGCCGCGCTTCGGGATCGCCGTCCAGCGTCAGCCGCAGCCGATCCGGCCAGCGACGCGCCAGTCCGGCCAGATAGGGCGAGGCGGCGAAGACAGGTTCAAGCGCGCCCCACGCCTCATCCAGCGTCGTGCGCCAGTCGTCAGCGTCCGCCGCCTCGATCAACCGCTCATGCAGGCGCGCCGCCGCCTGGGCGTCGCGCACGGGGCCGCAGGGCTGCAACCGCGCCGCCAGCCCTTGGCTCACGCCTCGGCCTCTGACGCCCGCGTCGCGGCAGGCAGGATCAGAGCCACGCGCAGGCCCGGTCCGCGCCCGTCATAGACGCCCGGCCCCTCGTCCAGTTGGACGCGCCCGCCGTGCGCCTCCGCCACCGCCGTGACCAGCGACAGACCCAGCCCAGAGCCCGGCTCTGTGCGGCTGTTGTCCAGCCGTACGAAGCGTTGCAGCACCCGCTCGCGATCCTCATCCGGCACGCCGGGTCCGTTGTCGGTGACGGAAAACTCCACATCGCCGGACGAGCGCCGCCGGGCGCGGAACATCACCGCCCCGCCCTCAGGCGTATATTTGATGGCGTTGTCGATCAGATTGGCGAGCGCCTGCGCCAGGAAGGGCTGATTGCCCTCGATCATCAGCCCCTTTTCGATCTCGGCGGCGAACTCCAGCCCCTTGTCCTCGCCCGCCGGTTCGTAGAGCTCGGCCATGTCTGCGGCCAGATCAGCGGCGTCGAACACCTTGGGCTCGGGCGCACCGCCGGCCTGTAGGCGCGCAATCGCCAGCACGGTGTTGAAGGTCTTGAGCAGGGCGTCCGCCTCATCCAGCGCCACGCTGAGGGCGTCGACGCCCGAGGTCCGCCCCGCCTCGGCGTCGATCAGGGCCACCTCCATCTTGGCCTTCATCCGGTTCAGCGGGGTGCGAAGGTCGTGGGCGATGGCGTCGCCGGCGTGGCGGATCGAGGCCATCGAGCCTTCCAGCCGGTCCAGCATCCCGTTCAGACCCTCCGCCAGTTCGTCCAGTTCGTCGCCGGAATGACGGATGGGGGCGCGCGCCTTCAGGTCGCCCTCCTGCACCGCCGTCACCACGCGGTTCAGCCCGGCCATCGCCCGCTCGACGCCCCGGCTGATCCACAGCCCGCCGCCCACGCCCAACACCAGCACCATGACCATAGCGCCCCACAGAGCCTGGGTCAGCCGCGCCAGATAGGCCTCGATATCGCCGATGTCCTCGCCCACGAACAGGTGTTCGCCGCCTGACAGCGCGGTGTCGACGCCGATCGACTGACGCCGCCGGACGCGGCCGTCCTCGTCCGTATCGGTCAGCCGGAAGCTGTCCCACTGCCCAGGCTTCACCCCGTCGGGCACGTCGGTGATGTTGGCGGTGATGATGCGGCCCTCGGCGTCCTTGAAGACATAGAGGTAGGGCCCGTGGCGGATCGCCCGTTCGACCAGCGCCTGATTCAGGGCGTCACGGCCGCGCGTGCGATAGATGGCGGTCAGACTATCGACCTCGCCCTGCACGCTCGTCTCGGCCCGCGTCCGCGCCTCGGACGCCGAGGCGAAATAGACATAGGCCAGCACCGCGCTGGCCGTCGCCACGAACAGCGCCAGAAACAGCAGCGTCAGCCTAAAGGGCGTCCGCCGAAAGACGGAGGGGAGTTTCATGCCGGAGCCTTACGCCTCCAGCCGGTACCCCGCGCCGCGCACGGTCTGCAGCATGGCCCTGTCGAAGCCCTTGTCGATCTTGGAGCGCAGGCGGCTGATGTGCACGTCGATGACGTTGGTCTGGGGGTCGAAATGGTATTCCCAGACCTTCTCCAGAAGCATGGTGCGCGTCACCGACTGGCCCGCGTGGCGCATCAGGAATTCCAGCAGTTGGAACTCGCGCGGCTGCAGGTCGATCTCCTGGCCCTCGCGGTGGACGGTGCGGGCGATCAGGTTCATCTCCAGATCGCCGACCTTGAGCACGGTCTGCACCCCGCCCGTCTCGCGGCGGCGCGACAGGGCCTCGACCCGCGCGACCAGTTCGGCCAGGGCGTAGGGCTTGACCAGATAGTCGTCGCCGCCCGCCTTCAGACCCGTGACGCGATCCTCGACCTCGCCGAGAGCCGACAGGAACAACACCGGCGTCTGGTCGCCGCCCTTGCGGATGGTCTCGACCATGCCGACGCCGTCCAGACGCGGCATCATCCGGTCCACGACATAGACGTCGTAACCGCCCTTCTGCGACTCCAGCAGGCCGAAGGCGCCGTCCACCGCGTGGGTGACCTCATGCCCGGCCTCGGTCAGGCCGCGCACCATGGCGGTCGCGGCCTCGGCGTCGTCCTCAACCACCAGAATACGCATGCAGCCTCCCAAAAAAGATTCGGCGGCGATGTTAGCGCATCGCCGCCGATCCCGTGAGTTACGCCTTATTCAGACTTGGCGAAGGGCAGAACCACCGAGGAGTTGGTTCCCTGCACCCGGATCAGCAGGAAGACGCCCGGCCGTCCCGCCGAGCGCGCCTCGTCCACAGCCGCCTTCAGATCAGCCTCGGAGCGAACCACGCGGTTATTGGCCCGCTGGATCACCGTGCCGACCGGCAGCCGCATCTTGCCGGCCTCCGAGCGCGGCGCGACGGCGGTGACGACCACGCCTTCCATGTCGTTCGGGATGGAGTAGCGCTGGCGCAGGGCCGAGGTGATCGGCGTAACCGTCAGACCCTCGATCGTCTGACCGACGACGCCGCTGTCGCCCGGCTGCGGGCTGGCCTCGTCGCCGCCGTTCAGTTCCGCCTCGGAAGGGCGGGCGCCCGCGCGGATGTTCAGCGTCTGCCGCTTGCCGTCACGCAGGATTTCCAGCCGCAGCGTATCGCCCGGCCGTGCGCGGGCCACGCGGCGGGTCAGTTCGGTCGAGCTGTCGACCGCTTCGCCGTTCACGCTGGTCACCACGTCGCCGACCTTCATGCCGCCGCGCTCGCCCGGCGTCCCTGCCGTGACTTCGGCGACATAGGCGCCTTTGGCGTTTTCGTTCAGGCCCAGCGCGGCCGCCGCATCCTTGGACAGGGTCTGGATCTGCACGCCCAGATAGCCGCGCTCGACGCTTTCGCCGCGCATCAGCTTGTCAGTGACCGCCTTGGCCGTGGTCGCGGGGATGGCGAAACCGATGCCGACCGAACCGCCCGACGGCGAGAAGATCGCCGTGTTCACGCCGATGACGCGGCCGTAGATGTCAAAGGTCGGTCCGCCCGAGTTGCCCCGATTGATGGCGGCGTCGATCTGCAGATAGTCGACATAGGCGCTGGATTGATCCTGGAGATCGCGCGAGCGCGCCGAAACGATGCCCGCCGTCGCCGTGCCGCCCAGACCGAACGGGTTGCCGACAGCGATGACCCAGTCGCCGACGCGCGGCTCCGACTGCTCTTCGAACGAGACGAAGGGGAAACCGGCGCCTTCGACCTTGATGACGGCCAGGTCGGTGTTCTCGTCGCGACCGATCAGCTTGCCTTTCAGCTCGCGGCCGTCGCTGAGCTTGACGCTGATCTCCTCGGCGTTCTCGACGACGTGGTTGTTGGTGACGATGAAGCCGTCGCCCGAGATGAAGAAGCCCGAGCCCGTGCCCATCGCCGTGGTCGAGTTGTCCTCGCCCTCGCCCGAGCCGCCCGGAGCGCCGGGGATGGGCACGGCGCCGAAGCCCGGAATCTGGAACACGCCGCGCGGGCGCTGGACGCGGGTCTTCACGTCGATCTGCACCACGGCGGGGGCGACCTGCTGGAAGATGTCGGCGAAGCTGAGCGGCGCGCCCTGCGGCGGCGCAAAAGCTACAGCTCCGGCGCCGGCCGAAGGGACCAGCTGCCCGACCCTGGCGGCGGGCGCAGCCTCGGCGCCGGGCCAGGTGATGACCCCGCCCGCCGTCGCAGCGGCGGCGAAGGTCAGGCCGACAGCGGCCCCCAGAATGAACTCCTTGCGTTTCAGCATCGTCGTCCTTGCAGTCTTTACTGGCGGATACGGAAAGCTCCGTTCGCCTATGGATATAGGGCGTTACGGCTCAAGCCAATGCACGCCGTCGCGATGATTGTTCCCGATCATCGTTCGGCGTGTGGCGCGTCTGCGTCAGGAAGGCGGCGAAAGGCTTGCCGAATGGAAAGCTTCAGGCGTTCTCGTCGTCCACCGTAAGCTCGGCCAGGGCGCGTTCTTCCTCCGCCGTGAGGGGCGCGGCCTCGGCCGTCCCGCGACGGCGCGCGCGCAGCACCAGCACCACGCCCGCCCCCGCCGCTAGGGCGAACGGGCCGAACCACAGCAGCCAGGTGCCGAGCCGCACCGGCGGCTGGAACAGCACATAGTCGCCATAGCGGCGGATCAGGTCGTCCTTGATCTGGGCGTCCGTCTTGCCGGCGGCGATCTGTTCGCGCACCAGACCGCGCAGGTCGGCGGCGATGCCTGCCGGGCTGTCGGCGATCGATTCATGCTGGCAGACGACGCAGCGGATATCGCCGAACAGGGCGCGGGCGCGGGCCTCCTGCGTCGGGTCGGTCAGCGGCCGGTCAGGCGCGGGCGGCGGCTCGGCCAGTGCGGGCGCGGCGGCGCT
>KB291787.1 GCA_000318405.1 Brevundimonas diminuta 470-4 | reverse complement strand
TGCCTGTTTGGTTCGCTTTGAGTCTTCTTCGGTTCCGACTACCCTCCCGACTGCCTATGATGTTTATCCTTTGGATGGTCGCCATGATGGTGGTTATTATACCGTCAAGGACTGTGTGACTATTGACGTCCTTCCCCGTACGCCGGGCAATAATGTTTATGTTGGTTTCATGGTTTGGTCTAACTTTACCGCTACTAAATGCCGCGGATTGGTTTCGCTGAATCAGGTTATTAAAGAGATTATTTGTCTCCAGCCACTTAAGTGAGGTGATTTATGTTTGGTGCTATTGCTGGCGGTATTGCTTCTGCTCTTGCTGGTGGCGCCATGTCTAAATTGTTTGGAGGCGGTCAAAAAGCCGCCTCCGGTGGCATTCAAGGTGATGTGCTTGCTACCGATAACAATACTGTAGGCATGGGTGATGCTGGTATTAAATCTGCCATTCAAGGCTCTAATGTTCCTAACCCTGATGAGGCCGTCCCTAGTTTTGTTTCTGGTGCTATGGCTAAAGCTGGTAAAGGACTTCTTGAAGGTACGTTGCAGGCTGGCACTTCTGCCGTTTCTGATAAGTTGCTTGATTTGGTTGGACTTGGTGGCAAGTCTGCCGCTGATAAAGGAAAGGATACTCGTGATTATCTTGCTGCTGCATTTCCTGAGCTTAATGCTTGGGAGCGTGCTGGTGCTGATGCTTCCTCTGCTGGTATGGTTGACGCCGGATTTGAGAATCAAAAAGAGCTTACTAAAATGCAACTGGACAATCAGAAAGAGATTGCCGAGATGCAAAATGAGACTCAAAAAGAGATTGCTGGCATTCAGTCGGCGACTTCACGCCAGAATACGAAAGACCAGGTATATGCACAAAATGAGATGCTTGCTTATCAACAGAAGGAGTCTACTGCTCGCGTTGCGTCTATTATGGAAAACACCAATCTTTCCAAGCAACAGCAGGTTTCCGAGATTATGCGCCAAATGCTTACTCAAGCTCAAACGGCTGGTCAGTATTTTACCAATGACCAAATCAAAGAAATGACTCGCAAGGTTAGTGCTGAGGTTGACTTAGTTCATCAGCAAACGCAGAATCAGCGGTATGGCTCTTCTCATATTGGCGCTACTGCAAAGGATATTTCTAATGTCGTCACTGATGCTGCTTCTGGTGTGGTTGATATTTTTCATGGTATTGATAAAGCTGTTGCCGATACTTGGAACAATTTCTGGAAAGACGGTAAAGCTGATGGTATTGGCTCTAATTTGTCTAGGAAATAACCGTCAGGATTGACACCCTCCCAATTGTATGTTTTCATGCCTCCAAATCTTGGAGGCTTTTTTATGGTTCGTTCTTATTACCCTTCTGAATGTCACGCTGATTATTTTGACTTTGAGCGTATCGAGGCTCTTAAACCTGCTATTGAGGCTTGTGGCATTTCTACTCTTTCTCAATCCCCAATGCTTGGCTTCCATAAGCAGATGGATAACCGCATCAAGCTCTTGGAAGAGATTCTGTCTTTTCGTATGCAGGGCGTTGAGTTCGATAATGGTGATATGTATGTTGACGGCCATAAGGCTGCTTCTGACGTTCGTGATGAGTTTGTATCTGTTACTGAGAAGTTAATGGATGAATTGGCACAATGCTACAATGTGCTCCCCCAACTTGATATTAATAACACTATAGACCACCGCCCCGAAGGGGACGAAAAATGGTTTTTAGAGAACGAGAAGACGGTTACGCAGTTTTGCCGCAAGCTGGCTGCTGAACGCCCTCTTAAGGATATTCGCGATGAGTATAATTACCCCAAAAAGAAAGGTATTAAGGATGAGTGTTCAAGATTGCTGGAGGCCTCCACTATGAAATCGCGTAGAGGCTTTGCTATTCAGCGTTTGATGAATGCAATGCGACAGGCTCATGCTGATGGTTGGTTTATCGTTTTTGACACTCTCACGTTGGCTGACGACCGATTAGAGGCGTTTTATGATAATCCCAATGCTTTGCGTGACTATTTTCGTGATATTGGTCGTATGGTTCTTGCTGCCGAGGGTCGCAAGGCTAATGATTCACACGCCGACTGCTATCAGTATTTTTGTGTGCCTGAGTATGGTACAGCTAATGGCCGTCTTCATTTCCATGCGGTGCACTTTATGCGGACACTTCCTACAGGTAGCGTTGACCCTAATTTTGGTCGTCGGGTACGCAATCGCCGCCAGTTAAATAGCTTGCAAAATACGTGGCCTTATGGTTACAGTATGCCCATCGCAGTTCGCTACACGCAGGACGCTTTTTCACGTTCTGGTTGGTTGTGGCCTGTTGATGCTAAAGGTGAGCCGCTTAAAGCTACCAGTTATATGGCTGTTGGTTTCTATGTGGCTAAATACGTTAACAAAAAGTCAGATATGGACCTTGCTGCTAAAGGTCTAGGAGCTAAAGAATGGAACAACTCACTAAAAACCAAGCTGTCGCTACTTCCCAAGAAGCTGTTCAGAATCAGAATGAGCCGCAACTTCGGGATGAAAATGCTCACAATGACAAATCTGTCCACGGAGTGCTTAATCCAACTTACCAAGCTGGGTTACGACGCGACGCCGTTCAACCAGATATTGAAGCAGAACGCAAAAAGAGAGATGAGATTGAGGCTGGGAAAAGTTACTGTAGCCGACGTTTTGGCGGCGCAACCTGTGACGACAAATCTGCTCAAATTTATGCGCGCTTCGATAAAAATGATTGGCGTATCCAACCTGCAGAGTTTTATCGCTTCCATGACGCAGAAGTTAACACTTTCGGATATTTCTGATGAGTCGAAAAATTATCTTGATAAAGCAGGAATTACTACTGCTTGTTTACGAATTAAATCGAAGTGGACTGCTGGCGGAAAATGAGAAAATTCGACCTATCCTTGCGCAGCTCGAGAAGCTCTTACTTTGCGACCTTTCGCCATCAACTAACGATTCTGTCAAAAACTGACGCGTTGGATGAGGAGAAGTGGCTTAATATGCTTGGCACGTTCGTCAAGGACTGGTTTAGATATGAGTCACATTTTGTTCATGGTAGAGATTCTCTTGTTGACATTTTAAAAGAGCGTGGATTACTATCTGAGTCCGATGCTGTTCAACCACTAATAGGTAAGAAATCATGAGTCAAGTTACTGAACAATCCGTACGTTTCCAGACCGCTTTGGCCTCTATTAAGCTCATTCAGGCTTCTGCCGTTTTGGATTTAACCGAAGATGATTTCGATTTTCTGACGAGTAACAAAGTTTGGATTGCTACTGACCGCTCTCGTGCTCGTCGCTGCGTTGAGGCTTGCGTTTATGGTACGCTGGACTTTGTAGGATACCCTCGCTTTCCTGCTCCTGTTGAGTTTATTGCTGCCGTCATTGCTTATTATGTTCATCCCGTCAACATTCAAACGGCCTGTCTCATCATGGAAGGCGCTGAATTTACGGAAAACATTATTAATGGCGTCGAGCGTCCGGTTAAAGCCGCTGAATTGTTCGCGTTTACCTTGCGTGTACGCGCAGGAAACACTGACGTTCTTACTGACGCAGAAGAAAACGTGCGTCAAAAATTACGTGCAGAAGGAGTGATGTAATGTCTAAAGGTAAAAAACGTTCTGGCGCTCGCCCTGGTCGTCCGCAGCCGTTGCGAGGTACTAAAGGCAAGCGTAAAGGCGCTCGTCTTTGGTATGTAGGTGGTCAACAATTTTAATTGCAGGGGCTTCGGCCCCTTACTTGAGGATAAATTATGTCTAATATTCAAACTGGCGCCGAGCGTATGCCGCATGACCTTTCCCATCTTGGCTTCCTTGCTGGTCAGATTGGTCGTCTTATTACCATTTCAACTACTCCGGTTATCGCTGGCGACTCCTTCGAGATGGACGCCGTTGGCGCTCTCCGTCTTTCTCCATTGCGTCGTGGCCTTGCTATTGACTCTACTGTAGACATTTTTACTTTTTATGTCCCTCATCGTCACGTTTATGGTGAACAGTGGATTAAGTTCATGAAGGATGGTGTTAATGCCACTCCTCTCCCGACTGTTAACACTACTGGTTATATTGACCATGCCGCTTTTCTTGGCACGATTAACCCTGATACCAATAAAATCCCTAAGCATTTGTTTCAGGGTTATTTGAATATCTATAACAACTATTTTAAAGCGCCGTGGATGCCTGACCGTACCGAGGCTAACCCTAATGAGCTTAATCAAGATGATGCTCGTTATGGTTTCCGTTGCTGCCATCTCAAAAACATTTGGACTGCTCCGCTTCCTCCTGAGACTGAGCTTTCTCGCCAAATGACGACTTCTACCACATCTATTGACATTATGGGTCTGCAAGCTGCTTATGCTAATTTGCATACTGACCAAGAACGTGATTACTTCATGCAGCGTTACCATGATGTTATTTCTTCATTTGGAGGTAAAACCTCTTATGACGCTGACAACCGTCCTTTACTTGTCATGCGCTCTAATCTCTGGGCATCTGGCTATGATGTTGATGGAACTGACCAAACGTCGTTAGGCCAGTTTTCTGGTCGTGTTCAACAGACCTATAAACATTCTGTGCCGCGTTTCTTTGTTCCTGAGCATGGCACTATGTTTACTCTTGCGCTTGTTCGTTTTCCGCCTACTGCGACTAAAGAGATTCAGTACCTTAACGCTAAAGGTGCTTTGACTTATACCGATATTGCTGGCGACCCTGTTTTGTATGGCAACTTGCCGCCGCGTGAAATTTCTATGAAGGATGTTTTCCGTTCTGGTGATTCGTCTAAGAAGTTTAAGATTGCTGAGGGTCAGTGGTATCGTTATGCGCCTTCGTATGTTTCTCCTGCTTATCACCTTCTTGAAGGCTTCCCATTCATTCAGGAACCGCCTTCTGGTGATTTGCAAGAACGCGTACTTATTCGCCACCATGATTATGACCAGTGTTTCCAGTCCGTTCAGTTGTTGCAGTGGAATAGTCAGGTTAAATTTAATGTGACCGTTTATCGCAATCTGCCGACCACTCGCGATTCAATCATGACTTCGTGATAAAAGATTGAGTGTGAGGTTATAACGCCGAAGCGGTAAAAATTTTAATTTTTGCCGCTGAGGGGTTGACCAAGCGAAGCGCGGTAGGTTTTCTGCTTAGGAGTTTAATCATGTTTCAGACTTTTATTTCTCGCCATAATTCAAACTTTTTTTCTGATAAGCTGGTTCTCACTTCTGTTACTCCAGCTTCTTCGGCACCTGTTTTACAGACACCTAAAGCTACATCGTCAACGTTATATTTTGATAGTTTGACGGTTAATGCTGGTAATGGTGGTTTTCTTCATTGCATTCAGATGGATACATCTGTCAACGCCGCTAATCAGGTTGTTTCTGTTGGTGCTGATATTGCTTTTGATGCCGACCCTAAATTTT
>KB291786.1 GCA_000318405.1 Brevundimonas diminuta 470-4 | reverse complement strand
GGACGTGAATTCCGTGCCGTTGTCGCTGACGATCATGGCGGGACGGCCCCGTCGAGCGATCAGCGCTGTCAGCTCGCGCGCGACGCGGCGTCCCGAGATCGAGGTGTCGGGGATCGCCGCCAGGCACTCGCGGGTGACGTCGTCGACCACGTTGAGAATGCGGAAGCGGCGGCCCGTGGCGAACTGGTCGTGCACAAAGTCCAGCGACCAGCGGGCGTTCGGCCTTGCCTCGATCAGGATCGGCGCCCGTGTGCCGATGGCTCGACGACGGGAGCGGCGCTTGCGCACCGTCAGGCCTTCCTCGCGGTAGAGCCGGTAGATCCGGTTCTTGCCCGATGGCTCGCCTTCACGTCGCAGCAGCACGAACAGCCGGCGATAGCCGAACCGTCGCCGCTCGACAGCCAGGGCGCGCAGCCGCTCCCGCAGCGCCGTGTCTGGCGGGCGGCAAGAGCGATAGCGCACCGATTTGCGGTCGGCCTTGATGATGGAGCAGGCCCGCCGCTCGCTGACGCCGAACGTCGCCTTCACATGGGCGACGGCCTGGCGCATCGCCGCGGGCCCTACCACTTTTTTGAGAGCAGATCGTTCAGCGCCGCCTTGTCGAGCATGGCGTCGGCCAGCAGGCGCTTCAGCTTTCCGTTCTCATCTTCCAGGGCGCGCAGGCGCTGGGCGTCCGACACGCTCATCCCGCCGAACTTGGCCTTCCAGGCGTAGATCGTGCCCTCCGACACGCCGTGCTTGCGCGCCAACTCGCCCGCTTTGGCGCCGGCCTCGTTCTCCCGCAGGATCCCGATGATCTGCTCTTCCGTGAATCTCGCTCGTTTCATTCCGTCCGTCCTTTCAAGGGCCGGACTCTAGCTCCGCGTGGAGGAAATTCTCAGGGGCACGTCA
>KB291785.1 GCA_000318405.1 Brevundimonas diminuta 470-4 | reverse complement strand
CTACATCGTGCCTCCACGACCACTGTGACGACCATCGCACGCACGCTGAAGACGGTTCAGGAAGGCCGTCAGGAGGGCGTCGCCGCCTAAACCAATGCCAGCCTCGCGTTCACCTGATCCTCTTCGCGGCTGAACTGGAAGCGCACTTCGACGCCCCCATTGCCCAGCGGAAAGTGAGGCCAGTTCGACGGCTCGATTCCGATGGCCATCACCGTGGCCTTCGCCCGCTCGGCCAGCACCTGCTGGGCCAAACCATTCAATGCCAGCTTCCCGACATCGTAGCCCGCGCTCGCCAGCACTTCGGCAAGGCGTCGCTCCTCCACATCAACATCAGACGCCGAGACGACGTGATCCAGTTTCCACATCGTTGATCTTCTCCCCACTCGACCACGCCCTGCCGCGACCTGCTGACCATAGCAATGGAAGATCGTCAGGAAAGACACGCGCCTGACGTCAGAGACGGTCGTGGAAGTCCGTTCGCCAGACGGATTCAATCGACCATGACTTGCT
>KB291784.1 GCA_000318405.1 Brevundimonas diminuta 470-4 | reverse complement strand
CCGCTGGATGAAAACTCAGAGGCACGTCATTGGCGATCCGTTCAACAACCTTGAGAGTGGGGTTGCGACGCCCCCGCTCAAGTTCACCAACATAACTGTAAGCCAGGCCAACGTCATGAGCGAGCGCCTCTAGGGTCATCCCCTTAGCGCGCCTCGCCCTCCTGACGTTCTCACCAAAATCAGAAGCTAAGCCCATGAGGCTAGCGCGCCAATCCGCGCCACATGGACCAGTTACGATAGTAACTAAAGAGTGCGGAAGCTCTCGATCGCTCGCGCTACATAGCGATTTGCCGATTATCGACTGGGGGCATCAGCAAGCGGTGAGTGGGGCTTTTCAGGGCAACTGACAGGCGCTCGACCACGGCGAGCGTCGGGTTTCGACGTCCGCGCTCAAGTTCTCCAACGTAGCTGTACGAAAGGCCTGCCGCATCCGCCAGCGCCTCGATAGTGAGACCCCTTTCTTGACGCGCAAGCCGGACGTTTCGCCCGAAGGTTTGCCGCAGAGACATAGGGCCAGCGACAGGGAAATGCGCCGAACCCGCCAGTCACTATAGTAACCAATCGTTCGTGCTGATAAGGTCCCCGCTGTGTTTGAAGCTGGAGGCGATCTCGTGACATTCGGGTTTGACCATCTGGGCGACAGCGAGAAATTTGACCTTCGGCGAATGTATGCAGAGCACTCCGAGTGGCTTGCAGGCCGCCTCCGTCGCCTCGGCGTCACCGCAATCGACGACGTGGTCCAGGAGACATACGTCCGCATCGCGCCCTATCAGGCCCGTGGCGAAATCCGTCACCCCAAGTCGCTCCTCCTCCGCATCGCCACCAACTTGGTCGCCGAAGAGGGCCGCCGCGCCCAGCGGCAACAGCGTCATGCCGCATCGACGGCCCCATGGGCGGACGCACCGACGCAGACCGAGACTATCCTTCTAAAGCAGCTCATCCTGAACCTTTCTCAACCGGAGCGAGATATTTTCATGCTGAGCCGCTTCGGAGGTTTGACAAACGAGCAGATCGCTGAGCGACTAGAGGTGTCGGTCAAGACCGTGGAGCGCCGCATCACGCGGGCGCTCAAACAGGTTGATAGTCAGCTCCGACGCTAGTCCAGGGGGGCTGCGATGTCGGCTCAGCACTACAGACGGACGGCGGCCGATAATCAGGCGGCCAACTGGATCGCGCGTCTGGGCACGCGCAGCATATCGTTGCAGACGATCGAAGAGTTCGCTCAGTGGCGCCGCGATCCCGTGAACGCCCAAGCCTACCAGAGAGCCGAGCAACTCTGGGCGGAATCCAACACGCTTTCCGGTGACCCTGACATCCAGGCGGCATTGGACAGCGCTATGCAACGCCGCCCCAAGGCGCGTCGCCTGAAACCTGTCCTTATGGCCGGGTTGGCGACCGCTATGGCTGTCGCCCTGGTCGTGGGCTTCACGATGTGGGAGGCGCGCGGCGTCTATCGCACCAGGGTGGGCGAGCAGACCGTCGTCCAACTGGCTGATGGGTCGCGCGTCCGCCTGGACACCGACACGCGGCTCAAGATCCGCTTCTCCGACGGCGAGCGTCACATCGATCTGACCAATGGGCAGGCCTTCTTCGAAGTCGCGCATGACCCTGGACGGCCCTTCGTGGTGTCGACATCTGATGCGTCCGTCACCGCTGTGGGGACGGTCTTCGAGGTTCGTCACATTGGCGACGTGACGCGAGTGGTGCTTGTGTCCGGCGCCGTCGACGTGGCTCAGGCCCGGACCGGCGTTGCGCCGCAGCGGCTCAGCCCGAACCAGCAGAGCGCGATCCTCAGGGGGCAGGCGCGCGTCTCGCCTGTCGATGCCGTTGTGGCGACGAGTTGGACCGGGGGCGAACTGGTCTTCGTCGACACCCCTTTGGCGGACGCGGTCGCCGAGATGAACCGATATCTGGCGGATCCGATCGTACTGGACGCCCCCGCCGCCGCCCGCACCTCCATCAATGGCGTCTTCCGGAGCGGGGATCGCGCCGCCTTCGTGGCGGCCGCCGCACAACTCCTCAATCTGCGCACCGTGACCGAGCCGGACGGCAGGGTCCGGCTGATCGGTCCAGGAAATATCGGGGAGACGTGAGGGTCGCAGCCCCCGTCAACCGTCTCTTCCCCCGACGCGTCCTTGCGTCGTCGGGGAGGATAGAATGAACGCTTACCGCAGCAGCCTGTTCGCCGGGGTCGCCCTGGCGACCGTCGCAGGCGTCGCCCAAGCTCAGCCACCTGCGCCTGCGCAGATCAACTTTTCGATCGCGCCTGGGCCTCTGGGCGGAGCCCTCAACGCCTATGCCAGCCAGGCCGGACGGCAGTTGATGTTCACCTCGGACCAAGTGGCCGGGCGGCGCACCCAAGGTTTGTCAGGACGCATGACGCCCGATGAGGCGTTGAACCGCCTCCTGTCCGGCTCCGGTCTCACGGCGGTGCGTTCGGCCTCGGGCGCATGGGTGCTGCAGCGGGCGACGACCGAAGAGCTCGCGACCACCACCCTCGAAGAAGTTGTCGTGACCGGCACCCTGCTGCGCGGACCGGGCGACACGCCGTCGCCGGTGACGGTGATCCGCAGGGAGGATCTGGATCGGGCGGGCCGCGCGACGGTCGCCGAAGCTCTTGCAGCGCTGCCGCAGAACTACGCCGGCAGCGGCACGCCGACGGCGGCCCTGGTCGGGTCCGATCCTATGCAGAGCAACTCGGGACTGGCGACGGGCGTCAATCTGCGCGGTCTCGGCCCGGACTCGACCCTGGTGCTGGTCAACGGCAGGCGAATGGCCGGGGCTGGCGGTCGGGGCGACTTTGCGGATGTCTCGGCCGTCCCGACTGCGGCCGTGGACCGGGTCGATGTTCTGCTCGATGGCGCCTCGGCCTTATATGGCGCCGACGCCGTGGGCGGCGTGGTCAACATCATCCTCCGCCGTGACTTCGACGGGCAGGAAAGCCGCCTGCGGATCGGCGCGTCCGAGGGCGGCGCGGAATCCGTCATCGCGGCCCACACCTGGGGGCGCACATGGTCGAACGGACAGTTCCTCGCCTCCTATGAGTTCGAGCGCCAGAACGCCCTGAGCACTTTGGACCGCCCCTATACGGCGACCGGCGACCTCAGGCCGTTCGGCGGGACCGACCACCGGACCTATTACAGCGCACCGGGCAATCTCGTGCGCTTCGACAGCGCCAGCGGCGGCTACGTGGTGACCCACGCCATCCGGCCCGGAAGCAGCGGTGTCGCCACCTCGCCTTCGAACTTCGCGGCGGGTCAGCAGAACTACGGCAACACCCGGGTGGGCGGAGCGCTAACACCGGAGTTTGATCGCCAGGCCGCCTATGTCTACGCCCGCCAGTCGCTCGGCGAGACCCTCGAGCTGACCGGCGACCTGCGGTTCAGCCAGCGTGACTTCGAGACGGAGAGCCTGACGCCCACCACCATCGCGACGGTGACTTCCGCCAATCCGCATTTCGTCTCGCCGACAGGGGCCGCCTCCCACAGCGTCGCCTACGCCTTCGGCGAGGATATCGGCGCATCGCGGCGGTCCGGGCGGTCGAGAAGCCTCGGCGCCACCCTCGGCGCGCGCGCCTTCCTTCCGGCGGGCTGGGAGGCTGAAGCCTTCCTGACCTATGGCACGGAGCGCTCCGACGATCAGCGGACCGGCATGCTGCAGTCGACCTTCCTGCAGGAAGCGCTGGGCAACACGGCGGACAATCCCGCCACGTCCTTCTCGGCCTCGCGCGACGGCTATCTGAACCTGTTCGGCTCCGGCGCCGCGAACCCTCGCGCCGTGTTGGATTTCATCTCAAGCGGCTGGAGCCGCTATACGGATGAGAGCGAGGTCGCCTCTGCGAACCTCATCGTTCAGGGCGTCGCCCTTCAACTCCCCGGCGGCGACCTGAGAGTGGCGGCCGGCGCCCAGTTTCGGACCGAGTCGCTTCGGAACCGGGGTACGACCTTCACCTCCGGGCTTGCACCGACATCCACCCAAGCGCCCGACAAGGATCGGGAGGTCTCCGCGGCCTTCATCGAAATCCGTGCGCCCTTGGTCGGCGCGGCGAATGCGCGCCCGGGGATCCAGCGGCTCGAACTGTCCCTCGCCGGGCGGGTAGAGGACTATGACGATATCGGTTCGACGGCCAATCCCAAGGTCGGTCTGATCTGGAGCCCCTTGGCCGATCTGACGATGCGGGCCAACTGGGGGACGTCTTTCCGCGCCCCGGCGATGGTGGAGCTGGCGGAGCGACGCTACATCTCGGCCACCTTCGTCGCCGACACGGTCGGTCAGCAGGTGGCCCTCTTCGAGGGCGGCGGAAATCCTGACCTGAAGCCGGAGACGGCGGAAACCTTCACCATCGGCTTCGACTACCGACCGGCGGACCGTCCGTGGCGGTTCGGCGCCACCTGGTTCGATATCGACTTCTCCGATCAGATCGGTCGGCCCGCGCTCGACAACCTGACCCAGGTGCTCCTCGATCCCAACCTCGCGCCGTTCGTCCGGCGCATCGACCGCACCTCTGCCGCAGACAGGGCGGCGGTGGATGCGCTGATCACCAGCCCCGCCTTCCTGCTTCCCGGCGTTCTGCCGGCGGACGCTTTCGGGGTGGTCGTCGACGCCCGGTGGCTCAACACAGCTTCCGTCGAGGTGCGGGGTATCGACGCGAACGCCGCCTACGATCTGGACCTGGCAGGCGGCGCGCTGACCATCGAGGCCTCCGCCTCCTACATGACCGACTTCGCGCGGCGCATCACGACGGCGGCGCCCAGCGTGGATCTGGTGGACACCTACGGTTTCCCGGTGGATCTGCGGGGAACCCTGTCCGGACGGTGGGTGCGCGACGACCTGTCCGTGCGCGTGGCCGTCAATCATGTGGGCGGCTATCGCGACCTTCGCCAAATCCGCATCGGATCCTGGACGACAACCGACCTGCAACTCGGGTGGCAGCCGTCCGCCGCCTGGGGAGACGGGTTGAGCCTTACAGCCTCTGTCAGAAATTTCTTCGACGCCGATCCGCCCTTCTACGACGCTTTGACCGGCATCGGCTTCGACGCCGGTCAGGCCGATCCTCTGGGCCGGACCATCTCCCTGCAAGTCACCAAGCGCTGGTGATCCGTCATGCTGCGTTCTGCACTCGCGGCGGCGAGCCTGGCCCTGATCCTCGGATCAGGGCCGGCTCGCGCGGACCCGTTTGTCATCGACGATCTTCTGAAGCTCGAGCAGTTCGGTCAGGCTTCGCTCTCGCCCCAAGGGTCACGCCTCGCTTTCGAGCGCATCGGGTCCGCTCTCGAGAGCGGGCCCTACGAATATGACGCGCTGGATCTGGTGCTGCGCACCCAGGTTTTCGTCGCGGCCACAGACGGCTCCGCCCCGGCGAGACGACTGACCCGACACCCTGATGGCGGCGGTCAGGTGATCGGAGCCTGGTCGCCCGACGGTCGTCGGTTGCTGGTCTACCGTCTGGGGGACCGCACCTTCCAGGCCGGCATCGCCAATCCGGCCACCGGCGATGTCCGCTGGCTTCAGGGCACGCCGGAGAGCGCGATGTGGGGGCGTGCCGCGCAGTGGAGAGGCGGCGAGCAGTTGGTTCTGATCCAGCGCGCGGCGGGTGATCTTCCCGCGATGATGCGACTAAGCTACGACGCTGGAAGCCGCATGCAGCACCTGTGGGGGCTGACCCGGGAGGGCCGGGAACCGGGACGCACGGTGATCGGCGCCGGCGCCTTCCGCGATGCGACGCCCCGGCCTCGGAGCTCCAGTCTTGTGCTAGTCACGACGACCTCGGGAGAGCAACGGACCCTTGCGACGGGGCGCTTTTATGATCTGGAAGTTTCACCTGCCGGGCGGTTCGTCGCCGCCGCGCGCTTCACCGATGACCGCCCCTTCGATCCGTCCGTTCCCTTCCTGCAGGGCGACTTTTCCACGCGCCGCGAACTGACGCTGGTCGATCTCGACACCGGAGCGGTCTGGGAGCCTCTACCCGGACTGGATCTGTCGCCCAACCTCATGACCTGGTCCCCTTCAGGACGCCGGCTGCTCGTCTGGGCGCGCCACGACGGACAGTCGTGGTCGGAAGGCCGATTGGCGGAGATCGATCCTCAGCGGAAGACGGTGGCCTGGACGCCGCTCCATGGCCGCCGGCCTGCCTTGGTCCAGACCGGGCTGCGGACAGAAGTCATCTGTGCGGACTGGCTGGGGGACCAACCGATCCTGTTCGTACAGGGCGAAGCGCGCAGGGACTGGGTCCGGCTGGGGGCTTCCGATGCGCGCGTACTGACCAAGGATCTTGCATCGCCATCCTCGTCTCTTCTGGCCGTGTCGCGCAGCCATATCGCCGTCCAGTCCGGCGGCGAAGTCTGGTCGGTGGATCGGGTCGGACCCGCCCTGCGATTGGGCCAGGGACGAAGGGTCGCCTCTGGAGTGACCACAGCCCTGTTCAGCCAGGGACAAAGGTTCCAGTTCAACAGTCCGACGCGGCGAGATTGGGTGCTCGTCGGAGAGGGCGAAGGCGTTCAGCGACGGCGTTTGATCGACGGCGCGCCTCTCGGCGAACCTCTGGCGGGCGAGCGCATCATGGCGGCTGATGAGAGCCAGGCCGTCGTGGTGGAGACCGAAGGCGTCCGGGAAATCCTTAACCGCGCCGACGGCGCGAGCCTGGCCCGGATCAACGATCACCTGTCGGGCGTGGTGTTCGCAAGTCCCGAGGCCGTGGAGCACACGGCCAAGGACGGCTCCCCGCTCGTCAGCTGGCTCTTCCGGCCCACAGAGAGCGAACAGCAGCGGCCGCCGCTGATCATCATTCCCTATCCCGGCGGTCCGGCTCGCGCCCCATCGCCGACCGAAGCGGACATCGCCACCAATGTGCAGTTGATGGTCGCCGCCGGCTATGCGGTGCTCATACCGAGCCTGCCCCGGATCGAACACCGGGGCGAACCGGCTGAAGACATGGCTGAGGACATCCTGCGCGCCGTGGACGCCGCGGCTCAGACGGGCGCGTTCGACCCGGACCGGCTGGTGCTCTGGGGGCATAGCTTCGGCGCCTATTCGGCCGTCGCGGCGGCCACCCAGTCGTCACGATTTTCAGCCGTTGTCGCCGCCAACGGACCCTACGACCTGCTGAGCGTTTGGGGGCAGTTCGCCTTGCCTCAATCGCTGGCCCCGGAGGACGGGCTGCCGGTCCGATCCCGCGCGGGGTGGGTCGAGACTGGACAGGGTGGACTGGGGGCGCCGCCCTGGGCTGACCCTGCCCGTTACATCCGCAACAGCCCGGTCCTTTCGGCGGACCGGATCACGGTTCCGGTCCTGCTGATCACGGCGGACCGGGATTACGTCCCTCCAGCCCAGGCGCAGGAGCTGTTCTCGGCTCTCTATCGCCAACAGAAGGATGTGGTGCTGATCACCTACCGCGGCGAAGGGCATGTGCTGTCGAGCCCGGCGAACATCCGCGACATGTACGATACGGTCTGGCGCTGGTTGGACGAGGTTCTGGCCCGAGCGTCTCCGATCGCTGGGTTTGGGCTGGAGACAGTCCAGGCCTCGGCGCGGTGAGGATTATTCGAAATGGCGCCCGATATAGCCGATCCTGACGTGCGGCGCCGTCTCCTGGACATCGAAATAGATCCGCACACACTGGTCTGGCGAGACCCCGTCGTTGGGCTTGGCGTGAAGCTCGAACGGCGTCGGCTCGCCGTTGATCGGGAAGGTGCGCCGTTTCATGGCGTCACGGCTGTTGCGGATCGTCTCGGACTCGATCGAGGCGTTGACCCCGCGCTCCTTGAGCCAGGTCGGGACGGTCCCTCCCAAGGCGCCGGCCGCCCGCGTCGCCGCCAGTTCAGCGAGGACGTCGAGATACCTCAGCACCTTCTCCGGCGGGCCAGCCTCCGCAGAGAGGGCGGCGGCCTGATCATCGACGGCGTCGCCGAACAGGATCGAGCCGCCCCACCGGCGACGCGCAATGGCCAAGGCCTCCAGGATCGTGGCCGGCGGCGGTTCTTCGCCGGCCGGTTCGTCGGCGGTTGACTGCGATCTCAGCGCGACGTTCAGCGCGGCCAGATTGTCGTTCAGGGTCGAAATCTCAGCGTCCCGCGCCTCCAGGGTCGCCTCAAGTTGCGCGATCCGCGCAACGAGATCCTCGCTCGAGGCGGTCTCGGCGCTGCGCACGGCGGGGGCGTCCCGCAGGCGCGCAAACCGCCTGAACGCCTGGTCGTCTGCGACGAAGGTGGAGGCGTCGAGAAGGCGTCGGCGCAGGTCCTGACGCAGCCGATCCCGCGCTTCGGCTTCGTCGTCGCCCCAAGCCGTCAGGCGATCCCGTGTCCAGAGCGGATGGTTGCGCGGCCGCTCCTGGTTGCCCCGGAACGGCCAGAACAGGCGAACGGCTCCGTTGTAGCAGGACCACTCGCGATCCAGCCGTTGCGTCACCGCCCAGGCGGCCGCCTGATCGATGCGACAGACATGGGCCAGGCCACAGACATCGGAGGCGAGACGCGAATGCAGATCGTCGGCCAAGGTCTTGCCGTCGAGTTCGGAGACGAGGATCAGCGGCAGGCGGCGCTGCGGCGACTGAAGCAAGGCCAGGAACATCTCCACGTCCGCTTCAGCAATCCGGGCGAAAGTGGAGAGCAGATGCTCGCCCTCGATGGATGCCCGCCAATCGATGTCCAGGTCGATGATCTCGCGAACGAAGCGCGGGGTGAAAAGGTCCACACTCGGTGGGGCAAGTCCGCCCTCGACGCCCAGGGAGAGTGTGCAGTTGAAATGCAGGTCGGTCTCGGTCGCCAGAACCCGCGCCGCCGTCAGAAGTTCGCCGGTGCGAACCGGCTCGAGCACATCGAAGCTCGCGCAGCGCTGCTTCCCGACCTGGTCGTCCCTCCGGTCGGTCATGGCGGTGGCGCCGCTGCGCTGGATGATCGCCGCGCCATCTTCAGAGGTCGAGAATTTGCCGTCGGCCCAGCGTTCCAGCGCCGCCATCACCTTTGGAAGTTCGGCCGCTTTCCCGGGAGCCACCACCTGAATCTTGCCGACGACCTGCATTGCGCCTCCCTGCCGAGCGCAGCCTACAGGCGAGCAGGACAATCCGAAACAACCTTGATCGGTCAAGGCGATCCAGGCGGCCGTCAGTCCGTGAGCTCGTCAGCGCATCCAGGCCTGAAGCCAGCTTTCGACGAGGGCCAGGACCATCAGTTCCCCGTAGCCGCCCTGCCAGATGAGGTGCTCGACCCTGAGCGCGGCTTCGACCTGATCCCTGTCGATGAGGCCTTGGTCCGCCAATCGACCTTCGAGCAGGTGTGGACGAAGCTGGTCCAGGTTCGCCGCCAGGACTCGACCATAATAGCCGCTGAGCTCCGCTTTTGACCGTCTTTCCAGCAGGATCATAGGCAGACGATTCGCGAAGGCGTCGCGGGCAAGCAGCCGATCATGTCCGCCCTTCGTCAGCTGATAGGTCGGCGTGGCGAGAACGGCCTCCATGACCGGCTGACTGAGGGCCGGGTGAAGCAGGTCAACGCGCCTCGTTCGTTGCGAGGGGCTATGAAGCCCGAGGTTGCTGGCGAACCCGAGAATCTGCTGCCGTTTGCCCGGGCCCAGACCCGTCAGATCGGCCAGCCAAGGGTGCACGGCGCGGGGGGCGTTCTCCACCTCTCCGCTCAACAGGAGATTTGACGGCGGCCCTAGACGTTCAGCCGAGGTCGAGCCGGCCCATCCGGCTTTGAGCACACGCCATGCCGAGCGCCGCAAACGTCTTGCCAGCACAGGCGCGGTCCGGCTGAATAGTGCGCCCGGACCCTGGTCGCGGATCTGATCGCTCAGGATCGCCGATGTGGCCGTCTGGAAGAAGGCGACGTCGCCGCCCTTGCCCGTAAGCACCGCATCGACATTGTGCCGGTCGCAAAGCTCCGCCTGCAGGGCGTCATAGGTCGCGTCCATGCGATTGAGGCTGGGTCGAAGGGTTCTGGGATGATCGAAGGCCAGGCCTCTGGCCACATCCTCTGACGTCCTGACAACCTCGGTCAGGCTTTCGTCCATGGCCGCCACCACCGCCCGCGCGTACCGGCGCTCGTCGGACTCGGCGAAGGGGCCGCTGGTGTTAAGCCAAATGACCTCCCCGCCAAAGCCGGACGCCTTCAGGGCCGTCGCCATGATCGCCGAATCCAGACCGCCGGACACCTCCGTCAGGATCGAGGTCCGGGCCGTCGTCATGTCTCTCACTGTCGCATCGACGACCGCGCGCAAGCGAACTTCGTTCGCGGGACGCCCCCTACGGGCGACAAGCGATGGCGACCAGATGATACGGGTCGCTCCCGCTGTCAGGTGCAGGACGCCCGGCGTGACGGTCCGCCAGGACGACAGCATGTCAGCGCTGGAAAGGAGAACTGGATCACGCAGCACCTGCGCCACCGTGGTCCAGCAAATCGGCGGATGATCATTGGTGGCGTCGACCAGCCAGTCCGGAGTCTGACTGGCCACAGTCCAGCACCAGCCCAGTTGAGCGCGCGCGCAATCCACAGCGCCGGACGGGTCTCTGAAAACCCCGCTCAGCCCTCCGTCGATGCCAATAAACAGTACAACGTACCGTCCCCAACCCTCGTGGGCGAGGACGCGACACAGGGCCTCTTCATCCTCGAACCTCTCTTCACCGAGGCGACGCATCGGTACGGTGTCGCCGACGATGAAGGCCTGCCCGTTTTCCAGGGCGACGCGCTGGACGCCTGCGTTCCGGACTGCGATCCATCCGCACGGCTCCATCTCCGTTATCTGCCAGCCCTCGGCGCGCGCGGCGTCACACATGATGGCGTAGGCCCCGGCGTGGGCCTCCAGGCCGATGAGCGCGACGAACTCGATCACGGCCCGACCGCCAATATCGGGGTATAGAGCCCGACCCGATCGAGATCGTCGTCCAGCAGGACATCGCCGATCTGCAGCCAGCAATGGGCCGAGAAGGGCCAGGTCCTCACCCCGAAGATCCATGTCGAGCCCAGGCCCTGGGCGGCGAGGCAGGCGCGAAGGAGGTAGGCCCGATAGACGCACTGGCCCTGTCCGGGCAGCCAGGGCATCCAGCGATCGAACAGGCGGGCCTGCGCCATCGCAATTCCCGCGTCATCAGGCCGGAGAGGAACGCGAGGCGACTGCTCGATCAGGCGTTTCAGAGGGCGGCCGTGAATGCGGCCGAAGTGCCGGATCGCTGCGGTAAGAAACGGAGCATCGAAGCGGGCGACGGGGTCGCCGTGACTATAAGTCCGGCTCGTTCGCCTGGGTCGGGAAGACGGCTGGGGCGCCGACGTCTGGTGCGAGGCCTGAAACAGGCCGGTTGCGATGAGGCCCAGCTCGAGGTCGGGCGCGTCCCCCGACCAGAGGCCCTGACCTTGGTCGACGAGATGCGCCGCCAACTGAGGCAGACACAGATAGGCGTCGGTGTTGAGATCCAGGATGACGAGATCGTCCTCAACGGTGACGGCATGAACATGGGGGGCGGTGGAGATCATCGCGGCGACGGCGTTGGCCGCCGGCGCGAGCCGGCGGCCTTGCCTTCAGCCCATCGGCTTGATGCGGGTGAAGTCGATTTCCAGGACACCCTGTTCATCGCCTCCGCGGGTCAGGGTGCGCGCCTCGCCGAGGCGGATGAGGCGGATCAGTTTTGCTGCAGGCATTTCAGTCTCTCCTCTTGGACGCCGCGTGATTGCGGCAGGAGAAGGAGGCGACCCCGCAGCCGCGGCGGCAATCTATATTGTCGTATATTCGAGGCAGCGGGCGTCGACGGCAGGCCGACGCCCACCCTCGTTCAGTCCGCCCGGATGTAGGTGGCGTCCAGCTCGAGCACGCCCTGGTGCCACTGGCCCCGGGTCAGCGTACGCGCGTCGCCCAGACGAACCAGGCGGATGCAGATTGCGTTCAACATGACAGTCTCCATTGCCGTCGCAAGATCGCGACCGGTCGATGGAGGTCCGTCGCAGGCTCAACGGCAAACTATATCTCGGTATATTCAACGCCCAGGTTTCGGACGCGCCCGAAGAAGCTGATTTTCCCCCGCCTTCAACCAGTCTTCCTCCGTCCCCCCGACAGATCTCTCGATCAGATCGCGGACGCTGGCGTTGACCACGGCGACAATAGTGCGAGCGTCGATGGTGGCGATCCGGTCGCCCAGTTCGTCATTGATCTCCTGAACGGCGATCATGACGATCCGCATCATCTTGTTCGTGGCGCAGCGAATGGCGAACTCCGGCGACCCGATCGCCAGGGACGCAAAAATGGCGTCGGGATCCGCATCCACAAACCGGCAGAACCGATGAACGTAATCGACGTTCAGGCGACCGCGCCCGCCTTCAAAATCCTGGTAGGTGCGCAGGGCGAGATTCATGCCGACGGCCGTCTCGATCGCTGAGAAGCCGCGCAGCCGACGAATGCCGCGAATGGCCGCGGAAAGAACTTCGCTGTCGTTCTGGAACTCCGATCGGCCCGCTGGCGTCATGTCACAACCTCGCCGGAATAGGTTGGGCGCCGAACGTCGCCCGTTCAACATTAAGATGCACTCGCAACCCGCACAAAGCCGTCCTGCGCGAAATTATCGCGCCGAAATGCGAGCTTTCCGGGCCATTCCGGTACAAAGACTGCGCAGGACAACGGCTCAGCTTTCAACTGAGGAGCGAACATCCGCACCCTGATGATTCGGAATCCAGGGAGCCCTGAGTGGCGCGTAATCGAGATCCGTTTGCTGCCGCCTTGCGGACGCTCCGCGAACGCGTGGTGACGGGCGTGTTCTCGCCCGGACTACCGATCATCATTCTCGACGAGGCGAAAGCCTTGGGACTCTCGACCACGCCGGTCCGCGAGGCGTTGGCCTGGTTGGGCGGAGAAGGTCTGATCGAACGGGCTCCGGCGGGCGGTTATTCGGGGTTGAGACTGGATGCCGCCGGTCTGGCGGGGCGCTATCGCCTGCGTCGGCACTGTCTGCGGGAAGGTCTTGCGCGGGCCGCCCTCGTCGGCTGCCGCATCGAGGCGCCCGACGACCCTGACTTCTTCTTCCGGCAGATCGTCGCCGCCTCCGCGGACGCGGTGATCGTCGAGACATTTGATCGGGTCCAGGCGACCTTGGCGCCCTTCGCCGCCACGGAGACCGATCTGGTTGGAGACATGCCGGACAGTCTCCAAGTCGTGGCTCGCCTTCTTCGTGACAGCGCCCTGAGCGAAGCCGCTCTGGCCCTGGACGCCTTTCATGAGCGCCGGATTGAGATCTCGCCCCTGCTCTGTCTGGGCGCGCCGCCCAGGGCAGGCGCGGGATGACGCCGGCTCCGGCCCCCAGGCTGGATCTGACCTCTCTGAGGTGGTCCATCGCCGTGGCCAGCGCCGGCGGGTTTCGCAAGGCCGCCGACGCGCTCGGCGTCGAACAGTCGGCCTTAAGCCGCAGGGTCCGCGCGCTCGAAGACGAGATCGGGGTCTCTCTTTTTCACCGGGGGCCGGGCGGCGCCGCCCTGACCTTTGCGGGCGCCGCCTTCGTCGCCAGTGTCGAAACCGCTCTGGCCGTCCTCTCCGAAGCCGTCGCAGACGCCCGCGATGCCGGACGGGGCCGTCGAGGGCGGTTAAGGATCGGCCTCACGCCCTCCTTCCTGTCGGCGGCCCTGTATGCCCTGCTCGCCCGGTTTCGGGACGCTCACCCCGAGGTGCAGATCGAATTGATCGCCGGAGAGGCGCACTCACCCCTCGCCGCTGTCGCGGATCGCCGGCTCGACCTCGCCGTGCTGCCCGGCGGCATGACTGTGTCCGGGCTCGACGTCTCGGAGCTCTGGCGTGAGCCACTCCACATCGTCCTGCCCAGGACGCACGCGCTCGCGCGAGCGGATCGCATCGACCTTGAGGACCTGGCCAGCCAGACTCTGTTGGTCAGCCAGGGAGATGTCGGCGACGATGTCTTGGGTCGAACACCTTCTAGAGCCGCGCTCCGGATCATGGTCGTCGGCGCCGGACTGGCTGTGCTTGCAGCTCAGGTCGAGCTTGGGCTCGGACTGGCTGTCGTCGCCTCCGGCGCCTTGGACACCTCGATCCTGCCCCCTGGTTTGACGCACCGCCCCCTGTGCTCGGGTGATGGGCTGACCGTCGGCTTCGCGGCCGCCTGGTACCACCGCAACGACAATCCCGCTCTCCGGCGTTTTGTCAGTTCGGCGCGTCGGTTCGTCTAGGGCGGCGCCGTCGCTCGTTGTCGCTCAGCTTTGGCGCGTGGATCGCCCAATCCGCGTCCGGGCGGCGACGAAGGAGCGGTCCGTATCCATGAAGCGGCTGAGCATGGGGGCGATCAGTTGCGCCGGTGAATACGGACGCTCCGCGTCTGCGGACAGCACCTGGGCGTAAAGGACGAGATCCCGGTGCGTGTCCGCCGGCAATTCGAGCGACAGTTTGACGGGGGTGTCGTCTTGGAGGCCCGCGAGTTTGAGCGTCGTCATGGTCAGTCTCCGTAGGGAACGAGATCCAGGTCCCGATTGAGGATGATGTGGAAGCTCAGGCCGGGGCGCAGGGTCAGACGCGGCGGAATGGACAGGCCGCGTTCCACCAGACCCCGGCCGAGCATGTCCACGCCGTCGGTCGTTCCATCCCGCAGAGCCCGCGCCAGCCGATCGTCCGCCTCGACGTCGACGGCGGCGCCGCTGATCGCCAGGAGTGTGGTCAGTGCGGCGGACCGGAGCCTTTCGCCCCATCGTGAATCCGTCCGGTCCTGGAGCCCCGCATAGCCCCGGGTGTCGGAGGCGGCCTGATCCTCCAGCGCAATGGAGGCGCCGTCGGGCAGGACGATGCGCGTCCAGACGACCTGAAGACGGGACTGCCCCTGAGCGATCTGGGCCGAATAGCCGCCGATCAGACGCGAGCCCTTGGGGATCAGGAGCCGGCGCCCGGTATCGCTGTCGTGAACATCCGCGGTGACCTGGCCCAGCACAGGCCCGGGCAGATCGGACTGCACGCCGGTCACCAGCACGGCTTCGATGATCGACCCCGCCCTCAGGCGCAGAGCGCCGATCGCCGGAGCCGAGGCGGCGGCGGCGGGCCCCTGCGTCGGTCCGCCGCGAGCAACGTCAGCCTCCGCCTCGACCGAACGGCCGCCGCCCTGCGCAATCATCAACGCCGAGGTGCGCGCGGCGTCCGCCTCCGCATGGCGACGCGCGCGCTCGGCCTCGCGGGCGTCGGCGTCACGGGCGGAGGCCGCCTGGACGGAGCCGTCGGTCGACGACGCGGGCTCCGCGTCGGCCGCATTGCGCGCACTGAGAATCGGCCGGCCGAGATCCCCCGGCAAAGGCGGGCCCAGGCGCGGCGCGGCGTAATCGCCGGGCAGGGCGCGGACGGCTTCGGGCGGCGGGGCTGACGATGGGGTCAGTTCCTGTGCGGGCGCCGTATCGTCCTGCGTCGACAGGCCGACGACCGCGGCGGCGGCGACAGCGATCGCGAAGCCCGCCGCCCCCGCGAGGGCGACGTTGCGCGAGAGGCGTAGGGGCTTGGGCGGTTCAGCGCGCAGTCGCATCGCCCGCACCGCCGGATCGGGGGTGGAGGTCTCGGTCACCGGCCGGCTCCCCGCTTTTCGATGAGAACGGTCTGGGTGCGTCGACCCGTCACCAGTCGCAGTTCGGCCGCGTCGAACAAGCGATCGACGATCAGCCGGCGACCGACAACCCTGTAGTTCACCAGATCGGCTTCTCCGTCCGCATTGCGCAGGAAGAGCGGCGGCAAGGTCGCCTGATCCATGGCGGCGTCGAACTCCAGGATCACCTGCCGGCCGTCATCGAAGACACGCACCGGCCGCCAGGGCGTTCGTGCGCCGCTGATGCGGTAGTTGAAGTCGAGATCGTCCAGCCGCAGCCTCGGCTCAGCGTCGCGCGCGGCCTGCCGGGCCGCCTCGGCTTGCAGAGCGATGAGTTCGTCCTGCGGATAACGCCAGGAGACGCCGACCATATAGGCGGAGGCGTGGGCGTTGAGCTCCAGATGATATGTCCGGCGATCCGTGTTGATGATCAGATTGGTCTTCAGGTCGCCGCGAGTGGGCTTGACCAGAATATGGGTCCGTCGAGTCTCGCCCGTTCCGCTTTGCGACTGGCCGATAATCCAGCGGACCGTGTCGCCGGCCGCGACCGCTCCCTGATCCGAAAGGACCTCGCCGGGCTGAAGAGCGATGTCGGTGACATGCCCCGGCGAGGCGTAGACCTGGAACAGGGCGCCGTCTTCGTAGGCGTAGACCTGGGCGCCGTTGAGCCAGGCCTCTCCGGACGGCTGCACCCGTGCGGCGGCGGTCGCCGCCCCCACACGCCCGGCCGGTCGCCCGTCCTCCGTGACGGTTCGGGAATTGCTCTGGGCCCAGGCGGGCGTGATGAGGAGCGAGAGCGCCACAACGGCGCCTGCGTGCGCCAGGGGATGCCGCATCAGTTGATCTCCTTGGACCAGTTGAAGGCGTGGACGAGCACGCCGAGGGGATTGCTGCGCAGCGCATCCGCCGTCCTGGGCGGCTGCACCGTCACGGTCAGGATGGCTGTCCATCGCTCGGTCGCGGCCAACCGCCCACCCACGAAGCGGCGCTCGGTCCAGGCCACGCGGAAGGAGGTCGGCGAGGCGCGAATGATGCTCGAGACCTCGATGCCGACCTGGACGCGGCCGATTTCCGCAAAGGGGTCGTTGGTCCGCGCGAAGTCCGAAAGGGCGGCGGCGCCCTGATCGGTCGTATAGGCGTAGGCGCGCAGCCAGTTCTCCCGGACCACGACGGGATCGGCCGGAATGCTGCGCACCTGTTCGATGAACCGCCCGAGGTGCCAGGCGACCTGGGCGTCGGTGGGTGTGTAGTCCGCCTGCGCCGGCGCGACGGCGAGCGGTTCGCCGTGCTGATCGACCTCGACGATCCAGGGCGTGACGACGCCTCGCGCGGACTGGATCACGAGACCGGCGGCCAGACCGCCGGACAGGCCGATCGCCATCAGCGCCGCCAGCCGCCAGTTGCGCGCCTGGACGCGGGCGCTGCCGATGCGGTCATCCCAGGCCTGGGCGGCGCGTTGATAAGGGGTCTCCGGCGCGGGCGACCGCCCATAGTGTCCGCCGGGCCGTTTGAACGGGTTCATGAGCGATCCTCACTGACTGAAATGGAGGCGGATCCGCCGCGATGATCGCCGGCGCGGACTGCGTGAATGGCGGTGGAAACACCGTGAGCGACCGCCTGACGGCGTTCCATGTCCTTCGCCCACTGAGGCTTGGCCTCAGCCCTGGGGGGCGCCGTTCCGCCGGTCGACGGCGAGGACGGCGCTGGCGAGGACGGCTCTAGCGGGGGCGCAGAGGCTGACCCGCCGTCGTCGGATGCGGCGGGCGGCGCGGCTTGGGAAGGCGCCGCTGTGGCCGCACCCGGCCGTTCGCCGGTTGCGGCCGTCGGCGCCGCCGAAGCGGTTGAGCCGCCGCCGGGTCGAGATCGGAAGAGCACACGTCTGAAC
>KB291783.1:94714-113011 GCA_000318405.1 Brevundimonas diminuta 470-4 | reverse complement strand
AACCTGCGCCAAATGTTTCGACGACGGACAGGGCGCGCTTTGATAAATGCCGGATCCGACGAACGCGCCGAGGCCTCGTCCCTGGAGCAGATTCGCGGCCAGGCCCCCGGTATAGGCTTCGCGTAACTCGGCATCCCGGTCAGGACCCAGAAAGACGAACGGAGCGGCGAGCGCGCCGGTCGAAACGCCCGTCACCACTTCGAAGTCAGGCCGGTCGCCCCGTTCGGTCCAGCCGTTAACGAGACCGGCCGTATAGGCCCCCGCGGCGCCGCCGCCGGAGAGAGCGATCAGGTCGAACCGCCCATCCGCCCCGTGAGGCGCGCCCTCACTCAGCTGCAGCCCCATGACTTCGGCCGCAAGCGCGTCCTCGACTGAAAAGCGGACACCAGGAAAACCCACAGGGATGGCTGTTTCGCGAAAGCCCAGGCCGAAATCGCTGCGGGCTCCGCTCGCGCACCCCGCGAGCGCCAGGGTCGCGGCGACAAGAATACTGACCGTGGTCCGGATCATGGGCATGGCGTCGCTCCTTCACTACGCGGAACGTGGCGGCCGGGGTCGGAAGCCACGCAGGAGGCGGGCCCCGGCTGGCGACCACGGCCCCGCGCGACCCTGAGAATCCTCAACGTCCCGGCGCGACCGACCCGTCCGCCGCGGGGTTTGGGAAGCAGGCTCGTGGTCATGGAACGTTCCGGGGCGCAGGGGTGGTCCAGCCGCCACCCAACGCCTGATAGAGGGCGACGGCGTTGGTCATCTGCATCTCGCGCAGTTGAATGAGCGCCGTTTCAGCCGTCAACAGGCCCCGCTGCGCGTCAAGTTCCTCAAGATAGGAGGTGTAGCCGGCGCGATAGCGATTGCGGGCGTGAAAGACCGCCTCATTCAGCGCGAGGCGTTGCGCTTCGGCGCGGTCCGCCTGGGCCTGGAGACGGTCGACGCCCTCCATGGCGTTCTCCACCTCCGAAAAGGCTCCGAGGACCACCCGCCGATAGGCGAGGGCGGCCTGGTCGCGCCGGGCTTCGGATGCGTCGGTCTGGGCGGTCAGGCGACCGCCGTCGAACAGGGGCGCAAGGACGCTGCCGCCCGCGCTCCAGATCGTGACGGGGTCCAGCCCTTCGACGAACAGTTCGGCCAGCGAAGCGCTCAGCCGCACCTGGGGCAGCAGGGCGGCGCGCGAAGACGCAAAGCTGGCGTCAGCGGCGACCAGTTGGGCTTCAGCCTGGGCGATATCGGGCCGTCGGGCCAGCAGGGTCGATGGCAGTCCCGGTTCCGGGTCGGGCAGGATGAGAGCGTCGAATCTGCCCCTCGCAATCGGGCCGGGGAGGGCGCCTGTCAGCAGCCTGAGAGCATTCTCCTGACGACGGATCGCCAGTTCCAGGGTCGGGATCCGCTGCGCGGCGGCCTGAAATTCGGCTTCGGCCTGGGTCAGTTCCAGGCGCGAGGTCTGGCCGGCCTCCGCTCGCCGCCGGGCCAGCGTGACCGCATCCTCGCGCGACACCAGGGTGCGGCTGGCGACCTCGAGCTGGGCGTCCAGCGCCACGAGGGCTACATAGGCGCGCGCGGTGGCGCCCGCTACGGACAGGGCCGCCGCGTCGCGGCTGAAGCGACTGGCCTGTAGGGAGGCGCGGGCGGCGGCGTCGGCGCTGCGCAGGCGCCCCCACAGGTCAATCTCATAGGCGACCTGGAGCTGGGGTTGGGCGAGCGCGGCTTCGGCGGCCTGGCCGAAAGCGTTCAACTCACGCGCCTTCTGGACCGCGACCGAGCCGGTCAGCAACGGCGACAAGGCCGAGCGCGACTGGGCGGCGAAAGCCTCGGCCTCGCGGACCCGGCTCTCGGCGACGGCGACATCGGTGTTGCGCGCCAGCGCCTCGTCCACCGCGGCGGTGAGCGCGGCGTCGCCAAAGGCGCTCCACCAGCCCGCCTCGACCGCAGAGCCTGCCTGCGTTTCAGCGCGCCAGCTTTCTGGCGCGGCGAGGGCGGCCTCGACGGGGGCTTGCGTCGGCTCCACCGTGGCGCATCCCGACATCACCATGGCCGACGCGCCGACGATCAGGAGGCCGCGCATCATTGCGCGTCCCCGGCGCCGGCCGTGTCCACGCGGGCGACGACCGACATGCCGGGGCGCAGGCGCTGGAGCCCCTCCTGTCCTGGATCCAGAGCGATCCGGACCGGGAGTCGCTGGGCCACCTTGGTGAAATTGCCGGTCGCATTCTGCGCCGGGAGCACGGCGAATTCGGAACCGGTCGCTGGAGAAATCTGCTGGATTCTGCCGCGGAATTGCTTGTCGCCCAGGGCGTCGATGGTGACGGTCGCCGCCTGACCTTCGACCATCCGTCCAGCCTGCCGCTCCTTGAAGTTCGCGATCACCCAAAGCTGAGGTGGGACAAGAGAGACAAGCTGACTGCCGGCCGTCACATACTGGCCGCGGCGGGCCCCCACCTGGCTGACACGGCCAGCTTCGGGCGCAGTGATAACGGTATTGGCCAGATCGATCTCGGCCAGGCGCACCGCAGCCTGCGCACCCTCGACGGCCGCAACGAGGCCGTGACGCGACACCCCGACAGACCGTTCGTCCTGCCGCGCGACCTCGCGACCGGCCTGGGCCTGGCGCACGGCCGCCTGGGCGGATTTCAGAGTCGCTTCGGCCTGATCGCGTTCGCGCAGGGATACCGAGCCGTCGGCCGCGAGGTCAGCGACCCTGACCATGTCGGCTCGAGCCCGGGTCAACTGGGCCTCGGCGGAAGCGATATCAGCGTCGCGCGCGCCTACCGTCGCCCTGCGCGAGGCCCCGGTCTGGGCCGAATTGGCCAAATCCGCCTCGCGCGCCGCCAATGTGGACCGAGCCTGCTCCAGGCGTTGCCGATAGATCCGGTCATCGATGCGAAACAGCGGCGTTCCTGCGGCCACAGGCTGGAAATCCGCCACCAGGACCTCTGCGATGTAACCGTTCAGCTGGGGCGAAATCACGGTGATTTGACCCCGGACATTGGCGTTCTCGGTCCGCTCGATCGACGACGTGAACGGCGGCAGCTTCCAGGCGAACAGAATCAGCAGAACCGCGGCGACAGCCAGAACGGCCGTAACTATGGCGGCGACGGGGGGCTTTCGCTTTCCGGGGGGCGCGGACTCCCCGACCGGCGCGGCCGCAGGGGGCGGGCCTTCGTCCTCGGGCTGCCGGGCATGCGCCGGTTGCGCGTCCTTGGGGTCATGGTCGGTCATGGGGGCAATTCTTCGAAAAAGTTGGGCGTCAGATGGCGACGGCGCCGGCGACGTCGCCCGCAGGTTGAGGGTTGGCCTTGGCCTTGATGGCCTGGCGTACGACCAGCGCGAGAGAGACGATGAGCTGCACCACAGCCGTCACCCCAATCACGAAAAAGACGTCGTTGAACGCCAGGATGTTGGCCTGTTGCGTGACCTGCTGGGCGAGGGTGCTGACGCCATTGAGCGAAGCCGCACTGCGATCGGCCACCGTGGAGGCGAAGGCGCCGCCGTAGGTCTGGAGCAGGGCTGCGGCCTGCGGGTCAGAGCCGACGATGGCTTCGGAGAGATAGGCGCCATGATGCTGGGCGCGCATCACCTGAAAGGTTGAAAGCACGGCGGCTCCCAGCACCCCGCCCAGCACCTGGGTGACGCCGAACATGACGGCGAAGGTGACGACCGAGCCAAAGCCTCGCGCCAGAAGTTGTCCCACGCCGATGATCACGGCCGCGCCCATGAACATGGCTCCGGCGAAGCCCAACAGGGCCTGGCTGACATAAAGATTGACGGGATGGGTCTGGGCCGTGGCCCCCGCATCCATGAAGGCGCCGACAGCGATCAGGATCAGCGACAGTAGCACCTGGATGATGACCAGCTTGGGCGAAATGAGGAGCGAAAAGGCGCTCACCAGAACACCGGCGACCGTCGCCATCAGAACGACGCCATACAGATGGCGCAACTGCTCGGCTCCCATGCCCAGTGTCTGCAGCAGGCCCGTGGAACCAAACGTCTGTTCGCTGAGGAGCACCCGAACCAGCAGGATCGATACCGCGAACCTGAAAAAGCTTCCGGTGAAGAGCCAGCGGGTGTCCACCAGGGGGTTGGCGCGGTGGTGTTCGAAGGCGGCGCCGCCGGCGATCAGAATAACAGCGAGCGCCAGCGCCCAGCCCAGCCAGGGCGCCTCGAACCACCACTCCACCCGGCCCAGGCCCGCCACGGCGACGATCAGTCCCAGGCCGGCCGCCAGCAGGACGAAGCTGAAAAAGTCCCTTCTTTCGAACGCGTGGATACGAACGCCCGGAGGGAGCCGAAGGATGCGCACCGCCGCGAGGCAGGAGAGGGCGAGGCCCGCCTCAAGAACATAGAGGCCATGCCAGTTGCCCAGGTCGAGGAGGTCAGGCGAGATGATCCGCGCCAGGGGCATTCCCAGTTGCGACACGCCGATCCCGAGGATCAGAGCCGGCAGGCGCAGCTTGGCCGGAAACGCCTGCAGCATGTAGAAGACCGCCAGAACACCGAGCGCTGCGCCGGCGACGCCGCTGAGCGCGCGGACGGCCAGGGCTCCGGTGAAGCTGTCAGTCGCCAGATGGGCGAAGGCGGCGAGGGCGTAGATCGACAGGAAGACCATCACGAATGAGGTCAGGCCGAACTGCTGACGATATTTGATGACCAACAGATTCATCGAGACGTTGAACATCACATAGACGGTGCTCAGCCAGGCTCCCTGCACGGGATCGAGTCCGAGTTCCCCCTGGATCGCGGGCAGATTCACGGCGACAAGGGCGGTGCCGAGACCGCCCGTGAACCCGAGCAACAGGGCGACTAGGCCGTAGCCCAGCCGGACCGGATTGGAAAAATCAGGGGTGGATGGGGAGCCGGGCATCATCGGCCGTTCGTGAGGTTTCCAGTCGGGAACCTCGCCGATGACCTGGCCGAGCTGGCGCCGGGCTGCGGTCATTGATCGCGCCTCAGGATGCCCTTGAGGACCAGATCGAGCACGCGGCTCGCTGTCTGGTCTTCATCCGCATCTTCCTGGCGGCTGGCCGCGATCACCATTCGTATCACGGCCAGCACATCGCTGATTTTCAGGTCGGGACGCACAGCGCCCTCGCTCAGGGCGGCGGCGAGCGGAGCCTCGAAAAGCCTGACGAACTCTCGCTGGCGCTCCTGCAACTGCGGATGGTCGGCGGCGACAGCGCGCCAGGCGTCCGCCAGAGCCGGGGCCTCACGCGCTGCGCGGCCCGATTGCGCGATCATGGAGAACAGCGCCTGACCAGGCTCGACATCCACGCTGGCCCGGCTGACGGCCGCCATCTCCCGCTCGAACAGCGCCAGCAGCAGCGCGGCGCGGTCGGGAAAGTGCCGATACAATGTCGCCCGGCCTACGCCGGCCGCTTCCACAACGGCGTCCAGCGAAACATGCACGCCCTGCTCGGCAAACACGTGTGACGCCGCATCCAGAATGGCCCCCCGATGGCGGGCGACATCCCTGCGTTCCTTGCGAAGACCTGACATGGGTCGCAAGTGGACAATACTGTCCGTTTTGTCAAGCGCCGCATTTACGCTCCCGGGAGATATCGACAAGGGGTCTAGGCGTGGCTAGGCGGTTTGGAAGCGGATGCCGGTGTTTTGAACGTCAGAACGTCGCCCTTGGCCGATTCCGCGCCGGCTACACCTCAGGTCCGCCGGGGCCTTCGGCGGCGGCTCAAGCGATGGTCCCTGCAAGAGGCGGTCTCCGAGCCCGAAATCCTTGGACCAAAGTGAGGACATGACGGCGGCGCAGAAGTCCGGATCTCCCGTCGGTTGCCCGGCTTATTCGCACGAGGCTGCTGGCCGAAACCACGGCGCGACCGGGGCGAGTTCGACACAGCTTTTTAAAGCTAGTCAGGCGAGGGGGGGCACCATCAGGCCGACCGCCAGACCGCCCCAGCCCAGGCCGGGCCATGCCAGGACTGTGGCGGCCAGATCGGCCAAAAAAGCGGCTAGTACTATCGACCCGACAGCCCCGAAGCGCATGATTAATCGCAGCGCGTTCAACTCTTGCATGGTGTCTTTCCTGATCGCGCTCCGTCCTGGCAGCAGTTCCGGTTGGCCATCTTTCCTGATTGGCTGGGCCGCGCGGAGGTTGACGAACTGGTCCAGGCACGATCATCGGAAAAGCCGTTGCAGCGCGCTGCAGCAGGCGCCGAGGACGCCGGGTGGCCTCAACCCTCCCGCGCGCAGAATAAGCTATAGCCAGCGCTACGCGGGGAGGATCTCCAGCATGTCAAGCGGCCGAGATGCCGCCGTTGACGCTTATTGCCTGACCCGTCAACCGGCGCGCCGCGGGACTGGCGAGGAACACCGCAAGGGCGGCCAGATCGGCAGGGTCCGCGACGCCTAGGCTCGCCATTGACGCGGCCTTGGCGAACAGTTTGGCGCTGAAACCCTCCTTCAGCACGCGAGCCGAGGTCTCTGTGCCTGCAATCAGGGAGGGAGTCAGCACATTGACCCGGATCCCATCGCGCTTGGCCTCCATCGCTACGGTGCGGCTGAACATGATGATCGCGGCCATGGCGGCGCCGATGATGGACTCGCCCGGCGTGGCGGTCTTGCCGGCGTCGGACGCCACATTGATGATCACCCCGCTGCGCTGGTCGCGCATGCTGGCAAGGACGGCGGCGGTCATCAGCATCGGGGGCGCCGTCAAGGCGGCGATCGTTTCAGGTATGGAGCCTATGTCGGTTCGAAACAGCAGATCCGGGACGATCGGCGGAACGGTGGAGCACATCAGGATGTCGATGATTCCGAGTTCGGCGCGCGCTTCGCTTTCGATGTCCGTGGCTCCAGCCGCTGTCGAGGCGTCGCCGCGAATGAACGTCACCGGTCCGAGGGAGGACAGGCTCCGGATCGCCGCTGCGCCGCGCTCCGCGTCTCGCCCGGCTATCGCGACCGTAACCCCGGCCGCGAGCATTTGCCTGGCTGTCTCCAGACCGACGCCTGCGGTTCCGCCGACAAGAAGGGCCGTGCTGTCGACCAGGGCCTTCGGCGAAGGGAGAGACGATTGCGTCATTTGGTGTCCGGTATCTCGGTGGGATGGTGCGGATTGCGATGGGTCAGGCCGCTGTGGTTTCGGCCTCGCAGCGGGTGGTTACATCGAAGTGATATCCGCCGAGAGCGTCTTGCAGCGCGGCCAGCGTAGCCCCGTTCGCCGCGAGCGAGCCGCAGACCTGAACCACCACCAACGGTCGTCCGGTGCTGGGCGGGGTCTCGACCGAGAGGAGCCGGTCCGGCCCGACGATGTCCGTCGCGATCCGGGCTGCCACCCGACGCGTGGCGTCGAGCCTCAAGTCGGGCTTGAAGATCTTGCCCACCGCCGTCAACGGCATCTTGTCCATGATCGTCACTTCGACCGGACAGGCCGCACGCTCCTTGACGTGTTCCCGGCACCATTGGAGGAGTTCGGCCGGGGTGGCGCTGCGTTCCGGGAGCAACTGGACGTAGGCCACCGGAAGTTCTCCCTTGGACTGATCCGGACGGCCCACCGCCGCCGCGAGCTGGACAGCTGGGTGCGAGACGAGGACTTCCTCGATCATACGAGGGTCCAGATTGTGCCCACCCCGGATTATCACGTCCTTGGCGCGGCCGTGGATCCAGATGTAGCCGTTCTCGTCGACACAGCCGACGTCCCCGGAACTTCCCCAGACCTCGCTTCCCGGGGCTCCGGTGACGAAGAAGCTTTCATCGTTGGACGGATCGACATAGCCGTCCGAAACGCCGGGCCCCTTGCCGACGATTGTTCCCTGCTCACCGGGCGCGGCTTCGCGCACGAACTGATTGTCCTCCAGGATGAAGGCCCGAACATCGTGGAACGGAGTCCTCAGGCCGACCGACCCGAGGACGGGAGGCGCTTCATTGGGCATGCAGCCAAGGAAGCCGTGGAATTCGGTGGCGCCCCAGACTTCCCGTAGATGCAGGTCGAAAGTCTGATGGAATTTGCGCCCCAGTTCGACCGGGATGGTGCTTCCCCCGGAGGTCATGGTCCGTATCTTGTGGTTGGCCGAGTCGCCCTTGGCCGCGAGGAGCGCGGCGGTGTCGGGCTATGCGCTAGGCGGCGGGTGCGAACTGGCCATGCTGTGCGACTTCATCATCGCCTCGGAGACGGCCAAGTTCGGCCAGCCCGAGATCAACCTGGGCGTGGCGCCCGGCATCGGCGGCTCGCAGCGGCTGACGCGGCTGGTGGGCAAGTCCAAGGCCATGGACATGATCCTGACTGCGCGGATGATGGATGCGGCCGAGGCCGAGCGCGCCGGTCTGGTCAGCCGCGTGGTGGCCGGCGACGCCCTGCTGGACGAGGCGCGGGCGGCGGCGGCGAAGATCGCGTCGCAGAGCCCGCTGGCGGTGATGATGAACAAGGAAATGGTCAACGTCGCCCTGGAGACGACGCTGACCGAAGGCGTGCGGTTCGAGCGCCGCCTGTTCCACAGCCTGTTCGCCTTCGAGGATCAGAAGGAGGGCATGTCCGCCTTCGTCGAAAAGCGGAAGCCCGACTTCAAGGGGCGGTAGCCCTGGCATTGGCAAGATAACGGATCGGGCGCCGTCTTGTAGCGCCCCCCAGCGGTTCTGCAGGCTAAAGCCGCAATGTCCGTTGTTGGTTGATTTTGAGCGTAGGGCACGAGTTTCGAAGGCGCGGTCGATCTAGCGCGCGCTGATTTCCTTCGCATGTTTTTATGCAGCGACCGATTCAATCTTGGGCCAAGTAAAGGCTTCAAAACTTATTCTCACAGCACCCTCTCACAGGGCAGGGTCACGATGCGTTATTGCGCCGTATATCCGCCATCGACGGCCAGGACGGCGCCGGTAACGAACGAGGCGCGATCGGACAGCAGGAACGCCGCGGCATCGGCGATTTCCTCGGGCTTACCCAGGCGACCGATCGGGTGGAGTGCGACGATCCCGTCGAATTCCTCCTGGCTGACGACGCTGCGGACGAGCGGCGTGTCGATATAGCCCGGCGCGATCGCATTCACGCGGACGCCGCGATCCGAATAATCCAAGGCCGCGGATTTCGTGGCGCCGATGATCGCGTGTTTGGAGGCGATATAGGCCGCGTTGTTCCGTTGGCCGACGAGCCCCAAGGCGGAGGCCATATTGACGATGGCGCCCCCGCCGGACGCGATCATCGCCGGAATCTGATACTTCATGCAGCCGAATATGGCGTCGAGATTGACGGCCTGCACCCGGCGCCACGTGTTCGGATCATACTCGACCACGCCGTTTGAATCGCCGCCGATCCCGGCGTTGTTCACGGCCAGATCAAGCCGGCCAAACGTCTTCACGGTCCAGTCAACCATCCGCTCGATCGCGTCGAAGTCACCAAGATCGATCTCCCAGGCGCGAGCGCCTCCACCGATCTTGGCGGCGAGGGCCTCTGCGCCGTCATGATTGAAATCGGCGACCACGACCGCCGCGCCCGAGGCCGCGAGCCTGCGGGCCGTCGCCGCGCCGATGCCCGAGGCGGCGCCGGTGACGATCGCCACCTTGCCTGCGAAGTCCTGATCCATGTCCTTGCCCTTCGCGATATGGGTCACTGGGCCGTCATGCCCGCATCGACGACATGTTCGGCGCCGGTGATATAGGAGGCCTCGTCCGAGGCGAGGAACAGCACCAGATTGCTGACCTCGGCGGGATCGGCGATGCGACGCAGCGGGATTTGCACGAGTGCGTCGCCCCCCTCCTCATCCGTCGCCTCAGCCATCATGGGCGTTCGGATGAAGCCGGGGTGAACAGAGTTCACGCGAATGTTGTTCGGGCCATATTCGATCGCCGTCGCCTTGCTCATGCCTCGGACCGCGAATTTGCTGCCGACGTAAGCCAGGCTGGGAAAGCCGTAATTGGCGACGATGCCGGCGATGGAGGAGATGTTGACGATCGAACCCACGCCCGCCTTCAGCATCGATGGAATGACCGCCTTCATGCCCAGGAACACAGACGTCTGGTTGATCGCGCAGACCTTCAGATAATCTTCTTCGGAAATATCGGACGTCCTGGCGATCGGGCCGAGCACGCCGGCATTGTTGACCAGGACCGTCGGGGGACCAAAAGCAGCTTCGGTCCGCTCAACGACCTGGGTCCAGTCCTGCGCCCGCGTCACGTCGTGCCGCACGAACAGCGCCGAACGGCCCAATTCATCGGCCAGCGCAGCGCCGCCTGCCTCGTTCAGGTCTGAAAGGACGACCCGCGCGCCCTCGGCCACGAAGCGCCTTGCGTGCGAGGCGCCCATGCCCTGCGCCGCGCCGGTGATGATCGCCACCTTGCCCTTAAGCCTGCCCATCCCGCTCTCCATGCCGTCCGTCCGCCCTACGGGCGGGACGGATTAATTGATGATGCGTGGGAATATAGGAATTGATTGACGCGTCAACAATAGTGGTTGCGACTGACGTCCAGGGCTGATGCGACGAGGCGTTGACAACTGTCAGCTTGGGTTGTCACGCCGACAGGCAGAATCCGGACCAGACGTGCGCCGGGCGTATCAAGGATGGGACTTACGCCATATGTCATTTCGAGAAGGCGAAGATTGGCGAAGGACGCTGACCTGGACGATCCTGCCTGCGGGTCGCGCCTGGCAACGCGCGGCTGGAACGGCCTTGGCGCAGTTGGGCGTCTCCCTGTCCACGGCGGCGATCCTGCTTGTGATCACCCGGCTGGGCGATGGTATCCGCCAGCAAGATGTGGCCAAGGAATCGACGCTTGATCCGGCCGCCATTGCGCGATCGGTCACTCAACTTGAGCGGGATGGTCTGCTGGAGCGACGCAAGGACCTGTCCGATGGCCGCGCCAAGACCCTGCACTTGACCGAGTTGGGCCGTGCCCTGTCCCTCAAATTGGATGAGGCGCTCGACCGCCTGCGGGACGAGCTGGTCGCTGGCATAGACGACGCCGATGGTCAGATTGCGGTGCGCGTGCTTCGCGCTCTGGAGACCCAATGCCTGACGTTCTCAAATGGAGAGCCCCGTCGGCAGCCCTTCGAAGCCTGACCGCCTGGGCAAAGTCAAGACAGCGCTGTCAACCTGACCGCGTGAGCCGCGACTTCTCTAGCCAGCACTGTCAAATTAAGCGCGCCGGGCCGCGACTGTTCCGCAGCCCGACGAAATCTCAGGCGACAGCCACTGCCCAGGCCGCTTAAGCTCCGGCGCGAAAACGGCGGAGGGTCGGTCGGCTGATGAGATGTCTCTGGGTGTAAATGGTGTTGTAAATCGCTGCGTGGGTGGTGAGGAAGCGCTGGGCCGACACCTGCGACTTGAACAGCTGCTGCTGTCGCTCTCGTCGTCGGATCGGCAGTGAGAGTTCTCCGCCGATTCTCCCTCAGCCGGCCGGGTGAATGCAGGTGCCGGAGACCGAAGCTGATCCAGCGCCGCTGGGTAGGATCCAAGGCCGTCGGTCACGATCCTCTCCGGAGCGACAGGCTGATTTCGCAGCAATCGCTTCAATAGCTTCAGGGCTGCCTCCGTGTCCGGTCGCCGCTGGACGACGAGGTCTAGACCTCGAATTCCTTGTCGACGGCGCGCCACAGGAGCATCCGCATGCCTCCGCTGGAACAACCCACCTCGTCCAGGTGCCAGCGGGGTGGAGGGGAGGGCGCAGCTTCTTCGGTCGCCTAGCGATCTGGGGTCCGAACTTGCTGGTCCAGCAGCGGATGGTCTCATAGCTGACGTCGATCCCACGCGCCGCCATCAACTCCTCGACGTCACGTAAGCTGAGGCTGAAGCGGAAGTATAACCAAACAGCCTGAGGGATCACCGCCGCTGGAAGCGGTGGCGCCTTAACGACAGTGGTTTCACGAAATGGGCTTTTCGAACTCCCCGCCCATTCTGAAACAGGATGAGGGACTCCGTCTGATTCATCCGAATGGCGCGACCGATCTTCACTGGTGTGGCGCAGAGGTTCAGGATCGACCCTGTTTGGTTGATGAGGGGCGGCGGCGGCGACGTAGATTCTTTCGAGCCAAAGGTGCTACGAAGAGATGATATCGCGCTTGCGGCTCAGGTTCGATTTAATTTACGCCTCGAATTGGTTGTTATGCGCCGGATGGTCTCGAAAGATAGCGTCATCACTAAAATTTTACATCGCTATATTGCTGAGTATTTTCAATAGAGTTATCTGGCGACGGTAGCCTAGTCGGCGTCGAGTTCTATCGGCTAAATAAAATACAATATAAACAAGTGGTTATTTGTATGTGAGTGATCGAGTGGGAATGGTCTATCTGATCGTGCTGGAGGCGGACGGACGCCTCCATCCGCGCTGGCTGTCCGGCCGGTCTTTCGAGGCCGCCCGTCGTGAAGGCCTGCGGTGGATCCGCTGTCGACCTGACGCCGTGCAGGCCTTGTTGTTTGAAGGTTCCCGGTTGCGCGCGGTGCTCGATCAAACCAGCGAAAAAGCCCGTGACGATCATCCGGTGTCTGAGCGCGACCTTTACAAGGCGTCCCGCGCCGGATCCCGCCTTTCGACCATCCAATCGCGGGCGCCGGTCGTCACGGTAAGGCGGGCGGAAAGAATTTCGTCGGGCGGGGGGGGCTAGGGTCAGCGCGTCACCTCGCCCCCGGCAGGAGAAAATGGGTGATGCCCAGTCTTTGCCGCCTATGAGCGGATTGCCGCCCAAATGCGATCCGGCCTCAATCTGACCAGGTGGCGGGGCCGATGCCGGCGATCTTCGACCCATCGCGGCCATAGACGCCGGCGATGTCTTCGATCGATCCGATCTCGACATAGAGACAGCCGTCCGCTGCGGTCTTCAGATATCCCAAAGGGTCCACCGCGAACCGGACCTCCCGTTGGTAGGCATAGGCCATCAGCTTGGACCGGATCGCCTGCAGGCCGTCCCCGGGCGGATAGTAGGGGTCGAAGTAGTCGTTCTGGACGAGACTGTACGTCCCGCCGGGCGCAGCATCAGCCAGGACGGGCGCCGCGCGTTCGAAAAAGGCCCGAACATCGAAGACGACCAGAAAGGCGTCCTCGTCAGGGTCCGCGCTGGCGAAGGCGTCGAGCAATCGCGGGTCGAGATCGGAGCTGAAGGACATCATCCAGTAGGGATGATCGACCAGCGCGCCGGCGTCTTCGGACCGGCGTTGTCGCGCGAAACTCACGTCTCCGATCGCCTCGATCGCGCGACCGTCTTCGGTGGTGATCCGCAGGACCTGTCCGGGTCTCTGGTAGGCCTTGGCCATCTCGTCGTCGGCGCGGGCGGCGTCCAGGCGGGAGTCGTCATAGGAGGCCGCCGGCGCAAAGCGAAGCTGTCCCGCCTGAAGCATCTGCATCAGGTATCGTTTCTGGCTCAGGCGCACGAGCAGTTCCCCGCCGCCGGTGTTGACGCCGCGCAGGGCCGGGGCGAGCACGATGGGCGGCGGGATGACTGGGGCCGGCACGGGCGTCAAACCGCGACGCTCGAACTCCAGGAGCGTCAGGTGACGCGCCCGCCACCACCACCACGGGCTCTTCCATCCGCTGAACGCCGTGTGGCCGGCGGAGACGGGCTGGCCGGTGTCGAGATACTGGATGTTGGTCTCGATCGAATCCAACCGCTTCTGCAGCGCGGCGTCGTCCACATTGACCAACCGACTCACCCCCGACTTCGACAGATCGATCTGATCGGTGAAGGCCCAGACTTCCGGGTCGAAATGGCGGGTGTCGACGCGGCGCAGCGCGAGAAGCTCGTTAAGCAGAGGCGTCCCTGGCAGATGGGCGCCGATATGCAGAAACTCCATATCGGCGGGCGCGATGTCGAAGCCCGCGATCGGACGAACAGGGCTAAGTCCGTATGTCCTTTCCCTCGTCCGGCGTGATGTCCCGGGGTTCGGCTCTGCGAGATTGATATAGCCGCTGGGAGGTCGGTCCGGGCTCAGGCTTTGGGCTATGAGGGTCATGCGCGTTCTGATTCCCGCATTGGTACTTCTCGTCGGCTGCGCGCCGGAGCCGCCTACTGTCGAAGGGCGGGCGTCGGTCATCGATGGCGACACCCTGGAAGTCCACGGCGTCCGCATCCGGCTGTGGGGTGTGGATGCGCCCGAGGGCCGGCAGGTCTGCGACGATGCGCAGGGCAGGGCCTATGCCTGCGGGCGGCTGTCCGCCAATCGGCTGGCGGCCCAGGCGCCAAGGCGCCGATAGCCCTCCTGGTAACGCTTCAGGCCGCGCAGGACATGAACGTGCTCCTCCGTCGAGGTGAAGGCGCTCGGCCGCCCCGATAGGACGACCTTGGCCTTGCCGTGCGTGAGCCGGTTCAAGCTCGCGATCTGGGCCCGAAAGTCGCCCCACGTCATGGCATGCTTCATCTCATCGAACCCGTCGAGGGCCACCAACAACCGGCCCTTGTCGCTGAGTTCCAGGAAGTGATGGACGTTGAAGCCGTCCACCGGGAAGTCGTGGGTGAACTTGCCACCCAACAGGCCTTCTAAACTGGAATATCGCGCGTACTCACCGAGACCGATTAGGATCGGGCGGCGTGCGTAGGGATCGGACAAGGCCCGTTCGGCCTGGTTGGCGACTAGGCGCTTGATGAAGCTGGATTTGCCAGCACCGTAGCCGCCCAAGATCGCGATCGGTTGATAGTCCTCGCCGTCGATCCAGGTCGTGACGGCTTCGAACAGCAGGGTGTCCGTCTCGGACAGGGTGCGGTGATCACTTTCGTATCTGGCCAGGCGCGCGCGGCCGGGAATGTAATAATCGCTCAGGCCATCCTGGTGGAAGAGGCCGGTCAGGGAGCGGACGTAGTCGGTCAGCCCCAGGATCTCGTTCTCAAGTTCCCAAATGGTCTGATGACGCAGGCCTGCCTGCTCATCGACATAGGCCTGGGCGTCCGTAGACAGACCTTGGCGCGTGATCACCAGCAAAGTGGCCGGCGCGGATTTCTGGACGATGCCGCTATAGTCGGCCCAGATGGTGACTAGGTCGGACCGGGTGGCCGATCACAGGCTATCTCGATGCGCTTCGCCCGCCTCCCGGGTGGAAGACCGAACTGGCGCTTCTGGCCGCCTATTCCGCTGATCCGATCTCGATCGTCGCCGCGCTCTTGGCGCTTATCGGGCGAGACGATGAAGACCGTCCGGCGTCCCGTCGCGACCTCGCGGACGCCATTGAAGCGCTACGCGGCAAGACCCGGGTCATTATTCAGCGCGGGCGTCTGGCGAAGATGGCCAGGGTTCCCAGACTGACGGGGGTTCTGGATCAGTTCGTGAGGGACGTGCCCTTCGATGAGCGTCACCAGAGCTGGCATCCCAAGGCGGCCCTTGTTCGGATGCGGTCGGAAAAGGCCTTCGAGTGGCGATTGTGGGTCGGAAGCCGCAATCTCACCGCGCCGGAAAACCGGGACCTTGGTCTGGTTCTCGTCAGCGGCCAGCAAGCCAAGGGCCGCCTCGTGCCAGGGGCGGACGATATCGCGCGGCGCCTGGCCGAGAGGGCCGGTCTGGGCGGTTTGTCGCCAAGCCGCTTGGCGACGGAGGTTTCTGCGCTGAAGTGGCGGGCGCCCGACGGGGTGCGTGTAGATCGCCTCCGGATCAGCCGGGGTCAGAGCGAATGGAGCCTTCCGATCTTGCCCGAAATGGTGGACGCCCTGACCGTTGTCAGCCCGTTTCTCGATGCCGGCTTCCTTCAGCACTTGTTGAAGACGAGATGCCGAACGGGGGAACAGGGAGGCGAAAATCCGTAAATTGCTGGTCGCCGAGAGTTTGAGGCTCAAAAGCTCGACCACATCGGAGGAGCGCCTTTTGGGGGCGCTCGTCGAACGATTTGTCCGATCGCGAGCGGATCCGCAGACACGTGAGGAGGCGCTCCAACGGCGAAACGCGGAGCTTCGCGAACGGGACGGCGTGGATCGGGGGCGCTAGAGGGCGCGCTGTCGTGTCCTCATAAAGGGGGTATCTACAACTGATTTTGGTTGTTAACTGTTGATACAACCAAAATCAGTTGTATGGTCATCGTCAAAGCGTAGGGTCAGGGTCAATGAAGTTTGGCGCCGTCGAGATGATAGGAGGCGCGGTCGTCGTGGCGGCGAGCTTGAGCGCTTGTAGTCGCCAAGCCGATGTCGCGCCGCCGACCCTGGTCCAGTTCACGTGCAGCTTCGAGCCGGCCGCCCCGATGAGCATGGTCATCGACACCGGCCTGCGGACCGCCCGGTGGATGAATCTGCCGGCTCCGAGAGAGGGGAGCGCGTCGGTTTCGTCTCATCAGTACCGGATTGAGTTTCCGGCTCTGGAAGACGCGCCCCCAGTCCATGCGCGTGTGAACCGCTACGACGCCACGATCCTGCGGACAATCGGGGACGGCGCGACGGCGGTGCGCCAGACGGGGCGCTGTGTGAAAGACGAGACGGGGCCGCGCCTGTGATCACGCCGGAGAGCCTTTCATGACCACGCGCGCGGTTCTGACCGGAGACCTCGTCGGCTCCAGCCGGCTCACCCCCGCTTCTCTTGAGGGGGCCCGGGACGCTTTCGCGACCGCAGCCACGGAGATCGAAACCTGGCGGGCCAAGCTGGTCGGAGCGCCGGCCGACTTCTTTCGCGGCGACAGCTGGCAGATGCTGCTGACGCAGCCCGGGTTCGCTCTGCGCGCGGCGCTCTATATTCGCGCCAGCCTGAAGGCCGGGGACCCCGAGTGGGATACGCGCATCGCCATAGGCTACGGCGAGGTTGATCGCATCGACAAACAGCGGACCTCCCTGTCCTCAGGCGAAGCCTTTCTCCTGTCCGGTCGCGCCCTGGATGATCTTGGCGACACGGTCGACATCACGGTTCGAGGTCCTCAAACGGGTCTGAAGTGGGGCGCCTTGGGTCCGCTCTCTCACCTCTGCAGCGTGCTGATGGATGACTGGAGCCAGAAGCAGGCGCAGGCGGCCAGGCTGGCTCTGGCGCCGGAGGCGCCGACCCAGGCGCGCATGGCGGAGATGCTTGGGGTCTCGCAGCAGGCTGTGAGCAAGGCGCTTTCCGCCGCCAAGATCACCGCCTTGCTGCGCGCCGTCGACTATAGCGAGGCGTTGACCTGGAACCGGGTGAGACTGATATGACAACCCAATTCGGTTGTGATCGTCGCCTACAACCCAAATGGGTTGTTACAAAGCGCGGGAGCGTAGCACGGTGATCGAAACCTTCCTGCTGTTGCTGGCCGGTCATCTGCTTGGCGACTTCGTCTTCCAGTCGGACGCCCTGATTGCCCGCAAACAGACCTTGCGGGGCTTGGCGGACCATGTGGCCATCGTCACGGTCCTGACCTTGCTGATGCTGGCGCCGACCCGGCTGTCCATACTCGGCCCGGTGGCCATCATGGCCGCCAGCCATTTCGCCATGGACTGGCTAAAGGTCCACCGGCTGGGCGACCGGCTGTGGGCGTTCGGCCTGGATCAGGCCGTCCATATCGCCGTGCTGGTCGGTCTCGCCGTCGCTTGGCCGGCCATGGCCTCGCAAAGCCTGTGGGGGCTCCAGCCCTCGCCGGTGCAGGTCCAGATCTACGCCGCGCTCGCTGTGCTGTGCGGGGGCGTGGTCGCCGTCTGGGTGGGTGGCGTCGTCATCAAAAAGCTCGTCGAGCCGCTTTCACCGGCCGGGCGCGCCGCCAACACCCTTCTGACGACCGGCGTCGCCTCAGGCCCGATCGTCGGCATGCCCAACGCCGGCAAATATATCGGCTGGTTGGAGCGCGGGTTGACGCTGACCTTTATCCTCATCGGCCATCCTGAGGGGGTCGGCTTTCTGCTCGCCGCCAAATCCATCCTGAGGTTCAGGGACGTCCAGGATCAGAACGATCGCCACCAGGCGGAGTACATCATCATCGGCACCTTCCTGAGCTTCGGCTGGGCGCTGGCCGTCGCCCTGGCGACCCAGGCCGCTGTGCTGCACTGGTTGCCCAAGGGCTGACATCGCAGCCTTAACCGCGGCGGCAGGGCGCCTTATCGTCTACGAGCGTTTTGCGCCGGAGATCCTCGCCTCAGATGTCTTTTTCGGTCGGACTGCCGAACTGTTTGACGAAGGTCGTATAGGGACAGCGGCCGATATAGCGGCGCTGAACGCCGAGTTCGGGTCGCTGAAGACATTCCGGGAGTGGCTGGCTTCCACGGGCAAACCGCTCCTTCAGGAAGCGGTCGGACGGTGATCTGATCTCTACGGGCCCGCGCCAGTTTCGCGATTGAGAGGACCACCGAGTCCTCTCCGCGCCGCCAAATCGTAAAATCTGACCGCTCATGGCGTTTTACATCGTCTTGCTAAGTCATTGATTTCACTAGGTTCGGATAGCCGGGGTTTTACAGCCTAAGTGTCTGTTTCTTCTTCAGAGATTTCAGATTTTGGTACCGTCATTCTAGGTTCGAGT
>KB291783.1:73769-94694 GCA_000318405.1 Brevundimonas diminuta 470-4 | reverse complement strand
TAGGTTCGAGTCCTAGTTCCCCAGCCACCGTCTGATAAGGGTAGAGCGCCTTGAGCGCCCCCTTTGCGGTTCATCCTATATATCAAGCGATTCTTCTCCCTTCTGGCAACGGGTGATGCGTTGCGTGACCTCGCGACTAAGACGTCAATCTCGTTGATGCCTGTTGCGTCGCTGACGCACGACCTCAGACCGGTTGGGCGCTCCGTAGCAGTTGGACGGCGCGCCTGAGTTCGGCGTCGTCGAGGCTGGCGAAACCCAGGCGGAAGGCGTTTGTCAGACAGCTCTGATCTAAACGAAGCTGGCCGCCATGCGTCAGCAGAAGGCCCGATCGCCCTGCCGCTTCGGCCCAGGCCGCAGCGTCTATAGAGGGGGTGACCTTCAGCCAGAGGGCCAGGCCTCCGGCGGGGCTGTCGAAGGCGACGGCGTCGCCGAGTTGGGCGGTGATCTCTGCGGCCAGAAGGTCGCGGCGATGTTCGTAGATTTTTCTGGCCTTGCGGGCGTGTCGACCCAGGTCGCCTTCATCGATCAGCCTGGCCAGGGCGTGTTCGAGTGGGATGTCGCCGTGCCGATCAATAGTTTCGCGCAGGTCCGTCATCCTGGCGAGCAGGTCGGGATGGCCGGTCGCGTAGCCGATCCTTAAAGCCGGGGCGAGCAGCTTGGACACCGAGCCGACATGGACGACACGGTCGTCGGCCAGGGCTCGCGCGGCCAGAGGCAGCACCGGACGCCCCTCGAAGCGGTATTCGTGGTCATAGTCGTCCTCGATCAGCGTCAGACCGCGACGACGCGCGATTTCGAGCAGCCGCAGCCGACGCCCGGCGCCGAGGGTCACGGTCGTCGGGTACTGATGATGCGGCGTCACATAGACGGCGCGAACGCCGGGTTCATGGTCCAGAAGCTGCTCGAAGCGGTCGATATCCAGTCCCTGCGCGTCCACCGGGGCGCTGACAACGCGGGCTCCGGCCGCACGGAACGCCTTCCAGGCCAGGGGATAGCCGGGGTCCTCTACTGCAATCGCTTCGCCGGGTTGCAGGGCGGCGCTGGCCACCAGAAACAGCGCCATCTGGCTGCCTCGCGTCACCAGCAGATCGTCTGCGTCGATAGCCAGGCCGCGCTCTGCCTCCAGATAGCGCGCTAGGGCCGAGCGGAGAGTCGGGGCGCCGCGAGGGTCGCCGTATCCTGTCAAACGCTTGAGCCCGGCGGCCGACACCGCGCGGCGGAAGGCCCGCGCAAGCTCCACCCCCGGCATGAGCCGCGCATCGGGCGCGCCATCGGAGAACCTCAGGGGCGGCAGGGCGGAGCGGCGGGCCGGAGGCGAGGTCTGGGACTTTCTGGGCGGCCCCCAGGTGCGGACGCCCAGATCCGGCAGGTCCCGGGCGACAAAGGTGCCGCGCGAGGCCTCGGCGACCAGCCATCCCTGAAGGATGAGCTCCTGATAGGCGGCGTCGATGGTGTTGCGGTGAACCCCGAGCGACTGGGCGAGCGCCCGTGTGCCGGGCAGGCGGTCGCCGGGCTTGAGCCGGCCGCGCTCGATTTCGCGGATGATCGACCCCGCCAGATTGATGAACAGGGCCTTGGAAGTGTCCTCTATCAAGTCGATGACCACGGCGCTGCGTCCCATGATCCGGCCTATCATACTTCGTCAAAGCGGCTCTTATCGCTAGGCCGCGATGTGGATATCCCACGCCCACCCCAGCACAGCAACTCTGCTGTCGGACCTTTTGAAAAGGACAGGCCCGTGGCCAAGAATGCCGTTTTCTATCATGCCGGTTGTTCTGTCTGCGTCGACGCCCAGCGCCGCTTTGTCGGCGCGCTGGATCCGGCGGTTTATGCGGTGGAGGTCGTCCATCTGGGCGAAACGCCCGAGCGCCTGCCCGAGGCCGAGGCGATGGGCGTCAAGTCCGTTCCGGCCATCGTCATGGACGGCGCCGTCTATCACATCAATCACGGCGCTGACCTTTCGGCGCTCAGTTGAACTTCACTCGACCTTCCGACACCCCCCCTCTTGGAAGGCCGCTTGGCGGGCCGGAACCCTCCCGTAGTTCCAGCCCGCCTCCTTTTTTGATCTGAGGTTGAAGACATGCATTCTGACCTGGCAGCGCGGGTCCTCGACCCAGAATTGGCCCACGCTCTGTCGCTGGAGCAACAGCGCCAGCAGGACAGCATCGAACTGATCGCCTCGGAGAACATAGTCAGCGCGGCTGTGCGTCAGGCGCAGGGGTCCGTGCTGACCAATAAATACGCCGAAGGCTATCCGGGGCGGCGCTATTACGGCGGTTGCGAAGCGGTCGATATCGCCGAGAAGCTTGCGATAGAGCGTGCCTGCGCCCTATTCGACGTCGATTACGCCAACGTCCAGCCGCACTCGGGCGTGAACGCCAACCTGGCTGTGATGTTCGCCCTGATCAAACCGGGCGACCGGATCATGGGGCTGGACCTGGCCTGCGGCGGGCACCTGACCCACGGCTCCCCGGTTAGCCTGTCGGGCCAGTGGTTCGAGGTCAGCGCCTATCGGGTGCGCGAAGACAATGACCTGATCGACTATGACGACATGGAGCGGCGCGTTCTGCAGGATCGGCCGAAACTGATCTATGCGGGCGGATCGGCCTATCCGCGGCGGATTGACTTCGCCCGCATGCGCCAGATCGCCGACAAGGTCGGGGCCTGGCTGGTGGCGGATGTGGCGCATTACGCCGGTCTGATCGCGGCGGGGCTGTATCCCAATCCGACGCCCCATGCGCATGTGACGACCTCGACCACGCACCAGACCCTGCGCGGGCCGCGCGGCGGGCTGGTCCTGTGCAACGATCCCGAACTGGCGCGCCGGATCGACAAGGCGGTGTTTCCCGGCACTCAGGGCGGGCCGCTGATGCACGTCATCGCCGGCAAGGCCGCCGCCTTCCATGAGGCGCAGCAGCCCTCGTTCGTGGACTATTCGCGCGCGGTGATCGAGAACGCCCGGGTTCTGGGCGAGACTCTGGCGGAAGGCGGCCTGCGGCTGGTTTCGGGCGGCACGGACTGCCACCTGGTGCTGGTCGATCTGCGCCCCTTCGGCGTGACCGGAAAACAGGCCGTGGAAGCTCTGGAAGCGCATCATTTGATCGCCAACAAGAACTCCGTCCCCTTTGATACGGCGTCGCCCATGATTACGTCAGGCCTGCGGCTGGGCTCGCCGTCGTCGACCTCCAGAGGGTTCGACGCGGAGGCTTTTCGGACTGTTGGCGGGCTGATCCTCTCCATCCTTCGCGGCGTGCGCGACGAGCGGCCCGACAGCAACGCGATCAGGGCGCAGGTCGCGGCACTGACGCGCGCCTATCCCCTGACCGCCCCAGGCGCGGCGGTCGCCTGATGCAGGAGGCGTGATGCAGGTCATCTCGATCCAGAGCCAGGTGGTTCATGGCCACGTCGGCAACAGCGCGGCGGTCTATCCTCTTCAGGCCGCTGGTTTCGAGGTGGCGGCCGTCCCCACGACCCTGCTGTCGAACCATCCCCACTATCCGACCATGAGAGGGCGGGTGCTGGAGGCGGACCTGGTCGCCGACCTGCTGCTGGGCGTCGAGGAAAGGCGGTTGCCGCAGCAGGCGGCGGCGATCCTTACCGGCTATATGGGTTCGGTGGGCAATGCGTCGGCGGTCGTGGACTTCCTGCGTCGAGCGCGGCGGCTGAATCCTGACTTCGTGCTGATCTGCGATCCTGTCATCGGGGACGACGACCTGGGCGTCTTTGTCGAGGCCGGGCTGATCGAGCGGTTCCGGGATGAGCTTACGCCGATGGCCGACATCGTGACGCCGAACCAGTTCGAACTGGGGAGGCTGGTCGGCGAACGGCCTGATACGGTGGATGGTCTGCGCGCCGCTGCGGATCAGTTGAGCCGTCGTGGCACGGGCCGCGTCGTGGTCACGGGCTGCGTTCTGGTCGACACCCGCGACGGCGAGGTCGAAACCGTGGCGCTGGAGAACGGCAGGGCTCACCGGACCTCCATCCCGCGCCTGCCCATTCGGCCCAGCGGCACGGGCGACCTGTTCACGGCCTTCATGACGACGTGGTTGCTGAAGGGCGCGTCTTTGGCGGGCGCCGCCGAGCGCGCCACCAGAGACGTTCAGGGCGTTCTCAGGCGAACGCTGGATGCGGGCGCGTTCGAGATGCGCATCATCGGCGATTGACCGCCTGTCAGATGTCTAAGTGAAACAGGGAAGCCCGGCCGTTGCATCAACGGCCGGGCTTTTCGTGATTGGGCCGGGCTTAGTTGTAAGCGATGACAGCCTCGATGATGCGGTCCTGAATGGCTTCATCCAGATAGGCGCTCATCGGCAGGCTGATCACGCGCTCGGCCTTGGCCTCGGTCACCGCCAGTCCGCCTGCGCCGACGGGATGGCTGCTATAGGCGGGCTGGCGGTGAAGCGGGATGGGATAATAGACCGCCGTAGGAATGCCCTTGGCCTTCAGGGCGGCGGCCAGACCGGCGCGGTCGTCATGTTCGATGGTGTATTGCGCCCAGACCGAACGGCCGCCGGGGATCACGCAGGGTACGGCCGCGACATGGGGCTGCAAGGCCTGGGTGTAGCGGTCGGCGATGCGGTTACGGCGCTCGATCTCGTCCTCGAAGATCTTGAGCTTTTCGATAAGGACAGCGGCCTGCAGGGTGTCCAGGCGCCCGTTCATGCCCAGCCTGAGATTCAGATATTTCGGATCGTGCTCGAACCCGCACGCGGCGGCGTCGGCGGCGGTGGCTTGTCCATGCACCCGCAGGGAGATCAGATGATCCAGCAGGGCCTCGTCCTTCAGCAGGATGGCCCCGCCGTCGCCATAGGCGCCCAGAGGCTTGGCCGGAAAGAAGCTGAGGGTGGCGACGTCGGCCCAATGGATCGGGTGGCGCCCATTCAGGGTGCAGCCAAAGCCTTGCGCTGAATCCGCGATCAGCTTCAGGCCGTGTTCGGCGGCGACGGCGGCAAGGGCCGGATAGTCGGCGGGCTGGCCGAACAGGTCCACGGCGATGACGGCGCGCGGGCGTAGCCGGCCTTCGCGTTTGACCTGATCGACGGCGGCGCGCAGGGCCTGCGGATCCAAGGTCCAGGTGTCGGGACGAATGTCGACGAAGACAGGCACGGCCCCGGCCAGCGCCACGATCTCGGCCGTGGCGGCGAAGGTGAAGGCCGGGCAGAAGACGGCGTCGCCCGGCCCGATGTCCCAGGCCATCATCAGCAGGACTAGGGCGTCGGTGCCGTTCGAGCAGGATAGGGCGTGCGGGGCCTGGCCGAACTCGCACAGGGCGCGCTCCAGGGCGGCGACTGCCGGACCCATTATGTACTGGCCGCTGCGGGCGACCTCCAGCAGGGCGGCGTCGATCTCGGCGCCGATGCGAAGGCGTTGGGACTGAAGGTCGATGAAGGGAATGGTCAACGCGAGAGATCCGATCGTGTCACTCGGCCAGGCCGGGCCAGTAATGGGCGTTGGGAGTAGGGCGGGGGCCGAAAATGGCCTGGCCGACGCGGACTACGGTGGCGCCCTCGCGGACCGCCAGTTCGTAGTCGCCGGACATGCCCATCGACAGCCCGCTCATCCGGGGATGGAGCCGCTGGGCCTGATCGCGCAGACGGCGCAGCAGGGTGAAACAGGGGCGCACCCGAGCAGGGTCGTCGCTGAACACGGCCAGCGTCATCAGGCCCTGCGGCTTCAAACGCGGAAAGGCCTCCAGCCGTTCGATGAAGTCCAGTGCGTCGTCGGGGTGCAGGCCGAACTTGCTCTGCTCGCCCGAGGTGTTGACCTGGACATAGACGTTCATGTCCCGGCCGTCGGTTTCAAGACGGCGGTTCAGGATGTCGGCCAGCTTCAGACTGTCCAGGGCGTGAAACTCGTCGGCCAATCGGGTGAGGTATTTCACCTTGTTCGACTGCAGGTGGCCGACGATGTGCCAGCGTATCGCCAGGTCAGCGAGGTCTTCGGCCTTGTCCCGGGCTTCCTGCAGCTTGTTTTCGGCGAAGTCGGTGACGCCGGCGCTCCACGCCAGACGCAGAATATCGGCCGGCACCGTCTTGGTGACAGGCAGCAGGCGGACGCTGTCGAGGGGTCGGCCCGCCTGTTCGCAGGCGACCGCGATGCGCCGATGAACCAGCGCCAGATTGGCGGCGAAGCTCTCACGCGGGTCGGGTCCGAAACGTTCAAGGTCGGCGGACGACAGGCCGGGGGCGGCTGAGGCGTAGGGCAAGGCGATGCATCCTCCCGGTACTTTGGGAACGCGGCGCGCCGGAGCGGTGGGCCGCATCCGCAAACTATAGGCCCGATTGGCAGGTCGGGCCCGCCACATTCGGCCTGTGAAGCAGACCGCTTTGTAAGCGCCGATCACGCAGGGAAGAGGCTGGCCAGCCGACCGACGGCGGCTTGAATCTCTTTGGGCGTGGAGGCGGCGAAGCCCATCAGCCAACCGGGGCGGCCCTGACCATTGGCGTGAAGGCTGGATAGGCCAGTCAGGTGAACGCCTGCGCGCCGGGCCTGAACCAGGGTCTCGGCCTCGGCGTGGCCGTTGATCAGGAAGCACGGCGCCTGAAGCCCGCCTGCGGGCCGGTCCAGCGTCGCTACGTGGCCAAGGTTGGCCTTGATGGCGGCGTCGAGAGCCTCCAGCCGTTCCGCATAGACGCCGCGCATGGTGCGGACGTAGGCGCCGAACCGCCCGTCTTCGATGAAGCGGGCCAGGGTGAGTTGGGCGATGGAGGCGGTGTGGCCGTCCATCAGGCTGCGCGCTGCGACCATCGGCTCCACCAGCGTCTCAGGAAGCACCAGATAGGCCAGCCTCAGGCCGGGGAAGAGGGATTTGGTGAAGGTGCCGAGGTAGAGGGTGCGATCATGCGGATCGAGCCCCTGCACGCAGGCCGTGGGGCGGCCGGTATAGTGAAACTCGCTGTCGTAATCGTCCTCGATGATCCAGGCGGCGGCTTGCTCCGCCCATTGGATCAGGGCCAGGCGCCGCTCAAGCGACAGGGTGCGGCCGGTCGGGAACTGGTGCGAGGGCGTGACGAAGGCGGCGCGCGCCGAGCTCGGGGCGGCCAGAATGTCGTCGGTGCGCAGGCCTTGATGATCGACGCGGATGGGCAGGCGCTTCAGGCCCGCCGCTTCAAAGGCCCTGCTGGCGCCGGAATAGGCGGGGTCCTCGATGAAGACGCTGTCGCCGGGATCCATCAGCACCTGGGCGCACAGGCTCAGGGCCTGCTGGGTGCTGGTCAGCACCAGAATCCGCTCAGGCGTCGCGCGCGTGCCGCGCTCAAGGTTCACATATTCGGCGATGGCCTGACGAAGGCGCAGGTCGCCCTGCGGGTCGCCGTGGGCCAGGGCCTTTGCGCCTTCTTCGCGCAGCACCTGCCGATGCAGCCGCTCCCATTGGGCGAAGGGGAATAGCCGGGTCTCGGGCGCCCCGGGCGAGAAGGCCAGGGAGGTGAAGGGCTCGCGCGCGCTGTCCGCCTGGGCCATCGCCGCGCCGCGTCGGCTGAGGCGGGCCTGAGCCGCGCCCGCGGGGGTGCGGCGGGCCGAGGGACGCAGGACGCCGCGTTTCAGACCCAGTTCCGTCAGTTCGCAGACGAAACTGCCGCTGCCGACCCGCCGCTCGATGAAGCCTTCGGCGTGCAACTGAGCATAGGCGGTCTCGACCGTGTCGCGCGAGACGCCCAGCGATCGCGCCAGGGTGCGCGACGAGGGCAGGGGGCGTCCCGCCGTCAGCGAACGGTCGATGATCAGCTGGCGCACGGCGCGCTGGATCCGGGCGTGCAGCGGCAGACCGGCCTGGGCCGGATGATCCATGAAGGTCTGCACCGAATCCAACTGGGCGCGCTTGAGCATTGGTCCGCTGCATCCATCAAAAATGGCCGGGTTGGTCGGGCCAATGGACGGCTAGGTCTCACGCGGTCGGCGCGATGGCAATGTCGCGCGCGGGACGAGGATGAAGAACAACTGCTGGAGCGTCGATTGGAGTCCGTCTGGCGAAGGGCTCTAGGCCATCAAGACCTGCGCGCTCTGATACAGCATGTAGAGGGCCACGACGAAGATCAGGCCCGCGAAGACAGTGTTCAGCAGGCCCTTGCGGCCAGACATGGTCTTGGCGAGCCGCGCGCCTGCCAACCCGCCCAGAACGCCGCCGCCGATGAAGACAGCCGCCAGCGGCCAGTCGACCCAACCCGCCAGCGCATAGTTGAAGGCGGTGGTCAGGCCGAAGGCGGTCACGCCGACCAACGACGAGCCGACGGCGTAATAGATGGGCATTCCGGTCGACCCCATCAGGCTGGGCACGATCAGGAAGCCGCCGCCGATACCGAAGAAGCCCGACAGCATCCCCGTCGCCGCGCCCGTGCCGACCAGCTTGGGCGCATTGCGTGCGGTCAGGGTCACGTCCGGGTCGCCCGCGGCTGAGCGGCCGCGCAGCATCAGGGCGCCGACGACCAACATCAGCACCGCGAACAGGGCCAGCAGCTTCTGGCCGTCCACCGCCTTGCCAAGGCTGGAGCCCAGCGCCGCCCCGACCACGCCCGCCGCCGCGAACAGCAGGGCGATCTTCCACTTCACCGCCCCGTGGCGGGCGTGGTTCAGCAGGTTGGCGAAGGCGTTGGCGGCCACGGCGAAGGCGCTGGTGCCGATGGCCAGGTGGGGGTCTTTCACCCCCACCAGATAGACGATCAGCGGCACGGCCAGGATCGAGCCGCCCCCGCCCACCAGGCCCAGGGTGAAGCCGACCAGCGACCCCGCCCCGGCGCCCAGTCCGTATTGCAGCAGGCTGAGCGGCTCGCCCATCAGGCGGCGCTCTTTTGTGCGCGGGGGGCGACGCCCGGCTCGACGCAGTCGGGGGCGCACAGCCATTCGCGGCCCTTCAGCATCCCGACCCAGTAGATTTCCGGCAGGGCCTGCGCCTTCAGGTGCCAGGCGCGGCGCGTCGGCTGACGCCCGTCCAGCATCCACGCCGGGAAGCTGGGCAGCAGCTTGCCGCCATAGCCGAACTCGGCCAGCACGATCTTGCCGCGCTCGACCGTCAGGGGGCAGGAGCCATAGCCGTCGTAAACGGCCTTCAGCGTCTTGCCGTCCAGCATTGAGATGACGTTCTCGGCCACGACCGGCGCCTGTTTGCGGGCGGCGGCGGCGGTCTTGGCGTTGGGCGCCGAGCAGGCGTCGCCCAGGCCGAAGACGTTGTCGAGGCGGTTGTGGTGCAGCGTCGACTGATCGACGTCGATCCAGCCGCTGTCGGCCGCCAGCGGGCTGTTGCGGATGAAATCGGGCGCGGCCTGCGGCGGGCAGACGTGGATCATGTCGAAGTCGCGGACGACTTCGCTGACGGCCCCATCGGCGTCGGTGACGGCGAAGGTCGCCTTGCGCGCCTCGCCGTCGATGGATGTCAGGCGCGAGTTGAAACGCAGGTCGACTCCGTAACGCTCGATGTATGTCAACAGGGCGGGGACGTAGTCCTTGACCCCGAACAGCACGGCCCCGGCGTTGTGGAATTCGATGTCCACGTTCTTGAGGACGCCGGTGCGTTGCCAGTGGTCGGCCGACAGATACAGGGCCTTCTGCGGGGCGCCCGCGCATTTGATCGGCATGGGCGGCTGGGTGAACAGGGCGCGGCCGCCCTTAAGCTCCTGCACCAGCTTCCACGTATAGGGCGCCAGATCGAAGCGGTAGTTGGAGGTCACGCCGTTGCGGCCCAGCGTCTCATTCAGGCCCGGGATGGCGTCCCAGTCCAGCTTGATGCCCGGCGCGGCGACCAGGGCGCGATAGCCGATGCGGCGGCCGTCCGATAGGCGCACCTGGTCGGCTTCGGGCGCGAAGTCGACGACGCTGTCCTTGATCCAGCGGGTGCCCGTGGGGATCAGGCGGCAGGTCTCGCGCATGGTGCGCTCGGGCGTGAAGACGCCCGCGCCGACCAGCGTCCAGCCTGGCTGGTAATAGTGGCGCTCGGACGGCTCGACGATCACCACGTCAAGGCCGGGGCGGCGACGCAGCAGGCTGGCCGCCGTGGCGATCCCGGCGGCGCCGCCGCCGACGATCAGGACGTCACAGGTTTCGGAAGCTTGCGCATGGGTCATGCCTCAGCCTTCCAGACGCGGGCCGAGCGGCGAGACGTCGTAGCCGGCGGCGGCGGCCAGGGCGACAATCTCTTCGGCCGGGCGCTCGCCCGCCTGGGACAGGGCCCACAGGAAGGTGGTGCGGGTGCCCGAGCGGCAATAGCCGAGGATGGGCTGGGGCAGTTCGGCCAGCGCCGCCTTGAAGCGGGCGATGTCTTCGGGCGTCATGGCTCCGCCGCGAATGGGGATGTGGACGAAGGGCAGGCCTGCGGCCTCGGCGGCGGCGCGGATGTCCTCGGTCATCGGCTGGCCCGGCTCTTCGGCGTCGGGGCGGTTGGAGATGATGGCGCGATAGCCCCGGGCGGCCGCCGTCGGGACCTCCTCAGGCAGGATTTGCGGCGAGACGTGCAGGCGGTCTTCCAGGGTGCGGATGTCCATGAGGTTTCTCTGGCTTGAGGGAAAAAGGGTGCGCGGGATCAGAGCGCGTTGATGGGGACTTTCAGATAGCGGACGCCGTTGTCTTCCGGCTCGGGCATGCGCCCGCCGTTCATATTGACCTGAACCGAAGGCAGGATCAGGCGCGGCATGGACAGGGTGGCGTCGCGGGCGGTGCGCATGGCGACGAACTCATCCTCGGTCACGCCGTCGCGGACGTGGATGTTGCCCTCACGCTGAGCGCCGATGGTCGTTTCCCACGCGAACTCGGTGCGGGCGGGCGGCGCCTTGTAGTCGTGGCACAGGAAGACGCGCGCCGCCGGGGGCAGGGACAGCAACCGCTTGATCGAGCGATACAGCGTCCGCGCATCGCCTCCGGGGAAGTCGCAGCGCGCCGTGCCGTAATCGGGCATGAACAGGGCGTCGCCGGGGAAGACGGCGTCGCCGATCACATAGGCCAGACAGGCCGGGGTGTGGCCGGGCACGTGCAGGGCCGTGGCCTGAAGCCCGCCGATGGCGAAGCGGTCGCCGTCGTCGAACAACTGATCGAACTGACTGCCGTCGCGGCGAAACTCGGCGCCTTCGTTGAAGACTTTGCCGAAGACGTCCTGCACCTTGATGATGTCGCGGCCGATGGCCAGACGGCCGCCGAGCCGCTCCTGCAGATAGGGCGCGGCCGACAGGTGGTCGGCGTGGGCGTGCGTCTCCAGCAGCCAGTGAACCTCAAGGCTTTCGGCCTCGACGTAGGCGATCAGGGCGTCGGCCGAGGCGGTCGCGGTGCGGCCCGCCGCCTGATCATAGTCCAACACGCTGTCGATGATGGCGCAGGCGTTCGAGCCGGGATCGCGCACCACATGGCTGACGGTGAAGGTGGCGGGGTCGAAGAAGGATTTGACCGCAGGGCGTTGGGACGGGCTCGTCATGGCGGCCTCGATCAATGCCCTCGCATGGTCGCGGGCCGGGTCGGTGGGGGCGTCGGTCACGGCGTCTCTCCGCATTGATCCGCATCAAGCAATTAGATATTTACATATTATATGCAAGTAATTGTTTTCGAGGTGCGCTGCGCCTCGGCTAAGCGTAGCCCTATGGCATGGAAACCGACTCGATGACGGACACGCCTTTGCTGCGGCCTCTGCGGATCAATGAGGCGGCGCCGGATTTCGCCGCCCGCACAACGCGCGGCCAGCGTCGGCTGAGCGACTATCGCGGGCGCTGGCTGGCCTTCTTCTCGCACCCGGCGGACTTCACCCCGGTCTGCACCAGCGAGTTTATCGCCCTGGCCCGGCGACAGGCGGACTTCACGGCGATCGGCTGTGAGCTGTTGGGCCTGTCAGTCGACAGCCTCTATTCTCACCTGGCGTGGCTGAAGGACATCCGCGACCGCTTCGGCGTGACGGTGGAGTTCCCGATCATCGAGGACCCCTCCATGGCCATCGCCCAGGCCTATGGGATGATCGACCCGGCGGCGCCCGACAGCGCCTCTGTGCGCGCTACCTTCGTGATCGACTCGAACGGGGTGGTGCGGGCGATCAGCTGGTATCCGATGAACGTCGGCCGTTCGGTCGAGGAACTGCTGCGGCTGATCACGGCCTTGCAGGCGGCGGATCGAGAGGGGGCCTCGGCGCCCGAAGGCTGGACGCCGGGCGCACCCATGCTTCAGGCGGCGCCGACCGACTTCGGCGATGTGCTGGCGGGCGATGACGCCTGGTATTATCGGCCGGGGCCGAAATGACGCGTGGCGACGCCGATCTGGAACGGTTGAAGACCGTCGCGCCCGAGGCGGCTGAACTGCTGCGGCAACTGGCCAACGCCAACCGCCTGCTGATCCTGTGCCATATCGCGCAGGAAGAGCGTTCGGTCGGCCAGTTGGAACAGGAGCTGGGCCTGCGTCAGCCGGGCCTGTCGCAGCAACTGGCCGAACTGCGCCAGTCGGGGCTAGTGAAGACCCGCCGGGAATCCCGCTCCATCTACTATTCCCTCGCCGACGAGCGGGCCGAAGGGGTGATGGCCATGCTGTTCGAGATCTTCTGCCAGGACCCGGCGGCCCTGGCCGAAAGACTGCATCAGGCGCCCGCGCCGGAGCCGACGCGGCCTTCAGGCGACGCGGCCCGGTTCGCCCGGATCCTTCCTCCGCGCGCCTGATGCGCTTGTTGCTGCCCTAGCCTCAGCTCAGGCGATCCTCGACGATGCGGGCGAAGATGGACGAGGCGACGGGCAGGACGGCGTCGTTGAAGTCATAGACCGTCTGGTGGACCATCGGCCCGCCATGGCCGAAGAACATATAGGCCCCCGGCGCGTGCTGCAGCATATAGGCGAAGTCGTCGGTGAAGGGATAAGGCTTCAGATCGCGCAGCACCTTGTCCGCGCCCAGCACTGAGGCGCAGGCTTCGGCGGCGATGGCGGCCTGGGCCGGGGCGTTGATGCAGGGCGGCACCCCGGCGATCTCGGTCACGGTCAGCGTGCAGCCGGTCATGCGGCCGACGCCGTCGCAGATGGCCTGAAGCTGGCTCCACATGGTTTCGATCACCTCAGGCGAGGTGGCGCGCAGGGTGCCCGCCAGGCTGGCTTCGTGCGGCACGACATTGTGCGACGCGCCCGCCTGCAGCTTGGTGACGGTGAACAGGGCCGGCTCCATCGGATCGACGTGACGGCCGATGATGGACGAGATTTCCGAGGCGACGCGGACGGCGGCCTGTAGCGGATCCCTGGTCTTGTGCGAGGCGGCGCCGTGGCCGCCGACGCCCTGAATATCGATTTCCCAGATCTTGTAGCCGTTCAGGGTCGCGCCCGGACGCACAGCCGCCTCGCCGAACGGAAGCAGGGGCATGTTGTGATAGGCGTAGATTTCGTCGCACGGATAGCGGTCGAACAGGCCGTCGTCGATCATGGCCTTGGCGCCCAGGCCGTTCTCCTCGGCGGGCTGGAAGATCAGCACCACGCGTCCGCGCGCAGGCGGATTGGCGCTCAGGTAACGGGCGACGCCCAGCAGAGTCGCCGTGTGGCCGTCGTGGCCGCAGGCGTGCGAGACGCCGGGCTTGGTCGAGGCGTGTTCGGCGCCGCTGTCGTCGTTCATGGGCAGGGCGTCCATGTCGGCGCGCAGGCCGATGGACGGGCCGGGCTCGCGTCCCTGAACCACCGCCACCACGCCCGCGCCGCCGATGCCGCCTTCTGGCGACAGACCCATGTTTTTAAGGGCGTCGAAAACGATCTTCGCCGTGCGGCTTTCCTCGCCCGAAAGCTCGGGGTGGGCGTGGAAATCCCGACGCCAGGCGGTCATGTCCGAGGCAAGGGCGGCGAGGGCGGGCAGGGGCTTCATAGGTCTCAGACATCCGGCGAAAACGACGACGTCCAGACCCTTAGCACCCCCGCGCGGCCGGGGACATGGCGGCCCCTGGTCTCGGGTCAGGCGGCGGCGTCTCGCCCGATGGCGGCCGGGTCATAGTTCAGGATCGGAGCCAGCCAACGCTCGGCCGTCTGCACGTCCCAGCCCTTGCGGGCGGCGTAGTCCTCGATCTGATCGCGGTCGATCTTGCCGACGCCGAAATAGTGGCTGCCCGGATGGCCGAAGTAGAGGCCGCTGACTGAGGCCGGGGGGGTCATGGCGAAGGATTCCGTCAGGCTCATCCCGGCGTTGGTCCCGGCGTCCAGCAGGCGGAACAGGGTCGCCTTTTCCGTGTGGTCGGGCTGGGCCGGATAGCCGGGTGCGGGGCGGATGCCCTGATACTTCTCCTCGATCAGCTCCTGAACCGAGGTCTGTTCGTCAGGGACGTAGCCCCACAGCTGGGTGCGCACCTCCTTGTGCAGGCGTTCGGCGAAGGCCTCGGCCAACCGGTCGGCCAGGGCTGTCGCCATGATGGCGGAATAGTCGTCGCCCGCCGCCTTGAACTCGGCGGCTTTCTCCAGCTCGCCATGACCGGCGGTGACGGCGAAGGCGCCCAGATAGTCGGCGCCGTCATCCGCCACAAAGTCGGACAGGCACAGGTTGGGCTTGCCGTTGGACTTTTTGATCTGCTGGCGCAGGCCGTGGAAGCGGGCGGCTTCGGTCGTGCGCGTTTCGTCGGTCCAGACCACCACGTCGTCGCCGCGCGCATTGGCGGGCCAGAAGCCGACGACGCCCTTGGCGGTGAACCACTTCTCCGCGACGATCCGCTTCAGCATTCCTTGCGCGTCGCGGAACAGGTCGCGCGCCGCCTCGCCGACGATCTCGTCCTCCAGGATCAGCGGATAGCGGCCGATCAGTTCCCAGCTGGCGAAGAAGGGCGTCCAGTCGATGTGGTCGGCCAGATCCTGAAGATCCCACGCTTCATAGGCGCGCACGCCGAGGAAGGACGGCGCGGGGGCAGGGCTTTGCCCCTCGTCGGGCCGCCAGCGGTTGTCGCGCGCCTGTTCGATGGCAGCGCGGGCCTTCACCTCCTGCCCACGGGCATATTGCTCGCGGATGCGGACGTATTCCTCGCGAGTGGCCGCTTCGTTCTTGGCCTTGTCGGTCGGGGACAACAGGCCGGACACCACGCCCACGGCGCGGCTGGCGTCGATCACGTAGGTCGTCGAGCCCTTGCGATAGGCCGGTTCGATCTTGACCGCCGTATGGGTGCGGCTGGTCGTGGCGCCCCCGATCAGCAGGGGGATGTCGAAGCCGCGCCGCTCCATTTCAGCGGCGACGAAGGTCATTTCGTCCAGCGACGGCGTGATCAGGCCCGACAGGCCGATGATGTCGACCTTGTGCTCGATGGCGGCGTCCAGGATGCGGTCGGCCGGGACCATGACGCCCAGATCGACCACCTCGTAGTTGTTACATTGCAGCACGACGCCGACGATGTTCTTGCCGATGTCGTGGACGTCGCCCTTGACCGTGGCCATCAGAATCTTGCCTGCCGCCTGTCGCTCCTGACCGGCCTTTTCGGCCTCCATGAAGGGCTCGAGGTGGGCCACGGCCTGCTTCATCACCCGCGCCGACTTCACCACCTGCGGCAGGAACATCCGGCCCGAGCCGAACAGGTCGCCGACCACGTTCATGCCGTCCATCAGGGGGCCTTCGATGACGTGCAGCGGGCGTTCGGACGCCTGACGGGCTTCCTCCGTATCCTCGACGATATAGTCGGTGATGCCCTGGACCAGGGCGTGTTCAATGCGCTTGGCGACCGGGGCGTCGCGCCACTTCAGGTCCACGACCTTGGCCGCGCCCTTCTCGCCCTTGTAGCGGGGCGCCATGTCTACCAGCCGCTCGGTGTTGGACACATTGGTGCGCTGCGGCCGGTTCAGGATCACGTCCTCGACGGCTTCGCGCAGTTCGGCGTCGATGTCGTCATAGACGGGCAGGTCGCCCGCATTGACGATGCCCATGTCCAGACCGGCGTTGATGGCGTGGTACAGGAAGACGCTGTGGATCGCCCGGCGCACCGGCTCATTGCCGCGGAAGCTGAACGAGACGTTCGACACCCCGCCCGAGACGCGGGCGTGGGGCAGGGTCTGCTTGATGACCCGCGTCGCCTCGATGAAGTCCACGGCGTAGTTGTCGTGCTCCTCGATCCCCGTCGCGACGGCGAAGATGTTGGGGTCGAAGATGATGTCCTCGGGCGGGAAGCCGACCTCGTTCACCAGGATATTGTAGGCGCGGGTGCAGATCTCGATCTTGCGCGCGGCGGTATCGGCCTGGCCCACCTCGTCAAAGGCCATGACCACCACGGCGGCGCCGTAACGCAGGCACTGAACGGCGTGGTGGCGGAAGGCGTCCTCGCCCTCCTTCATGCTGATCGAGTTGACGATCGGCTTGCCCTGTACGCACTTCAGGCCCGCCTCGATCACCTCCCATTTGGAGGAGTCGATCATGATCGGCACGCGGGCGATGTCGGGCTCGGCCGCGATTAGGTTCAGGAAGGTGCGCATGGCGACGGGGCCGTCCAGCAGGCCTTCATCCATGTTGACGTCGATGACCTGCGCGCCCGCCTCGACCTGCTGGCGCGCGACCGACAGGGCGGCCGTGTAGTCGCCGTCGACGATCAGTTTCTTGAACTTGGCTGAACCAGTAACGTTGGTGCGTTCGCCGACGTTGATGAAGACAGGACGCATCTTATTGACCGCAGGCAGTCCTTCTCCCCTTGTGGGAGAAGGTGTCATGCGCAGCATGACGGATGAGGGGTAGGGGTCCGTAGGCTGACCGGCTGAGAGTGAGCGCGCATCCGGCCGCCCCCTCATCCGAGCCGCTGGCGCGGCCCACCTTCTCCCCCGAGGGGAGAAGGAAGAAATGGGATGCCGTCACGACGCTAGCTCAAACGGTTCCAGCCCGGCCAGACGCAGGGCCACCGGGCGTTCCGGCACGGCGCGCGGCGTCACGCCTGTGACTTCCTCGGCGACGTGGCGGATGTGGTCGGGGGTGGTGCCGCAGCAGCCGCCGACGATGTTGACCAGGCCCGACTGCGCCCATTCCTCGAGGAAGTGGGCCGTCTCGTGCGGCTGTTCGTCATACTGGCCCATGGCGTTGGGCAGGCCGGCGTTGGGATAGGCGCTGACCAGGGTGTCGGCGACGCGGCTCAGCTCGGCGATGTGCGGCCGCATCAGCTCCGCGCCCAGGGCGCAGTTGAAGCCGACGGCGAAGGGCTTGGCGTGGCGGATCGAGTTCCAGAAGGCCTCCGCCGTCTGGCCGCTCAGCGTGCGGCCTGAACGGTCGGTGATGGTGCCCGAGATCCACAGGGGCAGGGGCTCCAGCCCTTCGTCCTCCAGATCCTTGATCGCCTTGATCGCGGCCTTGCAGTTCAGGGTGTCGAACACTGTCTCGATCAGGAAGATGTCGACGCCGCCGTGGTGCAGGGCGCGCGCCTGCTGCTTATAGGCCTCATAGACCTCGTCATAGGTGACTGCGCGATAGCCTGGGTCGTTGACGTCCGGGCTCAGCGACAGGGTGCGGTTGGTCGGGCCGATGGCGCCGGCGACGAAGCGGGGCTTGTGCGGCTCCTTTTCCGTCCAGCGGTCGGCGACCTCGCGCGCGATGCGGGCGCCTTCATAGTTCAGGTCGTAGACCGCGTCTTCCAGCCCGTAATCCGCTTGCGCGATAGTGGTCGAGGAGAAGGTGTTCGTTTCCGAAATATCGGCCCCGGCGGCGTAATAGACATCGTGCAGGTCGGCGATGATGTCCGGCCGCGTCAGGATCAACAGGTCGTTGTTGCCCTTCTGCGGGTGGCCGTGGTCGCGGAAGCGTTCGCCGCGGAAGTCCTCTTCCGTCAGCTCGCGTCGCTGGATCATCACGCCCCAGCTGCCGTCCAGCACCAGAATGCGCTCCTTCGCCGCCGCGTGCAGGGCGGCGATGCGATCGGCGCGGGTCAGGGGAGAAGTCATCTACGCAACAGCCTTGGTTTCGCGCACGCCCAGCACCCGACAGATCGCATAGACCAGCTCGGCCCGGTTCAGGGTGTAGAAGTGGAAGTCCGAAAAGCCCTCTTCCTGCAGGCGGGCGCAGGTCTCGGCGGCGATGGAGGCGGCCAGCAGCTTGCGTGTCTCCGGGTCGTCGTCGAGGCCGTCGAAATGGCCCGCCAGCCAGTCGGGCAGGGCCGCGCCGCACGCCGCCGTCATCCGCTTCAGCCCCGCGAAGTTGGACACCGGCATGACGCCGGGGATCAGCGGGATGGTCACGCCCGCCGCCCGCACCCGGTCGCGGAAGCGCAGGAAGGCCTCGATGTCGAAGAAGAACTGCGTGACGGCGCGCGTGGCGCCCGCGTCCACCTTGGCCTTCAGCACCTCGATGTCGTGGTCGATGGACGGGCTTTCCGGGTGCTTTTCCGGATAGGCGCCGACCGTGACCTCGAACCCGCCGATGCGGTTGAGGGCGGCGGTCAGCTCCGTGGCGTTGGCGTAGCCGTCGGCGCGGGGCGTATAGGCGCCGCCGATGCCTGAGGAGCCCGGCGGGTCGCCGCGCAGGGCGACGATGTGATCGACGCCGATGGCCTTGTAGCCCTCGATGACCTCATCGACCTCGGCGCGGCTGGCCTCGACGCAGGTCAGGTGGGCGGCGGGGCGCAGGGTGGTTTCGCTGATGATGCGCTGGACCGTGCGGTGCGTCCGCTCGCGCGTCGAGCCGCCCGCGCCGTAGGTGACGGAGACGAAGGCCGGGTTCAGCGGCTCAAGCCGTCGGATCGCCGACCACAGATTGGCCTCGGCCGCATCGGTCTTGGGAGGAAAGAACTCGAAGGAGACGTTGACGGCGTTGCGGTTGGAACCGGCGCGCGCCACCGGACCGAGCGGCGAGAGCAGCAGGGCGCGGGCTTCAGCGAGAGACGAGGGGGCCATCAGGCGGTCTTTCGGGCGGCTTGGGCGGCGCGCTCGCCGGTCCAGATATGAACGGTCAGCCCTTCGGTGTCGGGCGGCAGGGCGATGGGCGCTGAGGGCGTCAGGCCCGCCTCGGTCAGCCATTCCCGAATTTCGGCGTCGGGGAAGCCCAGACGGCGGTGCTGATGCGCCTCGCGCAGGTGCTCGAAATTATGGGGCGCGAAGTCGACGATCAGCAGCTTGCCGCCCGGCATGACCAGACGCGCGGCCTCGGCCACGGCGGCGGCGGGATCGGCCAGGTAGTGCAGCACCTGATGGACGATCACCAGATCGGCGCTTTCATGCGGCAGGCGGGTCGAGAAGATGTCGCCATGGCGCAGTTCGACCTTGTCCAGCCCGGCCTTGGAGACATTGGCGCGGGCGATGTTCAGCATATTCTGCGACAGGTCGAGGCCGACCGACATCTTCGCCTTCTTGCCGAACAGGGTCAGCATCCGGCCGGATCCGGTGCCCAGATCGACCACGCGCTCGAACGGGCCGGACCCGGCCGCGCGCGCGACCGCCGCCTCGACCGCGCTTTCGCAGACATAGAGGCTGCGCATCTGGTCCCACTGCGGCGCGATCTGTTCGAAATAGCGGGCGGCGTCGATGGCGCGCTCCTTGCGCACCTCGTCCAGACGGCGATGGTCGGCCTCGCCCTCGCTGTCGTCCAGCAGGTCCAGAACGGTGTCGATCAGACGCCGCGACAGGGCGTCGTGCGACAGGCGGTAGAAGACGCGCGCGCCGTCGGGGAATCGCTCGATCAGACCGGCGTCGGCCATCAGTTTCAGATGGCGCGAGACACGCGGCTGGCTCTGGTCCAGAACGCGCGACAGCTCCATTACCGACAGCTCTTCCGCAGCCAGCAGGGACAGGACGCGCAGGCGGGTCGGTTCGCCGGCGGCGCGCAGGGCTTCAACAGTCTGGTCAGCGGTCAGTGTCATAGGTCGTATAAAGATATCCTTATACGCTTATGCAAGCAAAATCTGGTCGTGCGCGTCTTCGATCCGCCTAATGCAGGCACGGATTGTTCGTTCTGCATCTGAAATAGGGGGCGAGAACGCCCCAAGGAGCAGATTGTCAGTCTGCGACAGGCGTCTTCAGCGGCTCGTCCGCAAAGTGGGCTGAGAGATTCTGTAGAAGCAGCATCAGCATTCCCTGCACCGCCTCGGTCGTGGCGCCGCCGGTGTGGGGCGTCAGGACGGTGTTGGGCACGCCCGACCAGCGCGCGGCCTCAGTCGGCTCCTCGGCGAAGACATCGAGCGCTGCGCCGCCCAGACGGCCGTCCTTCAGCGCGGTGAGGACAGCGTCCTCGTCCACCAACTGCCCGCGCGCGACGTTGACCAGCAAACCCGACGGTCCAAGCGCCTCGATCACCTCGGCGGAGATCAGGCCCCGGTTGCTCTCGTCCGCCCGGCAGGCGACGACGAGGATGTCGGAGCCGCGCGCCAGTTCGATCAGGCTGTCGGCGCGCGGCCACGCGGCTTCCTTGGCGCGCGGCGCCCACCAGCGGATGTCCATGCGCATGACCTCGGCGCGGCGCGCCACGGCTTCGCCGATGTGGCCGAGGCCGACGATCCCCAGCCGCTGACCGCCCAGCGAAGTGGTGATGCTGCGCGTCGACAGTTTCCATTCGCCCGCGCGGATGGTGCGGTCGCCCTCGGCGATCTGGCGGCGGGCGGCCAGGATCAGGCCGATGGCGTGGTCGGCGACGTCCTCGTGGTTCACGCCGGGCGCATGGGTGACGGGCAGGCCGCGCGCGCGGCACCACTCGACATCGATGCCGTCATATCCAGCCGTGAAGCAGGCGATCAGCGACAGATTGGGCAGACGCTCGATCAGCGCCTTGTCTAACTCGAACTCGCCCGCGACGATCAGGGCGCGAATGTCGCCCGCCGCCTCGATCGGCGGCCCTTCCCAGAAGCGATAGACATCGTAGGCGCCTTCCAGGAAGGCGCTCAGCGGGGCCAGATGCCGCTGCATGATCAGGACGGCGGGACGCTGGGTCATGGGGGCAGACTATCCCGCTTTCGTCGGAGCGCCAGCCTTCTCATTAACCGCTCATCCCGGCGGACGCCGGGATCCAGTGTTTTGGCGACAGGAGCGACGTTCGGCCCTCTGGTATCTTGGGCTCTTACTGGATCCCGGCGTCCGCCGG
>KB291783.1:35585-73749 GCA_000318405.1 Brevundimonas diminuta 470-4 | reverse complement strand
GATCCCGGCGTCCGCCGGGATGAGCGGGAGTGGGGGCATAGAAAAACGGCCCCCCGATCGCTCGGAGGGCCGCTTGTCAGTCTGTCTGCCGGATCAGCGACCGAACTTCTGGTGCTGGATGCGTTTGGGGATGATGCTGTCCGCGCCCAGGCGGCGCATCTTGTCCTGTTCGTAGGCTTCGAAGTTGCCCTCGAACCATTCCACGTGGCCGTCGCCTTCGAAGGCCAGGATGTGGGTGGCCAGACGGTCCAGGAACCAGCGGTCGTGGCTGATGACCACGGCGCAGCCGGCGAACTCTTCCAGAGCCTCTTCGAGGTTCTGCAGGGTTTCAATGTCCAGGTCGTTGGTCGGTTCGTCGAGCAGGATCAGGTTGCCGCCGGTGGCCAGGGTCTTGGCCAGGTGGACGCGGTTGCGCTCACCGCCCGACAGTTGGCCGACCTTCTTCTGCTGGTCGCCGCCCTTGAAGTTGAAGCTGCCGACATAGGCGCGCGTGTTGATCTCGCGCTTGCCGACCATCATCACGTCGGTGCCGCCCGAGATGGCCTGCCAGATGGTGTCGTCCGGCTTCAGGTCGTCGCGCGACTGGTCGACATAGGCCAGCTTGACGGTCTCGCCGACCTTGATCGTGCCGCCGTCGGGCTGTTCCTGGCCGGTGATCAGCTTGAACATGGTCGACTTGCCGGCGCCGTTGGGGCCGATGACGCCGACGATGCCGTTGGGCGGCAGCTTGAAGTTCAGGTCGTCGAACAGAACCTTGTCGCCATAGGACTTCTTCAGGCCGGCCACTTCCAGAACGACGTTGCCCAGGCGCGGGCCGGGCGGGATCTGGATGGCGGCGAAGGTCTGGGCCTTGGCGGAGCTTTCCTGCTCGGCGACCATCTTCTCATAGGCGGCCAGACGAGCCTTGGACTTGGCCTGACGGGCCTTGGCGCCCGAGCGGACCCATTCCAGTTCGCGGGTGAGGGCGCGCTGGCGGGCTTCGGATTCCGACTGCTCCTGAACGACGCGCTTGGTCTTGGCTTCCAGCCACGAGGAATAGTTGCCCTCGTGCGGGTGACCCTTGCCGCGGTCCAGCTCCAGCGTCCACTTGGTCACCAGGTCCAGGAAGTAGCGGTCGTGGGTCACCAGGATGACGCAGCCGGGGAAGTTCTCCAGGTGGTGCTGCAGCCAGGCCACCGACTCGGCGTCCAGGTGGTTGGTCGGTTCGTCGAGCAGCAGCATGTCGGGCTTCGACAGCAGCAGGCGGGCCAGCGCCACGCGGCGCTTTTCACCGCCCGACAGGTTGGTGACTTCCCAGTCGTCCGGCGGGCAGCGCAGGGCGCCCATCGCCTGATCGATGCGGCTGTCGATGTCCCAGACGTCGCCGGCGTCGATCTTCTCCTGAAGGGCGGTCATCTCCTCCATCAGCTCGTCGGTGTAGTTTTCGCCCAGTTCGTTGGCGACTTCGTTGAAGCGGTTGACCCACTGCTTCTCTTCGCACCAGGCCTCGACGTTCTGGCGGACGTTCAGGTTCGGGTCGAGCTGCGGCTCCTGCTCCAGATAGCCGCGCTTGACGCCGTCGGCGGCGCGGGCCTCGCCCTGGAACTCGTGGTCCAGGCCGGCCATGATCTTCAGCAGGGTCGACTTACCCGAGCCGTTGACCCCGACGACGCCGATCTTGGCGTCGTTGTAGAAGCTGAGCCAGATGTTCTCGAAGACCTTCTTGCCGCCGGGATAGGCCTTGGTCAGGCCCTGCATCTGGAAGATATATTGTTGCGCCATGCGTCGCGTCGCGCCTTTGATTCAGTGCGGATGGGAAGTTGCCGGAGGATGTAGCGACCCCGAAGGCATTGGGCAAATCTTCGGACGCCGACGCGGCTTTTAAAAGGCGACCTCAGTGCGCGGGCAGAACCGCTTCCAGGGCGCGCGTGAAGCCGACCGGCGCCACCGTCAGATGATCCTCGCCCTCCAGAACAATCGAACTGACCTTCAGGCCAGGGTATCGACGCGACAGCAGATTGCTTTGCAGTGTCTTCATATCGGCCACAAGGTCGGCGCTGCTGGTGTTGCGGCGGTCGGGGCCGGGAACCTCATAGCCGCCGACATACATGAAGACCTGCGCCTTCAGATCTTCATGGGCGCGGGCATAGTCGGCTTCGACCCCCAGCATGTGGCGCTTGTCGTACCAGAGCGACGGACTGCCCAGCACATAGCCGCTGAACATCGCCGGATCGCTGAACAGGATCTGGGCGCCCAGCAGGCCGCCATAGGAATGTCCCAGCAACACGCGCTGCGCGGGGTCGGCGCGGAACTTCTGCTCGATGAAAGGAAGAACCTCAGCCTTGAGATAGGCCTGATAGGCTGCGCCGCCGCCGTGGACCGATCCTGCGGAATTGCGCGGGCCGTTGGGCGTGGGGGTGTAGTCGCGGCGTCGGCTGTCGGCGCCGCTGTCGCCCTGGGCATAGGACAGGCCGACCAGAATGAAGTCCTGCACCACCGGGCCTTCCAGATTCACCCGACGGGCAATCTGGCGGATGATGGGAAAGGCATAGTCGGCGTCGGTGACGTATAGGGTCGGATAGCGGCGGCCCGGATCGGCGTCGTAACCGGCGGGCAGGCTGACGAAGACCTGATAGTTCCGACCGGATACGGGGTCCGGCACGGCCCAGACCTGGGTGCCCTGCAGCACATAGGGGGCGCCGTCGGCGACGGGGGCGGCGTTAGCGGACGCGGCCTGCGCATCGGCCTTGTCGCTGCACCCTGCCAGCATCAGGGCGCCTGTCGTGAACATGGCCGCTGCTGCCGTCGCGTTAAAAATCCGCATCCTGTTCTCCCCTCTGGAGCTTTGCCGTTGATGCAGGTTTCTCGGCGAAATGCGGCGAGGGAAGGGCGGCGCCCCGCGATGTTCAGGCGTAGTTGAAGCTTATGGAGATGCGCTGTTCTTCGGCGCGGTTGGCGGGCACTTCGTGACGCAGCCAGCTTTCCCACATCAGCACCGTGCCGGGCGCGGGCTTCAGATAGACGAAGGGCTGTTCCGCCTCGCTCGCCTCCGCGGTCAGGCCGGGGCGGGCCATCATCATGGCCAGGCGCGGGTCTTCGATCTTCAGCGACGAGGCGCCGTCGGGCACGTGGATATAAAGGGTGCCGGACAGCACGGCGTGGGGATGGATGTGGCCGGTATGTCCGCCGCCAGGCATCAGGACGTTGACCCACAGATTGTCGAGTCGCAGCTTCTTCGCCAGGTCGAAATGCAGGCTCCGGGCGAAGGCGGCGGCGTGCCTGTCCAGCAGCTTCTTCAGTTCGGCGAAGTCGGGAAAGCGCTGAGGCAGGTCGTTGATCGAGCCGTAGGAGGTATAGCCCGGATAGTGGTTGGCCCGGCACCATTCGATCCCGGCCTCGTCCTCTTCGGCCATGATCAGGCACAGGTCCAGCAACTCCTCGTGCAGTTCGCTCCATCCGCGCGCCGAGGAGAGGGTGGCGTCATACACCTGGGTCGGGAAGAGGGAGCGAGAGGGCATGGCCCGCGATTACCGCGTCTGGATTCGTGCGAGAAGACGAAAACCGTCGCGAGGGAGAGGGTGGCGCGGCGTTTTCCCGCCCCTGGCCCGCGTGATTTACGCCAAATGGATCGGGTATTTTAATACCAACAACTAATAGTGCTTATTTTTCAATGACATGATATGTTGTTGGTGTCGAAAGCGACGTTGACCTCTGCGTGCGGACCCTCTATCAGCACGGCCTCCGCTCAATCCGTCCGGATCGAGCCGCGTTTTTCGTCTTCCAGGACCCTCATCATGCTGAAGAGCACTACGGCTTCGCTGAAGCCGGCCGAGGTCGAGAAGAAGTGGATCCACATCGACGCCGAAGGCGTCGTGGTGGGCCGCCTCGCGACCTTCATCGCCAACCGCCTGCGCGGCAAGCACCTGCCGACCTACACCCCGCATGTTGACTGCGGCGACTACGTCGTCGTCACCAACGTCGACAAGGTGGTGTTCACCGGCAAGAAGAACACCGACAAGGTCTACTATCGCCACACCGGCCACCCGGGCGGCATCAAGGAAACCACCCCGGAGAAGGTTCTGGGCGGTCGTTTCCCCGAGCGCGTGCTTGAAAAGGCCGTTGAGCGCATGCTGCCCAAGGAGTCGCCGCTGGCTCGCAAGCAGATGACCCACCTGCGCCTGTTCGCCGGCGCGGCGCACGAACACGAAGCCCAACAGCCCGAAACCATCGACTTCAAGTCGATCTCGGCCAAGAACACCCGGAGCGCCTGAGCATGACCGACGTGACTCAAGACACCGCCGCCGGCTTTGACGCCCTGAAGGGCCTGGGCACTGCCGCCGCCGAGGAAATCGTCCGCGAGCCGAAGATCGACGCCCTGGGCCGCTCGTACTCGACCGGCAAGCGCAAGAACGCCATCGCCCGCGTGTGGGTGAAGCGCGGCACCGGCAAGATCACCGTCAACGGCAAGGACGTGGCGGCTTACTTCGCTCGTCCCGTGCTGCAGATGATGGTCGCCCAGCCGCTGACCGTTTCGGACCGCACCACCCAGTACGACGTGATCTGCACCGTCGAAGGTTCGGGCCTGTCGGGCCAGGCCGGCGCCATCCGCCACGGCCTGTCGCACGCCCTGACCCACTACGAGCCGGAACTGCGCAAGGTTCTGAAGCCGCACGGCTTCCTGACCCGCGACAGCCGCGTCGTCGAGCGTAAGAAGTACGGCCGCGCCAAGGCGCGCAAGTCCTTCCAGTTCTCGAAGCGCTAAGTCGCGAACCCGCGACTGGGAATACAAAGGGCGCTTCGGGGAAACCCGAGGCGCCTTTTTTCTTTTGCCCTTTTCCCGCAACGGAAGGGGCATTTCGGGAGCACGAGATGACCCACACCATCTTCATCGACGGCGAGGCCGGGACCACGGGGCTGGAGATCCGCGAGCGTCTGGAGGCGCGCGGCGATCTGGAACTGATGCTGCTGGGCGACCGCCGACGCGATGTCGAGGCGCGGCGCGAGGCGCTGAACAGCGCCGATGCGGTCATCCTATGCCTGCCTGACGATGCGGCGAAGGAAGCCGTATCGATGATCGAGAATCCCAAGGTGCGGGTCATCGATGCCTCGACCGCCTACCGCGTGGCGGACGGCTGGACCTATGGCTTCGCCGAGATGGATGCGGACCAGCGCGCGGCCATCGCCGCCTCGACGCGGGTGTCCAACCCCGGCTGCTATCCGACGGGCTTCATCGGCCTGATGCGGCCGTTGGTGAAGGCGGGGCTGGTCCCGGCCGACTGGCCTGTCACCATCAATGCGGTGTCCGGCTATTCCGGCGGCGGCAAGGCCATGATCGCCGAGTTTGAGGCTGAGGGTGCCTCAACCGCCTTCCGCGCCTATGGCCTGACGCTGAAGCACAAGCATGTGCCGGAAATGACGAAGCACGCGGGCCTGTCGCGCCCGGTGTTGTTCTCGCCCGCCGTGGGGAACTATCGTCAGGGGATGTTGGTCGAGGTTCCGCTGCACCTGTCGGCCCTGCCGGAAACGCCTTCGGTTGAGCGGCTGCATGGCGCTCTGGTCGAGGCCTATGAGGGGCAGCGTTTCGTCGAGGTCGCCGAGATCGACGAGACCGAGGCCATGACCGGCATCGAGCCTGAGGGCCTGAACGGCACCAACCGTATGCGCCTGCACGTCTTCGGCGATCGCGGGGGCGAGCAGGCGCGTCTGGTCGCCCTGCTGGACAATCTGGGCAAGGGCGCCTCGGGCGCGGCGGTTCAGAACCTCAACATCATGCTGGGTCTGGACGAGGCGACCGGCCTCAAGTGAGGCCGATCAGGGCGCGCGATCAGCGCGCCCGCGCCGCCTTGACCGCCGACTCCACCGTTCCGCCGAAGAAGACGGCGGCGATGATGATCAGCAGGCCGTAATCGTGTCCGGGGAAGACCAGCGGCACGCCCGCCGCCAGGATGATCAGCGCCGGAAACAGGCTGGCCCAGACGGCGGTGGAGGCGGCCTGGGGATGGATCATCGGCGGACGCTGCATTCCCATCCGCCGGGCCATCATGCCGTTCAGCGGCACGAAGGCGGCGGGCACGATGACCGCAATCACCAGATATTTCACCAGTTGGCCCGGCGCGCCGAACAGGGTCGCGGTCGCGATCAGCAGGATCAGCGGAATGGCCGTGGCGACGGCCAGCAGCAGGTTGGGCTCGATACGCTTCAAGACTTTACTTTCACATAGGCGCCGGGCGCCGGTTCGATAGGCTTCAATGGTCCGGCTTTGGGATCGCGCGCCGCGATCTTCTCGCCGGACTTCGCGCCCAGCCAGTCGGCCCAGTGCGACCACCAGCTGCCGGGGTGTTGCTGCGCCCCCGCTTGCCATTCCTCGAGGGTTTCGGGAAGGGCGGCGTTGACCCAGTGCTGATACTTGTTGGCGGCGGGCGGGTTGATGACCCCGGCGATGTGGCCCGATCCGGCCAGCGTATAGGTCACTGGCCCACCGAACAGCCGCGCCGAGCGATAGACCGAGTTCATCGGCGCGATGTGGTCCTCGCGACTGGCCTGGAAATAGAGGGGGATGCGGACCTTCGACAGGTCGATGCGTTCGCCGTCGATCTCCAACTCGCCCTTGGACAGGGCGTTACGGCCATACATCAGTCGCAGGTATTGCAGGTGCAGCCGTTTGGGCATCCGCGTCTGATCGGCATTCCACGCCAGCAGGTCGAAGGCGGGCGGCGCCTTGCCCATCAGATAGTTGGACACGAAGAAGGACCAGATCAGGTCATTGGCGCGTAAGGCGTTGAAGGTGTCGGCCATTGTGGCGCCGGGCAGAACGCCGCCCGCCTCGTCCATCAGCCGCTCGATCTCGGCCAGCCAGTGCTCGTCGGTGAACAGCAGCAGATCGCCCGCCTCGGCGAAGTCGTGCTGGGCGGCGAAGAAGGTGGCGGAGGCGACGCGGTCGTCGCCCCTGGCCGCCATGTGCGCCAGTGTGGCGCCCAACATGGTGCCGCCGATGCAGTAGCCGACGGCGTTCAGGTTCTTCTGGCCGCTCTGCTCCAGCGTCTTCTCGACGGCGCGATAGACGCCCTTCTTCATATAGTCGTCGAGGCCGAACTCAGCCTTGTCGCGGTCGGGGTTGACCCATGAGCAGACGAAGACGGTAAAGCCCTGCGCGCTCAGCCAGCGGATCAGGGAGTTCGCCGGCTGCAGGTCCATGATGTAGAATTTGTTGATCCACGGCGGGAAGATCAGCAGCGGAATGGCGTGCTGCTGATCCGTCGCGGCGTCGTACTGGATCAGCTCGAACAGTTCGTCGCGCCAGACCACCTGACCCGGCGCCGTGGCGACGTTCTCGCCCAGAACAAAGCGGCCGTAGTCGGCCTGACTGATCTTCAGCGACCCGGCGCCGCGCTCCAGATCGGCGGCGAAGTTCTGCATCCCGCGCACCAGGGATTCGCCGCTCGTCTCGGCAAGGGCCTTCAGCGCCACGGGGTTGGACGCCAGGAAGTTGGCGGGCGAGAAGGCGTCGGTCAGCAGGCGGGTGAAGAACTCGGCCCGACGCTTTGCGCGCGGGTCCACATCCTCGACGCTGGCGACCAGACTGTTCATCCAGTCCGAGGTGGCCAGATAGGACTGGCGCATCATGTCGAACATGGGGTTTTCGGACCAGGCGGGGTCGCGGAACCGCTTGTCGGACGGGGCGGGGGTGTCGACCGCCTCGCCCATCGCCCGGCGCGTCGTGGTCGACCACAACTCCATATAGCGGCCGAACAGGTCGGCCTGAGCCTGAAAAAGCTTTTCGGGCCGGGCGGCCAGGCTGGTCATGACCGAGGACATGGCCGGGGCCACGTTGAACGGGTCGGGCGACAGGGCGGCGGGGCGGTCGGCCTGCGACAGGGCCGCCTCGGCCACCGCCGTCTGGGCCATCATCGCCGCCTTGGCGAGGTTCAGCGACAGGGTCTCCAACTGCTGACGCTGTTCGGCGCTGAAGGCCATTAAGTCGGGCGCGGAGGCGGGGGCTTCGTCCTGCGGCGTCGGTTCCGGGGCGGGCGCGGGTTGGGGCTGTTCAGGCGGTGCGGCGGCCTTTTTGGCGCGCGGCTTGGCTGAGGTCGGTCGGCCAGCCTTTCGCGGCGCGGGCGCCTCGGCGGGCGCTGTCTGCTGGAGCGGGGCCTTGGTCGGGCGCTTGGCCATGGCGAACCTCCGTTGGGGACGAGCGAATGCGCGCGCCTTCCTCCCGACGCGATGATGGCATATGTCAGTGTCGGAAATGAACGCGCTTATGCTGAAAAAGACGGGATGGACGGCGGCTTGGGGGGCGACCCTCGGTTCGGCCCTGATTTTGGGCGGCTGCGTCGGAGCTTTCGAGCCGAAGACCGATCCGACCTCGCCGCTGGCGCCTCGCATCCAGCAACTGGTGGACGAGAATCGTCAGTATCCGCGCTGGGCCGATTTCCCGCGCAGCAGCACGCCCTTGCCGGCGCCGACTGAAATCGCCGCAGACGTGGGGCGCCTGCAAGGCCGCAGCGCCGCCCTGACGGCCGAAATGGCCCGTATTGACTGGACGCTGAACACCGATCCGGCCGCCTTCCTCGCCGAGATCAACCGACGTGTCGACGCCAGCCAGATGTCGCCCCAGACGATCAAGACCGCTCAGGAAGTCGAAGCCTACGCCGAAGAACTACGCCGCCGCGCCACCCCGCCGCCGCCTATCGACCGCCCGCGTTTCTGAGGCGCACGACCGCCTTGGTCGCAGCTGCGATATAAGGGGCATGAGGCGCGCAGATCGCGTCCAGCCTCGAATCCCGCGATCCTGAACGCTGAGGCCGCAGGGCCGTCGCTCGAATCTGCTGCAAAAGGTCCGCATGGCCCGTTCTTTCTTCATCGCTGCTTCTTTCGTCGGACGGCCCTTCTGATGGCGGACGGTTACGGCGCGTCCGCCTTTCTGGGCGTCAGCCGCTCTCTGTCGGGGCGGGCGTGGCGGCAGCGACCGGCCGAAGCGGCGACGACCCGCGCCCATATGCAGGCGCTGGGGCTGGACGAGGTGATGGCCCGCGCCCTGTCGGCGCGCGGCGTGGCGGCGGACCAGGGCGCCCACTTCCTGAAGCCGACGCTGAAGGCGCTGTTTCCCGATCCGTCCAGCTTCATGGACATGGACGCCGCCGCCGCCGCCATCATCGACGCCTTGCAGGTGCAGGCCAGCGTTCACGTCTTCGCCGACTACGACGTGGATGGAGCCTCCAGCGCGGCCCTGCTGGTGCGCTGGTTCCGGGCGCTGGGCGCGGACCTTCCCATCTATGTCCCCGATCGCCTGACCGAAGGCTACGGCCCCAGCGCGCGGGCCTTTGACACGCTGAAGGCGCGCGGCGCCGATCTGGTCATCACGGTCGATTGCGGCGCGGCGGCCAATGAGGCGGTGGCCCATGCGGCGGCCATCGGGCTGAAGGTCGTGGTCATCGACCATCACATGATGCGCGAAGAGCCGCCCGCCTGCCTCGCCGTGGTCAATCCGAACCGGCCGGGTTGCGGCTCGGGGCAGGGCAATCTGGCGGCGGCGGGGGTGGTCTTCGTCCTGCTGGCCGCCCTGAACCGAGAGGCGCGCGGGCGCGGCCTGTTCGAGGGCAAGGCCGAGCCCGACATCCGCCAGTGGCTGGATCTGGCGGCCATGGGCGCCATCTGCGACGTGACGGGCCTGACCGGCTTCAATCGCGCCCTGACCAGTCTGGGGCTGGGGGTGATGTCGCACTGGCGCAATCCGGGGTTGCGCGCCCTGCTGGCCGCGGCGGGCGCCGAGCCGGGACCGGCCAAAAGCAACCACGCGGGCTTTATTCTGGGGCCCCGCATCAATGCGGGCGGTCGGATCGGCAAGTCGGATCTGGGCGCGCGCCTGCTGTCTACCGACGACCCCGACGAGGCGCGGATGCTGGCGCAGGAACTGGACGCCCTGAACCTCGCCCGGCGCGAGGTCGAGGCCGAGGTCACGGAACAGGCCGTCCGCCGCGTCGAGGCGACGGGCGCACATGCCGACGACAGCGCCGCCGTGGTCGTTTCGGGCGAAGACTGGCACCCCGGCGTCGTCGGGATCGTCGCCGGGCGGCTGCGTGAACGCTGGAGGAAGCCGGTCATCGTCATCGGCGTCGACGCCATCAACGGCGTGGGCAAGGGCTCGGGCCGGTCGCAGTCCGGTATGAATCTCGGCCGGGCGGTTCAGGCGGCTTGGAATGAGGGCCTGCTGATCGCGGGCGGCGGCCACGCCATGGCGGCGGGGCTGACGGTGGCGGCGGACCGCATCGACGAACTGCGCGCCTTCCTCAACGACCACCTGTCGGCCGAACGGGTCGAGGCCGTGGCCCAGGACTGGGTCGAGGTCGACGCCCTGATCGACCCGCGCGCAGCCACCCGCGATCTGTTCGATGCGTTCGAGCAACTGGCCCCCTATGGCCCCGCCAACCCCGAGCCTCTGTTCGCGCTGGAAGGCGTGCAGGCGCGCGAACCGGTGGCCCTGAACGGCGGCCACGTGCGGTGTCGTTTGGTCGGCCCCGACGGCGCCTCGGTGCGGGCCATCGCCTGGCGTTGCGCCGATCTGCCGACGGGCAAGGCGCTGCTGGCGGGGCAGGGCGGGTTGAGCCTGGCGGGTCGCCTGAAAGCCGACGACTGGAACGGCCGTCGCGGCGTGCAGTTCGAGATCGAGGACGTCGCCGATCCACGCATGGTCTGAAAGCGTCAGCCTTGGCCGTGAAACGACGCAGGTCTTTGAAAAAGTCGCATAAATCCGCTTCGTCGAGCTTGCCATAAGCGGAATCGGCGGCTATCTACACGGTCCTCCGCGCAGCGGTCCCTTCGTCTATCGGTTAGGACGTCAGGTTTTCAACCTGAAAAGAGGGGTTCGATTCCCCTAGGGACTGCCACGCGGAGTTTTATATCCCCCGACAATTCAAGCTGTTTCGACGCCGCTATTTCGCGCGTCATCGGCCTTGTTTAGCGTGCGCGAAACCGCGCCGGCCGGTCGACGGGCCGTTTTTTTGAAAAAGCGTGCGAAGCCCTATTGCATCGCCGAAAAGGGACGGCTATCAGGCCGCTCCTCCGCGCAGCGGTCCCTTCGTCTATCGGTTAGGACGTCAGGTTTTCAACCTGAAAAGAGGGGTTCGATTCCCCTAGGGACTGCCACGCGGAGTTTTATCTCCCCCGACATCGTCAGAATCCTTCGGCGCGCCTTTGCAACGCGCAGTTGCGCGCCGCCTTGCGTTCTTGACAATAATGTGGCGTAAAATGGGCGGCGAGATTGCCAATCTTGGCGTACCCGTGTTATGGTGACTGTCCCGGTGTGTTCGGGCGGGGGTGTTATGTGATGAGTTTCGAAGACAGCGATACGCTTGAGACCGTAAAGGTCGCGGGTACGGTCAAATGGTTCGACGCGGGCAAGGGATATGGCTTCATCGTTCCCGACGATCCTGCTCTGACTGAATCTCGTGATGTCCTGCTGCATGTCACCAGCCTGCGCCAGGCCGGTCACGAACTGGCGGGCGAGGGCGCGGCCATCACCTGCGAATGCGCCAAGCGGACCAAGGGCTGGCAGGTTGTGACGGTCATCGATCTGGATGCGGCCGTGGCGGCGCCTGTGACGCGCCGGGAAAGCATCCGGCCTTCGTCCATTGGTCAGGCTTTCTCTGCTGACACGCCGCTGGAAGCGGCGGTGGTCAAATGGTTCAATCGCACCAAGGGCTATGGATTCGTGGTGCGTGACGGCCAGGACGGCGATATCTTCGTTCACGTCGAGACGCTGCGACGCTGCGGCCTGGACGACCTGCTGCCGGGCGATCCGGTCAGCGTGCGTTTCGCCGAAGGTCCCAAGGGCCTCGTGGTGGCTGATATCAGACCGGGCGGCTGAGTTCGTCCGCAAGGGACGATGATGATGAACCTGACCCGCCGTTTGGCTTTGGGCGCGGCCCTGGGGATCGCCGTGATGGCTTCGGCCTGCGCGCGCACCGGGCCGATGGATGGCGCGGGGCGACCGCTCGAAGCCCTGTCCATCGTTACATCGACGGGCGAGCACAAATTCATGGTGGAAATCGCGGACAACGACGCCGAGCGCGCGCGCGGCCTGATGTTCCGCCCGCCGCTGGAAGACGATCGCGGAATGCTGTTCCAGTTTCCGGCGGCGTCCGAGCAGAGCTTCTGGATGAAGAACACGCCCAGTTCGCTGGACATCATCTACATCGATCCGCGCGGCCGCATCGTCTCCATCGCCAGCCACACGACGCCGAACTCAGAGGCGCCGATTCCCTCGAACGGGGCGGCCAACGGGGTGCTGGAACTGCGTGCGGGACGGGCGGACGAGATCGGCGCCAAGCCGGGCGACACGGTGAAACATCCTTTCTTTCGCCCTTGACCGACTAAGGCGCCGCTTAGGCCGTTGCGGCGTCGTCGCCGACGTGTCATGAGAGCGCTCCGTCGGTCCGGGGTGTGGCGCAGCCTGGTAGCGCATCTGGTTTGGGACCAGAGGGTCGGAGGTTCGAATCCTCTCGCCCCGACCACGGTTTAAGCCCGTTTGGGCTGGATGAGTTTTGCACTCGTCCGCGCGCGGAAGCGCTGCTTCCCAATCAGTTTTAAATCGGCGCTGGTTTTGGTTGCCCAAAACAGACCCTTTCAACTTCAGCTATGGGTGGTTAGCGGACTTCCCCGTCCCGTTGGGGCGCCACAGCTCTGTAGAGCCGATCCTGTTGTCCAAAGATGACGCTGATACTGCGGGGGCCGCTTCGTTCGCTGCAGTCGAGCACTACGGCACGTTCACCAACCCACAGCGCTCGACCTTTGCAAGAAGGGATCGCGGGCTGAAGATAGAGCTGGGCGTCGGCGGAATAGCCGCGCGCCTCATACCTTTTCACGGTGTAGGCGACTGTCTGGCCCAAGGTGAGGGCGGCGAGGATAGCGGCGGCGATGGCTGCGATGCCGGCGCGCAGGCTCCTTTCTCTATGAAAACGCAGAGCGGGTTGACCGAGCAGACCCACCAGCACGAAGCCGCTCGAGGACACCGCAGCCGCTGCGCCTTGGTCGGCTTCGCCTTGGGATAACCCCCAGAGGCCCAGGGCGAAAACAAGGGCGGCGATGATGAGCGCAATCCGGCCAAACCAGCGCAACCGCCCTCTAAAACCTCCGATGACCCAAGCGGCCAGCAGCGCCATTGCCAAGGGAATGGCAAAGAAGAGAAGCGATAGACCCGACATTACGACGTCAGTGACCGTTGCGAGTTGGAGGAAGTTCAGACCCCAACGATCAAATACCGCCTGATTTGCGAATATTGACACGGCAAACGATGCGGCGGTGACGACGGAGAAAAACTCAGTCAGCCGTTTGGCAAGCTGAAATCCCCCTGAACGAATAACCGGGACGCTGGTCGGCGCTGCGGGCTTCCTGACGTCAGATGCTACTTCCCTGCCTTGCTGCAACTGGTCCGTCATGATTTCCCCGATCAATGAGGAATGGTAGCCGAAACTGCGGCGCTATGAGAAGCGGGATCGACCGGTTCATAAGTGGCGACGGGTCTGACGACATCGTCCGAATGAGAAGTCCGCAACGGGTCGTGAAGCGAAGTTCGCTTGGGCCTGTAAGACGGGCTTCGCGATCCATATGGACGATGAAGCGGCTTCACTTATCGCCGTATCGCTCTGACCCACATTATGTCGAGGCGTAGCCGCCGTTGATGGCGTAGGAGAAGCCGATCGGCAGGGCGGCGCGGAACTGGGTGAAGAAGGCCGCCAGTTCGCCCAGCGTCGAGCGCGGAACGAAGATGATGTCGCCGCGACGTAAGGGTAGAATCTCCCCGCGCGGCGCGCGCAGGTCCAGCACCTTCAGCATGCGCAGATCGCCCGGTCCGCGTCGGATCAGGGCGCAGTTGCGGGCGTTGGACGTCGGCAGGGCGCCGCCCGCCATGATCAGGGCCTGATAGGCGTCGATCTGGCCGGGCATGTCGAACATGCCGGGGTTGCGGACCTCGCCGTCGATCCAGACCTTGAGCGGACCGGCCTGGCGCAGCGTCACCTCGACCTCGGGGCGCAGCAGGTGAGGGGCGTAGCCGACCGAGATGTCGCCCTCAAGCTCCGACAGGCTGCGTTCGGCCGCGGTCACATGCCCGACGAGCGGCAGCGAGACCCGTCCGTCCGGGCCGATCTTCAGCTGGCGGGTCAGTTCGCTCGCGGTGGGCAGGGCGACTTCGATCTCGTCGCCGGCATAGAGGCGGTATTCAGGCTCGATATCGGTCCACGGCGCGAAGGGCAGGTCGCGCGGCAGGTCCGCCACCGTCTGCGGACGGGGCAGGGCGGCCGATCCGTTGCGACCGCCGGACGCGCAGCCGGTCAGGCCGGCGCCCAGCGCCAGGAGAAGCAGGCGGCGATCAACGTCCATGAGCGGCCGGGTCCGATCGATTGCGAAACTGAAGTTCCTCCAAGTTGACGCCTTATGGGTAACGCGCGGTTAACGCCAACGCTTCAAGGTGTCCCTGTCTGACACTGGTGGATGATCCGGCCCGTATGCGTTCGCACGTCACAGCAACCCGTCCCCGGTACGGCGTCATGGACGTCGTGGCTCTGCTGTTCCGCGAACTGCTGTTGATGGTCATCATCTTCGCAGTGATCTTCGGCGTCGGCGCCGCCGTCGTGATGACGATGAAGAAGAGCTACACGGCCGGCGCCAGCCTGTTCGTCGGCGTGGGCCAGGAATACGTCTATCAACCGCGCGTCGGCCTGGGCGAGCGGGCGATGCCCCCTTCGGCCGCCGAGGTGGCGCAATCCGAAGCCGCCATTCTGAACAGCCTTGAGGTCAAGCGCCGCGTGGTGCGCGCCCTGGGCGTCGAGAGCTTCCAGAACCCCGATGCGCCCCCGCCCGCCGATCCGGCCCGCCGCGAGGCCTCGGCGGTTCGCGCGGTCGCCACGGGGCTGGACGTCGAGGTGACGCCGCTGAGCCCGGTGATCGGCCTGAGCTACAAGAGCGATGATCCGGCCAAGTCGGCGCGGGTCCTGAACACGGTTATCGACCAGTATCTGACCTATCGCCGCGAGGTCTTCCAGGACCGCGCGACGGCGGCCATCCGCACCCAGCGCCAGACGTTCGAGGACGAGTTGGGCGACGCTGACCGCGCTTATGAAGACTTCCTTCGCACCAATAATATCGGCGATTTCGCCACGGCCAGAGCCACGGTCGCCAGCACCTATCAGTCGATCTTCACCGAGCGGATGGGCGTTCAGGCCCAACTGCAACAGGCGTCGCAGCGTCTGTCGACCCTGGTCAGCCAGTTGTCGCGGACACCGTCGGAGGTGGCCCTGTACAAGGATCTGAACGTCTCGGCTCAGGACCTGATCCTGCAGCTGCGCACCGAGCGTGAGAGCCTGCTGGCCCGCTATCAGGCCGACGCCCAGCCAGTGCGCGAGATCGACGCCAAGATCGCCCAGCTTCAGACCTATGTGGGCACCGGCACGGCGGTCGGCGCCAAGGAGGTCCGCACGGGACCGAACCCGATCTGGGTCGAGCTGGAGACCACCCGCATCAACGCTCAGGCCGAGCGGGATGCGTTGTCCGCGCGGCTGGCTGTGCTGGATCGGCAACTGACGGATCTGCGCGCGCGCCAGGCGCGGCTGACCGAGCTGGAGTCGCGCAACTCGACCCTGGCGGGCAACCGCGAGGTGCTGACCGCATCGATCCGCGAGTTCCAGCAGCGCGAGACCCAGAGCCGCGCCGACAATGAGCTCGTCAAGGCGGGCGCCGACAACGTCACCGTCATCGAGCGGGCCCAGCCGCCGTCGAAGGGCAAGAGCCTGAAGGCGCCGCTGATGATCGCCGTCTTCCTGTTCGCCGGCTTCACCGCCTTGTGTGTCGGCCTGCTGCGGGTGCTGCTGCGGCCCGGCTTCGCCATGCCCGCGACCCTGAGCCGCACCCTCAATGCGCCGGTGCTCGCCGTGGCGCCGGCCAAGAGCGCCTGAGCGCGTATGACGCCGATACGCGGCGATGACCGGCGGGCGGCTCGTGCTAGGTTGCGCCAAATGGCGCGCGCGTAAACGATTCGCATGGTCGATCTGACGACAGAAATGGCTGGCCTGTGGGCCGCGCTGGGGCCGGCCCCGGCGCATCGCGGCCGCGTGATCCTGTTCGCCGCCGCGACTTCGGGCGAGGGCGTCTCGACAGTGGCGCGAGAGTTCGCCCGTATGGCCGCCGTGCGTGGACGCCGTCCGGTCTGGCTGATCGACGGCGACCTGTCGCAGCAGGGGCAGATGGAGCAGATCGCCGCCGAGCCGGACCGGTTCGGGCGCATGGGGTCGTCTGTGCGGGCGTCGCCGGACGGATCGGCCTTCTACGCCGTGTCGCCGCCGTTGCGCGGCCGTGACGGCAAGCCCGCCGCGCCGGGGCGTATCCTGACGGCCAAGGCCTGTCTGGGAGGGCGGCTGTATGTCACCCGCTTCCATATGGAGCTGTTGCGCGCAGGCCAGCGGGTCGAGGCGGTCGATGATCCGCGCTATTGGACCCGGCTGCGGGCGCATGCCGACACTGTGGTGATCGACGCCCCGGCGGCGGACCGCAGCGACATGGCCCTGACGCTGGCCCCGCTGGCGGACTCGACGGTGATGGTGGTGGCGGCGGACAGCACCGGCGCGGCCGCGCCTGCCGCCCTGCGCGAGGAGATCGACGCCGCCGGAGGCCGTGTCGCGGGTCTGGTGATGAACCGCTCGACCTGGAGCCCGCCGAAGCTGCTGAAGCGGTTCTTCAGCTAGACTTTCTCAGCCGGTTGAGGCGGTCCAGTTCACTCTGGCCGTAGAAGCGCGGCTCGAAGCCCTTCATCCACATGATCTTGCCCAGGCCGCGCGCGGCGCGGTCGGCCATCTGAGCGCGGCTGGCGCGGCCCAAAATGGTCATGGCGAGGGTCGCTGCGCCCCAGACCAGAGTCTGAACCGCGCCGATGGCCATCCAGCGGCCGACGCCCAGCCAGTCGCGCGCCTCGGCGGCTGTCTGGCTGGGGCCCTGGCCATAGGCGAAGGCGCGGGTCAGGGCGTAGCGTAGGGTCGCGCGATGCGGAGGGGCGAACTCGTCCACCCAGGCGTCGGCCGCCCAGCCGAACCGCCCGCCGCGCGCCTTCAGGGCGGCGAACAGGACATCGTCCTCGCCGCCGATCTGATCCGATCCGACGTGGAAGGGCGCCTCTCCGGGCAGGGCGGTCGCACGCACCAGAAGCGAGTTGCCGCAGCCATAGGGCTCGTCGATCAACTGATCGCCTTCAGGTCCTTCGCGGCCGAAGAAGCGTTCCAGATAGGCCGTCGCCCAGCCCGTGCCCTGGGGAACGCGTCCCTGAATGGGGCCGAACACGGCGTCGGCGCCGGTCGCCGCCTGACCGCGCAACAGGGCGGCCAACCAGCCGGGGCCGGCGGCTTCATCGTCGTCGAGAAAGGCGATCAGCGGCGCCTGGGTGGCGGAAAGGCCTGTGTTGCGCGCGGTGGCTACGCCGGGGCGCGGCGCATGGGTCCAGATCAGGGGGACCGGCGATTCAGCCTTCAACGCCTCGACCGTCGCGCGGGCGCTGGCCTCGGGATCGTTGTCGGCGACGACTATTTCGCGCAGGCGGCTCTCGGCGCCCTGTTGAGCGAAGACCGAACGCAAGGCGCGGGTCAGTTCGTCCGGGCGACGCAGGGTCGGAATGACGACGGCGACGTCGGGGCTCATATCGCCTCTGCGTAGAGGGCGGCGCGGTACAGCCGCAGACTGAGGCCGCGAACGGGGGGGGGCAGCAGGCCGATGCGCGCCGCCTGTTTGAACAGGGGGCGGATCAGGCGCAGGCCGGGCACGGCCTTCAGCTTCTTCGCCACGCGATAGCTGGGATAGGCGGCGACGAAATCAGGATGCCGGGCCGCCACGCGGGCGAAGTTGGGCGCCGACTGCTCATATTTGGCGGCCAGGGCCTCGACCGTGTCCAGACCCATGTGGGTGGCCGGATTGTCGATGTGCGTGACCGCGAACCGGCGCGAGACGCGCATGGCCCATTCGACGTCCTCCCAGCCCCAGCCGCTGAAACCGGCGTCGAAGCTCTCGGTGTCGAAGACGTCCCGGCGCACCAGAAGGTTGGAGGTGAAGACGTATTTTTCAGGCTGGAGCGCGCGTTGATCGGCGGGGATACAGTCGGAGCGCGCCGCCATCTGACGATGGACGGCGAAGCGCGCGTCGCCCGGCGCCTGAAGCAAGGAGAACCCGCCAAAGGCCACGGCCGGATTATCCTTCTCCGCCAGATCGACCCAGTCGCTGAGGAAGCGCGGATGGTCGGGGCGCATGTCGCTGTCCAGGAACAGGAGGAAGCCGCCGCGCGCGGCCTCGGCCAGGCGGTTGCGGCCTTTGGAGCGCCCCTCGTTGGCGCCCAGGGTGATCAGTCGGGCGGGCAGGGACAGGCCGTCGATGAGGGCGGTCAGACGCGCGGTCAGGGCGGGGTCCGCCGTGCCGTCGTCCATAATGATCAACTCGGCGCGGCCATCGACGATCTGGGCCTCGCGGTCCAGCATCCGCAGCAACTCTGACGGATCGTCGCGCAGGAAGGGCATCAGCACCGACAGGACGGGCGTCGCCGCCGCCCATGCCGTGTTGTCGTGAAGGGAGACGCTCATGCCGCCGCCTTTCGCGCCTGCAGGAAGCCGCGCAGGCGACGCAGCAGGTCGCGCACGCCGGCGGCGTTCAGAGCGTAGGCCACGACGCCATAGACGGCTGCCCCCACGCCTGCATCCATCATCAGTTCGGCGAAACCGCCGAGCGGGGGCAGCAGCAGGACCACGCCCGCCATCGCAGCGGCGGCCAGACCGCAGCGCGCCAGCGCGTTCCACGGCACGGGCAGGGGCAGGATGCGTCGGCCGATGGTCATCGAAGCGCCCAGACCCAGTGCAAAGCTGATCGCCGTCGCCCAGGCCGCGCCCATGACGCCGAAGCGCGGGATCAGAACGATGTTCAGGACGATGTTGCTGCCCGCCGGAATGCTCATGGCCAGCAGCAGCCAGCCGGTGCGGCGGCCCAGCGTAAACGCCTGTCCGAAGTAATAGGTGGTCATGCCCGACAGGAAGGCGCCCAGCGCCACCCACGGCGTGACGGAGGCGGCGACCGTGCGCAGGTCTTCGCCGATCATGAACTCGGCCAGCGGCCGCGCGACCAGGGCTACGCCGACGGCGGCAGGCAGGCCGATCAGCACCAGGGTCGAGGCCTGTTCTCTCGCGGCGGCCTGAAGGTCTTCGCGCCCGCCGCGCTCCAGCGCCATGACAAGGGCGGGAGCGCCCGCCGCGCCCAGCCAGACGAACATGACGTCCAGCGTCCGGTTGGCGATGCTGTAGGCGGCGTGATAGGCGCCGACCGCCGCCTCGTTCATGAACAGGGCCAGCAGAAATCGGTCTGTCGAGGCCAGCACCACGGTCAGCCCCAGACCGACCGCGATGGGGTAGCCATAGACGGCGTAGGCTTTCAGCCTTTGCCGATCCAGCCGTCCGCGTTTCGCTTCGCGCAGTTCGGCGGGCAGGATGAAGGGCAGGGCGGCCAGCGGCGCCAGCAGCATGCCCGCCAGCGGGGCCTCGGCCCCCAGACCCAACAGAGCCAAACTGACCCCGAAAATCAGCCCGGCGACCGCGCTCCAGATATCGATGGCGGCGGCAGGGCCGACATTCCCCGCCGCGCGGAACCGTTCCTGCGCGAGCTTCAGGAAGCACCGCACCGGCACGCCCGCCAGCGCCGCCGCCAGCGGCAGGCGGAAGCTGTCCGGCATGGGCCACAGCCACACCAGCATACCGACGACAGGCACGAAGACGGCGGTGATCAGGAAGGCGGCGCGATACAGGCTGGCGAAATGCCCCGCCATCTGCGCTTCATCGGACTGCGCCGCCCAGAAGCGGGCCATTGAGGCTTCCAGCCAGCTGAACGTCGCCACATGAGCCAGGGTCAGCACGGAATAGGCCAGCGCATATCGCCCGAAATCTTCGGGCGACAACAGGCGCGTAAAGATGATGATGGTCAGAAATCCGACCACGCCCTGCACGATATTGGCCGGCAGGTAGCCGAAAACCCCCCGCCAGAACATCAGCGGACAGCCATCCGGTCGCCCAGCAGAACGGGAACGGTCACGGCGATGATCAACAGATCCAGCCAGAAGGACTGGCGCTCGATGTATTCGATATCGAGCTGCACGCGGCGGCGCACCTCGTCGGCCGTATGCAGCGGCCCGCGCGAGCCCTTAATGGCGGCCCAGCCCGTCATGCCCGGCTTGATGCGGTGGCGGTGGGCGTATTCGGCGACCAGACGCGCCGACTCGGCGTCTCCGGTCTTCATGCCGATGGCGTGCGGACGCGGCCCGACCAGCGACATCTCGCCGCGCAGCACATTCACCAATTGCGGCAGCTCATCCAGACTGGTGGCGCGCAGAAACCTGCCAAGGCGGGTCACGCGGTCGTCGCCGGCGGTCACCTGGCGGCTGGCGGTGGCGTCGGAGGCTTCCTGACGCATGGTGCGGAACTTCCACACCACGATCTCTTCCTGGTTGAAACCGTGGCGGCGCTGGCGGAACAGGGCCGGGCCCTTGCTGTCCAGCCGCACGGCCAGTCCGATCAGGAACAGAAGCGGGCTGAGCGCGACCAGAGCCAGCGCCGACAGCATGATGTCGAGGATGCGCTTGTTGAACGCGCGCCGCTCACCGTCCACTGCGCCGCCCAGCAGGGGCAGGGAGGCCGAGGCCAGCTTCTCCAGCGCCTCGTTGCGTTGGGCGGCGCCCTTGGGGTCGACCAGAAGCGTCAGCGGGATGGGCAGGACTTCCAGCCGGTGCGTCAGGGCGCGAACCCGCGCCTCGGCCTTGGGGTCGATGGCCAGGATGACGCGGTCGATATAGGGCGTCAGCCGATGGTCCAGCAGGGCGTCGGCCCCGCCCAGAACCGGCACCCCCGCCAGGGCGTCAGGCGTACGGGCCAGGCGGTCGTCGAAGACCCCCAGAATGTTGAGGTCGCGCCGATCCAGCGCCTCGCGGATCAGGGATTCGGCATGACGCGTGGCGCCGACCACGACGACATTGGGAGTCAGGTCGCCGCGGCTTCTCCATTGAGCCACCAGCATCCGCCAGATGGTGTGCAGGCCGGTCACCACAACCGTGGACGCAATCGCCCACCAGCCGTATTCGGCCACAGGCGTTTCGCCGGGCAGGGCCAGGCCCAGCGCGCAGGCGATGGCTCCGCCCAGGGCGGCCACGACAGCAACCCCCGCCAGATGGCGCGCCGGCGCCCGGCTGCTGTCAAAACGATACAGGCCCAGCGAGCGCATCAGGCCCAGAGTGACCAGTGCGCCGATCAGGATCGGCAGGGCCTGGAGCAGGGTGACCTTCGTCAAGCCGCCGGGGTTCAGCCGGTCGATGGCCACGAAGCACAGGAAAGAAGAGGCGACGATGTCCACGCCTCGGAAATAGAAGACGCGCCGCCGCGCCGCCGCGCGCTGACGGGTGTTCAGCCAGACCTCGGGCCGCAGCGGCCCGCGCCGCGTCCGCCCGGTGGGCCCTGTCGGAGCCGCGGCGCGCGATTCGGTCGTCGCGGCGCGAGATGCTCGCGCGCCGTCCGTCGCGGATGCCAGGGTGTCAGCAGGGGTGATGGCCAATTCCTCTTTCCCGAAATCGAGCAAAATGGGGCGATAATCCCCTCTCACATGCCACTCTTATGCCGGGTTAACACAAAGGGCGTCAGTTCCGCATTGCGAAGCGTCGCGCGACTCGCTATCCACGCGGCCTGCCGGAGACGTGGCCGAGTGGCTGAAGGCAACGGTTTGCTAAATCGTCGTACCCTGTAAGGGGTACCGAGGGTTCGAATCCCTCCGTCTCCGCCAGAACCTTTCACCTTCATAGATGATGACGCAGCCTCAGCCTTCCTGGGAGGAAGCGGCTTTGGCGTCGGAAGGGCGGCGCACGGCCACGCCGTGCTGGCGCAGGATGCGACGGGCGACTTCGGGCGCGCCGATCATGGGCAGAGGCTGGCCAAAACGCTCGCGCCACAGTTGATCGAGGCGAACTTCCTCGGGAGTGAGCAGGCGGGTCATTGAGGAGTCCTTGTTACGCAGACTCTTTGCTTTTAGGCCGTCCCGCGGGGAGTGAACGCAAACTCATGTAACCCGAGCCATATGTGATGGAACCCGCATATCGGAATGCATTGGGGGGCCAGCTTCCCTAGGGTGATCTTGGCGCCGCGCGGCGCGCGGGTTAGGCCTGTGGCTCAACTTCTCAACGGGAGAGATGCACATGGCCGATCTGGCCCTCGCCACCGACAAGATCCGCGCCGCCGTCGGCGAAAACTCGGGTCTGGGCAAGACCGTGAAGCTGGACTTCGGCGATGACGGCAAGATCTTCATCGACGGCGCCTCGGCTCCGAACACCGTCAGCAACGACGACAAGCCGGCCGACGCCACGGTCTCGATCAAGTGGGACGATTTCGTCGCCCTGGCCGAGGGGCGTCTGGATCCGATGATGGCCTTCATGCAGGGCAAGCTGAAGATCGCCGGCGACATGATGATCGCCCAGAAGCTGGCGCCGCTGCTCAAGGGCTGACGGCGGGCTTAGGCCTGATGTTCAACGGCGCGGCTCCGATGGGGCCGCGCCGTTTTCATTTGTGCGGGACCGGGTCGCGCGACGTGATTATCGCGCCTGATCAGGCGGATCATTATGATGATGATGGACGGACGGCGAACTGAAATCCCCGTCCACGATGTCGCCCAGATAAAGGTTCGTGCTTGATTTCTTAGGCGGCGCAGGCGGGCGGCCGAACAGCCAGTCCATGAGGCTGCGCTTGGCCGGGCGGGGGCTTTGCGGGGGGTGTTGCGGAGCCATCATGACGGACTCTCCTGAAGCTGGGAATTAAACCCTTTCAGAAGGGCGCTGTTCCTTCGGCGCCGCTGTCGTGGCCATTATTATTTCGGCGTCATGGAGCGCCATGGCCCACAGTCACGCTGGGCCGGACCTCGACTGACGGAACCGCCTGTACGCGGCCTGCATTTCGAGAAGGTGGCGACCGACGAAATCAGAACGGGGGCGAAGCGGCTTCATGGGCAGCATGCAGCATAGGGCGACCGCCCCCGGCGGCGACCTTGAACGCTATCGGCGGACACGCAGCGTGTTGCCGATGCTGGCTGCATCGCTGTCGGATGAAGACCTGCAGGCTCAGTCGATGGTCGAGGCCAGTCCCGGCAAATGGCATCTCGGCCATGTCAGCTGGTTCTTTGAGGCCATGCTGCTTGAAGGGCCGGGCTATCAGCCGATCGACCCGAGGCTGAGGCGGGTTTTCAACTCCTATTATGAAGCTCTGGGCGAGCGGATCGGTCGCGCCGAACGGGGCCTGATGACGCGCCCATCGCGGGCTGAGGTCATGGCCTATCGGGAGGAGGTCGATCGGCGGATGGAGGCGCGCCTCGCCGACGCCTCGGCGCCGTTCAGCGAGCTGGAGCGTTATCTCTTTGAGTTGGGCCTGAACCACGAACAGCAGCATCAGGAGCTTTTCCTGATGGATTTGCTGCATCTGATGTCGCGTTCGCCGCTGGATCCGGCTGCGTATGACGAGGAGCCGCGGTGCGCGCCGCCGCAGCCCCCGCGCGGGGGATGGCAGGCCTTCGAAGGCGGGCTGGTCGAGATCGGTGACGCCGCCGACAGTTTCGCCTTCGACAATGAGCGTCCCGCCCATCGCGTCTGGCTGGAGCCGTTCGAGCTGGCCGCCGACCTGGTCGCCAACAGCGAGTGGCTGGCCTTCATGAACGACGGCGGCTACGCGCGGCCCGATCTGTGGCTGAGCGACGGCTGGGCGACGGTTCAGACGCAGGGCTGGACGGCGCCCCTCTACTGGAGGCGTGAGGAAGACGGCGGCTGGACGGTGATGACGCTGGCGGGGCGGCGCCCGGTCGATCCGGCGGCGCCCGTGCGTCATGTCAGCTTCTATGAGGCCGACGCCTTCGCGCGGTGGTCGGGGCGGCGCCTGCCGACCGAGGCGGAATGGGAGCACGCGGCTCGTGGTCGGCCCGAGGCCTTCTCCAATCTGGACATCGAGGCTTGGCAATGGACTTCCAGCGCCTATGGCCCTTACCCCGGCTTTCGCCCGACCGAAGGCACGGCGGCTGAGTACAACGGCAAGTTCATGGCCAATCAGATGGTGCTGCGCGGCGGCGCCTTCGCCACGGCGCCGGGTCATGCGCGGCCGAGCTATCGCAACTTCTTCTATCCGGACCAACGCTGGGCCTTCACCGGCGTGCGGTTGGCGTCGGACGCCGACGAGGCGATGCGACGGGGCGATGCCGACGACGAGCATGAGGCTTTTCGTCGCGACCTGGTCGCAGGTCTGGCGTCGCGGCCCAAGAGTCTGCCGCCCAAATGGTTCTATGACGCGCGGGGGTCAGACCTGTTCGAGGCCATTACGCGCGTGCCGGAGTATTATCCGACCCGACAGGAAGCAGCGCTGCTGCGGCGCGTCGCGCCGCAGTGGGCGGGACGTTTCGGCCCCGACGCCGTCCTGGTCGAACTGGGCTCCGGCGCCAGCGAGAAGACCCGGATCGTGCTGGACGCCGCGCCCGATCTGGCTGCCTACGTCCCTATCGACATCAGCCCCACAGCGCTGGAAGACGCGGCTGCGCGTTTGAGGCAGGCCTATCCGGCGCTGAAGGTCATGCCGCTGGTCGGCGATTTCGAACATCTCGGCGTCCTGCCGCTTGAAGCGGGGCAGGGGCGTCGAGTCGGCTTCTTCCCGGGCTCAACCATCGGCAATCTGACGCCCGAGGTCGCCCAGGCCCTGTTGCGCGGTGCGCGCGACATGCTGGGGCCGGACGCCCTGTTCATTCTGGGCGTCGATCTGATCAAGGAACCGTCGATCCTGATCCCCGCCTATGACGACGCGCAGGGCGTGACCGCCCGCTTCAACCTGAACGTGCTGGCGCGGGCCAACCGCGATCTGGGGACGGACTTCGACCTGGACGGCTTCGCCCATCGGGCGGTCTGGAACGAGGCTGAGGCGCGCATGGAGATGCACCTGGAGGCGCTGCGCCCCATGACGGTGCGGCTGGGCAAGCTGGTCTTCCGTTTTGCACAGGGGGAGACGATCCACACCGAAAACTCGCGCAAGTTCGACGAGGCCCGCGTGCGCGCCCTGGCCGAGGCGTCCGGCTGGCGGGTCGAGGCGTTCGAGGTCAGCGACGCGCCGCGCGTGGCCCTGGCGCTGCTGGCCAGCTAGTCCCCGGCGGACGTCGGGCAAAGAAAAACGGCGAGGTTTCCCGCGCCGTCTCTAAAGTCTGAAACTGTGTCGCTGTGGATCAGCGCTTCGGCGTCGCCGGATCCTGAGCGGCCTTGTTGCGCGCGCCGTGGGAGGCTTCGCCGCCCTTGCGCCCGGCCTGGGCTGCCAGGGAGCGATCCTGAGAGAAGCTGCGCTTCTCGCTGGGGACGCTGGCGCCGCCCTTGCGGGCGATTTCGCGCTGACGTTCCGGGTCCATCGAGGCGAAACCTCGCTTGGAAACACCGGAGCCGCGAGTGGGCTGACCTTCGGCCATTTCAGATGTTCCTTTCGTAGACGGTGGCGCTTGCGCAAGAGAACCCGGCCCCGGCGCGGAGGTTCCGAGAAAGGATTAAAACCCTGTTCGATGGCGGGCCGGGATAAGACGGAACCGCACGGATTTCGACGGGTTCATCGGAGCTCGGAGTGCAGCATTCAGGAGCTCAGTTCATGTCGGTTTCCAACGACCCCTTCGCCAATACTGACGGCGCGCCGTCGCCGGAGGACATCACCGAAGACCGCTCTACCCTGGGCGACCGTCTGGAAGGTGCGGCTGATGAGATTCTCGCCGCGGGGACGCGGCCGCGCCCTCTGCGTCAGGCCGTACGAGAGGATGCGGCCGAGGTGCGCGACTGGGCGCGCCATCGCGGCTCCGAGGCCTGCGAGGCGATTCGCGACGAGCCGATCCGCATGACGCTCTATGCCCTTGGGATCGGCGTGCTGATCGGCCTGCTGGCCGCGCGCTAGGCCTCTATCGGGGCGCTCAGGCTGGGCCGGAGGCCGGGCACGCCATCGGCGTGGCCTGCATGGCCCGATCAGAGACGAAGGGGTTGCCGCGCCGCTCGGCTCCAAAGGTCGAATGCGGCCCATGCCCCGGCACGAAGGTCACGTCGTCGCCCAGCGGCCACAGCTTTGTGGTGATCGCGCTCAGCAGGGCCTGATGGTCGCTGCGCGGGAAGTCCGTGCGGCCGACCGAACCCTGGAACAGCACGTCGCCGACCTGGGCGAAGCGAGCCTGGCGGTTGAAGAAGATCACGTGGCCGGGCGTGTGGCCGGGGCAGTGGAAGACTTCCCACGTCGTCTCGCCCAGCGTCAGAACGTCGCCGTCGTCCAGCCAGCGCGTCGGAGTGAAGGTGCGGGCTTCGGGCAGGCCGTACTTCTGGCCCTGGGTCGGAATCAGGTCGATCCAGAACTGGTCCTCAAGGTGCGGGCCGATGATGTCCAGGCCCGTCTTCTCCTGCATCTCGGCGGCGGCGCCGGCGTGGTCCAGGTGGCCGTGGGTGATCCAGATGGCGTCCAGCGTCAGCCCGCGTCGCGCGACCTCGCCCAGAATGGCGTCGACAGAACCACCCGGATCAATGACGGCGGCCTTGTTGGTCTTCGTGCACCAGACGGTGGTGCAGTTCTGCTGAAGCGGGGTCACGGGCGTGACGAAGACGCCGATGGGGGCTGCGGAAGAGGCTGACGACTGGCTCATACGCCCTCAGATAGCGGCCCGATGACCACAAAGGAACCGCGTTGCGTTGACGTTTCAGCCCCTTCTCGACATAAGGGCGGGCTCCGAGGCGCCGCTCCCGAAAGGGGCGGCCCTGTTGCTTTATCCACCGCGCGCCTTTGCGGCGTCGCCACAGAGCGTCAGATATCCGACCATGCAAGTCGTCGAAAAGTCGAACGAAGGCCTCAGCCGCGTGATTGCGGTGACCATTCCCGTCGCCGAGCTGAATGAAAAGCTCGAAGCCCGCATCAAGGAAGTGGCCCCCCAGATGAAGCTGAAAGGCTTCCGTCCGGGCAAGGTGCCGGCCTCGTACGTCAAGAAGACCTTCGGCCGCGACTTCATGGGCGAAATCATCAACGCCTCGCTGAACGAGACCAGCCAGGGCGCTCTGGAAGAGCTGAAGCTGCGTCCGGCCGCTCCGGCCGAGATGAACCTGACCTCCGACATGGACAAGGTCATCGCCGGTCAGGAAGACCTCGCCTATGAAATGTCGCTGGAAGTCATGCCGGAATTCACCCCGGTCGACCCCAAGACCCTGAAGCTGACCCGCCCGACCTATGAAGCCACGGACGAAGATCTGGACGAGGCGCTGAAGGAACTGGCCTCGCAGGCCAAGTCCTACGAGGACAAGAAGGGCAAGACGGTCAAGGCCGCCGAGGGCGACCAGCTGACCATCGACTTCCTGGGCAAGATCGACGGCGAGGCCTTCGACGGCGGCGCCGCCACCGACGCTGACCTGGTGATCGGCTCGGGCCGCTTCATCCCCGGCTTCGAAGAGCAGCTGAAGGGCGCCAAGGTCGGTGAAGAAAAGACCATCGAAGTGACCTTCCCGGAAGAGTACCAGGCCAAGCACCTGGCCGGTAAGGCCGCGACCTTCGACGTCACCGTCAAGGCCATCAAGGCCGAGGTCGAATCCAAGATCGACGACGAGTTCGCCAAGCGCATCGGCCTGGAATCGCTGGACCAGCTGAAGGAACTGCTGAAGTCCAACCTGAACCAGCAATACGCCGGCGCCACCCGCTTCAAGCTGAAGCGCGCCCTGCTGGACATCCTGGACGAGGGCCACGACTTCGCCCTGCCGCCGAAGATGGTAGACGCCGAGTTCGAAGGCATCTGGGCCCAGGTTTCGGCCGACAAGGACGCTGGCCAGCTGCCGGAAGAAGACGCCAAGAAGTCGGAAGACGAACTGAAGGCGGAGTACAAGAAGATCGCCGAGCGCCGCGTGCGCCTGGGTCTTGTCCTGGCCGAGATCGGTCGCGCCAACAACGTCGGCGTCTCGGATCAGGAACTGTCGAACGCCATCATGGCCGAAGCCCGCAATTATCCGGGTCAGGAAAAGATGGTGCTGGACTTCTACCGCCAGAACCCGAACGCCGCCGCCCAACTGCGCGCGCCGATCTATGAGGAAAAGGTCGTCGACCTGATCGTCTCGGTCGCCGAGGTGACGGACGAAGCCATCACCAAGGAAGAGCTGATGAAGGAAGAAGACGAGGCCTAAGCCCTTCTTCTTCAAGTCATGTGCCTTGCAATCCCCGTCCCGGATTTCCGGGGCGGGGATTTTGCTTTCCGGCGCCGCCTTGCGCCGAAGCCTCATGAACGCGATATCGTAGGGGACAGGCGCGCGCCGATGAGTCGTGCGACCCCCCTGAATTCGAGAAGGCCTTCATGCGCGATCCGATCGACTACATCTCCAACAACCTGGTGCCGATGGTGGTGGAGCAATCCAGCCGCGGCGAACGGTCGTTCGACATCTTTTCGCGCCTGCTGCGCGAGCGGATCATCTTCCTGACCGGCCCGTTCGAGGACGGCATGGCCTCGCTGATCTGCGCCCAGCTGCTGTTCCTGGAATCGGAGAACCCGAAGAAGGAGATCAGCATGTACATCAACAGCCCCGGCGGTCAGGTGACCTCGGCGCTCGCGATCTACGACACCATGCAATACATCAAGTCGCCGGTCTCGACCGTGGTCATGGGCATGGCCGCCTCGGCCGGATCGCTGATCCTGACGGCCGGCGAGGCGGGCCAGCGCATCGCCCTGCCGAACGCGCGCGTCATGGTGCACCAGCCTTCGGGCGGGTTCCGCGGCACGGCCTCGGACATCGAGCGCCACGCTGAGGACATCATCGCCACCAAGCGCCGCCTGAACGAGATTTATGTCCAGCACACCGGCCGCACCTATGAAGAGGTCGAGCGCACGCTGGACCGCGACCACTTCATGACGGCGGAAGAAGCCAAGGCCTGGGGCATCGTCGACCACGTCTATGACAAGCGCAGCCAGGCCGACGACGACGGCGTGAAGGCTCCCTAAGCCTTAGACGCGCTTCGGCTGCGACAATTTGCGAGGCGGGATCCGGCGACGGATTCCGCCTCGAATCGTGTTTGAGATTCGTTATCAGCGACGGGGGCGCTTCATGACGATGCAGTTGAGAGATGACGGTTTTCGATACGGCGTCGTGACGCGCGCCCTGCACTGGGCGATGGCCCTGCTGCTGGCGTGGCAGTTCGCGGGCATGGCGATCAAGCTGACCGTCGGCAGGGCGCCGATCACCGCCTTCTGGGTCGGCACGCACAAGGGAATCGGCGTCATTCTGCTGGTCCTGATCGTGCTGCGCGCCCTTTGGGGCCTCTACAATATGAAGACGCGCCCGGCCCACGGCGGCGGATTCTGGGGACTGGCCGCCAGAGGCGGGCATCTGACGCTCTACGTCTTGATGCTGATCGTCCCGGCTCTGGCGCTGCTGCGGCAGTATGGATCGGGCAAGCCGCTGGATGTGTTCGGCGTGCGCCTGATCAACGGCGGCTGGGCCGAGGCGCCGTGGATGACCGCCCCGGCCAACGCCGTGCATGGCCTGCTGGCTTGGGTGTTGCTGGCCGCGATTGCGGGCCACATCCTGATGGTGCTGGTCCATCGCTTCATCTGGAAGGATGGAACGACCCGGCGGATGATCGGCTAGAGTGAAGTGTCGATCAGGGGCGGCCGGTGAACACGCGGTAGCCTTTTTCTTCGGCCGCCGCGATCATCTCGGCGTCGCCCGAAGTGTCGCCATAGGCGGCGGCCAGCTTCATATCCGGGCCGTAGACGGCGCGAAGGCGGCTCATCTTCTCCTCGCCCCGGCAGTTGCCGCCGACGAAGCTGCCCGCCACGCGATCCTGCTCATCGAACGCCAGCCGGGTGCCGATCAGGTTCTCGGCGCCCAGTCTGCGGGCGAAGGGGGCGACGGTCGTTTCAGGCGAGGCGGTGACGATGACGCGGTGGGCGCCGCGACGGCCCCAGTCTTCCCACGTCGCCAGGGCGTCTGGACGCATGAAGCGCGGCCAGATCTCGGCGGCGAAGCGTTCGGCCTCGGCCTCCAGCGCCTTGCGGTCGGCGTCCATCAGGAACTCGCGCACCGAGGCGACCTTGATCCGGCCCCGGTCGCGGTCGCCCAGATAGGCGAAGACCGCCGGGACCATCTGCGCCAGCCCGGTCAGCCAGCGCACAGGCCCGGCCCGCCATTTCAGGAAACTGGTGAAGCTGTCGCGAATCGTCAGCGTGCCGTCGAAATCAAAGGCGACGATGGCCTGACCGGGGGCGGGGGACTGGTGAAAGGCTTTTTCGCTTCCCATGTCAGACATTAGCCGTGATCCCCATATTATCTGTCCTGTCCGTTCCCCGAAGCGCGTTGCAGCGCCGCAACGGGGTTGTGGCGGAACGTGTGATGGGTGATTGTCATTTTTTGAAGACCTTCGATGATAGATTCCTCGGATCGATCGTGAAGGAAGCGCCTTTCGTCCCAATGTCGGGGCGGATTGCGGATAGTGAGAAGGGTCTATGACCAAAGCCGCCGGCACAGACGCCAAAAGCACGCTCTACTGCTCGTTCTGCGGCAAGAGCCAGCACGAAGTCCGCAAACTGATCGCCGGACCGACCGTCTTCATCTGTGATGAATGCGTCGAACTGTGCATGGACATCATCCGCGAAGAGCACAAGATCGCGTTCAAGACCTCCAAGGACGGCGTGCCCACGCCCAAGGAGATTCGCGACGTCCTCGACGATTATGTGATCGGCCAGGCCCACGCCAAGAAGGTGCTGAGCGTCGCCGTCCACAACCACTACAAGCGCCTGAATCACGCGACGAAGAACAACGACGTCGAACTGGCCAAGTCGAACATCATGCTGATCGGGCCGACCGGCTCGGGCAAGACGCTGCTGGCCCAGACGCTGGCGCGCATCATCGACGTGCCGTTCACCATGGCCGACGCCACGACGCTGACCGAAGCCGGTTATGTGGGCGAGGATGTCGAGAACATCATCCTGAAACTGCTTCAGGCGTCGGACTACAACGTCGAGCGGGCCCAGCGCGGCATCGTCTACATCGACGAAATCGACAAGATCTCGCGCAAGTCGGACAACCCGTCGATCACCCGCGACGTGTCGGGCGAGGGCGTGCAGCAGGCTCTGCTGAAGATCATGGAAGGCACCGTCGCCTCCGTGCCTCCGCAGGGCGGGCGCAAGCATCCGCAGCAGGAGTTCCTGCAGGTCGACACCGCCAACATCCTGTTCATCGTCGGCGGCGCCTTCGCCGGCCTTGAAAAGGTGATCTCGGCGCGCGGGGCAGGGGTCTCGATCGGCTTCGGCGCCAAGGTCAAGGAGATCGACGAGCGTCGCACCGGCGAAATCCTGAAGGGCGTCGAGCCGGACGACCTGATGCGCTTCGGCCTGATCCCCGAGTTCATCGGCCGTCTGCCGGTCCTGGCGACGTTGGAAGACCTGGACGAGGCGGCGCTGATCACCATCCTGACCGAGCCTAAGAACGCTCTGGTCAAGCAGTACAAGCGACTGTTCGAGATGGAGAATGTCGCGCTGACCTTCACCGACGACGCCCTGTCGGCGGTGGCCAAGAAGGCGATCACCCGCAAGACCGGCGCCCGCGGCCTGCGCTCCATTCTGGAAGGCGTGCTGCTGGAGACCATGTTCGAACTGCCCACCTTCGAGGGCGTCGAAGAGGTCGTGGTCAACGCCGAGGTGATCGACGGCAAGGCCCAGCCGCTGCTGATCTATTCGGAAACCAAGAAGAAGACGGCCGACGGCGCCGCCTGACGCCACGGTCTGATCCAAGCGAAAAGGGGCGGCTCGCCACGGGCCGCCCCTTGATCGTTTCGGAGATGGTCCAGGCGGCCGTCTGAAATCACGCGCTTTTCTCACGCTTCTGTGGGTCGCGGGCCCGCCACGCTTGAACCGCGTTCAGACAGAACCACATACTCACACGAAAGCCGCTGAAAACAGCGGGTCGAGTCGGGACGAAGAGGCAGTAGCGCCAAATCAGACCGGATCGACGGGCCGGAGATTCACGAAGGCCCCGGAAAGTACGCATCATGACCGAGAGCAAAATCCTCCCTGTCCTGCCGCTGAGAGACATCGTCGTCTTTCCGCACATGGTCGTGCCGCTGTTTGTCGGCCGCGAAAAGTCCGTGCGCGCCCTCGACGAGATCATGAAGGGCGAGAAGCAGATCCTGCTCGCCACCCAGATGAACTCGGTCGACGACGACCCGGCGGCTGACGCCATCTATTCGACCGGCGTGCTGGCGACGGTGCTGCAACTGCTGAAGCTGCCCGACGGCACCGTGAAGGTGCTGGTCGAGGGCAAGTCGCGCGCGCGCCTGACCCGCTTCACCGATCGTGAGGACTACTACGAAGCCGAGGCCGTCGAGATCGACGACGAGGCCGGCGATCCGTCGCAGAGCGAAGCCCTGCTGCGCGCCGTGATCGAGCAGTTCGAAAACTATGTGAAGCTGAACAAGAAGGTCCCGCCCGAGGCCCTCAGCGCCATTCCCCAGATCACCGACCCGTCCAAGCTGGCGGACTCGGTCGCCGCCCACCTGTCGGTCAAGATCGCCGACAAGCAGGCCCTGCTCGAAACTGTCGTCATTCCGGCGCGGCTGGAGAAGGTCTACGGCATGATGGAAGGCGAGATCAGCGTCCTTCAGGTCGAGAAGAAGATCCGCAGCCGCGTGAAGCGGCAGATGGAGAAGACCCAGCGCGAATACTATCTGAACGAGCAGATGAAGGCGATCCAGCGCGAGCTGGGCGAGACCGACGACGCTCGCGACGAACTGCTGGAGCTGGAAAAGCGCATCAAGAAGACGCGCCTGTCCAAGGAGGCCCGCATCAAGGCCGAGGCGGAGCTGAAGAAGCTGCGCAACATGTCGCCGATGTCGGCGGAATCGACCGTGGTGCGCAACTATCTCGACTGGCTGCTGTCGATCCCGTGGTCCAAGACCCGGCCGAAGCCCATCGACCTGCAGAAGGCCGAGGACATCCTCGAAGAGGATCACTACGGCCTGGAGAAGGTCAAGGAACGGATCATCGAGTATCTGGCCGTTCAGGCGCGCACAGGCAGCCTGAAGGGACCGATCCTGTGCCTGGTCGGACCTCCGGGCGTCGGCAAGACCTCGCTGGCCCAGTCCATCGCCAAGGCGACGGGGCGCGAATACGTCCGCATGTCGCTGGGCGGCGTGCGCGACGAGGCCGAGATCCGCGGCCACCGCCGGACCTACATCGGCTCCATGCCCGGCAAGATCATCCAGTCGATGAAGAAGGCCAAGACCACCAACGCCTTCGTCCTGCTGGACGAGATCGACAAGCTGGGCGCCGACTGGCGCGGCGATCCGTCCTCAGCCCTGCTGGAAGTGCTGGACCCGGCCCAGAACTCGACCTTCGGCGACCACTATCTGGAGGTCGACTACGACCTGTCGCCGGTGATGTTCGTCACCACGGCCAACAGCCTGAACATGCCCCAGCCCCTGCTGGACCGCATGGAGATCATCCGCGTCTCCGGCTACACCGAGGATGAGAAGGTCGAGATCGCCCGCCGCCACGTCCTACCCAAACAGCTCAAGGACCACGGCCTGAAGGAGGGCGAGCTGATCGTCCCCGACGAGACGATCCGCGATCTGATCCGCTACTACACGCGCGAAGCGGGCGTCCGTTCGCTTGAACGCGCCCTGGGCGGTCTGGCCCGCAAGGCGGTGCGCGAGATGGCCAAGACCAACGCCGCCTCGATCACCGTGGATGCGGCCAAGCTGGCCGAATATGCGGGCGTGAAGAAGTTCCGCTACGGCGAGACGGACGCGGAAGATCAGGTCGGCATCGTCACCGGCCTGGCCTGGACCGAGTTCGGCGGCGACATCCTGACCATCGAGGCCCTGAAGATGCCGGGCCGCGGCCGCATGACCGTGACTGGCAATCTGAAGGACGTCATGAAGGAGTCGATCTCGGCGGCGGCGTCTTACGTCCGTAGCCGCGCCCTCAGCATCGGCGTCAAGCCGCCGGTGTTCGAGAAGACCGACATCCACGTCCACGTCCCGGACGGCGCTACGCCCAAGGACGGTCCCTCGGCGGGCGTGGCCATGACTGTGGCCATGGTCTCGGTCCTGACCGGCATTCCGATCCGCAAGGACATCGCCATGACCGGCGAGATCACCCTGCGCGGCCGGGTCACGGCCATCGGCGGCCTTAAGGAGAAGCTGCTCGCGGCGCTGCGTTCGGGCGTGAAGACCGTGCTGATCCCGCAGGAGAACGAGAAGGACCTCGAGGAGGTGCCGGAAAACGTGAAGGCCGCCCTTGAGATCGTGCCGATCTCCACGGCTGACGAGGCGCTGAAGTGGGCCCTGACCGGCACGCCGACCCCTGTCGAATGGGACGAGGCGGCCGAACCCATGACCCCGACCCCGCCCGCGCCGACGGCCGGTGACGGAGCCAGCATCAGCCACTGATGCGGGCCTTAGCCTGATGCAGTGAAGAGAGGCGGCTCGGGGCGACCTGGGCCGCCTCTTTTTTGACCTGCCCCCCGCCAGCCGCTTATGTTCCGCCTTCGTTCGCGGAGGGGAGCTTTCCATATGACCAAGACTGAACTGATCGGCCGCATGGCTCAGGCGGCCGGCATCAGCCGCGACCAGGCCAAACTGGCGCTGGAGGCTTTCACCGATCAGGTGACGGCCTCGCTTGTCGAGGGGCGCGTGGTGCGTCTGGTCGGCTTCGGCAGCTTCGTCGCGGCCGAGCGCAAGGCAGGCGTGGCGCGCAACCCCCAGACCGGCCAGGAGATCGCTCGTCCCGCCTCGCGCACCGCGCGCTTTCGTCCCGGCGAGGGTTTGAAAAGCGCCTTGAACGGCTGACCGCCACAGGGCATGAAGCCTGTTCCCGACGTTGAGTCGATTTGATGTGGGCGGCTAGCTCAGCTGGTCAGAGCATCTCGTTTACACCGAGAGGGTCGGCGGTTCGAACCCGTCGCCGCCTACCATCCCTTCCCATCGCTAGAACGGCATCCAGCGCTGCTGGTCCTTTGGGGGCGATCTCTCGACCGCCCCTCTCTTGGGGAAACCTGGCGGGCCGCGTCAGCCGAGGCTGGATTGCAACTGCTTGGCGCGCGCCAGGTGAGCCTCGATCTTGGGCAATACCGTGCGTGCGTGTTCAGCCAGGGCGGGCACGTCCTTATTGTTCGAGAAGCCGCGATGCAGGGTGACGGCTTCTTCATGGGCGGCGACTTGTTGGTCGACGTAGGTCTTGTCGAAGTTCGCCGCCGAAGCCGAGCGGAGGTTATCGATCAGGCCCTTGCGGCGCTGGTCGAGTTCAGTCGGCAGGGTCGTGTCCGGCGCCGCCTGTCCTGCCGCCGTTTTCAGCGCGGCGGAGGCGGCGGTGTGGTCGGTCTTGATCATCTGGGCCAGTTCCTTGACCTGAGCGTTCTGCGAGCGCTCGAGGGCGATGTCGGCCGCTTGAATCTCGTACATGTCGCCCATCGCCGCGTTGGGGACGTAGGCGCTGACCATATTGGACCCCATGGTCGCGGCCGAGGTCTGACCCACGGGCTCGGAGACGGCGTCCTGGGCCTTGTCGACCGTTTCAGAGGCTTGCTGCTGATTGCAGGCGGCCAAGGTCAGGGCGGCGGCGGATACAGCCAGAACGGCGACGGTTTGCTTGATCATCATCGATTTCTCCTTGGATAATTTTCAGGACTTGGCGGCCATGCCCGGCGTGTCGGGGGCCATCTCTTCAGCCTGAGTTTTGGGCGGCGGCGCGTCGGCCTGTTGCAACCCGTCGTCAGGGCTTTCTCGAATGGACAGAATGGCCTCATGCGCGCGCATCAAGGGGGCGGCGGCGTCGGCGGCCTGGGCGTCGGTGGGCGAAGCCACGCGCAAACGCCGCTGCGGTCCGCTGTCGCTGCCGACCACCACTTCATAGAAGCGCATGGCGGGCTCCCTGGAAGGGACGGCGTAGTCGTGAGCGATGCTCGGTCATTATTTCCTCCCTGTGACAGGAGGTTAAGCAGCGAGAGCGCGAGCCTGTTCCAAACGGTCAAGCTCGGCGGGCGTTACATGGCGCGCTCCAGCGGCGCTTCGCCTCCGGTCATCTGCGGGTCAGGAACCTTGCTTTGGGTGCGCAGAAAACCGGTCGCGGCGGTCGCCAGATAAACGATCAGCAGCAGCGCCAGGATAGCGCCGACGACCATCAGCAACCGTCGCGGGCGCTGCAGAATGGGGGGCTTTTGCTTGTTGGCGAGGGGCAAGGCGCTTCCTTTCGTTGTGAGGAGAAGCGCAAGGCGCGCGGCCCGTTCCATACGGCGCCGGTGGTTCGCCTTTCGGGGGCGGCGGGCGGCCAGAGGGTTCCAAAGGGCGGCGGCCGTCTCCTGTCCGGCGAAAGCGCGCCGGGAACGCCCGCGGCGGGCACGACTTAGAATTGCGACCTTCAGTCGTTCACAGGAGCCGTCATGCCCGACCGCATCACCATGCAAGACCCTCGAAATCAGTATCCGCGCCCTCCCTTTCCGCGCCAGCCCCAGTCGGCCCCGGGCCTGGTCGCCAAGATGGAGCCGCAGCCTGATCATGGGGAAGAGACCTATCGCGGCCACGGGCGGCTGAAGGGGCGACGCGCCCTGATCACCGGCGCCGATTCCGGCATAGGCCGTGCGGTCGCGATCGCATACGCCCGCGAGGGCGCCGACGTCGCGATCTCATATCTTCCTTCAGAGGAGGCCGACGCGAGCGAAGTGATCGCCCTGATCGAGGCCGAGGGCGTCAAGGCGCTGGCCCTGCCCGGCGACGTGCGCGATGAGGCGTGGAACGCGACCATGGTGGAGCGCACGCTTGAGGCCTTCGGCGGGCTGGACATCCTGGTCGTCAACGCCGGGCGCCAGCAGTTCCGCGAGGATGTGGGCGAGGTTTCGACCGAGGATTTCGACGCCACGCTGAAAACCAACCTCTACGCCCTGCACTGGCTGTGTCAGGCGGCGACGCCCCACCTGCCGCCGGGCGCGGCGGTCATCACCACGGCTTCGATCCAGGCCTATGAGCCGTCGGACATTCTGCTGGACTACGCCACCACCAAAGGCGGGATCGTCACTTACACCAAGGCCCTGGCCAAGCAGTTGATCGAAAAGGGCGTTCGCGTGAACGCCGTGGCGCCGGGCCCTTTCTGGACGGTGCTGCAGCCCAGCGGCGGCCAGCCTCAGGAAAAGGTCGAACAGTTCGGGGGCCACAGCGCCTTCGGCCGCCCGGGCCAGCCGATCGAGATCGCGCCGATCTATGTGCTGCTGGCCTCGCAGGAGGCCAGCTTCGTCACGGGAGAGGTCTGGGGCGTCACCGGCGGCGCCGGGATCGCCTGAGCTTTCAGACCTCGAATACGCGATAGGGGGTTTCGCCCAGCGTCCGCAGCACGGGCAGGGCGACGTTGTAGACCGGAACGCCGCGCGCCGTGCGGCCTTCCGGCGCTCCGCGGTGGGCGTGACCGTGCAGCACCAGCTTCACGTTCTCATAGCGGTCGACGACCTCGGCCAGGCGTGACGAGCCGAGGAAGGCGTGAATCTCGGGCGGCTCGCCGATCACCGTGTCCACGACGGGGGCGTAGTGGAGCAGAACCACGCTCCGCTCGGTGCGCAGGGTGCGGATCGAATTCTCTATGAGGTTGGCGTCTTCCACCGCCTCATTGACGAAGGTCTTGATCGAGGCCTCGCCGAAGGAACTGAGCATGTAGCGGCCGAAGCCCCCGACGAAGCCCTTGCCCCCGGCGAAGCCGACGCCGTCGATCTCATAGGCTTCGCCGCTCAGCATTCGGACCCCGGCCTCCGTCAGCATGCGGGTCACCTCCTGCGGTTGGCCGCACTCGTGCTCGTGATTGCCCAAGACGCCGACCATGGGGATGCGGCAGGCGCGCAGGTCTTCCAGCAGGTTCTCCACTTCGACCGTCTTGCCGAAGTTGACGAGGTCGCCGCACAGGCACAGCACGTCCGCGTCTTCATGCACCCGATCGAACAGGTCGCGGTAGGCGCGATGCGAGGTCTCGCCGACATGCAGGTCGCCAACGGCGGCGACGCGCAGCTTCTTCTTCGGTCCGGCCTCCATGCCGGGCTGAGGCGTCTGGCCTTCAGCGGGGGAGGGGGCGGCTTCAGGCGACGGGGTCATGGCGTTCCTCCAGGCCC
>KB291783.1:17034-35565 GCA_000318405.1 Brevundimonas diminuta 470-4 | reverse complement strand
CATGGCGTTCCTCCAGGCCCTTGCCCACCACGTCGCCGAAGCCCCATTCGGAGATGTCGGCGATATAGTCGCGCGGGCTGAACAGGCGGCCGCGACAGACCTTCACGCGCGGCGGCGGAAGATCGATCTGAGCTTGCAGGCGGCCGATCAACTCGGTCATCAACCAGCCGGGCACCAGGCCGCGCTCGGTCGGATAGGCGAAGCGGAAGTTGAGCAGGTGCGCCATCAGCACCTCCCAATAGAGGTCCATCTGATCTAGAAGCGACTTCCAGTCGATGGCGTCCGCCTGCTTCAGGATGACGTGGTTCACATCGGCGCCGTCGTAGCGATAGCGGTCCTGGATGAAAACCTTCGACAGGATCAGGGCTGTCGGCGGGGGGATCGTGACCTCATGACCGTAGACGGTGATGCGGTCGGGGCCGAACCAGCTGTCGGACACGGCGATGGTGCCGTTCGACATGGCGAAGATGACGTCGAAGAAGTGCTTGTCGTCTTTCCAGACCTTGGCGATCCAGCGCTCGTCCTCCACGTCGGTGCGATAGCCGCGCGCCTGGAAGAAGGACAGGATACGGGGGTAGTCGCCGGGCTTGCAGAAGACGTCCAGGTCCTTGGTCGGGCGTCGGATGCCCGTATAGGCCGTGACGGCGTAGGTCCCCGACAGCAGGAAGGGCACGCCCGATTCCTTCAACAGGCGCAACGCCTCCTCATAGAAGGCCTGGGCCTCGGGAGGCGGTTCAAAGGCGGGTTCGGCGACCGTATCGGACATGGTGTCGGGGTTCCTGAGCAGGGCAGGAAAACGGCGCAGGTCGAAACCCGGTTCCGCCGCTCGCCCGGCCGACCATGCGATCACCTCGCCCCGGCAGCCCCTGCGCTTGATCGTCGGCTGATCCCGGAAGCGTGCTTTCGGAACGGCGGCGCAGGCGTGGCGTTGGCCGGTCATGGATGACCAGCTAGCGAACATCATAGGCACGGCGGCGGCGATCTGCTCCATCACCAGCTTTGCGCCGCAGGCATACAAGATCTGGAAGGAGCGCGATGCGTCGGCGGTCAGCCTCAAGACCTACTCCCTGACCGTCAGCTGCTTCATCCTCTGGACGATCTATGGCGTCATGACCCAGGGGTGGCCCGTGACCTTCGCCAACGCCTGCGCTCTGGTCATGGCGTCGGCCGTACTGATCATGAAGTGGCGCTTTCGAGACAGAGGCGCCCAGTGACGCGGGAGCGGAAGTCAGGCGCCGGCGTTGGATGGGCATGAACTCGCTGCAGGATATCGTGAGGGTGGAAGACGGCGCCTATTTACGGGATCTCGGCCGGGCGTTCGGCGGCGCGCTGCTGTTCAGCCTGCCCCTGCTGATGACAATGGAGATGTGGGCGCTCGGCTTTGCTGCGGAGCCGGTGCGGCGTCTGCTCTTTCTGTTGGCGGCGCTGCCGGTGCTGTTCGGGTTGGCGCATTATGCCGGGTTCTCGGCGCGACGAGGCCTGCTGAACAATGCGTTGGACACCCTGACGGCTCTGGCCGTGGGCTTCATCACCGCCACCGCGCTTCTGCTGATCTTCAATGTTCTGGATGCGAGTTCGCCGGCATCTGCGGTAGGCCAGGTCTCCTTACAGGCGGTGCCGGCCGCGCTAGGGGCCTTGGCGGCGCGGCGACAGCTGTCCGGCGATCCGAACGAGGGGGATGAGGACCAAGCCTCCTATCCGGGCGAACTGTTTCTCATGCTGGCCGGGGCGCTCTATTTCGCCCTGAACCTGGCTCCGACGGAGGAGATGCGGTTGATCGCCTATCTCACCACGCCTTTGGGCGCTCTGGGGGTGTTGGCGGTGTCGGTTGTCCTGCTGCACCTCATCGTGTTTGAAGCCGGATTCGCCGGGCAGGAAGAGGCGGAGACGCCGCTGCGGGCCTTCCTTGATTTCACCCTGCCGGGCTACGCCCTGTGCCTGCTATCCAGCCTGGCCATGCTTTGGGTGTTCGGCGGAGCGGACGGCCACGGCGTTCAGTCGCTGGCCGCCAACACGGTCATCCTGGCCTTTCCGGCGTCTATTGGCGCGGCTGCGGCCCGGCTGCTGGTGTGACGATGACGCGCCGAAGCAAAGAGCAAAAGGATAAGAAGTCCGTGTCGCGGCTGCAGGCCTGCTGCGCCGTGGCGGGCCTTGTGGTGCTGCTCGGGGCGGTGGCCGTTCTCGCTTCTGCGGCCTTTTCCAAACCGTCGCCGCCGGACCTGGCGATCACGCGCGATGATATTCGGCCCTCGGCGGGCGGATGGGTGGTCGACATCGTTGTCGTCAACCATGGCGATCTGGCCGCCGCCGCCGTGGATATCGAGGGCCGGTTTGGCGACGAGCGGTCCGGCGTTTCGCTGGACTATGTGCCGGGCCGCGGAGAGAAGAAGGCCAGCCTGGTCTTCTCAGGCGCGCAGAAGCCTGAGCCGCGTCTGCGCGTGCTGGGTTGGTCCGAGCCTTAGCGGGCGGGTTGTCCTTCGGCTGCGGCGCCCGCGAGGCGGGCCTCGCGCCAGGCGGCGGTGGTGAGGGCAGGCAGCATGGCCACGGCGTCGGCGGCCTTGGCGCTGGAGGCGTTGCCCGACAGCATCCGCTTCTTCACCCCCTGAATGATGCCGATCAGGCGGAACAGGTTGAAGGCGAAGTGCCAGTGCAGGTCCGGCAGGGCGTCGCGGCCGGTGGCGGCGCAATACCGCCGGGCCATGTCGTCCAGCGACGGGATGCCCGCGGCCTCAAGGTCCAGGCCGTTCAGACCGGCGCGGCCGTCGGCAGGCAGAATCCAGTTCATGGCCATATAGGCGAAGTCCGCCAGCGGATCGCCCAGCGTCGCCAGCTCCCAGTCCAGCACGGCGCGGACGGTCATGGAGTCCGGCGCATAGATCAGGTTGTCGATGCGATAGTCGCCGTGGATGATGGCGGTGCGCGTCTGTTCCGGCGCGGTGCGCGGCAGGAAGTCGATCAGGCGCTCGACCTCGGGCAGGTCGTCGGTCTGGGCGGCGCGGTACTGCTTGGTCCAGCGCGCGACCTGACGCTCGAAATAGTTGCCGGGGCGGCCGAAGTCCTCCAGCCCCACGGCGACCGGATCGACGCTGTGCAACTGGGCCAGCGTATCGACCATGGCCTCATAGGCGGCGCGGCGCTCTGGCGGCGACAGGTCCGGCAGGGCGCCGTTCCAGAAGGTGCGTCCCTCGACCAGCTCCATCACATAGAAGGCCGAGCCGATGACGTCCTCGTCCTGACACAGGGCCAGCGGCGCGGGCACGGGAAAGCCGGTCGGATGCAGGGCGCTGATCAGCCGATATTCGCGCTCGACCGCATGGGCCGATGGCAGCAGGGGGCCGAAGGGCCGACGGCGCAGGACATAGTCCCGGCCGTCGACCGTCATCCGATAGGTCGGGTTCGACTGGCCGCCGGGGAATTTCTCCAGACGGATGTCGGCGGGCGCGGCGGGCAGGACGCCCGCCAGCCACTGGCCGAGACGCGCGACGTCCAGATCGCTCATCGGGCCGCCTCCGCGTGGCGGGCGAACTCGGACCGGGCGATGGCGCGGGCGTGGACCTCGTCCGGGCCGTCGGCGAAGCGCAGGGTGCGGATGCCCGCCCAGGCCGCCGCCAGCTCAAAGTCCTGGGACACGCCGCCGCCGCCGTGGGCCTGAATGGCGTCGTCGATGATGCGCAGGGCCATCATCGGCGCCTGGACCTTGATCATGGCGATCTCGTCCTTGGCCGCCTTGTTGCCCGCGCGGTCCATCATGTCGGCGGCCTTGAGGCACAGCAGGCGCGTCATCTCGATGTCGATGCGGGCGCGGGCGACGCGTTCTTCCCACACCGAATGCTCGCCGATCCGCTTGCCGAAGGCGACGCGCGACATCAGGCGCCGCGCCATCGCTTCCAGCGCCTCTTCGGCCGCGCCTATGGTGCGCATACAGTGGTGGATGCGGCCGGGCCCCAGGCGCCCCTGCGCGATCTCAAAGCCGCGCCCCTCGCCCAGCAGGATGTTCTCGACCGGCACGCGCACGTCGGTCAGGCTGACCTCCATGTGGCCGTGCGGGGCGTGGTCATAGCCATAGACGCTCAACGGCCGCTCGATCTTCACGCCCGGCGCATCCATCGGCACCAGGATCATCGACTGTTGGCGATAGGTCTTGGCGTCCGGATCGGTCTTGCCCATGACGATGGCGATGCGGCAGCGCGGATCGCCCGCGCCCGACGACCACCATTTGCGGCCGTTGATGACGTAATGGTCGCCGTCGCGACGGATCTGCGTCTGGATGTTGGTGGCGTCGGACGAGGCGACGGCCGGTTCGGTCATCAGGAAGGCCGAGCGGATCTCGCCGTTCATCAGGGGTATCAGCCACTGGGCCTTTTGCGCGGCCGTGCCGTAGCGGTGCAGCACCTCCATATTGCCGGTGTCGGGCGCCGAGCAGTTGAACACCTCGCTGGCCCATTCGATTCGGCCCATCTCCTCGGCGCACAGGGCGTATTCGAGGTTGGTCAGACGCTCGCCCGTGAACTCGAAATCATCCGGCTCATCCATGCCTTCAGGGGCAGGCGGCATGAACAGGTTCCACAGCTCGGCGGCGCGAGCCTCGCCCTTCAGCGCCTCGATCGAGGGCAGGGGCGCGGCCCAGCGGTCGCCTTCAGCGATCTCGGCGTGGACGGCGGCGACGCGCGGACGCACCTTTTCGGCCATGAAGGCCCGGACGCGCGCCTGAAACGAACGCTCGCGTTCCGTCAGGGTGAAATCCATCGCTTAGCTCCATTGAGTTTGGCCGTGACGCCGCGTCGGCTTTTCAGCCGGTCGAAGAGACTCGACAGGCTTCACCATGCCAGACCGTTCGTCATTTGAAATCGCTGGCGGAGTTTGAAGGCAGAGGGCGCGCGCCCGCCTGGCATGGGGGAGCGCGCCGGTCGCATGAGCCTATTCCGAGGTCTTGCCGTCGAAATGCTCTTCGGACTCGTCGGCCTTGGTCGGGTGAACCACGTCGCGGCGATGCTCCGGCGGCCCATAAAGGGTGTAGAGCTTCAGCGGCTCCGAGCCGGTGTTGATCAGGTTGTGGCGGGCGCCGGCCGGAACAATGATGCCGGACTCGGCCTGGGCGGGGCGTGACTGGCCGTCGATCACGATCTGCCCTTCGCCCTGTTCGATGCGGAAGAACTGGTCGTGGCCCTCATGGACCTCTTCGCCGATCTCTTCGCCCGGCTGAAGCGTCATCAGCACCAGTTGCAGGTGATGGCCGGTGTAGAGAACGCGGCGGTAGTCGTCGTTGTCGAGCGTGGCCCGTTCGATGTCGTCGAGATAGCCTTGCATGGCGGATCCTCATGAAGAACTGGGAGAGTTCGACTCATAACGCGCCGGAAGCGACCGGGTCTTGATCTTTCGCAAACCCAAGAAAAAACGCCGGAGCTTTCGCCCCGGCGTTCGTGCAGTCGCACTCTTTTTTTACGGCTTAGCCGCGCTGAGCCAGCGGGACGTAGTCGCGCTCGGTCGGGCCCGTGTAGAGCTGACGCGGGCGGCCGATCTTCTGCGACGGATCGGCCATCATTTCCTGCCACTGGGCGATCCAGCCCACGGTGCGCGCCAGGGCGAACAGCACGGTGAACATGGTGGTCGGGAAGCCCATGGCCGACAGGGTGATGCCCGAATAGAAGTCGACGTTCGGGAACAGCTTGCGCGAGGTGAAGTACTCGTCCGACAGGGCGACCTTCTCCAGCTCCTTGGCGACCAGGAACAGCGGGTCGTTCTCGCGACCCGTGGCGGCCAGCACTTCATAGGCCGACTGCTGCATGACCTTCGCGCGGGGGTCATAATTCTTGTACACGCGGTGGCCGAAGCCCATCAGCTTGTACTTCTTGTCCTTAACGCCCTGGATAAACTCAGGAATACGGTCCGGCGTGCCGATTTCCTTCAGCATGTTCAGCGCCTCTTCGTTGGCGCCGCCATGCGACGGGCCCCAAAGGCAGGCGATGCCTGCGGCGATACAGGCGAAGGGATTGGCGCCCGACGAACCGGCCAGGCGGACGGTCGAGGTTGAGGCGTTCTGCTCGTGATCGGCGTGCAGGATGAAGATGCGGTCCATCGCGCGCACCAGGGCCGGATCGACCTGATAGTCCTCGGCCGGAACGGCGAAGCACATGCGCAGGAAGTTCTCGGCGTACGACAGGTCGTTGCGCGGCGAGATGAAGGGCTGGCCGATGTGGTACTTGTACGCACGGGCCGCGATCGTCGGCATCTTGGCGATCAGGCGGATGGCCGAGATATTGCGCTGCACCGGATCATGGATGTCCAGGCTGTCGTGATAGAAGGCCGACAGCGCGCCGACGGTGCCGACCATGATCGCCATCGGATGGGCGTCGCGGCGGAAGCCCTCGAAGAAGCGGTCGAACTGGGCATGCAGCATGGTGTGCCGCGTGACGCATTGCTCGAACTCTTCGTATTCGGCGGCGTTCGGCAGTTCGCCGTGCAGCAGCAGGTGGCAGACTTCCAGGAAGTTGGACTTCGAGGCCAGTTGGTCGATCGGATAGCCGCGGTGCAGCAGAACGCCGGCGTCGCCGTCGATGTAGGTCAGGGCCGATTCGCAGGCCGCGGTGGAAGTGAAGCCGGGGTCGAAGGTGAAGGCGCCGGTGCCGCCGTACAGCTTGCGGATATCGATGACGTCCGGGCCGGTCGAGCCGGAAAGGACGGGAAGCTCTACGGTCTTGTCCTGATAAGACAGGGTCGCCGAGCCGGCGGGTTTCGCTTGTTCAGTCATCTAGGCCCCTTGTTCTTCCTTGGACCGGCGCGGGGAGGCGGTCGGCCTGAGTTGGTTATGGGTGATCACTTAGTCTGTTGCAGCGCATCATCCAAGCGTCCGAGACTTTCGTTACGCCCAAGAGCGCAAAGAGTACGCGCGATATCGGGCGAGGTCGAACCGCCCGTCAAGGCAGCGCGCATGGAAGGTCCAATTTTTCCGAAACCTACGCCTTCTTCTTCGGCAAAGACTTTAAGTTCGGCCTCAAGGGCGAAGACGTCCCAGCTCTGGAAAAGACTTAGACGTTCACGCAGTCGTGAGATTCTCTGGCCGCTTTCGCCCTGCAGCAAACCGGTCGATTTCTCGTTGAGCGCGAGCGGACGCGTCTGCAACACGAATGCCGTTTGATCCGCCAACTCGGGGATAGTCTTGGCGCGATCCTTGACGAAAGGCATGGCCCGCAGAAGCCGTTCTTCGTCGTCCGGCTCCAGCGCACGGCCGCGCGCCAGGTGGGCGTCGAGCGTCAGTTTGGCCAGGCGGTCGTCGTCCGCCAGCCGCAGCCAGTGAGCGTTGACGTGGGCGAGTTTGTCGAAGTCCAGCCGGGCCGGCGCCTTGTTGACGCCGCTCAGGTCGAACCATTCCAGCGCCTGTTCGTCGCTGAACAGCTCATCGTCGCCGTGCGCCCAGCCCAGACGGGCCAGATAGTTGCGCATGGCCTCGGGCAGATAGCCCATGTCGGCGTATTCGTGCACGGCCTGAGCGCCGTGGCGCTTGGACAGCTTGGCGCCGTCCGGGCCGTGGATCAGGGGGATGTGGGCGAAGGTCGGCCGCGTCCAGCCGAGCGCGTCGTAGATCAGACTCTGGCGGGCGGCGTTGTTCAGGTGGTCATCGCCGCGGATGACGTGGGTCACGCCCATATCGTGGTCGTCCACCACCACGGCCAGATTATAAGTCGGCGCCCCGTCCGAGCGCAGGATGACAAGGTCGTCCAGCGACGCTGATTCCCAGCGCACGGTCCCTTGCACGGCGTCCTCGACCAGGACGGCCTGATCCAGCGGACGACGGAAGCGCACGGTGTGCGGCTTGGCCAGATCGTCGACGCTGGGCTCGTGGTCGCGCCAGGGCGAGACGAAGTCGCGACCCTCGGCCTTGGCCTGGTCGCGCAGGGCCGTTGTCTCGTCCGCCGTCAGGAAGTCGCGATAGGCGTGGCCTGACGCCAGAAGTTCATTGATCACCTCGCGGTGGCGGTCGGCGCGGGCGAACTGGAAGACAGGCTCCTCATCGCCGAACAACTCCAGCCATGACAGGCCGTCGAAGATGGCCTTCACCGCCTCATCCGTTGAACGCTCGCGGTCGGTGTCCTCGATGCGGATCAGGAATTTGCCGCCGCGTCCCTTGGCGTACAGCCAATTGAATAACGCGGTTCTCGCCCCGCCGATATGCAGGTAGCCTGTGGGCGAGGGGGCGAAGCGGGTGACGACGGTCGACGAGGGAGAGGTCATAGAGGCAGCATCCATAGGGCAGGGTCTTATACGCCCGCCCGTGGGGAAGCGAACCCTTATGGCCCGGTTATTTGCCAGTCTGGTTACGGACGCGCGGGCGCAGGCCGAACGCTGGCCGCTGTGGTCGTCTGTCTGCTTCGGCGCCGGGTGCGGGGCGTATTTCACTCTGAAGGCGGAGCCGGCGACCTGGCCTGTGGTGTTGGGCGCCGCCGTCCTGCTCGGCGCCTGGATATTCGGTCGGGCCAGAGGCCTGCCGCGCTGGGCGACCTTGATCCTGCTGATGCTGGCCTGTTTCGCTGGCGGCATGGCGGTGGCCAAGCTGAGAACAGACGCTGTGGCCGCGCCGATCGCGCCTGCGGACATGGCGCCGACCCAGGTCGAGGGCTGGGTCATCGACGTGGACTCATCCGGTCAGAACGGCGCGCGCGTGGTGGTGGCGCCGGTGCGCGTGCGCGGCTTGGCGCCTGAGCACACGCCTGAGCGGCTGCGCGTGACGGTGAAGGGGACGCCCCCGCCGCCGGGCGCGCCGATCCGGGTGTTCGGCATCCTGAACCCGCCGCCGCCGCCCGCCAGCCCGGGAGCCTACGATTTCGGCCGCAACGCCTATTTCAAGGGGATGGGCGGAACCCTGTTCGCGCTCGGGCCCACGCGGCCGACGGCGCTGGCTCCGCCGCCGTGGCGGGTAAGGGCGACGATGAAGGTCAATGCGGTTCGCTACGCCCTGGCTGAGCGGATCGTGGCGCGTCTGGGCGGGCGGACCGGCGGGGTGGCGGCGGCCATGACGACCGGGCACGAGACATGGATTCAGGATCCGGATCTGGACGCCATGCGGGATTCGGGGCTGGCCCACATCCTGTCGATATCGGGCCTGCATATGGCGGTCGTGGGCGGATTTGTCTTCTTTGCGGCCCGCCTTCTGGTTGCGGCCTGGCCTTGGCTGGCTCTGCGTGTCTCGGGCAAGAAGGCGGCGGCGGTTGCGGGGTTGGTCGCGGTCGGGACCTATCTGGTCATCTCGGGCGCGCCGCCGCCGGCAGAGCGCGCCGCGATCACAGCGTCGATCGCCTTCCTGGCGATACTGACGGATCGGCAGGCGGTGACCATGCGGGCGCTGTCGGCCGCGGCTTTCGTCGTCCTGTTGCTAAGACCAGAGGCCGTCGTGACGCCGGGGTTCCAGATGTCGTTTGCGGCGACGGCGGCGCTGGTGGCGTTGGTCGAGGTCTGGCCGCGTCGTATCCGCGAACTGGCTGTTCCCTGGCCGATCGCCGCCGTTCAACGGTTTGCAAGCTGGCTGATGGCCGCCTGCGCCGCCAGTCTGGTGGCGGGCATGGCGACCGGGCCGTTCTCCATGCAGCATTTCAACCGCACGGCCGTTTATGGGCTGATCGCCAATATGGCGACCGCGCCGCTGGCGGATTTCATCATGATGCCGATGCTGGCTCTGGGCGCGGCGCTGGAGCCGCTGGGGCTGGGCGCGCCCTTCCTGTGGGCGGCGGGGCAGTCGGTGGACGCCATGCTGGCGATCGGACACTGGGCGGCGAACCTGCCTGGCGCAGTGAAGTCGATCTCCAGCGCCCCGGCTGCGGCCCTGCCGATCGCCTTCATCGGCATATTGTTCATGTGCCTGTGGCGGGGGCCGTGGCGGTTGCTGGGCCTGCCGTTTGCGGCGGCTGTGCTGATCTGCCCGCGCCCGGCGCCGCCGGACATCTGGATCGGCGATGGCGGAGCGAATGCGGCCTATCGCCTGGAAAGCGAGGCGGTCGTGGTGCGGCCCGCGGTTCGCAGGTTCGCCAGCGATCTGTGGTCGCGGAGGCGAGGGCTGGAGCCAGTCGCGCGGTCGCCCGAGGGTTGGACCTGCAAGCGTTCATTCTGTACGCCGGACGGCGGAATGGGGCCGCTGGCGCTGTGGTGGGGCAAGGCGGCGCCGACGGCCGAGCAACTGGATCAGATGTGTCGTAGCGCTCAGGTCGTCAGCGTGCGCGCCGTGATCACAACTCTGCCGTCGTCATGCGAAGGGCGATTGGTCCTGGACGGCGCCGACTATGCGCGCGGAGGTTCGGTGGAGCTGTGGCGGGGCGAGGCAGGCGGATGGCGCGCCTTGTGGGCGGCTGAGGTGCGGGGCAGGCGGCCGTGGAGCGGTGCTCACTCCTAACCCGCTCATCCCGGTGGACGCCGGGATCCAGTAAGAGCCAAATGTGCTGTCGCTGGCCAGGGGAGGCCGGCGGACAATCAAACGGTCCCGCTTGCAGCCAAAGCACTGGGTCCCGGCGTCCGCCGGGATGAGCGAAAAGAAGGCGCGCGTGGCGTCTTTGCCTCGTCCTCAGTGATACCGGCGCAGCAAGCCGACCAGCTTGCCCTGAACCTCGACCTGATCGGGGCCGAAGATGCGGGTCTCATAGGCGCTGTTGGCGGGCTCCAGGGCGATGGACTGGCCCTTCTTGCGCAGGCGTTTGAGCGTGGCTTCCTCGCCCTCGACCAGAGCGACGACGATTTCACCGGAAGAGGCGTTTTCGACCCGCTTGATGATGACGGTGTCGCCGTCGAGGATGCCGGCCTCGATCATGGAATCGCCTTCGATTTCCAGCAGATAGTGTTCGCCTGCGCCCAGCATGGCCTCAGGGACCGGCAGGCGTTCGCGTTCGTGCTGGATGGCGGCGATGGGGGTGCCAGCGGCGATCTTGCCCAGCAGGGGCAGGTCGCGGACATCGTTTGCGGCCTCGGCGACGGTCGGGCGCGGATTGAGGCCGCCGCCCTGGATCACGTCGGGCCTGAAGGGGGCGCGGCCCTTGGCCGGGGCGGCGGTCGTCGCCTGTTCCGGCAGCTTCACCACCTCCAGCGCGCGAGCGCGGTGCGCCAGGCGGCGGATGAAGCCGCGTTCTTCCAGCGCCGTGATCAGGCGGTGGATGCCCGACTTGGACGCCAGGTCCAGAGCCTCCTTCATCTCGTCGAAGGAGGGGGAGACGCCCGTCTCGCGGATGCGCTCATGAATGAACATCAGGAGTTCGTGCTGTTTCTTCGTGAGCATGGCGGCGAATCCAGAACAAGGCGTGAACCGTTGGTGATGTTCTGTAAGTGTTCTGGTTAAAAGTCAACTAACGCCACGCTTAAGGTTCCCGAAGCAAAAACCCGCGCCTGCCGTTCGACGGCGGGCGCGGGTTCAGGCCGTGCTGAGCTGACCTTAGCGGGCGGTCGGGGCGCCGTCCTTGTAGCGCTCGAACCACTCGATCATGGCGTTCATGCGGGCCGCATTCTGGGACGGACGCACGGCCAGGCTGTGGCCGACGCCGGGAATCTTCACCAGGGCCGTGGGCACCCCGCGCAGTTGCAGGGCGGTGTAGTACTGCTCCGACTCGCTGACCGGGGTGCGGTAGTCCTCGTCGCCGACGACGACCATGGTCGGGGTCTTGACGTTGCCGACCAGCGACAGCGGCGACCGGCGCCAGTAGACCTCCGGGTTCTCCCACGGATATTCCCCGAACCAGTAGCGGGCGAAGAAGGCCGGGTTGTCGGCTGTCAGCACGAAGCTGGCCCAGTCGATGACGGGCTTCTGGACCACGGCGGCCTTGAAGCGGTCGGTCTTGCCGACGATCCAGCTGGTCAGCACCCCGCCGCCCGAGCCGCCGGTGACGAACAGGCGGTTCGGATCGGCGATCCCCTGGGCGATGATGGCGTCGACGCTGCTGATCAGGTCGTCATAGTCGTTCGACGGATAGTTGTGGTGGATCAGGTTGGCGAACTCGTCCCCATAAGAGGTCGAGCCGCGCGGGTTCACCGACAGCACGGCGTAGCCGGCGGCTGCGAACAGCTGATTGTCGGTGGCGAAGTGCGGGCCGTAGGCGGCGAACGGCCCGCCGTGGATTTCCAGCACCAGCGGATAGCGTTGCCCCTCGACATAGTCGGCCGGCAGGGTCAGCCAGCTTTCGACCGCGCGCTGGTCGTGAGACGAGGCGACCTGGATGCGGCGCACCTCGCCCAGACGGCGGGCGCCCAGGAAGTCGGCGTTCAGTCGGGTCAGCTGGGTGCTGCGGCCGCCCTTCAGCACATGGACGTCGGCCGGGCGCGTCGGCGTGCCGCGCGTGAAGGCGATGGCGCCGTCGTCGGCCACGGTGAAGTCGCCGCCGGTGTAGGGGCGGCCGAAATCGTCCCCCGTCAGGTCTTCGATCAGCGTGGTGACGGCTCCGTCCAGCGAGACGCGGGCGACCTTGGTGCGGCCCTGATCGTCATAGGCGACGTAGACGGAGCGGCCGTCGCGGCTCCATACCGGCGACTTGACCGACCGGTCCAGGTTCGGCGTCAGCACGCGGCTGTTCGAACCGTCGGCGTCCATCACATAGAGGCGGGTGTTGTGATAGCCCATCCCCTTATCGTCATAGCCGAGATAGGCGATGCGGCGGCCGTCGGGCGAGGCGACCGGCGAGTTGTCGGGACCGGCGCGGCTGGTCAGGGCGGTCAGGCCGCCGGTCTGCACGTCCAGGGCGAAGACTTCGCTGTCGGCGGCTTCGCGCTGCCAGTCGGGGCGACGGTTGGCGCTGAGATAGAGGGTGCGGGAATCAGCCGACCAGGACAGGCCGCCGCCGTGGTGGAAGTCGCCGTGGGTCAGCTGGCGCGCGCCGCCGCCCTGGGCGCCGACCACGAAGACGTGCCGGAAGCCGGGCTTGAGATAGCCCTGACCGTCCGAGCGGTACGAGACGGTGTCGATAATCTCCAGCGGCGGGGCCCATTTGGCGCCTTCGGGCTTCGGCAGGGGCGAGCCGATCTTGGGCTTGTCGCCGGGAACCAGGACCGAATAGGCCAGCTGTTCGCCGTTGGGCGACCAACTGATGCTGGACGGGGTGTTGGGCAGGTTGGTGACGCGGACCGCTTCACCCGACGCCATCCAGCGCACGAACAGCTGGGGCGCGCCGCCCTCGGCGTTCGAGATGTAGGACAGGCGCGTGCCGTCCGGCGACCAGCGCGGCTGGCGGTGGGAACCGGCCGAGGCGACCAGCGGCGAGTGTTGGCCCGTCTTCACGTCGATCAGCCAGATGGTCGGGCGCATCTGATCGGTCATGATGTCGGCCGTCTGGCGGACATAGGCGATCTTGCTGCCGTCGGGGCTGATCTGGGCGTCGGAGGCGACCTCCATGCCGAACAGGTCCTGGGCGGTGAACAGGCCGCGGTCGGCGGCGGGGAGGGCGGCCTGAGCGACAGCAGGCGCAGTTTGCGCCAGCGCCGGCCCATGGGCGCTAAGGATCAGGGCGCAAGCGGCCCAGGCGAACTTGTTCATATGAATCCCCCTCTGAACTGACTGGGATCATAGGAAGACGCAGGGCGACGACAAGATATGGAAAAGGCCGCCGGAACGAATCCGGCGGCCTGTTTTGATCCGAAACCCGAAGAAGGTTCAGAACTTGAAGCTAGCCCGCAGCAGCAGGGTGTAGCGGACGTAGTCTTCCAGCAGTTCGGCGTCGCCGGTGATGGCCAGCATCCCCAGATCGTTGCCCACGTTCAGACGGAAGCCCAGGATCGGACCGCCGCCTTCGATGCTGGCGGGCGAGAGCGTGAAGGCGTCTCCGCCCGAGGCGAAGCGTGCGGTTGTCGACCCGGCGTCTACCGAGAAGTTCTGACGCCAGCCCAGGCGGAGCTCAGGGCGGATCCACCCGTCCTTGCCGAAGCCGTAGCCGATGTTGACGGCCGCCACGCCCGAGAACAGGTGGCCGTCGCGCTTGTCGATATCCAGATCGAAGCCGTCGCCGCCGCCGCGTTCGGAACGGGCGTCCTCGCTCAGCGAGAAGTATTCGACGTAGGCTTCGGGGCGGACGTTAACGCGGCCGAAGTGACGCTCGTACGAAGCCCCGCCCGCTGCGGCCAGGGTGAAGCCGTGCCAGTCGGATTCGTTCTTCAGGTTGACGCCCTCGGCGACCACCTTGCGCGTCGCGCTGAAGGAGGCGTAACCGCCGGCCGCACGCGCCCAGGTCGTCCAGTACTGGCCTTGGGCGCGCCAGTAGAGGCCCAGTTCCAGCAGGTTGGCCGACAGCACTTCTTCAGCGGCCGATTCCGGGTCTTCCAGATCAGACGAGGTGAAGGCGGCTGTAATGCCGAAGGCGCCCATCGAGGTCCCGCGCTCGACGCCGCCCGCCAGGCCGAAGCCTTCCGAGCGGAAGCCGTAGGTGTCGGTCTTGTCCTTGTCGGCGTAGAAGTTGATCTCCTGCACCCAGGCGCTGGTTTCGCCCGGAGCGGCGGCGGCGTTGCGGCCGGTCAGGGCGCGGGTCACGGCGTCGACGCCGCTGGCCAGCGACAGCAGCGGCCCGCCCGAGTGCTCGGGCAGCAGTTGCTGATAGATGTGGAAGAAGCCTTCGCGATCCGTCTGGTTCAGCAGAGCTGCGCGGATGACCTCATTATCGGCCAGCCCGGCGTAGAGCACGTCGTAGGCGGCGGCTTCCGAGTTGATCATCTTGGCTTCTTCGGCCGTGATCCTGCGGGCGTCGATCGACAGTTCGTTCGCCGTCACGTCGCCGATCTCGACGACAAAGGCGTACGGAGAATTGGACTGCAACTGCTCGGACGTCAGGCCGCCAGCGTTCAGGTCGCCGGCCTTGATGACCTTGAAGCTGGTCGTGCCCTCGGCTGCGATCAGGGAGTTGAAACGCACGCCCAGGCTGCCGGCGCCGGCCAGGTCGGCCGAGCCGGACACATTGTATCGGAACTCGTCGGCCGTGGCCTCGTCCAGGGTCACGATCAGCTTGCCGTCCTCGCCGACGTTCAGGCTGGAGATATCCAGGCTGGTGGTCTGCTGAGCGTCCAGGACGCCCTTGGAAATGTTGATGTCGAGCTGGCCGTCGTCGTTCGACAGCTTGCCCGTGACCACGGCGCCGCCGCTGATCGACAGGCGGTCGGCCCCGGTCCCGAACGAGATGTCGCCGTTCACCGTGCCGTTGCGGACATCCAGCACGTCAGCGCCTGAGCCGAAGCGGATGTCGCCGACGATCATGGGTTCGTTGGCGTCCGGCACCCCGTCGCCGTCAGCGTCAGGCAACTTGTGGTCCGGGATGATGACGCCGTCCTGAACGAGCGTCACCCCTGTCGTATTGGCGCTGACGTCCACGGCGATGGCGGAGCCCGTCTTCGCGACATCCTTCTCGGGCGTGACGACAGCGATGATGCGACCGGTGTTGTCGATTGTGGAAAGCGTGCCGGATTCGTCGCGGATGGCCACGGCGGAACCCTTGGACCCGTTCACCGCCACGGCGATGTTGCCCGAGTTCGAGATGGAACCGACGTTCGCGCCGCTCTGAATCAGCACGCCGCTGGCCGTGTCGGCGTCGGAGGAGGCGATGGAGCCCTGAATGGAGCCGCTGTTGAAGATGGTAGGCAGCGAAGCGCCGCTGCCGACCAGGACGGTGCTGCTGTTCGCGGACACCGCGGACGAGACGATGGTGCCTTCGTTACGGAAGCCCCCGGCGACCGTCACGGCCTGGCCCGTGCCGCCGATCTGCACGGCCTTGGCGTCGACGTCCTTGTAGACGCCGGCCGCTTCGATGGAGCCGCGGTTGATCAGGCCATAGGCGGAATCGCCTGCGCCGGCCGCGCCCAGAGTGATCGCCTTTTCGGTCGAGCCCACCAGCACCGCCGGTGCGCCGCCGAACGAGCGGATCGTGGCGGTCGTTTCCTGGGCGTCGGGGATGCCGTCCTTATCGCGGTCCGGATCTTTCTTCTCTTCCTCGGAGGCGTCCGGCGGCAGAGGCGGCGGAGGTGCGTCGAACACGACGCCCTTGCCTACATCGCCTGCGATTCGCACGGCCGGGCCGCCCTGCAGCAGGTCGTCTTCGTCCAGGTTTTCGAGATAGGTCTGGCCGGGCCACGGCTCGCCCGTGGTGGGCTTTGACGGCGGGGCCGTGGTGTAGCGATAGCCTGTAGCGGTGACGGCGCCCTGAATCTTGACCTGACCGCCGACGTCGCCGTCGATGGCGACGCCGGTCGAGTTCTCGCCGACCACGCCGATGCCGCCCAGCAGGGTGACGTCGCCGCTGACATCGCCGGTCGTGCGCACGCCATAGCCGTTGTCGCCGATGACGTTGATCTGGCCCATGCTGAAGATGTTGCCGGTCAGGGGCGCTTCGACCGACAGGCCGGCGGAATTGTTGCCCTCAACGCGGATCGAACCGGAGTTCTCGATTCGGATGTTGCCTGTCAGGGGGGAGGCGCCGGTGACGCGCACGCCATAGCGGTTAGTCCCTTCGGCGAAGGGGCCGTCCAGATCGCCGTCCTTGTCTTCGTCCTTATACTCGTCGATCGCATCGGTGATGGTGATGGCGCCGCCGATGGTGATGTCGCCGGTGTTGCCGCCGTTGGCGAGTATCCCGGTGGCGCCGTCGGCCGCCTTCAGCATGTCGATCTTGGAGCCGGCGTCGAGCTTGACGCTGTTGCTGGAATCCAGCGTCACGGCCGAGCCGGACGTGACCGCGATGGAGCCGCCGTTGGCGATGCGCACGTCGTCCCGCGCGCCGTTATTGGCGGTCGAGGTGCTGATCGGCGTAGTGCGGCCGTTTGAAATGACCTGTTCAGCCTGGGCGCCGGCTGCAACCATCAGGGGAGCGATCGCTACAGCGGTCGCGAGCAGAATACGCATCGGTAGGAAACCCCTCGTGGTCGCACGCGCAAGGATTGAGGCGCCCCTCCTAACAGGGTCAGCACCTACATGCCCCAAGTTTCTCGAATTTGAGGCGATTGCAAGACCTCGCGTTAGGGGCATGAAGCTGAACGGCAGATGAAAACCATGGCGCAGGCGGGATACAAGCGCAGCCTTGTACGCTTGTGGCCTGCAGCGTAGCCGGGGACAAATATGGGGCGGAAAATCCGATGCTGATTTGGCGACATACCGCATCCAAAGTCGGAGCCTTGGCGTTAACGTGAAGAATTTCAGCGGAAAGGCCCAAGCATGAGCGTCAGCCCGATCGATGTCCAGGAAAGCGAACTGCGCCTCTTTCCTGGCCTGGATGATGAGGTTGCGGCGACCCTTCGGGCGTTGAAGGCCTGCGCGGCCGAGGATCGGCCCCGGCTGGTTGACACCACAATGCTGTACGCGCCGCGCTCGGGCGGAGTGAAGCGTTACCTGCTGTCCAAAAAGGCGTGGCTGGCGGACAATCGCCCCGATGCGGCGCACAGCCTCGTCGTGCCCGGCGCCGGTTACAAGGCGAGCGGCGACGGCGTGGTGCGGCTGCAGGCCCCCAAGCTGCCGTTCGGGGACGGCTATCGCTGGCCCGGTTCGGTGCGCCGTTGGGGCGCATGGGTATCGTCGCTGAATCCCGCGCTGATCGAGGCGGGCGATCCCTATACGCCAGGGCAGGGCGCCTTGGAGGCGGGCCAGCGGGTCGGTTGCCCGGTCGTGGGTTTCTGTCATTCGGACCCGGCGAGTCTGGCGGCTCTGCATTTCGGCGAATGGGCCAAGAAGCCGGTCGAGAAACGCTGGGCCAAGCTGTTCTCGCAGTTTGATCGCGTCGTCTCCCCCAGCCGCTTCATCGCCCGACGGCTGGAAGAGGCCGGGGTCGGCGGCATCGTCGTTCGCCCGCTGGGCGTGGAGGTCGATACCTTCCATCCGGATCGTCGCGATCGCGACTGGCTGTTGAAGAAGCTGGGTCTGGGCGCGGACGCTCGTTTGCTGTGCTTCGCCGGGCGTCCGGCCAAGGAGAAGAACGTCGGCGTGTTGATCGACGCGGTCCAGCGTCTGGGGGCGCCCTATCATCTGGTGCTGGTCGGCGCGGGCGCCGGAATGCCGCCCGAAGATCGCGTGATCTCCCTGCCGTATGAGAAGGACCCGCGCGCCGTGGCCCGGATCATCGCCAGCTGCGACGCCTTCGTGCACGCCAATGACAAGGAGCCCTTCGGCCTGATCGTGCTGGAGGCGATGGCCTGCGGTCGGGCCGTGGTCGGCGTCAACGCCGGCGGCGTGGCCGAGACGGTCGATGACAGCGTGGGGCAACTGGCGGCCTCGGCGGATCCGGTCGACTACGCCGCCGCCATTGAGGCTCTGTTCGCACGCGACGTAGAGGCGCTGGGCGCGGCGGCGCGGGTCAAGGCGGTCGAGCAGTTCGCCTGGAACCGCGTGTTCGAGGATCTGACGATGCTGTACGGCGAACTGACCGGGAAGGCCGCGTTCGTCACGCCGCGAGAGCGGCTGCCGCTCAACTAGGCTCAGGTGCCGATGAACTGCGGGCATGCGAAAACGGCGCCTGCGGGTCGGTTTTGATTTTCAGGAGAAGAGGGAAGGGCGGCGCGCCACTCCCTCAAAACCTTGAGAGGAGTGGCGCGAGTGACGGGGCTCGAACC
>KB291783.1:0-17014 GCA_000318405.1 Brevundimonas diminuta 470-4 | reverse complement strand
CCCGCGTTCCCATCCGAAGCGACTGTGCGCCCCGGCGAGGGGCGTCGTTTAGGCGGGGCTGCGCCGAAGGTCAAGCGACCTGGCTGTGGATAAATCAAATCATCTCGTCGGAGCAGCTGCGGCGGCCTGAGGCGGGGCGGCGGGACCGGCGATTCCGCCGTCGGCCGGAAGCTGAGAGGCTGTCGCTGGCGGGGGCGGTTCGTAGTGCACGCCGACGCCCGGCCCCAGCGGCAGGTCCAGGGCCACCCAGCCCGCCACCATGATCAGCCCGGCGATCAGGAAGGCTCCGGCGTAGGGCAGCATGGTCGCCATCAAAGATCCCAGGCCGAATCTGGGATCCCAGCGCTGGGCGAAGGTCAGGATCAGCGGGAAGTAGCTCATCAGCGGGGTGGCGATGTTGGTGACGGAATCGCCCATGCGATAGGCGGCGGTCGTCATCTCGGGGCTGATGCCCAGCAGCATGAACATGGGCACCACGATGGGCGCGAGCGCCGACCACTTCGCCGAAGCCGAGCCGATGAAAAGGTCGAAGACGCAGGACACCAGCACCACCATGATCAGAAGCATTGGCGTCGGCAGGGCCAGTTCGCGCAGGGAGGCGGCCGCATTGACCGCCAGGATCGGCCCCAGACCGGACCAGTTGAACATGGCGACGAAGTGAGCGGCGAAGAAGGCCAGAACGATATAGGGGGCCAGTTGGCTGATCCCCTCGCGCATCATCCGCACCAGGTCGTGGTGGCTCTTGATCGAGCCGGAGCCCGCGCCGAAGGCCGCGCCCGCCATGAAGAAGGTCAGGGCGAAGAAGGCCACCAGCGAGCGGTACAGAGGATTGAAACGCTGCTCCGGCTCGGCGTCGGCGTCCATGAAGGGCGAGCCGGGAAGGAAGGTCACGGCGGCCCAGACGGCGATCATGGCCAGTATGGTCAGGCCCGCCCAGCCCAGTCCGCGCTTCTCGGCGGGGGTGAGGGGCGTCTTCTCCTCGGCGGCGACCGGGGCGGCGTCGTGCGGAATCCAGGCGCCCAGGCGCGGCTCGATCACCCGGTCGGTCAGGAACCAGACGATGGGGGTGAAGACGATCACGACCCCGACGATGAAGAACCAGTTGCCCGCAATGCTGACGGCGTAGGACGGATCGATCAGATGCGCCGCCGGTTCGGTGATGCCCAGGATCAGGGCGTCGCTGGCGCCGGGGAACAGATTGCCCGCATAGCCGCCCGACACGGCGGCGAAGCCGGCCGCCAGGCCCGCCAGCGGATGGCGGCCCGCAGCAGCGAAGATGACGGCCGCCAGAGGAATCACCACGACATAGGAGGCGTCCGACGCGTGGTGCGACACCATGCCGGTGATCACGACGATGGGCGTCAGGATGGAGCGGGGCGCATTCAGCAGCGCGCCGCGTATCGCCGTCGAGAACAGGCCTGTCCGCTCGGCCACCGAGGCGCCGTAGATGATGGTGATGACGATGCCCAGCGGCGGAAAGTCGGCCAGGGTGCGCGGCATGCCGATGAACAGCCGCTCCAGATTGGCGGGGGATAACAGGCTTTGCGCCTGCAGCACCTCGCCGGTCACGGGATTGACCGCAGACCAGCCCAGGCCCGCCCCGACCAGACTCAGGACCACCAATCCCAGGATCAGCCACAGGAATAGAAAGACAGGATCTGGCAGCCGGTTGCCGATGCGTTCGACGGAGTTCAGCAGGCGGGCGGCCAGGTTCATGCGCAAGCTCTGGGCTATCTATGGGCGACAGCGCATTTCGCGGATCACCGGCATAGGAAGCAATCGGGAGGCCTGCGGCAAATCGCGCAAAAAACTGCGAACCATTCGCAACAAAAAACCTTTGCCGACATGGGTTTGAACCCTGGCGAGGTTGGGTCTAAGAAGCCCCGAATCCGCCCCCTACCTCCCGGCGGGCGAGGCAGCTCGAATGAACGAATTTCTTCTAGAATATCTTCCGATCGTCGTTTTCCTGGGCATCGCCATCGTGCTCGGCGCCGGCTTCATGCTGGCGGCCTGGGTGCTGGCCCCCAAGAACCCCGATACCGAGAAGCTCTCGGCTTATGAGTGCGGCTTCAACGCCTTTGACGACGCGCGCATGAAGTTCGACGTGCGCTTCTATCTGGTGTCGATCCTCTTCATCATCTTCGACCTGGAAATCGCCTTCCTGTTCCCGTGGGCGGTGTCGATGTTCGACCTGTCGCACGGCGGCATGGTGTTCGCCTTCTGGTCGATGATGGTCTTCCTGGGCGTCCTGACGGTCGGCTTCATCTACGAATGGAAGAAGGGAGCCCTGGAATGGCAGTGATCGCCCCCTCCAGTCCTCTGGTCCCCGCAGGTTCGGCTGCGCGTTCGACCGTCGAGGGCTATGATCCCAAGATCCACGACAAGTTCTTCGAGTCCGTCAATACGGAACTGGGCGAGCGCGGCTTCCTGACGACCTCCCTGGACGACGTCATCACCTGGGCCCGCACGGGTTCGCTGATGTGGATGTCGTTCGGTCTGGCCTGCTGCGCCGTGGAGATGATCCACCTGTCGATGCCGCGCTTCGACCTAGAGCGTTTCGGCACCGCGCCGCGCGGTTCGCCGCGCCAGTCGGACCTGATGATCGTCGCCGGGACGCTGACCAACAAGATGGCTCCGGCCCTGCGCAAGGTCTACGACCAGATGCCGGACCCGCGCTACGTCATCTCGATGGGCAGCTGCGCCAACGGCGGCGGCTACTATCACTACAGCTACAGCGTCGTGCGCGGCTGCGACCGCGTGGTGCCGGTGGACGTTTACGTTCCGGGCTGCCCGCCGACCGCCGAGGCCCTGCTGTACGGCATCCTGCAACTGCAGAAGAAGATCCGCCGCACGGGGACCATCGAGCGATGAGCGAACTGGTGCGCGTTGCGGAGCGCGAATCCGCCCTGACGCCTCTGGGCACGGAAATGGTCGCGGCGCTCGGCGTCGAGGCGGTGGTGGCCTATGGCGAACTGACCCTGATCGCCCCGCGCGAGAAGATCGTCGAGATCATGACGTCCCTGCGCGATCAGTTCGGTTTCCAGCAGTGCATGGATGTCTGCGGCGCCGACTATCCCGACCGCGCCGAGCGGTTCGAGGTCGTCTATCACCTGCTGTCGCTGACCCGCGCCGCGCGGGTTCGCGTCAAGGTCTCGACCGACGAAGTGCAGCCGGTCCCCAGCGTGACGTCGGTCTATCCGTCGGCGGGCTGGTTCGAACGTGAAGCCTTCGACATGTACGGCATGATCTTCTCGGACCACCCGGACATGCGCCGCATCCTGACCGACTACGGCTTCCAGGGGCACCCGCTGCGCAAGGACTTCCCGATGACGGGCTACGTCGAGGTCCGCTACGACGAAGAGCAGAAGCGCATCGTCTATGAGCCGGTGAAGCTGACGCAGGAATTCCGCAACTTCGACTTCCTGTCTCCGTGGGAAGGCGCCGACTATCCGACCGTCCTGCCGGGCGATGAAAAGGCGGGAGCGCAGTAATGGCCGACGTCAAGAACATGCCCGCGCCGCTGGGCGCCGCCGTCGACCCGTTCGAGGATTATGAAGACGGCCTGACCCCGCACGCGCGGGCGATGGACGACCGCAAGTTCACCATCAACTTCGGCCCGCAACACCCGGCCGCGCACGGCGTGCTGCGTCTGGTGCTGGAGCTGGACGGCGAGCTGGTCACGCGCGTCGATCCGCACATCGGCCTGCTGCACCGCGGCACCGAGAAGCTGATGGAGGCGCGCACCTACCTCCAGAACATCCCCTACCTGGACCGGCTGGACTACGTCTCGCCGATGAACCAGGAGCACGCCTTCTGCCTGGCCATCGAGCGCCTGCTGGAGATCGACGTGCCGTATCGCGGCCAACTGATCCGGGTCCTGTACTCGGAGATGGGCCGCATCCTGAACCACCTTCTGAACGCGACCATGCAGGCCATGGACGTGGGCGCCCTGACCCCGCCGCTGTGGGGCCACGAAGAGCGCGAGAAGCTGATGGTCTTCTACGAGCGGGCCTGCGGCGCGCGCCTGCACGCCAACTACTTCCGTCCGGGCGGCGTCCATCAGGACCTGACGCCCGAGCTGATCGACGACATCGGCCGCTGGTGCGCCGAGTTCCCGGCCGCGCTGAACGATATCGAAAGCCTGGTCACCGAGAACCGCATCTTCAAGCAGCGCAACGTCGACATCGGCGTGGTGTCCAAGGAGAACGCCCTGGCGTGGGGCTTCTCGGGCGTCATGCTGCGCGGCTCGGACATCGCCTGGGACCTGCGCAAGGCCCAGCCGTACGACTGCTACGCCGATATGGAGTTCGACATCGCCGTCGGCAAGAACGGCGACTGCTGGGACCGCTATCTGTGCCGCGTCGAAGAGATGCGCCAGTCGGTGAGCATCATGGAGCAGTGCATCCACAAGCTGCGCAACTGCCCCGGCGAGCCTGTCCTGACCGAAGACCACAAGGTCGCCCCGCCGCGTCGCGGTGAGATGAAGCGTTCGATGGAAGCGCTGATCCACCACTTCAAGCTCTACACCGAGGGCTTCAAGACGCCGGAAGGCGAGGTCTATGCGGCCGTCGAGGCGCCGAAGGGCGAGTTCGGCGTCTATCTGGTGTCGGACGGCACCAACAAACCCTACCGCGTCAAGCTGTCGGCCCCCGGCTTCCGTCACCTGCAGGCGATGGACTGGATGAACCGCGGCCACATGCTGGCGGACGTGTCCGCCATCCTCGGCTCGCTCGACATGGTGTTCGGAGAAGTGGACCGATGAGCGTTCGTCGTCTGGCCAAGGAGCAACCGTCCTCTTTCGAGTTTTCGAAGGAGACGATGGAAAAGGCTCAGTGGTGGATCAAGAAATACCCGGAATCGCGTCGCCAGTCGGCGGTGATCCCGATCCTGTGGCTGGTCCAGAAGCAGGAAGGCTGGGTCTCGGAACCCGCCCTGCGCGCCATCGGCGATCTGCTGGGCATGGCCTATATCCGGGTGCTGGAGGTCGCGACCTTCTACACCATGTTCCAGTTGACGCCGGTCGGCACGGCCGCGCTGATCCAGGTCTGCGGCACCACGCAGTGCATGCTGCGCGGCTCCAATGAGCTGATGCGCGTGTGCCGCGAGAAGATCGGTCCCAAGGACGAACTGTCCGCCGACGGCCGCTTCACCTGGCAGGAAGTCGAGTGCCTGGGCGCCTGCTCGAACGCGCCGATGGCCCAGATCAACGACCTCTATTACGAAGACCTGACGCCGGAAAACATGGCCCAGATCATCGACGACTTCGCTGCGGGCAAGACGCCGAAGGCGGGCAGCTATGTCGGTCGTCACACGTCCGAGCCGGTGGGCGGCGCGCGCGTGCTGACGGACCCGGCGCTGTATGACGGCTCTGCCGCCAAGAAGATCGCGAAGCTGCCGAACTCGGAGCCCGTCGCTGAAAAGGCGCCGGTCTGATGGCGCGGCCGGACCTCGAAACAGAAGCGGGCAGGGCGGCCTATCGGGCCGAGCTGCGTCGCGTCGGCTGGCGCCCGCGTTGGGCGGGCCTGGCCTGTATCGTGGTCGCGGCCGCATTGGTTTTGTTCGCGCGCGAGGGCCGTTTCGGCCTGACTGACAACGCGGTGATGGCGGCCTATGGCCTTCTGGCCATCGGATGGGTGCTGGTGATCTACGCCGTCTTCCAGCGCACCCGCCACCATAAACGCCGCATGGCGGAAGGACTTTAAGGGATCATGGTCGGCATCCTCCAAGACAAGGATCGGATCTTCACCAACCTCTATGGCTTCCACGATTGGGGCCTTGAGGGTGCGAAGACGCGCGGCGCGTGGAACGCCACCAAGGACATGCTGGACCTTGGCGGCGACTGGATCATCAACAACGTCAAGAACTCGGGTCTGCGCGGACGCGGCGGCGCCGGTTTCTCGACCGGACTGAAGTGGTCCTTCATGCCCAAGGAAGTGAAGGATCGCCCTCACTACCTGGTCATCAACGCCGATGAGTCCGAGCCCGCGACCTGCAAGGACCGCGAGATCATGCGTCATGATCCGCACCTGCTGATCGAAGGCGCGCTGATCGCCTCCTTCGCGATGAAGGCCCACGCCTGCTACATCTACCTGCGCGGCGAATACATCCTCGAGCGCGAGCGCATGGAAGCCGCCGTCAAGCAGGCCTATGAGGCCAGGCTGATCGGCGACGACAACGTCCACGGCTGGGACTTCCACGTCTACATCCACCACGGCGCGGGCGCTTACATCTGCGGCGAAGAGACGGCGCTGCTGGAGTCGCTGGAAGGCAAGAAGGGCCAGCCGCGTCTGAAGCCTCCGTTCCCGGCGGGCGCCGGCCTCTATGGCTGCCCCACGACGGTGAACAACGTCGAGTCGATCGCCGTGGTCGGCACCATTCTGCGTCGCGGCGCCGACTGGTTCGCCAGCTTCGGCCGTCCGAACAACGCGGGCACCAAGCTGATGTCCCTGTCGGGCCACGTGAACACGCCCTGCGTGGTCGAAGAGGCCATGTCGATCCCGCTGCGCCAGTTGATCGAGGATCACGGCGGCGGCGTGCGCGGCGGCTGGGAAAACCTGAAGGCCATCATTCCGGGCGGCGCGTCCTGCCCGGTGATCACGCGCGAACAGGCCGAAGTCGCCCTGATGGACTTCGATTCCATGCGCGAGCATCGCTCGTCGCTGGGCACCGCTGGCGTGACGGTCATGGATCAGTCCACCGACATCGTGAAGGCGATCGCCCGCATCAGCTACTTCTTCAAGCACGAGAGCTGCGGCCAGTGCACGCCGTGCCGTGAAGGCACCGGCTGGATGTGGCGCGTGCTGGAGCGTATGGCCATCGGCGACGCCGACCCCTCCGAGATCGACCTTCTGCTTGACGTGGCCGGTCAGGTCGAAGGCCACACCATCTGCGCCCTCGGCGACGCCGCCGCCTGGCCCGTTCAGGGCCTGATCCGGCACTTCCGTCACGAGATCGAAGAGCGCATCCACACCTACCGCAGCCGCCGCGCGAACTTCGCCGGCCACGCGATCGCGGCGGAGTAATCGTAATGCCTATCGCCAAGGTCAACGGCGTTGAAGTCGAGTTCGAACCGGGCATGACCGTGCTGCAGGTCGCCGAGCGCGCCGGGCAGGAAATCCCGCGCTTCTGCTACCATGAGCGCCTGTCCATCGCCGGCAACTGCCGCATGTGCCTGGTCGAAGTGAAGCCCGGACCGCCGAAGCCGCAGGCTTCGTGCGCGCTGCCGGCCGCCGACGGCCAGGAAATCTTCACCGACACGCCGATGGTGAAGAAGGCCCGCGAAGGGGTGATGGAGTTCCTGCTCATCAACCACCCGCTGGACTGCCCGATCTGCGATCAGGGCGGCGAATGCGACCTGCAGGATCAGGCCGTGGGCTACGGCCGCGACGGTTCGCGCTACGGCGAGAACAAGCGTGCGGTCGAAGAAAAGAACATGGGCCCGACGGTCAAGACGTTCATGACGCGCTGCATCCAGTGCACGCGTTGCGTTCGCTTCATCACCGAAGTGGCGGGCGTTCCGGACATCGGCATGATCTCGCGCGGCGAAAGCGCCGAGATCACGACCTATCTGGAAAAGAACATCGACAGCGAACTGTCGGGCAACGTCAACGACCTGTGCCCGGTGGGCGCCCTGACGCACCGCCCGTGGCAGTACCACTACCGCCCGTGGGAGTTGAAGAAGACCGAGACCATCGACGTGATGGACGCGCTCGGCTCGAACATCCGCGCCGACTCGCGCGGCGCCGAAGTCATGCGCGTCCTGCCGCGCGTGAACGAGGGCATCAACGAAGAGTGGCTGTCGGACAAGAGCCGCTATGCGGTCGACGGCCTGCAGGCGCGTCGTCTGGATCGCCCGTGGGTGCGTGAGAACGGCAAGCTGCGTCCGGCCTCGTGGGACGAGGCTCTGTCGGTCGTCGCCGACAAGATCAAGGCTGCTTCGGCCGACCGCATCGGCGCCATCGCCGGCGATCTTCAGGACGCCGAGTCGATGAAGGCGCTGCTGGACCTGTTCCGTTCGCTGGGCTCGGCTAACACCGACTGCCGTCAGGACGGAGCCGCGCTTGGCGGCGAGGCGCGCGAGGGCTGGTTGTTTAACTCTGGCCTGCAAGGCATTGAAAACGCTGACGCCATCCTGATCGTCGGCGCCAATCCGCGCACGGAAGCGCCGCTGCTGAACGCGCGCATCCGCAAGACCTGGCTGAAGGGCGGCGTCGAAATCGGCGTCATCGGCCCGCAGGCCGACCTGACCTACGACTACGCCTGGCTGGGCGCCGGTTCGAAGACCCTGGGCAAGCTGCCCAAGGCCGCGACCGACTTCCTGACCAAGGCTGAACGCCCGGCGATCATCGTCGGCGCGGGCGCCCTGACCGGCGAGACCGGTCCGGCGGTGCTGAACGCCCTGGGCGCGCTGGCCAAGAAGGTCGGCGTGGTCAAGGACGGCTGGAACGGCTTCAACGTCCTGCACACCGCCGCGAGCCGCGTCGCTGGTCTGGACATGGGCTTCCTGCCGGGCGAGGGCGGTCTGGACGTGGCTGGCATGCTGAAGCCGGGCGCGCTGGACGTGCTGTTCCTGCTGGGCGCCGATGAGGTGAACGCGGACGCCTCGGGCGCCTTCCGCGTCTATCTGGGTTCGCACGGCGATCGCGGCGCGCACGGCGCGGACGTGATCCTGCCGGGCGCGGCCTACACCGAGAAGTCGGGCCTGTACGTCAACACCGAGGGCCGGGTGCAGATGGCCGAACGCGTGGTCTTCCCGAAGGGCGAAGCCAAGGACGACTGGGCCATCATCCGCGCCCTGTCGGAACGCGTCGGCCACAAGCTGCCGTTCGACACCCTCGACCAGCTGCGCACGAAGCTGATGGGCGACCATCCGACCTTCGGCCGCATCGACTATCTGGCCCCCGCCGCGACGTTCGACGTCGCCAAGCTGGGCGCCAAGGGGGACCTGGGCGACGTCGCCTTCGTCTCCGTCATCGCCGATCCCTACCTGACCAACCCGATCGCGCGCGCCAGTGAAACCATGGCCCAACTGTCCGCTGAGCGGACGGCGCCGGTCGCCCTGGCGGCGGAGTAAGACATGGACGCTGCGACTTCCTTCTGGGCCACCCCCGTCGGCTGGACCCTCGCCACTCTGGGCGGGATTCTGCTGGTCGTGGTCGGCATCCTGATCTCCCTGGCCTTCCTGCTGCTGGCCGACCGTAAGATCTGGGCGGGCGTTCAGCTGCGCAAGGGTCCGAACGTGGTCGGCCCCTTCGGCCTGCTGCAGTCCTTCGCCGACTTCTTCAAGTTCGTGCTGAAGGAGATCGTCATCCCGGCCGGGTCGGACAAGGTGGTCTTCATCCTGGCCCCGCTGATCAGCTTCGTGCTGGCCTTCATCGCCTGGGCCGTGATCCCGTTCGCGCCGGGCTGGGTGGTGTCGGACCTGAATGTCGGCATCCTGTACATCCTCGCGATCAGCTCGCTGGGCGTCTACGGCATCATCATGGGCGGCTGGGCTTCGAACTCGAAGTATCCGTTCCTGGGCTCGCTGCGTTCGGCGGCGCAGATGGTGTCGTACGAGGTCTCGATGGGCCTCATCATCATCAACGTCATCCTGCTGGCCGGGACGATGAACCTGACCGAGATCGTGACCCAGCAACAGGGTTGGATCTGGAACTGGAACGCCTTCGGCGGCGGGCTCGAGACCCTGCCGACCATCATCGTCATGCTGCCGATGACGATCGTCTTCTTCATCTCGGCCCTGGCCGAGACCAACCGCCCGCCGTTCGACCTGCCCGAAGCGGAGTCGGAGTTGGTGGCCGGGTATCAGGTCGAATATTCCTCGACCCCCTACCTGCTGTTCATGATCGGCGAGTACGCCAACATCGTCTTCATGTGCGCCATGATCACCCTGCTGTTCTGCGGCGGGTGGAATCCGGGCTTCCCGACCGACTTCCTGAACAGCGTCCCGGCCTTCGTGGCCAACCTGTTCTACCTGGCGGTCTTCGCCGTGAAGGTGGTCTTCTGGTTCTTCATGATCGCCCTGGTGAAGGCCTTCGTGCCTCGCTACCGCTATGACCAGCTGATGCGTCTGGGCTGGAAGATCTTCCTGCCGGCCTCGCTGGTGGCTGTGGTCTTCGTGGCGGCGTGGCGCGTCTTCGCGGTGGGCGGCTGATGAGGCTTCGCGCCACAGTGCTGATCGGCCTGGCCGTCGCCGCGACGGTCGGCGCCTGCGCGCCCTATGAGGCCGAGCCCGTCTCGGTCTATCAGTGGGAACGCAAGGTGCAGGAAGTTGAACGGCGCGAGGCGGAACGCCAGCGCCTGTGCCAGACCCTCGACAAGGAAAGCGCCCGCTATGAACGCGAGTGCGCCGGAGTGAAATCGTAATGCTGACCCGTATCGTTCAGGCGGCCAAGGGCGCGATGCTGACCGACGTGTTCGGCGCTGTCGGCCTGTCGCTGAAGTACATGGCCAAGCCCAAGGCCACGGTGAACTATCCGTTCGAGCGCAACCCGCAGTCGCCGCGTTTCCGTGGCGAACACGCGCTGCGCCGCTATCCGAACGGCGAAGAGCGCTGCATCGCCTGCAAGCTGTGCGAGGCGATCTGCCCCGCGCAGGCCATCACCATCGAGGCCGAACCGCGCGCGGACGGCAGCCGCCGCACGACGCGCTACGACATCGACATGGTCAAATGCATCTACTGCGGCCTGTGCCAGGAGGCCTGCCCCGTGGACGCCATCGTCGAGGGACCGAACAGCGAGTTCGCCACCGAGACCCGCGAAGAACTGCTCTATGACAAGGCGCGCCTGCTGGACAACGGCGACCGCTGGGAGCGTCTGATCGCGAAGAATCTGGAACTCGACGCTCCGTATCGCTAAACGGAGCGGCGATTCCGCCACGCTGACCCTGACCTCCGGGCCGGGGCCGATTTTGGAAGGGTCCGGGGGTTCCCCTTGGGCCATTGGTTTTGAAGAGGGGCGTCGTCCCGCACATGTTGCAAGGCCTGGCCTTCTATCTTCTGGCGACGGTCGCCGTGGTTTCCGCCCTTCTGGTGGTGACCGCGCGCAACCCCGTGCACTCCGTTCTCTGGCTGATCCTGACCTTCTTCTCGGCGGCCGGTCTGTTCGTGCTGCTGAGCGCCGAGTTCCTGGCGATGCTGCTGGTCGTCGTCTACGTCGGCGCCGTGGCGGTGCTGTTCCTGTTCGTCGTCATGATGCTGGACGTCGACTTCGTGAAGCTGCGCGAGGGTTACGCGCGCTACCTGCCGCTGGCGGGCATCGTGGCGGGCGTGCTGCTGGCCGAGATGATCATGGTGTCGATCAGCGTCGTGCAGGGCGGGGCCGCCCGCGACGCCGCCGCTCCGGTTCCCGCCGGGCCTGACGTCACGAACATCGAGACGATCGGCCGCGTGCTCTACACGGACTACGTCTACTTCTTCCAGGCGGCGGGCGTGGTGCTGCTGATCGCTATGATCGGCGCCATTGTCCTGACCCTGCGTCACCGCCCCGGCGTGCATCGCCAGGATCTGGCGGCTCAGGCCAACCGCGAACGCGCCAAGGCCGTCGAGGTCAAGTCCGTGACCACGGGCCAGGGCGTCACCCCCGAGGAGCTTCTGTGATGGATATCTCGCTCCAGCACTATCTGGCGGTCGCCGCCATGCTGTTCACCATCGGCGTCTTCGGCATCTTCGTGAACCGCAAGAACGTCATCGTCATCCTGATGTCGGTCGAGATGATCCTGCTCGCGGTGAACATCAACTTCGTGGCCTTCTCGACCCACCTGAACGACGTGTCGGGTCAGCTGATGGCCATGTTCGTCCTGACCGTGGCCGCGGCCGAAGCCGCCGTCGGCCTGGCCATTCTCGTGACCTTCTTCCGTAACCGCGGCGACATCGCGGTCGACGACGCCTCCGTGATGAAGGGCTGATCGGAACCGTGACTATCCAGACTCTCGTCACTCTCGGCGTCTTCGCCCCCCTGCTGGGGGCCATGATCGCCGGCTTCTTCGGTCGCCGGATCGGCGACATTCCGTCCCAGGCCGTTACGACGGGCCTGCTGTTCTTCTCGTGCGCGGTCTCGTGGATCGTGTTCGGCCAGTGGACCTGGGGCGGGCTGGAAGCCTTCACCGTCAAGATCGCGCCGTTCATCCATGTCGGCGACTTCCAGTCGAACTGGTCGATCCGCATCGACGCCATGTCGGCGGTCATGCTGATCGTCGTGACCAGCGTTTCCTCGCTGGTTCACCTCTATTCCTGGGGCTACATGAAGGAGGACGACAGCCGTCCCCGCTTCTTCGCCTATCTGTCGCTGTTCACCTTCATGATGCTGGCGCTGGTGACGGCTGCCGACTTCCTGCAGATGTTCTTCGGCTGGGAAGGCGTGGGTCTGGCGTCCTATCTGCTGATCGGCTTCTGGTACAAGAAGCCCTCGGCCACCGCCGCCTCGATTAAGGCGTTCGTCGTCAACCGCGTCGGCGACTTCGGCTTCCTGCTCGGCATGATGACCGTGTTCTGGATGTTCGGCACGATCGAGTTCGCCAAGCTGTTCCCGCTGATCGCCGGCAAGGTTGGCACGGGCTGGGAATTCCTGGGCTACACCTGGTCGGCGCTGGACCTGGCCGGTCTGCTGCTGTTCGTCGGCGCCATGGGCAAGTCGGCGCAGTTCTTCCTGCACACCTGGCTGCCGGACGCGATGGAAGGCCCGACGCCTGTGTCGGCCCTGATCCACGCGGCCACCATGGTCACGGCCGGCGTCTTCATGGTCTGCCTGCTGTCGCCGCTGTATGAGCACGCGCCAGTCGCCTCGCAGTTCATCGCCATCATCGGCGGGATCACGGCCATCTTCGCTGCGACCGTCGGCATGATGCAGAACGACATCAAGCGGGTGATCGCCTATTCGACCTGTTCGCAGCTGGGCTACATGTTCTTCGCGGCGGGCGTCGGCGCCTATCAGCCCGCCATGTTCCACCTGTTCACGCACGCCTTCTTTAAGGCCCTGCTGTTCCTGGGCGCCGGTTCGGTGATCCACGGCATGCACCACGAGCAGGATATGCGGAAGATGGGCGGCTTGTGGAAGCTGCTGCCCGTCACCTATGCGACCATGATGATCGGCACCATCGCCATCACCGGCCTGGGCATGCCCGGCGTCGGCGGCTTCGCCGGCTTCTACTCCAAGGACTCCATCCTCGAGAGCGCCTATGCGGCGGCGACGACCGGCCATTCGGCTGCGGGCATGTTCGCCTTCGTCATCGGCATCTCGGCGGCCCTGCTGACGGCCTACTATTCGTGGCGTCTGGTGTTCATGACCTTCCACAACAAGCCGGTGTGGAAGGAAGAGGAGGGCGCGCACGCCCATCACGCGGACGATCACGCTTCGCACGCGCAGATCGAAACCCATTCCGAGCCTCTGGACGGCGACGATCACGCGCATGACGACCATCACCATGGTCCGCTGAAGCCGCATGAAAGCCCGTGGGTCATGGTGCTGCCGCTGCTGGCGCTGTCGGTCGGCGCGGTGTTTGCGGGCATGATCTTCGCCCCGCACTTCATCGGCCATCATGAAGCCGAGTTCTGGCGCGGCGCCATCTTCGTCGGCGGCGACAACCACGTCCTGCACGAGAGCCACAACGTCCCGACCTGGGTGAAGTGGGCGCCGCTGATCGTGACTCTGCTGGGCACGGCCATCGCCTACTGGCTGTATGTCGTGAAGGAAGGCGCGGCCAAGGAAATGGCCGACCGCAAGGGTCCGCTGTGGACCTTCCTCTACAACAAGTGGTTCTTCGATGAGCTGTATGACGCTGTCTTCGTGAAGGGCGCCAAGGCGATCGGCGACTTCTTCTGGAAGATCGGCGACGTGAAGATCATCGACGGCCTCGGCCCGAACGGCGCGGCCTGGGCTTCGCTGAAGTCGGGCGGCTGGCTGTCCCGGTTCCAGTCCGGTTTCGTCTACTTCTATGCATTCGTGATGCTGATCGGCGTGGCTGCGTTCCTTGCCTTCGCCATCTTCACGTGGGGAGCCTGAGCCTCGTGCCTCACATTCTGAGCATCGTCACCTTCCTGCCGCTTCTCGGTGCGGCCGCGATCCTGGTCGCGCGCCTGCTGAACAAGGGCGGTCAGGACGCTGCGGCCCCGGCCGCCCGCTGGATCGCCCTGGTCACCACCCTGGTCGTGCTGGCGGTGTCCGTCCTGCTGGTCGCCCAGTTCGATCCGTCGAACCCGGCCTATCAGTTCGTCGAGAACTACGCCTGGTTTGCAGGCGCCAGCTATCACCTGGGCGTGGACGGGGTTTCGATCCTGTTCGTCCTGCTGACGGCCTTCCTGCTGCCGATCTGTGTCGTGGCCAGCTGGAAGTCGATCCAGACGCGCGTCGTCGAGTACATGATCGCCTTCCTGATCCTTGAGACGCTGGTCATCGGGGTGTTCACCTCGCTGGACCTGTTCCTCTTCTACATCTTCTTCGAAGGCACCCTGGTCCCGATGTACCTGATCATCGGCATCTGGGGCGGCGCCAACCGGATCTACGCGGCCTACAAGTTCTTCCTGTATACCCTGCTCGGGTCGGTGCTGATGCTGCTGGCCATGCTGTGGATGGCCCATACGACCGGCACCACCAGCATTCCGGAGCTGAAGCAGTACGCGTTCGACGCCTCGGTGCAGCCGCTGCTGTGGCTGGCATTCTTCGCCTCCTTCGCGGTGAAGATGCCGATGTGGCCGGTGCACACCTGGCTGCCCGACGCCCACGTTCAGGCGCCGACGGCGGGTTCGGTCATCCTGGCCGGCATCCTGCTGAAGCTCGGCGGCTACGGCTTCATCCTGTTCAACATTCCGATGTTCCCGCAGGCGTCGCAGATGTTCACGCCTCTGGTGCTGACGCTGTCGGTGATCGCCATCGTCTACACCTCGCTGGTCGCCTTCCGTCAGACCGACATCAAGAAGCTGATCGCCTATTCCTCGGTCGCTCACATGGGCTTCGTGACCATGGGCATCTTCGCCGGCAACGAGACCGGCATTCAGGGCGCCGTCTTCCAGATGCTGAGCCACGGCCTGATCTCGGGCGCGCTCTTCCTGTGCGTCGGCGTGGTCTATGATAGGATGCACACGCGTGAGATCGCCTTCTACGGCGGGCTGACGGCGCGGATGCCCTGGTATGCGGCCATCTTCCTGATGTTCACCATGGCTAACGTCGGCCTGCCGGGCACCTCGGGTTTCATCGGCGAAGTCCTGACGATGACGGGCGCCTATCAGGTCTCGACCTGGACGGCTCTGATAGCCGCCTCGGGCGTGATCCTCTCGGCGGTCTATGCGCTGACGCTGTTCCGTAACGTCATGTACGGCCCGATCACCAATCCGGCGCTGGAAAACATCACCGACATCGACAAGCGCGAACTGCTGATCTTCGTGCCCCTGATTGTCGGCACCATCTGGCTGGGCCTCTATCCCAACGCCGTTCTGGACTACACCGGGCCGACGGTTGAGGCCCTGACGACCGCCTATCGCGCAGCCATCGGCGGGTGAGAGCATAATGACTGATCTGTCTTCCGCCCTTCATCTCTCGGCCCCGGAACTGACCCTTGCGGTCGGCGGTCTGGCGCTGCTCATGGTCGGCGCCTTCACCGGCGAGAAGTCGACCCGTCTGGTTTCGGGCCTGTCGGTTCTGCTGCTGCTGGCGGCGACGGCGTTGGCTGTCGTCGGCCCGCTGGGTTCGGCCTTCAACGGGGCCTATGTGGCCGATCCGCTGGCCGTTTACGGCAAGGCCGTGATCTTCCTGTCCGCCGCCGTGGCCGTGGTGCTGGGCGACAGCTGGATGCACCGCAACAACATCGCCAAGTTCGAGTATCCGATCCTGATCGTGCTGGCCTCGGTCGGCATGGGGATGATGGCCTCGTCGGGCGACCTGATCTCGCTCTACATCGGCATCGAGATGCACTCGCTGGCCCTCTACGTCCTGGCCGCCTATCGCCGCGACGATCTGAAGGCCTCGGAAGCGGGTCTGAAGTACTTCGTCCTGGGCGCCCTGTCGTCGGGTCTACTGCTGTACGGCGCCAGCCTGATCTACGGTTTCGCCGGTTCGATGCGGTTCGAGGATATAGCCGCCTTCGCCAGCGCCAACCCCGGCCCGGGCCTGATCTTCGGCCTGGTCTTCCTAATCTGCGGTCTGGCGTTCAAGGTTTCGGCCGCGCCGTTCCACATGTGGACGCCCGACGTCTATGAAGGCGCCCCCACGCCGGTCGTGGTCCTGTTCTCGACCGCGCCCAAGGTGGCGGCCATGGTGCTGATCATCCGCGTGCTGGTCGAAGGCTTCGGCCTGGCCCATGCCCAGTGGGCGCAGGTGCTGATCCTGATCTCGCTGATCAGCTTCGCCGTCGGCGCCTTCGGCGGCCTGATGCAGAAGGACATCCAGCGCCTGCTGGCCTATTCCTCGATCATCAACATCGGCTACGCCCTGTTGGGCGTTGCGGCGGGCACGCAGGTCGGCGTTCAGGCGACCCTGATGTTCATGACCCTGTATGTCGTGGACCAGATCGGCTTCTTCGCCATTCTGCTGTCGCTGAGCCGCAATGGCCGTCCGATCCGCAAGATCGCCGACCTGGCGGGTCTGAAGAAGGACCGCCCGCTGACCGCCATCGCCCTGACGATCCTGTCGCTGTCGGCCGTCGGCATTCCGCCGATGTCGGGCTTCTGGGGCAAGTTCTACGTCTTCGGCGCGGCCGCCGACGCTGGTTACTGGATGGCGGGCGCTGCGGGTCTGGTGGCCTCGGTCGTCGCAGCCTTCTACTATCTGCGCATTATCAAGGTGATGTGGTTCGACACGCCGGAGTTCGACGTGACGACGGACAAGGCGCCGGTCAGCGCCCAGTGGATCGGCTGGGCGGCTGCGGCCTTCAGCTTCCCGGTGCTGCTGATCGCCCTGACCTGGCTGGAGCCGCTGACGCGCGCGGCGGCCGCGGGCGTCGGGATCGGATAAGGGGCCTTGGCGGCTCCGGTCCTGATCCTCGAAGAGACCGACTCCACCAACGCCGAGGCGCGTCGCCGCGCCGA
>KB291782.1 GCA_000318405.1 Brevundimonas diminuta 470-4 | reverse complement strand
GCGGGCGCTGGCCTCGTCCGACGCCTCCGGCGCCTCGACGCCGCGGTCGTGGGTGGCGCCGTACAGCATCCCCCGCCCGGTCGGCGCCGCATAGCCGCCCCAGGCGGCCGGGACGGCGGGGCTAGGTCCCGCACCATCCTCGATCCAGTCCGCCTGTCCGGCCACGGGCGACAGCGGCAGGGCGGGCGCCAGCCGCGCCGTCCCCCAGCCCGCCGCCAGCACCACGGCGTCTGCCTCGATCAGCACGGCGCCGTCCTCGCCCGACAGGCGCCAGCCGTCCATCATCGGCTCCAGCCGCGCCACGCGCCCTGTGACCCTTTCTGCGCCCGCCAGCCAAGGCTCCAGTATGGCGTCGGAGCGCACCGCCAGCGCCTGCGCCATCATCAGCCCGCCGCGCGTGGTCGCCTCGCCCAAACGTGTTGAGCAGGCCGCCGCATCCAGCCGCTGCATCGCCTCGTCGGGCCACAGGTCCTGAGCGGCGATCTTGTCGAAGCGGACGGCGTCGCGCGGCGCCTGCTCCAGTTGCAGCACCCCCTCGGCGACCACGGCGCCGGGCAGGGCGCGATACAGGCTGCCCGCCCGCTCCAGCGCCTGAGCGTGGAAACCGGCGATCAGGGCGTCGCCCGCATCCAGCCGGGGCGTGACCAGCGACGCGGGAAAGCCCGAGGCCCCTGCGCCCGCTCGTTCGGCCTCGATGACGGTGACGCGCGCGCCCTCGGCCATCAGGGCCCGCGCGACGGCGGCCCCGGCGATCCCGGCGCCGACGACGGCCACGTGGACCGGGCGCTCCGGCCGGAGCTCGCCCGCCATGCGCGCCTCCAGCCGCTCGCGTTTCCTGCCGTGGCCGGGCTTTTTCTCGACCGTGAAGCCGTGCTGGGCCAGGCCGCGCCGCACGGCCCCGGCGACGGTGAAGGTGGCCAGCCGCGCGCCGGGCGCGGATCGCGCCGCGACGAACGCTAGAATCTCGGGCGACCACATGCCGGGGTTCAGCGCCGGCGAAAATCCATCCAGGAACCAGGCGTCGGCCGCGCCCGACCATTGCTCCAGCGCCCAGCGCGCGTCGCCGACGGCCAGGTCGATCGTCGCCCCCCACTGCGGCAGGTCCAGCCGGTGAAACCCCGGCGTTCCAGCGGGCCAGACCGCCAGCAGTCCGGCGGCGGTCTCGGCCAGCTCCGGCCAGGCGGCCAGCGCCCGCGCCGCCTCTTCGCGCGTCAGGGGGAAGCCCTCGATGGAAAAGACCTTGAGCCGCCCGTTCTCGGGTCGCGTCCGCCGCCACAGGTCCAGCAGGGCGACGATGTTCAGTCCGGTGCCGAAACCCAGTTCAGCCACGGTGAAGGCAGAGCGACCGCTCCACGCCTCCGGCAGCCCGCAGCCCTGCAGAAAGACCGCCCGCGTCTCGGCCAGGCCGTCGTCCTTGGAGAAGTAGACGTCGCCGAATCGGCCCGAGCGGGGCGAGCCGTCCTCGGCCCACAGCAACTGGGGCGAAGCGTCATGAGAGGCGGCGGCGATGGTCATGGGGGCGGTCTATCGGTCCGCGCTGTCGGAAGAAAGCGCGCGCCCCGGCGACAGGCATGAAAAAAGGGGCCGTCCCTGAGGACGACCCCTTTCCGCATCGCGGTCCGAAGACCGCGATCCAAGACGTAAGTCTTAGTGAGCGGCAGCCGGAGCGGCCGGAGCAGCAGCGGCGTCGGCGGCCGGAGCGGCAGCGTCGGCAGCCTTGGCGGCTTCGCCAGCGGCTTCGCCAGCAGCGGCGGCAGCGTCGGTGGCGGCGGCGTCGGCCGTAGCAGCGGCGTCGGCAGCGGTGTCGGCGGCGGCGGTGGCGTCGGCAGCGGCGTCTTCAGCCTTGTCGGTGGCGGCCGGTTGGCAAGCAGCCAGGGCCAGAGCGGCGGCCGAAGCGGCGATCAGAGCGGTGATGCGCATAGTTTTCTTCCTTCAGAAGGTAAATGCGAGACCATGAACCTCGCTGGGGGAGTGATAACGGCTTCGTGAGGATTAGCGCAAGCGATTTCTCACGCGTTCGTGAAGACGGCGCGAGGGCATCTCGATTGTCGATACGTCGACGCTTTGGCGTCAGCCGCCGTGAGGCGGCGGCAGAGGCTGGGTCGGGTCGGTCGGATCGTTGGGCAGGGGCGTCGGCGTCGCATCCGGGTCCGGCGGCAGGGTCGGCGGCGACGGGGCGGGGGCGGCGTCGCCCGGCGGAGGATTGGCCGGCGACATCGTGTCGGGAGACGCCGTTGTTGCGGGCGGCTGGGCGCTGGGGGCGGCCACGCCTTCGGCCTTTTCGGGCGCCCGCTCGTTACAGGCGCTCAGCAACAGAACGGCGCCCAAGGCGCTCAGGCTCGACAGAGAAACTCTTGAGGACAGTCGCATCGGACGGCTCCTTTCAGAAACAGCCGCGCACGCGGCCGTGATCTTCAGAGAACCGTCGTGAACGCTCCGTGTTCCGAAGGTCGCCTTGGGCGCCCGTCAGGCGTCCATCGGCGCGGCGGCCAGGGCTTCTTCCATTTCGGTGAAGGACGGCTGGGCGGTCGAGGGAATGTCGCCGCGGCCGATCTCGACCGAGATCTGGGCTGCATTGCCGTGCAGGTGGGCGACCAGCACCGACTGGATGATCTTGTAGTAGGCGCCTTCCTCTTCGACGATGGCGTTCAGGCGCGAGGCGAACGGTCCGACCAGACCATAGGCCAGGAAGACGCCCAGGAAGGTGCCGACCAGGGCGCCGCCGATCATGCCGCCCAGCACCTCGGGCGGCTCGGTGATCGAACCCATCGTCTTGATGATGCCCAGCACCGCCGCGACGATGCCCAGCGCCGGCAGGCCGTCGGCCAGCGTCTGCAGCGCGTGGGCCGGGGCCAGGGCCTCGTGGTGGTGCTTCTCCAGCTGCTTTTCCATGGCGTCCTCGATCTGATGCGGGTCTTCGAGGTTCATGGTCATCATCCGCAGGGTGTCGCAGATGAAGTCGGTGGCGAAGTGGTCCTTCAGCACCTTGGGATACTTCTGGAAGATGGTGCTTTCGGCGGGCTTTTCGATGTGGCTTTCCAGGGCGATCACGCCCTTGGACTTCATCGTCTTGGTCAGCTGGAACAGCAGGCTCAGCAGGTCTTTGTAGTCCTGCTTCTTCCACTTCGGCCCGGCGAAGCATTTGCCCAGCCCGCCCAGGGTGGCCTTGATCACCGGCAGGCTGTTGGAAATCAGGAAGGCCGCGATCCCCGCCCCGAAGATCGCCATCAGCTCATAGGGCAGCGAATAGAGGATGGTCGCCATCTTGCCGCCGTGCAGCAGGAAGCTGCCGAACACCATGGCGAACAGCATGACGATGCCGATGATCTGGAACATGGGGCGAGCGGGCGTCCTGCAGCCGATGGGTCAGGACGCCCTTATCGCCGTTAATGCTTAAGGGCGCGTTTCGGGAATCCCGGTTCGGCACAAAAACAAGACCCTCTCCCGCCGGGAGAGGGTCTCGGTATTCAAAGCCGCGTTGCGCCGCTCAGGATCGCCTCGCGCGCCTTGGCGGTCAGCTTCTGGTACCCGGCCTTGCCGCCGCGCACCCAGACGGGGCCGTCGACCTTGTCCGGGTCGAAGCCGTCGGCGACCAGATCGACCTTGCGGTATTTGAATGTGCCGGTGGTGTCGGCCGACTTCAGCATCCGCACGAACACCGGCCGCGCATAGGTCGGCAGCTGCGCGTCGGTCCATTCCGCGAAGGCGGCGGCGTCGAACGCGCCGTCCATCACCAGGCCGACCATGCCCGCCTTGCCCTCCTGGCCCGGCACCTCGACGCCATAGGCGATGACTTCCTGCACGCCCGGCGCTTCGGACAGGCGCTGTTCGACCTCGGCGGTCGAGACGTTCTCGCCCTTCCAGCGGAAGGTGTCGCCCAGCCGGTCCATGAAATAGAGGTAGCCCTGACGGTCCTGGCGCATCAGGTCGCCGGTGCGGAACCAGCGGTCGCCCTTCTTGAACACGTCGGTCAGGATCTTCTTCTCGGACGCCTTCTTGTCGGCATAGCCTGAGAAGTCGTGGCGCACGTCGCTGCCGATCTGGCCGATGGCCTCGCCGGTTTCGCCCACGGCGACGGGCACGCACTGGCCGTTCGGTCCACGCAGGGGCTCGCCCGTCTCGGGGTCCAGGGCGATCAGGCGGATGTTGATCTGCGACTTCAGATAGCTGGGCACGCGGCCGATGGCGCCCGCCTTGCCGTCGAAGTTGAACAGGGAGACGTTGCCCTCGGTCGAGCCGTAGAACTCCAGAATGTCCTTGATGCGGAACCGGCTCTGGAACTCGGGCCAGACGTCGGGGCGCAGGCCGTTGCCGAAGGCCAGCCGCAGCTTGTGGCCCTTCTCGTCCGGGTGCTCGGGGCTGTTGACCAGATAGCGGCACAGCTCGCCGATATAGACGAACATCGTCGCGCCCGTCGCCTTCACATCCGGCCAGAAATGGGTGGCCGAGAAGCGCCGCCGCGTCACCATCCGCCCGCCGTTCAGCAGCACAGATCCGACGCCGACCAGCCCCCCGGTCGAGTGATACAGCGGCAGGACGTTGAACAGCACGTCCTTGGGCGTCGAGGCCGTGGCCCCCGCAAAGGCGCGCATATAGGTCCGCACCCGCGAATGCGGCATCCGCGCCGCCTTGGGCAGGCCCGTGGTGCCCGAGGTGTAGATGTACAGGGCCGTGTCGCGGTTGGTCATGCCCTGACGCAGCGAGCGGTCGGGCCGCACCGAGGAGGCGCTGCGCACGGCGTTGTCCAGATCGCGGCGGCCGTTGGTCTCGTTCTCCTCGCCCAGACCGTGAACCCAGATCATCAGGTTGCGGTCGACCAGGCCGCGCGCGTCCTCGACCGCCTGCCAGCAGTCCTCGTCCGTCACCACGTTGAAGGCGGTCGAAATGGTCAGGCAGTGGGCCAGGGCCGCGCCGGTCAGATTGTTGTTGATCAGGGCGGTGGCCACCCCGACCTTGGAGAAGCCGAACCAGGCCGCCACGTATTCCACGCGGTTGTGCATCACCAGGGCGATGACGTCGCTGCGCTTCAGATTGCGGCTCTTGGCCCAGTTGGCGTAGCGGTTCGCCAGGGCCTCGAACTCGCGATAGGTCAGTTTGCGGGTCTCGTCCTCGACGGCGATATTGGGGCCGAACTTGTCGACCGCCTCCTCGATGTCGTCACAGGCCAGGACGTCGCTGTCGAGGGTGATGGGCTTGATGCGCTTCAGAAGCCGGAACAGCCCGCTCGCGAACTTGATGTCACGCCGGATGTTTGCCGCCAGTCCCATGGGTGCGCCGCCTCTTCCCGATTTGCCTTTGCCAAGGGTGATGAACGGCGCAGGGCGGCGGGTCAACCGGCGGCGGAGACGCAGGCGGAGCCATTCGACAAAAAGGCAAGCTTTCGCGCCGTTTTCAATGACGTAAGGTCAAGTCGAAGGGCGACGTAACGTCAATCTGATCCATCAATGACGGACGCTTTCACACAGGGTCGTCTACAGATGAAATCCGTCGTCGGCCGTCATGACTGACCAGGTCTGTTTTGCATCTCAGCGCGCGGCGGGCGTCACGCGCCAGACGGCGTCGCCCACGTCGTCGGCGACCAGCAGGGCGCCGCGGCCGTCCACGGCGACCCCGACCGGCCGCCCCATCGCCTCGCCCTGTTGATTGCGGAAGCCGGTCAGCACGTCCTGCGGCGGCCCGTCCGGCCGCCCGTCGCGGAAGGGGACGAAGATGACCTTGTAGCCGGACGGCGGGTTGCGGTTCCACGAGCCGTGCTGGCCGATGATCGCCCCATTGCGCCACTGCGGCAGCAGGTCGCCCGTATAGAAGGTCAGGCCCAGCGAGGCCGTGTGCGACCCCAGGGCGTAGTCGGGCCGGATCGCACGGGCGACCATGTCGGGCTGGGCGGGCTTCACCCGTTCGTCGACGGTCTGGCCGTAATAGCTCCACGGCCAGCCGTAGAAGCCGCCCGGCGTCACCGAGGTCATATAATCGGGGACCAGGTCGTTCCCCAGGGCGTCGCGCTCATTGACCGAGGTCCACAGCCGCCCGTCCTGCGGGTTCCAGGCCAGGCCGACCGGGTTACGCAGGCCCGAGGCGAAGACCCGCCGCGCGCCTGTCGCGACGTCGATCTCCAGAATGGCGGCGCGGTCGACCTCTTCGTCCAGCCCGTTCTCGCCGATGTTGGAGTTGGAGCCGACCCCGACGTACAGCTTGGTCCCGTCAGCCGAGGCGACCAGGCTCTTAGTCCAGTGGTGATTGCGCCCGGCGGGCAGGTCCGCGACCTTGACCGGCGTCGCGTCTATGCGAGTCTGTCCCGTCCGATAGGGGACTTTGACCACGGCGTCGGCGTTGGCGACGTACAGCGTCTCTCCGACCAGGGCCATGCCGAAGGGCGAGGTCAGGCCGCTCAGGAAGACGGTCTTCGTCTCCGCCGTCCCGTCCCCGTCGGCGTCGCGCAGCAGGCTGATGCGGTCGGCGCTGGGCCGGTCGCCGGACCCCGCGCGCGCCATCACCAACCCCTCGATCCAGCCGCGCAGGCCGCCCTTTTTCTCCTTCGGCTTGGCGGGCCCCTGCGACTCGGCGACCAGCACGTCCCCGTTGGGCAGGACATAGAGCCAGCGCGGATGATCCAGCCCGGTGGCATAGGCGTTGACCGACAGCCCCGCCGCGGCAACGGGCGCGCGGCCCTGCGGCCAGCCCACGGCCGGGGCGATCTTGACCAGGGTGATCCGCTGCGGCTGCGGTGCGGGCAGGTTGGGCGCGGCGCCGAAGCCGTTGGTTTCCGGCAGCACGCTTTCGGTCTCGCAGGCCGCGAGGCCGAGCAAGGCCGCGAAGGGGAGGGCGAGCATGAGGGGGCGAGGAGACATGGCGATCATCCTGTGCGTTTGCCCCTCATCATACGCCTTTCTGCACGCAAAAGGGCTCCCTCTTGAGCGACCGCTTTCGGCTCCTTATCTGCCATCCCCGAAGCCGGGAGGGGCTCCATGCCAGCCGTCATTTCCATCGAAGGTCTGACCAAGACCTACAAGTCCGGCCATCAGGCCCTCAAGCGCGTCGATCTGCAGATCGAGAAGGGCGAGATATTCGCTCTTCTGGGGCCGAACGGGGCGGGCAAGACGACGATGATCTCCATCGTCTGCGGCATCGTCACCCCATCCAGCGGGACCATCCTCGCCGACGGCCACGACATCCAGAAGGACTACCGCGCCGCCCGCACCCGCATCGGTCTGGTGCCGCAGGAACTGACCACCGACGCCTTCGAGACCGTCTGGGCCACCGTGACCTTCAGCCGGGGCCTGTTCGGCAAGGCGCCGAACCCGGCCCATGTCGAACAGATCCTTCGCGACCTTTCCCTGTGGGACAAGAAGGACGCCAAGATCATGACCCTGTCCGGCGGGATGAAGCGCCGCGTCATGATCGCCAAGGCTCTCAGCCACGAGCCCGACATCCTCTTCCTCGACGAACCCACGGCGGGCGTCGACGTAGAGCTGCGCCGGGACATGTGGGCGCTGGTGCGTCGGCTGCGCGATCGCGGCGTGACCATCATCCTGACCACCCACTACATCGAGGAAGCCGAGGAGATGGCCGATCGCGTCGGCGTCATCCTCAAGGGCGAGCTGATCCTGGTCGAGAAGACCGCCGACCTGATGCAGAAGCTGGGCAAGAAGACCCTGACCCTGAACCTGCAGGAGCCGCTGGCCGCCCTGCCGCCGGAACTGGCCGACTGGTCTCTGACGCTCAAGAACGACGGCGGCGAGATCGAATATGTCTTCGATTCCAACGCTGAGAAGACCGGCGTCCCCTCCCTGATGCGCCGCCTGTCGGACCTGGGCATCGGCTTCAAGGATCTCAGCACCCGCCAGAGCTCGCTCGAGGACATCTTCGTCGGCCTGGTCCATCAGGATCGGGAGGCCGCGTGATGAGCTTCAACGCATACGGGGTCTGGGCCATCTACCGCTTCGAGATGGCGCGCGCCCTGCGCACCCTTTGGCAGTCGCTGGTGACGCCGGTCATCACGACCTCGCTCTATTTCGTCGTCTTCGGCGGCGCCATCGGCAGCCGAATGACCGAGGTGGACGGCGTCCCCTACGGCGCCTTCATCGTGCCGGGGCTGATCATGCTCAGCCTGTTCACCCAGTCGATCTTCAACGCCTCCTTCGGCATCTACTTCCCCAAGTTCACCGGGACGATCTACGAGATCCTGTCCGCCCCCGTCTCGCCGCTGGAGATCGTGCTGGCCTATGTCGGGGCGGCGGCGACCAAGTCGGCGATCCTGGGCCTCATCATCCTGGCGACGGCCGCCTTCTTCGTGCCGCTGCAGATATTGCACCCCTTCTGGATGCTGGCCTTCCTCATCCTGATCTCGACCACCTTCGCCCTTTTCGGCTTCATCATCGGGGGCTGGGCGCAGAATTTCGAGCAGTTGCAGTTCATTCCCATGCTGATCGTCACGCCCCTGACCTTCCTGGGCGGCGCCTTCTATTCGATCGAGATGCTGCCCGAGGGCTGGCGCACGCTCGCCCTGTTCAACCCGGTGGTCTATCTGATCTCTGGCTTCCGCTGGGCCTTCTACGGGGTGGGCGACGTCAGCGTTCAGATCAGCCTTCTGGCCACGCTGGGCTTCTTCTTCGCCTGTCTGGCGGTGGTGGGCTGGATCTTCAAGACTGGCTATCGTCTGAAGAACTGAAGGCCACGAAAGCGCCGAACTCGGCGCTCACCGTTTCGCCCTCTATCGCCTTTTCGACCTGATGCGCGCTCGCCTGAGCGCCGGAGACCGAATGTCCGACGCTGACGACAAACCCCAGTCCGCGCCCTTCCGCCGGGGCCAGATCACCTGGGGCCGCCCGCCCCAGGCCGCCTTCCACGTCGGCCCGCTGCCGCGCGACGAAGGCCTGGCGCGCCTGACCGCCATGCCGCCGCATCCCAAACCGGCGCAGCCGAGGCCCGCCCAGCCTCAACCTGCCCAGCCCCAACCTGCCCAACCGACGCCTCCGAAGCCCGCTTCGACGGCCCAGCTGTCCGCCCCGCGCCCCTCGGGCGTCTTCGGCGGCTCGATGGTGCCGCGCCGCCAGCCCGCGCCGCCCTCCGCTCCACAGCCCCCCGCGCCTCAACCAGCTGCGTCCCAACCAGCTGCGCCTCAGCCCAGCGTCGCCGCCAGACCGACCCCGCCGCCCGCTCCCGCGCCGCGTCCGGCGCCTGA
>KB291781.1 GCA_000318405.1 Brevundimonas diminuta 470-4 | reverse complement strand
CCGCCGGTGACGCCGCCCTGCGGCGGCGGGGGCTGCCTGCCGCCTCCGCCCCCTCCGTGCTGCGGCTCCGGCGGCGGCAATGTGAACGTCAACGTCAACGTCAATGCGAACGCCAGCGCCAGCGCCTCGGCGCGCGCCTGGGCCGGATCGCGCGCGGCGTCCACGGTGATCGTGGCGGGCGGCGGCGGAGCCTATTTCAACGTCGACCAGCCCTATCCCACGACGATTCAGGGCCTGAACGTCCAGGGCGGGATGCAGTCGGTGCGCGTGCCCTTCACCGCCACGCGCCGCATCGAAAAGCAGGTCGTGCTGCAGGCCGTCTGTATCGATGACCGCAATGTGCCGCACCCGGCGTCACAGGTCGTTCCGGGCCGCGACGTCGCCAACAGCTACGACGGCGAACTGTACCGCTGCCTGGCGGGAACAAAGCTGCAGTGGACCGTCAGCGAAGCTGAAGGCGCCGCCGGCGAAACCACGGCCTGCAACAAGGGCGACGCCCTGTGGCACGGCCCCGGCGGCCGTCTGGAATGCCGTCCTGAAAAGCAGGCGCGTCAGTGCAATGAGCGTTCGCTGCTGCGCCGTTACGGCGCCGGCGTGAAGGTTCTGACGATGGTCCGCGAAGAGACCTACACCGAGTATCGCGAGGAGATGGTCGAGGGCGCCGCCTCCACCGGCATGATCATGATGGACGGCGGCGTCGGCGGCCGGGTTTTCTGAACTCGCTGTTCAGCCTGGCGACAGACGCTGGCGTCTAGTCTCAGGCATCGACTCTCCGTCGATAGGCCTAAACGACTGGGCCCCGTTCCTTGCGGAACGGGGCCCTTTCTTCGTTATTGCGGGGCGTTGACCGAGACGACCTCGGCCTTCCATGCCGCATCCGGTTTCAGATACTGGCGCGCGGCCGCCTGAATGTCGGCGGCGGTGAAGGATTCCAGATCGCTGATGTGCGTCTGGATCTGTTGCAGCGTGGCGGGCTTGGCGGCCAGATCCTCCAGTTGACCCAGCCAGTATTCATTGCCCGCCTGGCTGCGGCGCAGGCTTTCGATCACGGGCAGGCGCGCGCGGTTCAGCTCGTCCTCGCTGACCGGCTTGTCGCGCAGGTCGGCGATGATGGCGTCGACGGCGGAGAAGAAGGCGTCGAATTTCTCGGGCGCCGTGTCGGCGGTGATCGAGATGGAGCCGTAGCCCGCGAACACGTCGGACGACGACGCGCGCACGCCGGGCGAGTAGGCCAGGGCCTGCTTCTCGCGGATTTCCTCCATCACACGCAGCTTCAGCACCTCGGCCAGGATGGAGGCCTTGCGCGCTTCGGTGCGGTCGTTGACGGCGTCGGTGGTCGGCCAGGCGATGTAAGCCAGCCCCTGCTCGGCCGGACCGGCGTGGGTCAGGCGGATCGGCTGGGCCGTCGGCGCCGGGAAGCGGCGCTGGTCCGAACCGGCCAGAGGCTGGGCGGCGGGGGCGCGGGCCGGCAGGGCGGCGAAGGTCGAGGCGACGGAGGCGACGGCGTCCTCCATCTTGACGTCGCCGACCATCACGATGTCGATGGGGCCGGTCGCCAGACCCTGAACCACGCCCTGCTTCAGTTCATCCAGGGTGAAGGCGGCGATCTCGGCGGGCGAAGGCATGGATTCGCGCTTGTCGCCGCTGGCCAGCAGGCCCGAGGCCTGAAGGCCGAAGGCTCCGCCGGGGGTCGCCATCTGCTGCACAATGACCTGCGGCAGGACGGCCTTGATCTGCTCGAACGGCGCAGGGCGCAGGCCCGGGTCGGTCAGATAGGCGGCCAGCACCTGCATCTGCAGTTGCAGATCGGCCGGGCGGGTGGCGCCGGACAGCTGATAGGCGTCGCTGTCGATGCTGAAACCGGCTCCGTAGATCTTGCCGGTCAGAACCCGGTTCAGCTCATCGGCCGTCAGCTTGCCGAGGCCGCCCGCCGTGAAGACCATCGGGGCCAGGGACTGAGCGGTGAAACGATCGGTCGGCAGGCCCATCTCGCCGATGCCGGTGCGGACGGTGATCAGGATCTGCTGGTCCTTGAAGGTCGTGGGCTTGACGGTCAGGCGCACGCCGTTGGGGAAGGTGACGATGGTGGCGCCGACGGCCGCCACTTCGGTGGTCGAGGCGGGCGTGGCGGCGGCGCCGAAGTCGGCATAGGGCCAATCCAGAGCCGCCTGTTCCGCCGGGGCGGCGACCGGCGTGGCGCGGCTGGCTTCCAGCAGGGCGGTGACGCCGGCTTCGCCGCCCTCGATCGGCTCGGGGGTGACGACCAGGGCCAGGGGCCCCTGACCTTCAAAGGCGCGCTTGACGGCTTCGCTGACCTGAGCCGCCCTGAGGTCTTTCACCGTGGCTTCAAACAAGGCGAGGTTGGTGGCGGGCGAGGAGAAGACCTTGTCGTCGTTGACGGCGCCCAGCAGGGCGTTGGCCAGGGCGGGGGTGCTGCGCGTTGCGGCGGCCTGCACGGCCGTTTCGAGTGCGGCGCGGCTGTTGGCGATCTCGCGATCCAGTTCGATCTGGGACACGCCGAACTGCACGAGGCGGCGTTGTTCCTGTTCGATGGTTTCCAGCGCGCGCTGGATGCCGCCGGGATTGAAGGCGGCCGAGACGCTGGCCAGGTCCAGCGTCTTGAACAGCGTCCCCTGACCGCCGCCTGCGCCGATGAAGGGCGGGTTGTCGGCGCGAGCCAGTTCGCCCAGACGGCGGTTCAGCACCGCCATGCCCAGGTTCTGCAACAGGGCGTCGCGGCGTTCGGACGCTGTATCGGGATCGAGGTCGGGGTTGCGGATCCAGTTCAGCTGAACAGACGACTGCACGCCCGGCTCGACCAGGATGCGGGTCTCGGGCTGGCGCGGGGCGACCTGTCCCAGATCGGGCTCGGGACCGTCGGCGGCCTTGGGCGTCCAGTCCGAGAAGGTCGCCTTGATCTTGGCTTCCATCTGATCGACGTCGAAGTCGCCGACCGCGATCATGGTGGCGCGCTCTGGGCGGTAATAGGCCTCGTAGAACTCGACGAAGCGCTCGCGCGGTGCGGTGCGGATGATGCTGAGGTCGCCGATCGGGAGGCGGTTCGACAGGCGCTGGCCCGGCGCCAGCAGGGCGATCTGGGCCTTCAGCGAGCGCAGGGCCGGGGTGTTGCGCAGCCGCTCTTCGCCCTCGATCACGCCGCGTTCGGAATCGATGTCTTCGGCCTTCATCAGGGCTTCGGAGACCTGTTCGCGCATGATCCGCAGCGAGGTGTCGACCGTCTCGTCGTTGGTGCGCGGCAGCTCCAGCGTATAGGCGGTCTGATCGAAGCTGGTGAAGGCGTTGGTGTCGGCGCCGAAGGCCAGGCCCAGACGCTCCAGAATCCGCAGCAGCTCATTCTCGGGCACATTGGTCGTGCCGTTGAAGGCCATGTGCTCCATGAAGTGGGCCAGACCCAGCTGGTCTTCGTTCTCCATCAGCGAACCGGCCGCGATCCGCAGGCGCAGCGACGCCTGACCCGGAGGGGTGGCGTTCTTCATGATGGCGTAGCGCATGCCGTTGGGCAGGACGCCGAAGCGCACGGCCGCGTCGGCCGGGATGTCGCTGGCCGCCTGGGCCCAGAGCTTGGAGGGTTGGGCGTTCTGCGTCGCGACGGCCGAAGGCGGCGTCAAGGCTACGGCAGGAAGGGCCGCGCCGCCCATCAGGGCGAGGCTGGACGCGGCGAGCAGAAGCAGGCGGCGAGGGGATCGCATTCGGTGGTCTCCGCGACGTGCGAGCGGGCGGCCCCCGGGACTGATTGCGGCCCTGCACGTAAGACAGGCGCGAAGCTTTTCAGCCTCGCGCCTGTTTACGGTGACAAACGAGCTTGACTAGCTCAAGTTACCGAAAGTTAATTTCCCGGCCGTGCGACATGGAAGGTCGCGGTGTTGCCGACGGCGTTGGCGCCGGCGACGACGTTGCGGCCCCAACCGTTGACGGTGGCGGTCGCCGTGGCGCGCACGTCGCCTGCGTTGGTCTGGCTGTTGCGCACGTTAAGGTCGCCGCCGCAGGTCGAACAGGCGAAGCCGGTGACGGCGTTGCCCGCCGCATTGGCCCCGACATAGGCGTCGTAGCCGTTCTGGCCGGTGAACCCCGCGCTGGCGGTGACGCCGCCGGTGTTCATCTGGGTGTTGTCGATGCTGACATAGATGTCGTTGTTGCCCGCATGAACCTCATTGCCGACAGCCTCGGCGGTCGAATAGGCGGCGCCGAAGTCGTAGGAACTGAGCTCGGTGCGCGACAGAACCTCGGCCGAGTTCTGCTGGTCCACGTCGACCAGCAAAGCGCCGCCCTGGTTGTAGAAGGCCGCCTGGTTGGAGGCGGCGCGGCTGCGCGCGGCGATGTCCCAGGCGTTGCCCGCCCACACGCCGGTCCAGGCTGTGACCCCGGCGCCGGAGGCGTTCTGGCTGCCTGACAGGTCCTGGTGCGAGTTCGGCGTCGAAGTCGCCTGCACGGCATTGGCCGAAGCATGGCTGGTGAAGACCGCCGAGGCCGGGGCGTAGGTGAAGCGGGCTTCGTTCTCGGCGTAGATCTGACCGGTCGAGTTCTGATCGGCGCGGCCGGTGATGGCGCCGCGCTGGTCGCCCGTGCCGCTGGCGCCCAGGGCGACGGTGTTTCCGATCGCGTCGGCTGAGACGTGGCCGCCGTAGTTCAGGCGGGCGCCGGTTTCCTCGATCCGGGTACGCGCGGTGACGTCGCCATCCAGATTCTGACCGGCGTCCACGTCGATGCCGGTGTTGACGGCGGTCGCGGCCAGATAGTTGCCGCGCGCCTGCGTGACGCTGTTCACATAGCCCGTGTCGCCGCGGAGGGTCAGGGAGGTGTCCGCCGCGACGGAGCCCTGCATGTCCTGGGTCGAACGGATGTCGGCGGCGCGGCCTTCGGCGCCGCCGGACAGGGCGTTGCCCATGGCGGCGTTCGATACGGCCACGTTGTCGCTGACGTTGACGACGTTCAGGCGTTGACCGCTGATGACGTCGCCAAGGTTGAGCTGCTCATTCAGGACCAGCCCGCGATCTTGAGCGGAAGCCTCAGCGGCCGCCGCTACGCACAGCGCTGTCGCGGCGATCGTGCCAGCGAGACGGGTCGGCGCGAGTTTGGCCATTGTTCGTGTCCGTGTTTGCGTAAGCGGGATAATAGCCGCCGGTGGCGCCGACAGGGCTGTCGGCCAGCGGGTCGTTGGCGGGGTTGAGGCAGATTTCCGGGCCGGGGGCGCCGTACAGATTGGCCATGAACTCGACCGTGGCGCGTTCGACCAGGGCGCGGACGGCCAGCTGAACCGGCTCCAGGCCGCTGGACCCGGCGGAAATGTCGAAGACGTTGCCGTTCAGGAAGTCGAACACGCCCGCCGACACTTCGCGGCCGACGATCTGCTTCTGATAGGAGACGACATCCACGACCTCGAGGGTGGTGGTCTGCACCAGGCGCAGGTCGATCGCGACGTTCATCACGAACACCTTGCCGGTGATCAGGCCCGAGCCGCCGTTCTGTTTCACTTCGCCGCCGGCGATGTCAAAGCCGCCCGAGCGGATGTTGTAGTTCACCTCGGTGATGCCGCCGACCACATAGAAGTCCGAGCCCGGCACCTGACCGGCCAGGATGCGGCGGAAGGCGGCGTCCTGGGCTCCGCCGTTCGGCACGTCGTCGCCGATCAGCTTGTTGTTGGCGTAGCGCAGCTCAAGCTCGGACACCGAGGTGTCGTAGCGCTCGACGATGCGGGCGCCGGCCTTGGCCAGGGCGGTGTTGGCCATCAGGGACGCGCCCTGGGTGATCTGGCGGCCGCCGTCCGAAGAGATGGAGCCGGTGTAGTCGCTGATCCGGCCCACGGCCATGCGCGGCGAGGGCAGGTTATAGCGGCGCGCATAGTCGGCCAGGCAGTAGAGCGCGGTCGAATAGGGCGTCGGGTTCGACGTCACCGGGGCGTTGCCGATCGGCTTGGCGTATTGGCCCGAGGGCCCGGCGGAGGTGCTGACGCAACCGCCCAGCAGGGCGGCGGCGGCGGCGACGCAGCCGAGGGCGCGCACAGGCGAGCGACGGATGGCTGAGATTTTCATGGACGCGGCCCGTTCAGGGTGGTGCCGGCGTTGATGTCGCCGGTGTTGGTCTGGTTGGAGTTGACGACGACCGTGTTGCGGTTGCCTTGGACCACCACATTCAGGTTGTTGCCGATGGCGGTCGAGCCGCCGATGTTGGTCCCGCCGTTCGAGCCGACGCCGCCGTTGAAGACGCTGGACGACGCATTGCTGTCGCTTCGCGAATAGGCGCTGCCGTTCTGCTGGATGATGCCGTCGACAACCAGGCGGTTGCCGTTGGCGTCGCGGGTCGTGCCGCGGCTGGCCTGGGCGGTGGTGTAGCGCGAGGCGCCGTAGCCGGCCTGGAACTGGCCGGCGCCTGCTGAGCCGGTCGACTGCGCGACGGCCGAACCGGCGGGCAGGCCCGCCAGCACGGCGGTGGCGGCCGCTACGGTCATGAGTGTCAGTCTATGAGACGGCATCAGGCGCTCCCGAGAACTTCTGGAAGGGCCCTCGCAATGACCGTGCCAGACCGTATCAGTCTCGGAATGGCGCAAAACGACGCCTTGAGCTGGAATGCGACAGGCCTCATCAAGGACGAATGTCCCAATCTGACGCCCGTTCGCCGCGACCGCCGCGCGAAAAGATGTTCAACGCGCCCTTCCTGCCCCTGCTGATCGCAGCATCCATGCCGGTGCTCTATTATCTGCAGGAGCGGCTTCCTGATCTGGGAATGTCGATGGCCTTCGTTCCAGCGCGGCTATGGACCGGCGACTGGCAGGGGCTGTTCACCTCCATGCTGCTGCACGGGGGCTGGGCCCATGTGACGATGAATGCGGTGGGCGCCCTGGCCTTCGGCGCGCCCGTCGCCCGTCTGATGGAGCGCGGGCCGGGACCGCTGGTCTTCATCCTCTTCTATATAGCGGCCGGTGTGGTGGCGGCCCTGGGCTATGGCCTGGTGCATCCGCACAGCATGGGGCCGTTGGTCGGCGCCTCGGGCGCGGTCTTCGGCCTGATCGGAGCCGCTACCCGGCTGATGGGCGGGCACGGGGGCGTCCTTCCGCTGCTGCATCCGATGGTGTTGCGCGCTTCGGCCGCCTGGATGGCGGTGAATCTCATTGTGGGTCTGATCGGTCTGGCGCCGGGCGCGGACGGCGCCCGCATCGCCTGGGAGGCGCACGCCGTCGGCTTCGTGTTCGGCATTCTCGCCATCGGGCCGATCGGGGGCTGGTTCGCCGCGCGCCGTGATTTGCCTATCGGCGGCGTCTGAGCCAACCTGCTGGTCTTGCGGCCCGCCCGCGACGCGCGGACGACGGCCTGCCCATCAGGAGGAAGTCGCCATGCTGGTCGCCGAGATTCTCAAGGGCAAGGGAGGCGCAGTGTTTACACTGGCGCCGGACGCCAATCTGAATGAAGCCTGCGCCGAGTTGGAGCGCCGTCAGGTCGGAGCCTTGATCGTCTGCGAGGGCGACGGCGTGGTGGGCGTCCTATCCGAGCGCGACATCGTGCGCGCGATTTCTCGCGACGGGACGCAGGCGCTGGAGCGCCCTGTCTCCCATTATATGACCAGCGAGGTGGTCTTCGCCGATCCGGCCGAGACCGTTGAAGCGTTGATGGCCCGAATGACGGACCGCCGCATCCGCCACCTGCCCGTCCTGCTGGACAAGCGTCTGGCCGGCGTCGTTTCGATCGGCGACGTGGTCAAATGCCAGATCGCCCAGGCCACGCAGGAGGCCGAAAGCCTGCGCACCTATATAGCGGCGGGGTAGGGGGCGGCTAAGGCGCTGGGCGACCTGTGCATAAGGCCTCGATCTGTGGATAGATCGGAAAAGCGGGTTTTGCCTATTGCCCTCGAGAAAAGCGCCTCGTATATCGCCGCCTCGCTCGGAGACGGGC
>KB291780.1 GCA_000318405.1 Brevundimonas diminuta 470-4 | reverse complement strand
GCGTGGAGGAAATTCTCAGGGGCACGTCACAGTTTGGCTGCTTTCCACTTGCCGCTACGACCACCATTGGCAATACCCCCTCCGCTGGAAGACCGGAGATTGTAGGGAGGGCTGGTCACGATAATATCTACCGCGCCAGCCTTCATTTTTACCATTTCAGCCATATTGTCCGCACAAACGACACGCGGGGCGTTTTTTTCTGAAATGAAGTGAGGTTTTAAAATCGTCATCAATGTAACTCCTAAAATTAGAGCTACACAATAGTGAATTCATTTTCAGCCGTCGCGGAACCTAACTTACATTCCTATCTATTCTTTCATCCATGCCGGGTGACGTATAAGTCCGTCATTGTGCATGGATCGAATTGATTTCCTGAGAGACTCAAATTCAGGGCGATTAAAATTAGGCGTTTTGTTTTTGTATTCGCCAAGCCAGTCGTATGTTCTGGCCATCAGATTGCTGATTGGTTCATGAGGATCGGCGTCAATCCAGCCTTGCAGAACGGGCGCAATTTCAGCTTTCCACGGAGCACGGTAGCCCTTCGGTCTACCGATCTGGATGGCTTCCCACTTCCCGATTTCTTCCCAGTGCCCGTCTTCGGCAAGTGACAGCGCAGCTTCAGCTTGGCCAAGCTGGAATGCCTTCACAGCCAAGAATGGGGCTTCCTGAGGGTCACGTCCCGTCCACGAGTTCAACACGTCGATTTGTGCGAGCAATGCGGACAAAAGGCTGATCAAGATTTCCGCTTTACGGAATGGCGACGACTGACTTTCATCTCGCTCCAAGCTTTCGGTCGCGGAGATCAACTCGCCCAGCATCAGCCGAGCGACGTTGGTGGCCCCGATGCGGGGATCGACTTCGGGACGAATGAAATCTTGCCTCATGCTGAGGCCGGTCGCTCTCCAGACGAGGTGCGTGAGCAAATGCTGTGAAGCTGCATGCCACTGCCCATCGGCCATTGCCTGCTCATAGGCGGCCTTCAGGTCGGTCGCTGCTCGCCCGAGCACCTCGATGTATTCTGTTTTGGTCACCATGCCCTGCCCCCGTCATCTGTCATTT
>KB291779.1:910-24946 GCA_000318405.1 Brevundimonas diminuta 470-4 | reverse complement strand
CGGGGCGGGGACGGGGACGGGTGCCGGCGGCGTGGGGAGCGTTGCGGCTGTTGTCGGGCGAGCGACGGCGCCAGCCGCCACGGTCGCCGGAGCATCGCTTGTCTTGAGACGGTCGGCCGCCGACGGCTCAGAGCCGCCTTCCGCTTGCGCCGCCGCCTCTACGACTTCGCGCGCAAAAGCCAGGCGCTCGCCCGCGCTGGAGCGGAAGCCGGTCACGCCCGGCATGGCGGGGGGCGGTCCTGACGGCGGGGGCGGGGGGGCGCGGTCGGGCGTCGAGTCGTCGGTCTGAGCCTCGCCCTCGGCGGTCGCGGCTGCGATCGGGGCGTCAGATCCTGCGGCGACGACGGCGGCCGCCTTGAGGGCTGGAAGCGGCGCGGCGGCGCTGGGAGCGAGCCCGCTCGCAGCGGGCGCTGCCGGGTTAGCGGGCGCGGCGAATGCGGACGGAACGGCTGGTGCGGCGGCCGCGACGGGTTCGGCGCCCTGCGTCCTGGCCTCAGTGGATGAAGCCGCCGCCTTCTCAAAAGCGGGTTCTTCGGCCGCAGCGTCCCTGTTCAGCGAGGCGTCGTCGCCTTCAATCGTCAGCGTCGGTGCGTTGGCTGCAGGCTGTTGAGGCTCAGGCGCCGGAGCGAACCAGACCGGAATCATGGCGTCGGCCGCGCCTAGGTCTTCGGACGCAGTCTGTGCGGCGGGCCTCCGGACCGGCGGCGGCGCCGGGGCCTCGGGCGTCTCTTCCTTGAGCATCAGGTCCGCGAACATGGCGCTGTCCGTCGCCGCCTCGATCGAGGCGTCCGAGCCCGTGCCGCCGGGGGCGGCGGGCGTCAGGACAGACAGGATGTTGATGGCGGACATGCGGGGGCAGGCGCTTTCGGTCGTCTGGGGCGGCGCCTGCTGCGCCTGGGTTATTCGGCAGAGGCTCCGCAAGCCCCGGGCCAAGTGTAGGGTTCGAACTCAATAAGTTGAATTAAAAGAGTATTTTCCGTTTCCAGCGTACTGATCGCACTCGCTCGCGCCGGGCGCTTCTTGCCGCGCCTGTCGCTTTTTGCCGGGCGAAGACGGCGCCGCGCGACTTGGCCCGCGCCTTGCCTCCCTCACCTGGGAACGCACAAGGGCCGAATGCCGATGTCGAGGAAAATCAAAGAGATGGTCAGAAGGCCTGCTCGTTTCGCCGGGCAAGATCTGCACGCCCGTCTGCAAGGCTTGCCGGGCGGGCGGTCGCCGGCGTCAGGAGGCGTCTGATGTCCCTCAACTCGATCATGAACATCGCCACCTCGGGCATGAACGCGGCCCAGACGCAGCTGCGGGTGGTTTCGGACAACGTCTCCAACGTCAACACGCCCGGCTATGTGCGCAAGATCGCCGACCAGCAGTCCTGGGCCAGTCAGGGCGTGGGCGCGGGCGTCGAGATCGCGCGCATCCGCCTGGCGACCGACCGTTTCCTGCAGGCCGCCAGCCTGAACGCCAGCGCCGACGCCGGGCGTCAGACCGTGCGCTATGAACTGTATGACCGCATCCAGTCGATGTTCGGCGACCCCGGCGCCAACAGCGGTTTCTTCTCGCAGATCGACAGCGTCTTCGCCGCCTTCGCCGCCTCGGCCGAGAATTCGACCTCCGGTCCCGCGCGTCAGGACGCCATCTGGAAGACCCAAGGCCTGTTCGACGAAGCGGCCCGCATCAACAGCCAGATCCAGTCGGTGCGCGAAGACGCCGACGCCCGCATCAAGAGCGCGGTCGAGACAGCCAACAGCCTGCTGGAGCAGATCGAAAAGCTGAACGTCGAGATCGCCAAGGCCACCGTGGTCAATGCGGACTCATCCGGCGCCCAGACGGCTCAGGCCGCCCTGATCGACCAGTTGTCCGGACTGATGGACGTGCGCATCACCGGGCGCGCGGTCGGCGGGGTCGAAATCCGCACCGGCGCCGGCATCCTGCTGGCGGGGCAGGGCGCGGCCAAGCTTGATTATGTGCGCGCGGGCGCTGTCGCCGCCGAGACGGTGTTCAACGAGATCACGGTCATAGAGCCCCCGGCCGGAAAGGCCCGCTCTCTGGCCGAGGGTCTGGGTTCGGGCGAGATCAAGGGCCTGCTGGAACTGCGCGACGGCGAGGCCCCGGCCACCGCCGAGCGTCTGGCTGAACTGATGTCGCGGCTGGCCGATGAACTGAACCGGGCGCACAACGCCTCCTCGGCCGCGCCGCCGCCGAACAGCCTGACCGGGCGCAATGTGGGCCAGTCGCTGGAGACCGCGCTGGCGGGCTTCACCGGACGCACCTCCATCGTCATCACCAATGATCAGGGCGTCGCCCTGCACAAGGTGGACCTGGATCTGGCGACGATGAACCCGGCGACCTTCCTGGCCGATCTGAACGCCCAGCTGGGCGCCAACGGCAGCGCCAGCTTCGTCGACGGGCGGCTGAAGATCGAGGGGGCGCCGGGCACGGGGGTCGTGGTGGTCGACGACCCCGCCGCGCCTACGAACAAGGGCGGGCGGGGCTTCTCGCACTTCTTCGGCCTGAACGACCTGATCTCCAGCGATCAGCCGGCGATGTACGAAACCGGCATGACGGGCGCGTCGCAGCATGGCTTCCCGGCGGGCGAGACCATCACCTTCCGCTTCAGCGATGCGGCGGGCGCCAAGCTGCGCGATGTCCAGGTGACGGTCCCGGCGGGCGGCGACATGACCAGCCTGCTGGCCGCGCTGAACGATCCGATGACGGGCGCCGGGCGGATGGGGACCTTCAGCCTCAATGCGGCGGGCGAGATGGCGTTTACGCCGCGCCCTGGCTCCGGCGCCCAGCTTTCGGTGCTTCAGGACCGCACGACCCAGGTTCCCTCAGGCGTGTCGATGAGCGCCCTGTTCGGCCTGGGCGGCGCGCGCGCCTCGCGCGCGGACGCCTTTTCTGTCCGCGCGGACATTGTGCGCGATCCGGCGCTGATGGCCTTCGCCAAGGCGGACGCGACGGGTGGTCTGGGCGCGGCCGTCGTCGGCCGGAATGACGCGCGGGGCGCCCGGCTTCTGGCTGCTGCGGGCGAAAATGCGACGAGTTTCTCTGCGGCAGGCGGATCGGCGGGCGGCTCCATGTCGCTGTCGCGCTATGCGTCCGAACTGTCGGGCGAAATCGGCAGCCGCGCCGCGATGGCCAAGAACAGCGCCCTCAGCGCCACGGCCCTGGCCAAGGAGGCGACGGCGCGGCGGACCTCGGTCGAAGGCGTCAATCTGGACGAGGAACTGGTGCTGATGACCACCTATCAGCAAGCCTTTAACGCTTCGGCGCGCATGGTTCAGGCCGCCAAGGACATGTACGATATCCTGCTGGGGATGGTGCGATGACCCGCGTCTCGACCTATGGAAACTATCAATCGGCCCTGCTGGACCTGATGTCGGCCCAGTCGCGCGCCGAGATGGCCCAGAAGAAGGTCAACACCCACAAGAACGCCACCGATCTGGTGGGCTTCGGGCGGGGATCGGAAACGGTCAGCGCGCTGAAGTCCAGCCAGACCCGCATCCAGAGCTTCATCGACACCAACAAGGCCGTCGCGGCCCGGCTGGAGACGCAGGACCTGGCGATGGACCGCGTCGCCGACGCCGCGACCGCCGCGCGCCAGGTTCTCGCCGACGCCATCGCCGCCGGGCGTATGGACGCGCTGATGGGCTCGCTGGAAAGCCTGTTCATGGAGGCTCAGGACGGGCTGAACATGAAGCATCAGGGCAAGTATCTGTTCAGCGGCGGCGCCGTTGACCGCGCGCCGGTGGACCTGCCGGATATCCTCGGCCAGCCTGGCGCGACTATGATGGCCAAGCTGGCCGCCTTGCCGGATGAGAATGCGGCCTTCCGCAACGATCAACTGAAGCAATCGTCCTGGCTGGACGATAACGTGTCGATGAACACAGGCTTCCTGGCCGACGCGATGGGGGCGGAGTTGTTCGCTATCTTCCGCGACATCCAGCTGGCCCACGAGGCGGCGCCGCTGGAAGGGCAGATGACCGACGCGCAGAAGGCCTTCCTGACCACTCAGATGGGGCGCTTCGAGGCGGCGGCCAAAGGCGTTGTCGAACTTCAGGCCGCCAACGGCGGAATGCAGAACCGGGTGGATCGCCTGCTGGAGTCGCAGGAGGCGCGCAAGATCTCGGTCGACACCATCCTGGCCGGCAAGACAGACGCCAACATGGCCGAGGCGGTCGTGGAGCTGGAGATGGCCCAGATCGCCCTGCAGGCTTCGGCCCAGGTGATCAGCCAACTGCGGCAGGTCTCGCTGCTGGATTATCTGCGCTAGAGCGAAATCGGTTCGCATGCGAACCCAGATATTCGCTCCAGTGATTGGTCTAGGCCTTTGCTTTTCGACGCCTCTGAACAAAATCCGCCCCACGACGTTCACAAAGCTGCGCCGTGACGGGAGGGCTTGGCTTGCGCTCAGCAAGGCCGGAAGAGATCAAGAGCTGTCATCAGTCGTTGACGTTCGGCGAAAAGCATAGCTTTAAGCCGCGTAGGCGCGCGGATGGGCCTGTGTCAGTGTCGAGCTCATGAATCGGGCGGATTTCCAGATTGACGATCATCAGGACGGACAGGCGCGGCTGCGGCTGGCCGGCGACTGGTCGACGGTGTCTGTCGGGCGTCTGGGCGACCGGCTGAAGTCCGAACTGGACGGGCGATCGGTTGCGGCGCTGGATCTGGACGATCTGGGCCGTTTCGATACGGCGGGCGCCCTGGCGGTGGCCCAGGCGATGAGCAGCCCCATTCCCGAATCCGCCTGGTCGGCCCGACCCGAGGCGGGGCGGCTGTACCGTATGGTGGCCAAGCTGGACTGCATGACGACGGAGCCGCCGCGCCGATCCGCGCCGATGACGCGCGGCTTCGCGAAGGTCGGACGCGGGGTCTATGATTTCGGCGCCGAAGCCATGCTGTCGCTGGCCTTTCTGGGCCGCCTGATGGCCGCCGTCATCACGACGCTGAAGCACCCCGGCAGTATCCGCTGGGCCGCCTGGTTCAGTCAGGCGGAGCGCACGGGGCTGGACGCCATTCCCATCGTGGTGGTGACCAACTTCTTCATCGGCGCCGTGGTGGCCTTTATCGGCGTGGACCTGCTGACCCAGTTCGGCGCCGGGGTCTTCTCGGTGCAGTTGATCGGCGTCGCCGTCTTCCGCGAGTTCGCCGTGGTGATCACGGCGGTGCTGCTGGCGGGCCGCTCGGCCTCGTCCTTCGCCGCCGAGATCGGCTCGATGCGCATGACGCAGGAGGTGGACGCCATGCGGGTCATGGGGGTCGATCCCTTCCAGGCCCTCGTCATTCCGCGTCTGGCCGCCCTGCTGGTGATGCTGCCCCTGCTCACCTTCCTGGCGATGGTGGGCGGGCTGCTGGGCGGGGTGCTGGTGTCCTGGAGCCAGCTGAACCTCGGCCCGGCCTTCTTTTTCCAGCGGCTGGTCGAGGACGGCTATATGCCGACCCACATGATGGTGGGTCTGATCAAGGCGCCGGTCTTCGCCCTCGTCGTCGCGGCGATCGGTTGCCGACAGGGCATGTCGGTGGCGGGCGATGTCGAAAGCCTGGGGCGCCGGGTCACGGCGGCCGTGGTTCAGGCCATCTTCGCCATCATCCTGCTGGACGCCGTCTTCGCCCTGATCTTCATCGAGCTGAAAATATGACGGGCGGGACGCGCAAACCGGACGACCGCGAGGCCGTCATTCAGGTGCGGGGCCTGCTCAGCCAGTTCGGCGAGCGGGTCATCCACCAGGACCTGGACCTGGACGTGATGCGCGGCGAAGTGCTGGGCGTCGTCGGCGGGTCGGGCACCGGCAAGACGGTGCTGCTGAACTCCATCATCGGCCTGAAAGAGCCTGAGGGCGGGGAAGTGCGTCTGTTCGGCGAGGACCGCAGCGCCATGTCCAAGGAAGAGGCCGCCGCCGTCGAGCGCCGCACCGGCGTGTTGTTCCAGCAGGGGGCGCTGTTCTCCTCCCTGTCCGTGCTCGACAATGTGGCCTCGCCGCTGGTCGAACATACCCACCTGCCGAAGAACACGATCCGCGAACTGGCCGAGATGAAGGTCGCCATGGTGGGGCTCAAGCCCGAGGCCCTTTATCTGAAACCGGCCGAACTTTCGGGCGGGATGCGCAAGCGCGTCGGCCTGGCGCGGGCGCTGGCGCTGGACCCTGAACTGGTCTTTCTGGACGAGCCGACGGCCGGTCTGGATCCCATCGGGGCGGCGGCGTTCGACGACCTGATCCGTCAGCTGTCGGACGATCTGGGGCTGACCGTCTTCATGATTACCCACGATCTCGACAGCCTGTACGCCATCTGCGACCAAGTGGCGGTGCTGGCGGATAAGCATGTGGTCGCCAAGGCGCCGGTCGCCGAGCTGGAACGCTCTGACCACCCTTGGATCAAGGAATATTTCCTGGGGCCGCGCGGACGCGCCGCCCACAAGAGCGCGGCCTGAGGAGGGCGCGAAACGATGGAAAGAGACGCTCATTACGCCGCCGTCGGCATCGCCACCGTCGCCCTTCTGGTGGCGCTGGCCGTGTTCACGATCTGGCTGGCGCGGCTGCAGTTCAACAAGGACTACGATGTCTATGACATCATCTTCTACGGTCCTGTGCGCGGCCTGTCGGAAGGCGGCGAGGTCCATTTCAACGGCATCCGCGTCGGTGAAGTGACAAACCTGAACCTGGACCCCAAGAAGGGCGATCAGGTCATCGCCCGGGTGCGTCTGAACGGCACGACCCCGGTGCGCGTCACCTCGCGCGCCCAGCTGGAGCCGCAGGGCATCACGGGCCTGAACTACATCCAGATCACGGCGGGCGAGGCGTCCAGCCCGCTTTTGAAGGACCAGTATCCCGACAATGTCGTCCCGGTGATCCAGAGCCAGCCCAGTCCGCTGGCTGAACTGCTCAGCGGCTCGGGAACGGTGCTGGCGCAGACCGTCGATGTCCTGAACCGCATCAACCGGGTCCTGTCGGATGACAACATCCGCAGCTTCTCGTCCAGCGTGAAGAACGTCGAGGCCCTGACCGCCGAGCTTGAAGCGCGCAAGGGCATGTTCCAGCAGTTGGAAGAGACGATCGCCAAGGCCAACGCCGCAGTCGGCGAATACCAGGCCCTGGGCGCCAGCGCGCGCCAGATGGTCGATACGGACGGCAGGCAGGCCATCGCCAACATCAACAAGGCGACGCAGGAAGCCCAGGCCGCCATCGCCTCGATCAATCGTTCGGCGTCCGGTCTCGAAGGGCCTCTGGGTGATTTCGGCACGCAGACGGTGCCGCAGTTGAACGACACCATCCGTCAGCTGGATCAGGCGACGCGCTCTCTGCAGTCCCTGATCGACAATGTGCGCAACAGTCCGCGCGAGTTCATCTCCAAGGCGCCGTCCAAGGAAATCGAGGTGCAGCCATGATCCGCAACCGACTGATGACCCTCGCCGCCTGCGCCGCGTCGGCGGCCGCCGTTTCGGGCTGTGCGGTGCTGGCGACGCCGGACCCGGTGCAGCTGTATCGTTTCGGCGGCGCCTCGGCCTATGCCGGGACCGGCGCGACCTCGGCCTGCCCGGACGTTCATGTCGCCATGCGTCGGATCGACTTCCCCGAGGCCGCGCGCGGCGACCGCCTGCTGGCCGTCACGGGGACCGAGGCGGCCTATATCAAGGGCGCGCGCTGGGTGTCTCCGGCCGAGACTCTGTTCGAGGAAGCCCTGCGCAACGCCTTCGCCGACGGCGGCACGTGCACGGTCCTGAGCAGCGCGCCTCTGTCGCGCAACGGGCTGTTGTTGAGCGTCGACGTGCGCCGCTTCGAGGCGGCCTACGCCGCGCCGGGCGCCGTGCCGGACGCCAACATCGTCGTGTTGCTGCGCCTGTTCCGCATGAGCGACCGCAGTCTTGTCGTGGAGGACCGCATCACGGTGCGCGAAAGCGCGGGCGAGAACCGCCAGTCGGCTATCGTCGCCGCCTTCGATCGCGCCACGGCCGAGGCCAGCCGCCAGATCGTTCTGTGGACCGATCAGCAGGGCTTCCAGGCGACGCGGGACTGAATTCCTTGCCCTCGAGGGGGCGAATGAAAAACCCCGGCGACCGCGAGGCCGCCGGGGTTTCTGTTTTCACAGCGGAGAGCGGCGCTTCAGCCCACGCCCGGCGCCACCGTGTAGTCGGCCTCGGTCTTCGCCGCGACCTCGTCCAGCGTGACGCCGTCGGCCAGTTCGATCAGTTCCAGCCCCGAACCGTCCGGCTTGACGTCGAAGACAGCCAGATCGGTGATGATGCGGCTGACCACGCCCGTGCCGGTCAGCGGCAGGGTGCATTCCTTCAGCACCTTGGACTGCCCATGCTTGTTGGCGTGATCCATGACCACGACCACGCGCTTGACGCCCGCGACCAGGTCCATGGCGCCGCCCATGCCCTTCACCAGCTTGCCGGGGATCATCCAGTTGGCGATGTCGCCGTTCTGGGCCACCTCCATCGCGCCGAGGATCGACAGGTTGATGTGGCCGCCGCGGATCATGGCGAAGCTGTCCGAGGAGCTGAAATAGCTGCTCTCGGGGATTTCGGTGATCGTCTGCTTGCCGGCGTTGATCAGGTCGGGGTCTTCCTCGCCCTCATAGGGGAAGGGGCCCATGCCCAGCATGCCGTTCTCGCTCTGCAGCGTGACGGTCATGCCCTGCGGGATATAGTTGGCCACCAGCGTCGGGATGCCGATGCCCAGGTTCACATAGAAGCCGTCCTGCAGCTCCTTCGCGGCGCGTTCAGCCAGTTGTTCGCGTGTGCGGGCCATGATTACGCTCCCTTCTGACGGACAGTGCGCTGTTCGATGCGCTTTTCGGACACGGTCTGGATCAGGCGGTCGACATAGACGCCCGGCGTGTGGATGTGGTCGGGGTCGATCGAGCCGACGGGGACGATCTCCTCCACCTCGACGACCGTCACCTTGCCTGCGGTCGCCATCATCGGATTGAAGTTGCGGGCCGTCTTGCGGAAGACGAGGTTGCCGCGCTCATCGGCCTTCCACGCCTTGATGATGGACAGGTCGGCGATCAGCCCCGTCTCCATGACGTATTTGCGGCCGTCGAACTCGCGCACTTCCTTGCCTTCTGCGACCAGGGTGCCGACGCCGGTGGCGGTGAAGAAGGCGGGGATGCCCGCGCCGCCCGCACGGATGCGCTCGGCCAGGGTGCCCTGCGGGTTGAACTCCAGCTGCAGTTCACCGGCCAGATACTGGCGCTCGAACTCCTTGTTCTCGCCGACGTAGGACGAGATCATCTTGGCGATCTGGCGCGTCTCCAGCAGTTGGCCCAGGCCGAAGCCGTCCACGCCCGCGTTGTTGGAGATGACGGTCAGGCCCTTGACCCCCGTATCGCGCAGACCCGCAATCAGGTTCTCGGGAATGCCGCACAGGCCGAAGCCGCCCGACATGACGGTCATGCCGTCGAATGTCAGCCCCTCCAGCGCGGACTTCACGTCAGCGTAAATCTTGCCCATCGGACTCCCTTTTTCACCATCTGATGAATATCGCCGTCTCCTTCGTCCTTAAAGCGGGCGGCGAAGGGGGGCAAGCGCCATGCGTCGAAAGGCCCGGCGGTTGACCGCGCGGTCCGGGGGCGACACACCTAAGGTCACAGAAGACCAATCTCAGTGGGGAAACTCCATGCGCAATCGACTGATGCGGGCCGCCTTGCCTGCTCTGGTTCTGGCCGCGGCCGTTCCGGCTCTGATGCTGCCCGTCGCAGCGGTCGCCCAGGAGGCGGCGCCGACCTATCAACAGCCGCCGGCGCCGATTGCGCAGATCCTGGACGCCAAGCCGAACCCCGGCGTCAGCGTCAGCCCCGATCGCAAGACCCTGCTGCTGACCGACCGCTCGAATCTGCCCAGCATCGCCGAGCTGTCCGAGCCGATGCTGCGGCTGGCGGGCTATCGCATCAACCCGCGCAACAACGGCCCGGCCAACAGCCGCGTCTCCTGGCTGACGGGGCTCAGCTTCCAGTCGATCGACGGCGGCGCGGCGCGGCCGGTCACGGGCCTGCCCGCCAACGCGCGTCTGACGAACACCAGCTGGGCGCCGGACGGCAAGACGGTCGCCTTCCTGGTCAACGTCCCCAGCGGGCTGGAGCTGTGGGTCGCTGATGTCGCCCAGGCCAAGGCGCGCAAGCTGAACGGGCCGATGGTCAACGCCGCCTCGGGTTCGGGCTTCTCCTGGCTGCCGGATTCGTCGGGCCTGCTGGTCCTGGCGGTTCCGGCCGGGCGCGGCGTGGTCCCGAACGTGAATCATCCGCCCGAAGGTCCGATCATCACCGAGACCGGCGGCCGCGCCGCGCCGGTGCGCACCTATCAGGACCTGCTGGCCAATGCGGGCGACGAGGCCCTGTTCGACTACTACTTCACCAGTCAGCCGACTGTGGTGTCGCTGAACGGCCGTGCGCGCACCGTGGGGCAGCCGGGCGTGGTGCTGGGTCTGTCGACCTCGCCGGATGGCCGCTACATCCTGCAGACGCGGGTGAAGAAGCCCTATTCCTATGTCGTGCCGGCCAGCCTGTTTCCGTCCGACATCATCGTCACCGACCTGAACGGGCGCGAGGCGCACCGCGTCGCCGACCTGCCGCTGCGCGATAATGTGCCGACGCCGTTCGACGCCGTGGCGCCGGGGCCGCGCTCGGTGCAGTGGCGCGCCGACGCCGACGCCACTCTGGTCTGGACCGAGGCTCAGGACGGCGGCGATCCGCGCAACGCCGCCGAGGTGCGCGACCGCGTCTTCATGCTGCGCGCGCCGTTCAACGACCGGCCGCAGGTGCTTATCGACCTCAAGGAACGCTACGCCGGTACCACCTGGGGCCGCCACGACGTGGCCATCGTCAACAGCCGCTGGTTCAACACGCGGCATGAGACCCGCACCCTGGTTGATCCGTCCAATCCCGGCGCGGGCCGCGTCCTGGTCGATCGCAACTATCAGGATCGTTACAATGATCCGGGCTCGGTGATGACCGAGCCGAACGCGCGCGGCCGCTCGGTCATGCGCTTCAACGCCGACGGCTCCAAGGTCTTTGTCGAGGGCGGGGGCGCGACGCGCGAGGGGCAATATCCCTTCCTCGATCTGATGGACCTGAAGACCGGCGCCTCCCAGCGTCTGTGGCGCTCGGCCCAGGGCGAGTATGAGACCGTCGTCGGCGTGCTGGACGAGAACGGCCGCAAGCTGGTCACCTATCGCGAAAGCCGCACCGACCCGGCCAACCTGCGCGTGCGCGATCTGGACGGCGGCGTCACCCAACTGACCCATTTCCCCGATCCGGCGCCGCAACTGGCCGGGGTCAGCCGCGAACTGATCACCTACACCCGCGACGACGGGGTTGAACTGTCGGGGACGCTGTATCTGCCCGCCGGTTACGACAAGGACCGCGACGGCCCGCTGCCGCTGTTGATGTGGGCCTATCCGGCCGAGTTCACCGACGCCGCCGTGGCCGGTCAGGTCGTCGACACCGACAACCGCTTCGTGCGGCCGGGCGGCTCCAGCCACCTGTTCCTGCTGACGCAGGGCTACGCCATTCTGGACAATCCGACGATGCCGATCATCGGCCGCGACGGGGCCGAGCCGAACGACACCTACATCGAGCAACTGTCCGCCAGCGCCAAGGCGGCGGTCGACGCCGTGGTGGCCCGAGGCGTGGCGGATCGCGACCGGATCGCCGTCGGCGGCCACTCCTACGGCGCCTTCATGACGGCGAACCTGTTGGCCCACACGGACCTGTTCAGGACCGGCATCGCCCGCTCGGGCGCCTATAACCGGACGCTGACGCCGTTCGGCTTCCAGGCCGAGCAGCGGTCCTATTGGGAGGCGACCGACACCTATAACGCCATGTCGCCCTTCACCTACGCCAATAAGATCAACGAGCCGATCCTGCTGATCCACGGCGAGGAGGACGACAATTCGGGCACCTTCCCGGTGCAGACCGAACGCTTCTATGCGGCGCTGAAAGGCAATGGGGCGACGGCGCGATACGTCGTCCTGCCGCTGGAGGCGCACGGTTATCGCGCGCGGGAATCTGTCGGCCATACGCTGTATGAGATGGGCGCCTGGCTGGACCGCTGGATGAAGCCGACGACTACGCCGTCTCAGGAGTAATCAGCGATCCCATTCCGGCGTCTCGCCATAGAGACCGGACAGGAAGTCGATGAAGGCGCGGACGCGGGTTTCGGCCCGCGCCCGCCCTGCCATCAGAGCGAAGATCGCCACGTCCGACGATCCTGAATACTGCGGCAGCACCACTCTCAGCCGCCCGTCGCGCAGTTCGTCGCCGACGTCCCATGTCGAGCGCAGGGCCACCCCGGCGCCCGCCAGCGCCAGTTCACGCGCCACCTCGCTTGAGTTGGTGCGCACTCGGCTGCGGGCCCGGAAAACGACGGGGCCTTCTGGGCCTTCCAGTCGCCATGTCGACTGGTTCTCGGCCGCCAACTGGGCGTGGCGGCGCAGGTCTTCCAGACTGTCCGGCGCGCCGTGCTCGGCCAGATAGGCGGGCGCGGCGCACAGCACCCGCCGGTTCGGCGCCAGTCGGCGCATCAGCGGATTCTCCGCTTCATAGCTGCCGATCCGCACCGCCACGTCCACGTCCTCGGCCATCAGATCGACGAACGCGTCGCTCAGGTTCAGCTCCAGCGTCAGGCGGGGTTGGGCCGCCAGAAACGGCTGGAGCAGCGGCGCCAGCCGTCGTCGCCCGAACGAGGTCGGCGCCGAGACGCGTAGCAGGCCGCGCGCCTCCGTCGTGCGGCGCGACACGACGGCCTCCAGATCCTCGACCCCTTCCAGCAGTTGCGCCGCGCGGTCATAGACCAGCCGTCCCGCCTCGGTCGGCGCCAGACGGCGCGAGGTGCGTTCGATCAGCCGGACGCCCAGCCGGTCCTCCAGACGGGCCAACCTGCGCGAGGCCACGGCGGGCGACAGGTCCAGTCGCCGCGCGGCGGCGGACAGGCTGCCTTCCTCCAGCGCACGGACGAAGATTTCATACTCGGCCAGCATGGCGGGGCCCCATCATTGCGGATTTAGCAAAGATAGGCCGCTTTCTTCGCCGTGGATAGCGGCGGCCATTTGGGCGTAGTCTTCAGGCTGAAGGAGACCGCCATGTTCGACGCCCCCAAGACCCCCGCCGACGCCTATGTCCGCCACGGCAGCCTGAAGGTCGCCGCCGAACTGGACGCATTCGTGCGCGATCAGGCGGCTGCGGATACGGGCGTGAGCGCCGCCGCCTTCTGGGCCGGGGTCGAAGGGCTGCTGGCCCGCTTCGGCCGCCGCAACCGCGACCTGCTGGAACATCGTGACCAACTGCAGCGTAAGCTGGACGACTGGCACCGCGCCTATCCGGGCCAGCCGGATCAGGCGGCCTATCAGGCTTACTTGCGCGAAATCGGCTATATCGAGCCCGAACGCGATGGCGTGCAGGCCGAGACGACGAACGTCGACCCCGAGATCGCGACCATGGCCGGGCCGCAACTGGTCGTGCCTCTGACCAACGCCCGCTATCTGCTGAACGCCGCCAACGCGCGCTGGGGCAGCCTGTACGATGCGCTTTACGGCACGGATGCGTTGGGCGAAGCGCCGAAGCCGGGCGGCTATGACGTCGGACGTGGCGCCAAGGTCATTGCCCGCGCTCGCGCGCTTCTGGATCAGGCGGCGCCGCTGGCGACCGGATCGCACGCTCAGGCTTCGGCCTATCGGGTCGAGCATGGCCGGTTGATCGTGACGCTGAACGGCGGGCTGGAGACGGGGCTGGCGGGCGCGGATGTGTTCGCGGGCCATTCCGGAGCGGCCAATGCGCCGTCGGGCGTCCTGCTGCGCCACAACGGCCTGCACCTGGAGATCGTCATCGACCGGGCGCATCGCATCGGGCGGGACGACCCGGCAGGCGTCGCCGACGTGCTGGTCGAGGCGGCTCTGTCGGCCATCGCCGACGCCGAGGACAGCGTCGCCGCCGTCGACGCGGCGGACAAGCGGCTGGTCTACGCCAACTGGCTGGGCCTGATGCGCGGCGATCTTCAGGCCGACTTCGAGAAGGACGGCCGCACGGTCGAGCGGCGGCTGAACCCCGACCGTCTCTATACGGCGCCGGACGGCTCGACGCTGGCCCTGAAGGGGCGCAGCCTGATGCTGGTGCGCAACGTCGGCCTGCATCTGACGACCGACGCCGTGCTGGACGCCCATGGCCGTGAGACGCCCGAGCATCTGCTGGACATCGCCATGACGGGGCTGATCGGCCTGCACGACCTGCGTCGCCCGGCTGAGGCGCGCAACAGTCCGGCAGGCTCGGTCTATGTGGTGCGGCCCAAGATGCACGGCTCGGACGAGACAGCCTTCGCAGACGAACTGTTCGGCGCGGTGGAGACCATGCTGGGCCTGCCCGCTCTGACGCTGAAGATGGGCATCATGGACGAGGAGCGTCGCACCAGCGTCAACCTGATGAACTGCATCGCGGCGGCGAAGGGCCGGGTGGTCTTCATCAACACCGGCTTCCTGGACCGCACCGGCGACGAGATCCACACGGTGATGGAAGGCGGCCCCGTCGTGCGCAAGGAGGCGGTGCGCGAGACCGGCTGGATCAAGGCCTATGAGGACCGCAACGTCGACATCGGCCTGAAGGCGGGCCTGTCGGGCCGGGCGCAGATCGGCAAGGGCATGTGGGCCGCGCCCGACCGCATGGGCGACATGCTGGCGACCAAGGCGGGCCATCCGCGCGCGGGCGCCTCGACGGCCTGGGTGCCGTCACCGACGGCGGCGACCCTGCACGCCCTGCACTATCACGAGGTCGACGTCTGGGCGCGTCAGGCCGAGATCGCGACGCGCACGCCGACCGACCTGACGCCTCTGCTGACCCCGCCCTTCGCGACCGGAACGCCAAGCGCCGACGAGATCCGGCAGGAGTTGGACAACAACGCGCAAGGCATCCTCGGCTACGTCGTGCGCTGGGTGGATCAGGGCGTCGGCTGCTCCAAGGTGCCGGATATCCACGACGTGGGCCTGATGGAGGACCGGGCGACGCTGCGCATCTCCAGCCAGCATCTGGCCAACTGGCTGCGCCACGGCGTCACGACCGAGGACGAGGTCATGGAGGCGCTGAAGCGTATGGCCGTGGTGGTGGATCGCCAGAATGCGGGCGATCCGGCCTATCGCCCGCTGGCCCCGACCTATGACGGCCCGGCGTGGCAGGCGGCCTGCGATCTGGTGTTCAGGGGCAGGGAACAGCCGAACGGCTATACCGAGCACCTGTTGACCCACTGGCGCCGCAAGGCCAAGGCGCAGGGCTGACCGCACACGCCACCGCGCTCAAGCAGCGAGGCGCCGCGCGCCGAGCGATGGCGCAAACAAAAGAGGCGCGACCGGCTGGCCGCGCCTCTTCTTTCAGGCGGGGGGAGAAAAATCCTACGCCTTGCCGCCCGCGCGGCCCTTGGCCAGTTCGCGGTTCAGCCACAGGGCCAGCAGGGTGCAGATCGCGCCAGACAGCAGATAGGCGCCGCCCGCGACCAGGCCGAACTTGCCCGACAGCGCCAGGGCCGCCAGCGGGGCGAAGCCCGCGCCGAACAGCCAGGCCAGATCCGACGTCAGGGCCGATGCGGTGTAGCGGTTCTTCAGGCTGAAGCTGGAGGCGATGGCGCCGGAGGCCTGGCCGAACGACAGGCCCAGCAGGATGAAGCCCAGGATCATATAGGCCAGTTCGCCCGCCGGGCCGCCGTCCAGAAGCTGGGGCGCGAAGCCCGAGAAGACGGCGATGCCCGCGGCCGTGACGGCCAGCAGGGCGCGGCGGCCGTAGCGGTCGGCCAGCCAGCCCGAGGCCAGGATGGCGAACAGGCCGAAAACGGCGCCGATCAGCTCGATCATCAGGAAGCGGCTGGGCGCCTCGTCGGTGTAGAGGAAGACCCACGACAGCGGGAACACCGTCACCATGTGGAACATGGCGAAGCTGGCCAGCGGGGCGAAGGCGCCGATGACGATGCCGCCCCCTTCTTCGCGCACGGCCTTGGTCACAGGCGCGGGGTGCAGCTCCAGCGTTTCGAAGGCGGCCTGGAAGGTCGGCGTCACCACGATGCGAAGACGCGCGAACAGGGCCACCACATTGATGGCGAAGGCCACGAAGAAGGGATAGCGCCAGCCCCAGTCCATAAAGTCGGCGGCCGACAGCTTGCTCAGGAAATAGGCGAACAGGGCGCTGGCCACGATCAGCCCGATCGGCGCGCCCAGTTGCGGGACCATGGCGTACCAGCCGCGGCGCTTCTCAGGGGCGCTGACGGACAGCAGGGAGGCCATGCCGTCCCAGGCGCCGCCCAGGGCCACGCCCTGTCCGATCCGCAGGGCGATCAGCATGGCGGCCGACCAGTGACCGACCTGAGCATGGCTGGGCAGGAAGCCGAGGCAGACGGTCGACAGCCCCAGCAGGAACAGGGCGATGGTCAGCTTGGTCCCGCGCCCGAAGCGCCGGTCGATGGCGATGAACAGGGCCGTGCCGAACGGTCGGGCGATGAAGGCCACGGCGAAGACGGCGAAGGACAGCAGCGTCCCGCCCAGCGGTCCCGCATAGGGAAACACCAGCTGCGGAAACACCACGACCGAGGCGATGGCGTAGACGAAGAAGTCGAAAAACTCCGACGTTCGGCCGATGATGACGCCGATGGCGATTTCGCCCGCGTCGATTTTGCCGTCTCGTGCGTTGATCCGGCTGGCGTCCCGTTCAAGGGGCTCTGAAGAAGGCGCGCCGCTGGCTGCGTTCATGACCATGAGGCTCCCTGCACCGGGGCGCGTACACGCCCGCGATCATAGAATGGCTAAAGCGTCCCTTTGCTCCCCTCGGATCGCGGAGGGGATAGGGCAGATTGTCCAATGTCGCACGCCGGGGGTGGGGTTTACGGGGGCTGGACGATGACCGAGCCCTTGTCTCAAACCTCGACTGGAGCCGCCGTGCGCCGACTGCGCCCCCTGTTGCTGTTGCCCCTTCTGGCCCTGCTGCCCGCCTGTCAGGCCGTGGTGCTGGCGCCCGCCGGCGACATCGCCGCCCAGCAGCGCGATCTGCTGGTCATGTCCGTGCTGCTGATGCTGATCGTCATCATTCCGGTGATGATCCTGACCGTCTTCTTCGCCTGGAAATATCGGGAGTCGAACAAGGAAGCCCGCTACGAGCCGGACTGGGACCATTCGACCCATCTGGAACTGGTGATCTGGGCGGCGCCGTTGCTGATCATCATCTGCCTGGGCGCCATCACCTGGGCCGGGACGCACCTGCTGGACCCCTATCGCCCGCTGGATCGTGTCGCCGCCGGGCAGGCCGTCACCGAGGATCATCGCCCGCTGCAGGTCGAGGTGGTGGCGATGGACTGGAAGTGGCTGTTCATCTACCCCGAATACGGCATCGCCACGGTGAACGAGCTGGCCGCCCCGGTTGATCGGCCGATCCGTTTCCACATCACCTCGACCGGGGTGATGAACTCCTTCTACATCCCCGCGCTGGCCGGTCAGATCTACGCCATGCCGGGCATGGAGACGAAGCTGCACGCCGTCATCAACCGCCCGGGCGAGTATGTGGGCTTTTCGGCCAACTATTCCGGCGACGGCTTCTCCAACATGCGTTTCGCCTTCCACGGGCTGGATGAAGCGGGCTTTGATCAGTGGGTCGCGGGCGTGCGCGCGGCCGGCCAGGGCTTGGACCGCGAAACCTATCTGGAGCTGGAAAAGCCCAGCGAGAAGGTCCCCGTCATCCACTACGCCTCGGTCGACGACCGTCTGTTCGACGCCGTGGTCAATATGTGCGTCGAGCCGGGCAAGATGTGCATGGGCGAGATGATGGACATCGACCGCAAGGGCGGCCTGGGTCGGACAGCGGTCAAGAACACCCTGCCGCTGGTCTATGACAAATACGCCCGTCGCGGCGACGCCGTCTTCGGCGCGGGCGAGTCCTATGTGATGACCATCTGCACCCCGCTGGAGGCCGAGGCCGCCGCTGTCGAGGCTGCGCGCCGTCGTCAGGCCTTCGGCGAGAACCTGGCCCGCGACACTGCTCTGAACCGGGTCATGGGGCAGGGGCTGGAGCGCCCCGGCCGATCCGAACCGGGCCAGCGTTTCGCCTCCCTCTTCTCCGCGCCTGCTGCGTCGCAATCCTGAGCGCCTGAACGATCATGACTGTCGAACAAACCACATCGCCGCTTCTGGGTCGGTTGAACTGGGACTCACTGCCGTTCCACGAGCCCATTCTGGTCGCCACCTTCGCCGTCGTCGTCATCGGCGGTCTGGGGGTGCTGGCCCTGCTCACCCGCTACAAACTGTGGGGCTATCTCTGGAAGGAGTGGTTCACCACCGTCGACCACAAGAAGATCGGGATCATGTACATGATCCTGGGTCTGATCATGTTCCTGCGCGGCTTTGCTGACGCCATCATGATGCGGATCCAGCAGGCCATGGCCTTTGGCGGGTCCGAGGGCTATCTGAACGCCCACCACTACGACCAGATCTTCACCGCCCACGGCGTGATCATGATCTTCTTCGTGGCCATGCCCATGATCACCGGCCTGATGAACTATCTGGTGCCGTTGCAGATCGGGGCGCGGGACGTTTCCTTCCCCTTCCTGAACAACTTCAGCTTCTGGATGACGACGATGGGGGCCGTGCTGGTCATGGCCTCGCTGTTCATCGGCGAGTTCGCGCGCACCGGCTGGCTGGCCTATCCGCCGCTGTCGGGTATCGGCTACAGTCCCGGCGTCGGCGTCGACTATTACATATGGGCGCTGCAGATCGCGGGGGTAGGGACCACCTTATCCGGCATCAACCTGATCGCGACCATCGTGAAGATGCGCGCGCCGGGCATGGGCCTGATGAAGATGCCGGTCTTCACCTGGACCTCGCTGTGCGCCAACATCCTGATCGTGGCGTCCTTCCCGATCCTGACGGCGACGCTGGTCCTGCTGTCGGCGGACCGTTACATCGGCACCAACTTCTTCACGAACGACTTCGGCGGCAACCCGATGATGTACGTGAACCTGATCTGGATCTGGGGCCACCCCGAGGTCTACATCCTGATCCTGCCGCTGTTCGGCGTGTTTTCCGAAGTCACCTCGACCTTCTCGGGCAAGAAGCTCTTCGGCTACACCTCCATGGTCTATGCGACGGTGGTCATCACCATCCTGTCCTACCTGGTGTGGCTGCACCACTTCTTCACCATGGGCTCGGGCGCGTCCGTGAACTCCTTCTTCGGGATCACGACGATGATCATCTCGATCCCGACAGGGGCGAAGTTGTTCAACTGGCTGTTCACCATGTACCGCGGCCGCATCCGGTTCGAGCTGCCGATGATGTGGACGGTCGCCTTCATGCTGACCTTCGTGATCGGCGGGATGACGGGCGTCATGCTGGCGGTGCCGCCGGCGGACTTCGTGCTGCACAACTCCCTGTTCCTGATCGCTCACTTCCACAACGTCATCATCGGCGGGGTGCTGTTCGGCCTGTTCGCCGCCATCAACTACTGGTGGCCCAAGGCCTTCGGCTTCAAGCTGGAGAAGAAGTGGGGCCTGGTCAGCTTCTGGTGCTGGGTGGTCGGCTTCTGGATGGCCTTCATGCCGCTGTACGTCCTGGGCTTCATGGGCGTGACGCGGCGGATGCGGGTCTTCGACGATCCGGCCTATCAGATCTGGTTCATCATCGCGGGCGTGGGCGTGGCGATCATCGCCGTCGGCATCCTGGCCATGCTGATCCAGTTCGCCGTCAGCATCATCAATCGCGACAAGCTGCGCGACGAGACGGGCGACCCCTGGCAGGGCCGCACGCTGGAGTGGGCCACCTCCTCGCCGCCGCCTGACTACAACTTCGCCAAGACGCCGATCATCCACGACGGCGACGCCTGGTGGGACATGAAGGCGCGCGGCTATCAGCGTCCGACGGGCGGCTTCAAGGCGGTCCATATGCCGTCAAACACCGGGGCCGGATTCATCCTGTCGGCGCTGTCGCTGGTCCTGGGTTTCGCCCTGATCTGGTACATCTGGTGGCTGGCGGCGGCGAGCTTCGCAGCCCTGATCGGTTACGCCATCTTCCACACCTTCAACTACAGGCGCGACTACTACATCCCGGCCGAAACGGTTCAGGCGACCGAGGACGCGCGCACCCAGGCCCTGGCGGCCGCCGCAGCGACGCGAGGGTAAGATCCGATGAGCCACGCACCAACCCTCAACCCCGACTACGTCGACGAGGCCGGGCGGCCGATCTTCCACCCGGTCGAGGAGCCGCACCACCCGGAAGGCCACAGCACCATGCTGGGCTTCTGGATGTATCTGATGAGCGACTGCCTCATCTTTGCGATCCTGTTCGCCGTCTACGCCGTGCTGGGCGGCAACTATGCGGCCGGTCCGGCGCCCAAGGATCTGTTCGACCTGCCGCTGGTGGCGGTGAACACGTCGATGCTGCTGTTCTCGTCGATCACCTACGGCTTCGCCATGCTGGCGATGTACCGCAACAGGGTTGCGCAGACGCAGGCTTGGCTGGCGATCACCGGCCTGTTCGGCCTCTGCTTCCTGGGCATCGAGCTCTATGAGTTCGCCCACATGATCCACCTGGGCGCCACGCCCCAGCGCAGCGGCTTCCTGTCGGCCTTCTTCATCCTGGTGGGCACGCACGGCCTGCACGTCACCTTCGGCATCATCTGGCTGGTCACCCTGATGATCCAGGTGGGGCACAAGGGGCTGATCCAGGCCAACAAGCGCCGCCTCATGTGCCTGAGCCTGTTCTGGCACTTCCTGGACGTCATCTGGATCGGCGTCTTCACCTTCGTCTATCTGTTCGGGATGCTGCGATGAGCGCCGAAGCCCACAATGAGCACGCTGTGACCTCTCACGACGATCACCACGGCGACGACCACGATCACGGCACCTACAAGGGCTATCTGATCGGCTTCGGCCTGTCGGTCGTGCTGACCGCCATTCCGTTCTGGCTGGTCATGGCCGGGGTGCTGGCGCCTCAGTTGACAGGCCTGATCATCACCGCCTTCGCCGTGGTGCAGATCGTGGTGCACATGATCTTCTTCCTGCACATGAACCATAGGTCCGAGGGCGGGTGGAACATGCTGGCGCTGATCTTCACCCTGGTGATCGTGGTCATCGCCGTCGCCGGTTCGGTCTGGGTCATGTATCACCTGAACACCAATATGATGCCCGTCCACGACATGCAGGTGATGGGCTGAGCCCTCTTGCACGCGGAGACGCCGCTTGACGTCATCGTCGGTCCCTGAACCCGCCGCCCGTCCGGCGTCACGCCGCCGGATGATTGCGGGACTGGCGGCCTTCGCCGTGCTGATCGCAGGCTTTTCGGCGCTGGGCGTCTGGCAGGTCCAGCGTCTGGCGTGGAAGCAGGAGCTGATCCGGCAGGTCGGCAGCCGCATCCACGCCCAGCCGGTTCCGGCGCCGGGGCCGCAGGGCTTCGACGCCGTGACCCGGCAGGCGGACCAGTATCGCCACGTCGCCTCCAGCGGCCGCTTCCTGCATGACCGCGAGGTCCGGGTGAAGGCGGTGACGGACCTGGGGCCGGGCTTCTGGGTTGTCACGCCGCTGGAAGATGCGCGCGGCTTCACCGTCCTGATCAACCGGGGCTTCGTCCCGGCCGAGCGCGCGGCGCCGGACGTCCGCGCCGAGGGGCAGGTCGAGGGGCCAACCACCGTCACCGGCCTATTGCGCATCACCGAACCCAAGGGCGGCTTCCTGCGCGACAACGATCCGGCGGGCGACCGCTGGTTCTCGCGCGACGTGGCGGCGATCGCGCAGGCCAAGCGGCTGGACGGCCCGGTTGCGCCCTACTTTATCGACGCCGATGCGACGCCCAATCCCGGCGGCTGGCCGCGCGGAGGTCTGACGGTCGTGCGCTTCGCCAACAGTCATCTGGTCTATGCCCTGACCTGGTTCGGTCTGGCCCTGATGTCGGCGGGGGGCGCCGTTCTGTGGCTGCGCGACGAGCGGCGCCGCAGGAGGGGAGGGCGATAATGCAGACCCAGACTCTCAGCCGCTTCGCGCGCACCATTCTGGGCATGGACGCCAACGCCGAGACGCCGGTGTCGCCGGGCGCGGCCGGGCGGCGCAACATGCTGCTGCTGATCCAGCTGAGGTGGCTGGCGGTCATCGGTCAGGTGGCGACGATCGTCATCGTCCACTGGGGCCTGAAGATCACTGTCCCGCTGGGGCCGCTGCTGCTGGCGCCGACGGCGCTGGCGGTGATGAATCTGGTCAGCGCGCCCGTCACCCTGCGGCGCAAGGTGGTCACCGACCCCGAGATCCTGCTGGCCCTGTGCGTCGACGTGGCGGCGCTGAGCTGGCTGCTCTACTTCAGCGGGGGCGCGACCAATCCTTTCGCGGCCCTTTACCTGATGCAGGTGGTGCTGGCGGCGGTGCTGCTGCGGCCGGTCTACGCCTGGGGCTTCGTGCTGGCGACGGGCGCCTGTCTGGCCTTCCTGGCGGTGTGGCGGCAGCCGCTGGACCTGCCCGATGGCGCCGATGCGCGGCTGGGCCTGATCCAGCAGGGCGCCCTGATCAACTTCATCCTGATCGCCGTGCTGCTGGTGGCCTTCGTCACCCGCACCAGCCAGAACGTGCGCGCCCGCGACGCCTATCTGGCGGAGGCGCGGCAGCAGGCGGCGGAACAGGATCACATCGTCCGCATGGGGCTGCTGGCGTCCGGGGCCGCGCATGAACTGGGGACGCCGCTGGCCTCCCTCTCGGTGATCCTCAGCGACTGGCGGCGGATGCCCGCCCTGACCGGCGACGAGGACCTACGCCATGACATCGAGCAGATGCAGGCTGAAGTGGATCGCTGCAAATCCATCGTCACCAACATCCTGATGTCGGCGGGCGAGGCGCGCGGCGAGGCGCCGACCGTGACGGCTCTCAGCAGCTTCCTGGGCGAGATCATCGACGACTGGTCCGCCAACCGACCCGGCGACGCCATGCAGGTCGCCCTCAGCGGTCCGACGCCGCACGATCCGCCCATCATCGCCGACCCGGCCCTGAAACAGGTGTTCAGCGCGCTTCTGGACAATGCGCAGGAGGCCGGCGCGCGCAATCTGGGGGTGCGGGCGGTCGCGGACGCCGACGGCCTGTTCATCGCCTTTGAGGACGATGGCCCCGGTTTCGCGCCCGTCATTCTGGAAAAGCTGGGCCAGCCCTATCAGTCGACCAAGGCGCGGGCAGGGGCGGGGCTGGGCCTGTTCCTGCTGGTCAATGTGGTGCGAAAACTGGGCGGCACGGTCGTCGCCGCCAACCGTCCGGGCGCGACCGGCGGGGCCGTGGTGCGACTGGCCTTGCCCATCGACGCCCTGGCGCCGAAGTAAGCAGTCTCGAAAAAGGGCATGAGATGACGGACGACCCCCGCCAGCTTCTGATCGTCGAGGACGACGAGGCCTTCTCCCGCACCCTGCGGCGCTCGTTCGAACGACGCGGCTATCAGGTGGTGGCCGCCCACAGTCACGACCAGATGGTCGAGCTGCTGAAGACGCATCATCCCGACTATGCGGTGGTGGACCTGAAGCTGGGCGCGGCCTCGGGCCTGACCTGCGTGCAGACGCTGCACGCCTTCGACCCCGATCTGGTGATCGTCGTCCTGACCGGCTTCGCCAGCATCGCCACGGCGGTCGAGGCCATCAAGCTGGGCGCCCGCCACTATCTCGCCAAGCCTGCCGGCACGGATGACATCGAGGCCGCCTTCGGTCGCGCGGCGGGCGATCCCGACGCGCCGCTGACCGCCCGCCCGACCTCGATCAAGACGTTGGAGTGGGAACGCATACACGAGGTTCTGGCCGAGACCGACTTCAACATCTCCGAGGCCGCACGGCGTTTGGGAATGCACCGCCGCACCCTGGCGCGGAAGCTGGAGAAGCGGCAGGTCAGCTGACCCTTCGGTTTCCGCTCAATCCCCGGACTTGAGATCGCGCAGCACATCGTCGGTATCCTGCCCCAGCCTCGGCGGCGGGGCGTCGTATCGCACCGGCGTCTTCGACAGGCGAATGGGCGAGGCGACGGTGCGGACGGGGTCGGCCAGATCGGCGCGCGTCTGTTCGACCGTCAGGCCGCGATGGATG
>KB291779.1:0-890 GCA_000318405.1 Brevundimonas diminuta 470-4 | reverse complement strand
TGTTGACGGGGCCGCAGGGCACGCCCGCCGTCTCCAGCGCCTGCATCAGTCCCTGCATGGTGAAGCCTTCCGTCTTCGTCGCGATCAGCGGACCCAGCGCCTCGCGCTCGGCGACCCGCAGGGCGTTGGTGGCGAAGCGATCCTCAGCCTCCAGCCCCAGGGCGCCGCACAGGGCGCGGAACTGGCCGTCGTTGCCCACGGCGATGATCACCATCCCGTCGGAACAGGCGAAGGGCTGATAGGGGGCCAGATTGGGGTGGGCGTTGCCCATCCGCGTCGGCGCCTTGCCGGACACGAAGTAGTTGGTCGCCTGATTGGCCAGCATGGCGGCCTGAACGTCGAACAGGGCGATGTCCACGTGTTGTCCCTCGCCGGTCGCGCGCGCGTGCCACAGGGCGGCCAGTATGGCGTTGGAGGCGTAAAGGCCGGTGAACAGGTCGACGACCGCCACCCCGACCTTCATCGGCTCGGCGCCCGGCGCGCCGTCGGGCTGGCCGGTGATGGACATCAGCCCGCCCATGGCCTGGATCATGTAGTCGTAGCCCGCGCGGTGCGCGTCCGGCCCGTCCTGGCCGAAGCCGGTGATCGAGCAGTAGACCAGCCTAGGATTGATCGCCGCCAGCGCGGCGTAGTCGAGGCCGTATTTCTTCAGCCCGCCGGTCTTGAAGTTCTCGACCACCACGTCGCAGGTCGCGGCCAGACGGCGCACGGCCTCGGCGCCGTCCGGGCTGGCGATGTCCAGCTCGACCGACTTCTTGCCCCGGTTGGCGCACAGGAAATAGGCGGCGTCGCCGGGCGCGCCTTCGGCTGTCGTGGTGAAGGGCGGGCCCCAGTGACGGGTGTCGTCGCCGGCGCCCGGTCGTTCGATCTTGATGACCTCGGCCCCCAGA
>KB291778.1:27150-50185 GCA_000318405.1 Brevundimonas diminuta 470-4 | reverse complement strand
CCCGCGCCCGCGCCGGGACGCCGGGTCCGCCTCGCGCCTGCGTCCAGAGCAATCCGCGCCAGTCGGCGCCCGCCGCGCGCGCGGCTTCGGCGGCGAAACGGGTCCAGGCCGCGCTGTCGGGATTGAGGTTGTGATCGACCGTCAGGGCCAACAGCCGCCGCCCCCTCGCCTTCGCCCATGCGGCGGCGAGGTCCAGCAGGGCCATCGAGTCGCCCCCGCCCGACAGGGCCAGGGCGACCGGCTCGGGTCCAGTGTGGTTCAGGCGCGCGTCCAGCCGGGTGACGACCCGGCTGGTCAGGTCGTCCATCAGCTGCAGCTGGCGCGCGTCCGCAGTTGGGTCGCGCGGGTCTTCTGCGCCGCCGTGGCCGCCTCGGCGTAGCGTCGGCCGAACTCGGTCAGGGCGCCGCAGGCCTGGGTCGCGCGGTCGGTGGCGCGCAGGGCCTCCGCCAGCTTCAGCGTGGTTTCAGGCGCCCACGGCGTGCGCGGCCAGCCGTTCAGGGCGGCGGCGTAGGCCTGGACCGCCGCCGCATTGTCGCGCGCGGCGACGTGCAGGTCGCCCAGACGGCTGTTGGCTTCGCGCGCCTGGGGCGTGTTCGGCCAGGTGACGATGACGGTCTCCAGCGCGCGGCCGCCGCGCACGGCGTCCTCGCCCGCCAGACGCATGGCGGCCTGCAGGTCCTGCGCCGCGTCGCCGGTCGGCGAGTTCGCCACCACCGGACCGTTCAGTTCGGCGGCTTCCTCAGCCGCCTTCTCGGCGCGCTCGACCCGGCCTTCCAGATCGCGCAGGCGGCGGCTCAGCTGCGTGTTCTCGCGCGTCGCCTCGTCCAGCTGGAAGGTCAGCCGTTCGCTGTCGGCGTTCATGCGCTGGAAGGTCTGTTCCACGTCGCCCAGACGGCGCTCCAGGATCGAGACCTGCCCCTGCAGGGCCACGACCTCGGGATCCAGCTCGACCAGAACCGGCTCTCCGGCGGCGTTGCGCTGGGTCAGGGCGCGCTCCAGACGGCGGACATTGCGGTCCAGCTGGTCCAGGCGGCGCTTGTCCCACTGGATAGGCTCCATCGGCTGGACCTGGGCGACGACGGCGCCCCCGATCAACGTCAGGCCGATCGCCGTCAGGACGGCGGGTTTCTTAAGGCGGAATGGCGTCTTCAGCATAGCTCTGTCGTCCCACCGATTTGCGGCGACGGCAAGGCCTCGATCAATGTCCGAGGCCCAGATAGATGATGGAAACGATGAACAAGGTCGCCGCCATCTCGCAGAAGATCAGCAGCACCACGGTCCGCCACAGGGTCGAGAAAACCGACAGGCTGTAGGCGCCCTTCAGCTGGGCGAACATGTGCACGGGCACGATCAGGGCCGCGATCGCGCCGACCGCTGCGCCCGCCCCTTTCAGCGTCGTCGCCGCCACCACCACCGCCATCAGCAGCAGCGACATGAAGGTCAGGGAGTAGAGAACGAACACCCCGTGATCATACAGGGTGAAGCCGCGCTTCCACAGGAACATCAGGGCCACGAACGGGATCGACAGCGGCACCAGCAGGAAGGCGAATTTGTAGATGGTCTGCTGCAGCTTGTAGAGCGCCAGGTCCGGGTTCTTCAGCTTCTTGGCCACCGTCTTGGTCAGGCCGTTGGTATTGCCGTTCTCGCCCACGCTGGCGGCCATGTCGGCGACCTGAGCCTGCCAACTGCCCGAGGCCAGACCGTCCTTGCGGCCCTCGACAGCGTCCTTCTGCAGGCGCTCAAGCTTGGCCTTCTCAGCGATGACGCCGGCTTCGGCGCCGGCCAGAACGCCGGCGGCGGCGCCAGCGCGCGCGCCGCTATTGAACGCCGGGGGCGAGCCGTCCGACGGCTCCATCGCCGCGGCAGCCTCATCGACTTCCTTACGAGCGGCCGCTGCAACCTGTTCCGCCTCGGCTATCGCCTCCTTCTGCGCCTCGATCTGCTGCGGCAAGGATTGAAGGGTCACCTCTCTGTGCGGCATGAAGCTCAAGGCGAAAAACATCACGAAGAGCGTGAACAGGAACATCGCCAGGGGCGAGACATAACGTGTCCGCCTGCCCTGAACCCATTCGCGCGTCAGTCGGCCGGGATTGACGATCAACAGCGGCAGGGTGCGCCAGAGACGACCGTCGAAGTGCATGACCCCGTGCAGAAGTTCTTCGCCCAGATGCAGCAAGGTGCGGTGAACATGGGCCGCCTGTCCGCAGTTGGAGCAGAACCGCCCCGTGACCTCGGTTCCGCAGTCGGCGCAGACGCCGTGAGGCTGGCCCGCATGGCCGGTCGGCTTCTCGATCGCGCCAGCGATGACGCCTGCCGAAATGGCTCCGCCTGCCGCCTCCAGATCCATGCTCTTTCTCCCCGATTCGGTGCGGACTTTGATCCCTGGAAAGCGCAAAGAAAAGAGGCGTCGGCTTGCGCCGACGCCTCGATCCGTCAGTTTTTTTCGCCTGCTGTTTAGCGCGGGGCGCCCGACACGATGGCGGTGCGGCCATTGCGGTTCTGGGCCCAGGCCGACTCGTTCGAGCCTTCAGCGATCGGACGCTCCTTGCCGAAGCTGATGGTGTCGATGCGGGCGGCGGCGACGCCGCGGCTGATCAGGTACGAGCGCACGGCCTCGGCGCGGCGGGCGCCCAGGGCCAGGTTGTACTCGCGGGTACCGCGCTCGTCGGCGTTGCCTTCGATGCGCACGGTGACCTGCGGGTAGCGGGCCAGCCAGGCGGCCTGGGCGTCCAGACGCGGCTGGGCTTCAGCCCGCACCGAATAGGAGTCCAGGTCGAAGTAGACGCGGTCGCCGACGTTGACGACGAAGTCCTGCTCCGAGCCCGGCGCGGCGGCGCCGACGTTGCCGCCCGTGACCGGCGTGCTCGGCGCGGTCGGGTACTGAGGCCCGGTGGCGGGCGGCGGGGTTTCGGCCGGGACGACCGGCTCGACCTTGGGCTTGGTGCAAGCGGCCAGCGAGGTCACGGCGACGCCGACGGCGGCGAGCCGGATCAGGGTGGAGGGGTTCATGTAATTCTCCTTCTCATTCGGTTCGAGGCCGATGCCTCTAGCTTAGCTGTATTCGACGGCTGCTACAGCGCTCTGCAGCGTTACGCTAGCGGTGATAACGCACAGTTTACGGCAATAGCTCCGCTGCCGACGCAGCCACGAAGAATCCGGGTCAGGCCGGGCAGGAATCCGCGCCCTGGCCGATGCCCAGATTGACCGGAGGCGCGTCCAGCAAACCCGACCATGCCGGGTCCGAACCGCGCCCGTCATACCCCGCCTGAGACACGACGCGGCCCGACAGGTCCACGGTCCACAGACGGGTGTCCCCGCCCGGGCTCTGACGCGCGAAGGCGATGTAGCGGCCGTTCGGCGCCCACGACGGGCCTTCCTCGAAATAGGAGGACGACAGGATGCGCTCGCCGGTGCCGTCGGACTTCATCACGCCGATGTGGAAGCGGCCGCCCTGCTGCTTGGTGAAGGCGATCAGGTCGCCGCGCGGGCTCCAGGCCGGGGCGGTGTAGATGCCGCCGCCGCGGCTGATCGGGCGCTGGCCCGAGCCGTCGGCCCGCATGGTGTAGAGACGCGCCGAGCCCGAACGGTCCGAGGTGAAGACGATCTGATTGCCGTCAGGGCTGAACGAAGGCGAGGTGTCGATGCCCGGATCGGTCGTCAGGCGCGACAGCTGGCGGCTGCGCAGGTTCATCACATAGACGTCGGTATTGCCGTGCCGGATGATGGAGAAAGCCATCTTGGTTCCGTCGTTCGAGAAACGCGGCGCCAGCACCTGACCGTCGAACTCGCCCAGGCTTTCGCGACGGCCGGTCGACAGATTGTACAGGTAGATGCGGCTGTAGTCCTTGCCCAGCGCCACATAGGTCACTTCGTCCGGGTTGGAGGCCGAGAAGCGCGGCGACATGATCACCTCGTCGCCCTGGGTCAGGAAGACGGGGTTGTAACCGTCCTGATCGACGATGGTCAGGCGCGACAGCTTGTTCAGTTGGGTGCCGCTTTCAGACACGAACAGCACGCGCGAATCGAAGAAGCCCGCCTCACCGGTCAGGCGCTGATAGACCACGTCCGAAATCTTGTGGGCGATGCGGCGCCACTGCTCCGATGTGGCGGTGAACTGGTAGGAGACCAGCTGGCACTGGCGATAGGGGTCGTACAGACGAAAGCCCACGTCGATCCGCCCATCGGCGCGCGGCGTCACCCCGCCGTACAGCACCGCCTGGGCGCCGATGGAGGTCCACTGCGGAAAGTTCGGCGCATTGGCCAGGGTCAGCCCCGTCTCGACGAAGCTGGCCGGGTTCAGCGGATCGAAGAAACCCGACCGCTTCAGGTTGCCGCTGATGACGCTCGAAATCTGCGAGCCGTTCTGGCCGGTGAAGGGCACGACCGCGATCTGCAGCGGGCGCAGGACGCCCTCATCGACCACCACGTCCTGCATCGGCGCCGTCGAAGGGGCCATCGACTGGGCCTGCACCGATCCGCCCAGCGCCAGAGGGGCGGTCAAGGCCAGCGCGGCGGCCGAGGCGAGAAAACGGTTCAGGCGCATGGGTCATTCCTTCGCAGATCGTGACAGGGTCGGGCCCGGTCGCCCCTCATAGCATCGGCGCGACCGACAATCGCCAGCTTCACAAGGATTTGGGCGACTTTGGGGTGATAGACGGCCTGCGCCTTTAACGGTTCCCGCATTGGCGCTTGGTTTCAAAGCGGAAGGGCACTTCCTGAGCCTGGAAACCATCCGGCACGGTGAAGGGCGCAGTCGCCCGCAGCGCACGCTGCATGGCGTCGGAGGCGGCCCGCCATGTCGGATCGTTCTGCACGTCCTGAAGGCGCGGCGTGCCGATGATCTGGCCGTCGGCGCTCAGGCGCACGGTCACGCGGATGACCAGATCATCCATGCCCGGCATGTCGCAGTTGATGTTCCAGTTCGGCGTCACCTGAGCCCCCAGGGCGGCCAGCTGGGGTCCGGTGGCGCGCGGCGCAGCGCCCGCTCCCTGCTGGCCCGTCGCCGGACGGCCGGGGTTCTGGGTCGGGCGCGGCGGTCCGGCCAGGGCGTCCAGGTCCAGACCTGGCGCCGGGCGAGCGGGACGCGGCGGCGTCGCAGGCGTGGCGGGCGCCTTCTTCTCGGGCGGAGCCGGCGTGGGCCGCGGCGGTGTAGGGGTCGGCGCCTTCTTTTCCGGCGGCGTCTGCGTCGGTCGCGGCGTGGGCGCAGGCGTCGGCGCCTTTTTCTCGGGCGGCGTCGGCGTGGGTCGCGGCGCAGGCGGCGTCGGACGCGGTTGCGGCTGGGGCGCGGGCGGGGTCGGCTCAGGTTCCGGCGGCGTCGGTTCCGGCAAGGTCTCGACCGGGGCGGTCTCGCCGTCGTCAGGCGAAGGTTCTTCCTGCGGATTGTCGGCCGGGGCGGCGGCGATTTCGATATCCGAGACGATCGACACCGGCACGGAGTTCACCAGCGGCTTCAGCTCGTCCTTCGACGACCACGATACGAGGGCGAGCGCCACCACCCCCGCGTGCAGGGCGATGGAGCCGAGGATGGCGGGACTGGGGCGGCGCAAGGTCCGTCAGCCCTCCGTCGGCTCGTCGGCGGCGGTGTCGGTGATCAGGTTCAGCTTGGAAAAGCCCGAGGCCGACAGGCGGGCCATCACCCGCGCCACGGCCTGATAGGGCGCGCGGCCGTCGGCGCGGATGAAGATGGCTTTCTCGCGCGCCTTGTCGCCGCCCTCTTCAGCCACGCGCAGGGCCAGCTGCTCCCAGCGGACCTCGCTCTCGCCGATGAAGATGGCGCCGTTCTGGTCGATGCTGACCGTGACGGGCTTGTCGGTCGTCTCGACCGCGCTGGCCTCGGTCTTGGGCAGTTCCAGCGGCACCCCGACGGTCAGCAGCGGCGCCGAGATCATGAAGATGATCAACAGCACCAGCATGACGTCCACCAGAGGCGTGACGTTGATCTCGCTCAGCGGCCGCTTGCGCGCGCGGCGACGGCCGCGCCCGCCGCTGGAGCCTCCTGCACCACCCATGGCCATGGATCAGGCGCCCCGGCGCAGGTTCAGGTCCGCAGGCGGCGGCGGAGGCGGCGGCGGGGTCGAAGGCGCGCCCAGACGACGGGCGATGGCCGATTGCAGATCGTCCGCAAAGGCTTCCAGACGCCCGGTGAACTTGCCCGCCGACACCGAGAAGGCGTTGAAGGCGATATAGGCCGGGATGGCGGCCGCCAGACCGATGGCCGTGGCGAACAGGGCCTCGGCGATGGCCGGGGCCACGGTCGTGAGATTGGTGTTGCCCGCCGCCGCAATGCTGTCGAAGGCGTTCATGATGCCCCACACCGTGCCGAACAGGCCGATGAAGGGCGAAGCGGTGGCGACCACCGACAGCACGCCCAGACCGTTCTCGATCTTCTGGCTCTCGCGGGCGATGACGGAGTCCAGCGCCCGGTCGATGCGGGCGATCAGCATGGAGCCCTGCGTGTCCGTCATGGCGCCGCGCGCGCGCGCCTCGCGCCAGTCCTGCAGCGTCAGCACCAGCATGCGCGGCAGGGGATCGGCGGGCTGAGGTCCCGCCTGCGCCGCGACTTCTTCCAGCGACCGTCCGCTCTCGACCTGCTGTTCGAACTCGGTGGCGCGGGCGTTCATGCGCGAGAAGCGCACCGCCTTGTCGATGATGATGGTCCACGACCAGACCGAGGCCACGGCCAGGCCGATCATCACCGTCTTCACCACCCAGTCGGCGGTCATGAACAGCTCGATGGGGTTCAGCAGAGAGGCGTCGACAGGCGTTGTCATGCGTGGTCCTTGGCGAAGGGTCCGATCCGTCCGCCAGTTGCACCGGGCGGACGTGGCGGTTTCATGGCGGCGGTCTAACCGGCGTCGCGGCCTGCGTCATCAGGCGAAAGGGTGACAACATCGTTATTGTCGAGCCGCCCGTTGAGCATCGCGGCTATTCTTCCCCCGACAGCCAGGGCGTCACCAGTTCCACCAGCCGTCTGGTCGGCCGCCGGGGCCGCCCGTCCAGATGGATGCAGACGGCGACGACATCGGCCCGGCACAAGGCCTCCCCGTCCCGCTCGACCGTCTGGCGGATGATCAGGCGCGGTCCCTTGATCGCCTCATACCGGGTGCGCACCACCAGGGCGTCGTCGATGCGCGCGGGCTTCAGGTATTTGATCGCCAGGTCCGAGACGACGAAGGCCAGCGGCTCGTCCTGCTCCAGCAGGTCCGCATGGCCCACCCCGGCCAGACGCAGGAAGTCCGACCGCCCCCGTTCGAAATAACGGACATAGTTGGCGTGATAGACCAGGCCGGTAAAGTCCGTGTCCTCGTAATAGACCCGCACGGGCAACAGGTGATCACGGCCGTCGAAACGGCCCGCGCTGGGTTGATCGGTCATGGTCGGTCAGCTCTTGCCGGCGGCGGGAACAGGGGCGTCGAAGCCGGGACAATAGCGCGATTTCAGCGTCGCGAACTCGCCGGTCAGCGGATCGTGGCTCATCAGGATGCGGTTGGGCCGCGAGACGAAGGCCACCGCCTCCTTGCGGCCCTTCAGCCCAGCGTAGCCGCAGGCCGCCCGGCCGCGCCCGGCCTCGACATAGCGCACCTCGGCCTCGGCCCCCATCTGCTCGCGCACCTGGGACAGGGCCCGCTCCGCAGGCGTGGTCTGACGCGGCCCGAAGCGCGCGCCCTGATTGACAGCATAGAGGCTGAACCCGCCCAGCACCACGACGGCCGCGCCGAGCGCGACGATCATCCGGTTCATCCTGCGGGGCTGGGCCAAAACCGCCTCCTTCTGGGAAACCGAAGGATGACCGGCTTCGCCGCCGAGGTGAAGCCCTCTTGCGAAAGAGTCGCGGCTTATTTGCCGAACAGGTCCGGGGCGGCGGGCGGCGCGGCGGGGGCCTCAAGCCCAAGGTGCTCATAGGCTCGGGCGCAGGCCATGCGGCCGCGCGGCGTGCGCTGGATGAAGCCCTGCTGCAGCAGATAGGGCTCGATCACGTCCTCGACCGCGTCGCGCGCCTCGGCGATGGCGGCGGCCAGGGTGTCCATGCCGACCGGCCCGCCGCCGTAGTTCTCGATCAGGGCCTTGAGGAAGCGGCGGTCCAGACTGTCCAGCCCGGCCTCGTCCACCTCCAGCCGCGCCAGCGCACGCGCCGCCGCCAGCCGGTCGATGGCCGTCCCTTCCGCATCGGCGAAGTCCCGCACCCGCCGCAACAGGCGCCCGGCGATGCGCGGCGTGCCGCGCGCCCGGCGGGCGATCTCCATGGCCCCGTCCTCGGTGATGGCCGCGCCCATCTTGCGCGCCGCGCCGCGGATGACCGAGGTCAGCTCTTCGGGCGTATAGAACTCCAGCCGCAGCGGAATGCCGAACCGGTCGCGCAGCGGCGTGGCCAGCAGGCCCGCCCGCGTCGTCGCCCCGACCAGGGTGAAAGGCGCCAGGTCAATGCGCACGCTGCGCGCCGACGGTCCCTCGCCGATGATCAGGTCCAGCACATGATCTTCCATCGCCGGATAGAGGATCTCCTCCACCTGCGGGGCCATGCGGTGAATCTCGTCGATGAACAAGACGTCGCGCGGTTCCAGATTAGTCAGGATGGCCGCCAGATCGCCCGCCTTGGCCAGGATCGGGCCGGAGGTGGCGCGGAAGCCCACGCCCAGTTCGCGCGCCACGATCTGCGCCAGCGTCGTCTTGCCCAGCCCCGGAGGCCCGAACAGCAGAACGTGGTCCAGCGCCTCTGACCGCGCGCGGGCGGCGTCGATGAAAACCTTCAGATTGCCCTTGGCCGCCGACTGACCGACGAACTCCGACAGGGTCTGGGGCCGCAGGGCGCGGTCGTACTGCTCGCCAGGCGCGGCGTCGGCGGAGATGATGCGGTCGTCGGTCATGCGCTGAATCCTTCCTTCTCCCTTGAGGGGAGAAGGTGGCTCGCGAAGCGAGACGGATGAGGGTGAGCCCGGCAGCGGACTAAACGGTCCCCGGAAGCGCGCGCGGAAACAGCACCCTCATCCGAGCGCCTCCGGCGCCCACCTTCTCCCCTCAAGGGAGAAGGAATGACGGCGAGGCCCCTCATCGTCCCAGCTCCTGCAGAGCCGTGCGGATGACCAGCGGCAGTTCAGCCTCCTCGCCCAGCTTGATCAGGGCGTGGTCGACCGCGCGGCGGGCGTTGACCTCGGCGATGCCCAGACCCAGCAGGGCGGCGACCGCCTCGCCGGTTACGCTGGGCGGCGGGGGGGCGATGACGGCGGCCTCGGCGTGGACGCCCGGCGCGGTCGGAGCGAAAACGCCGTCGTTCAGGCTCTTGCCCTTCAGTTCGGTGACGATGCGCAGGGCCAGCTTGGGCCCCACGCCGTTGGCGCGGCCGACGGCGGCCTTGTCCTCGCGTGCGACGGCGGCGGCCAGTTCGGCGGGCGGCAGGATATCCAGCACCCCCAGCGCCGCCTTCGGCCCCACGCCCTGAATGGTCTGCAGCAGGGTGAAGACCTTGCGCTCGTCTCGGGTCAGGAAGCCATAGAGACGCGGCCCCTGATCCTGGCTCCACTGGCTGTGGATGAACAGGGTCGTCTCGTCGCCCGGCGCCGGCAGGCGGCCCAGCGTCCGCGCCCCGCAGGCAGCGACATAGCCCACGCCGCCGCAATCGATCAGGCACTCCGCCTCGCCGACCTCAGCCAGAACACCCCGCAGACGACCGATCATGCCGCGCCTCGCACCGCAACAGCCTTGAACCGGCGATGGTGAGCGTGGGTGACGGCCACGGCCAGCGCGTCGGCGGCGTCGGCCTTCACGTCGCCCGAGGCGGGCAGCAGGCGTTTGACCATGAAGGCGATCTGGCTCTTGTCGGCCTGCCCTGCGCCCACCACCGCCTTCTTGATCAGGGTCGGGGCGTATTCGGCGACGGAAAGACCCGCCCGCGCCGGGGCCAGCATGACCGCCGCCCGCGCATGGCCCAGCTTCAGCGTCGAGGCCGGATTGACGTTGACGAAGACCTCCTCGATCGCCGCCTCGTCGCAACTATAGGCGGCGCAGACCTCGCCCACCTGTTCCAGCAGATGCAGCAGCCGTTCGGAGAAAGGCGCCTTTTCATTCGGCGCGACGACGCCGTGCGCGATCCAGCGCAGGCGGCTGCCCTCGCTTTCGATGACGCCCCAGCCGGTGCGGCGCAGGCCGGGGTCCAGCCCCAGAATCCGAGTCGTTTCGTTCGCCATCCGTTCCTATTGCCCCAAAGAGGGTTAGCGAACAATGACCGGGCGTTTTGTCAGAGGTCGCGCGTCCGCTCAGTCGTCGCGTCAGTCATCTCTGGGCATGACCGAAAAGCCCGCCAGGCCTGCCTGTTCGGCCAGGACGCTGGACAGGGCGTCGACCTTCAGCGGCATGGGGCCTCGCGCCTTGACGTACTGTTCGTGGATCAGGCCGTCGGGACTGACGACATGGCCGATGCGGGTGGGTTTGAGCCCATTGTCGGCCAGCAAAGCGCGCAGAACCTTTTCGTCCGGCGCCGCGCCGCGCGTCCAGCGCAGGGTGACGTCCATCACGCCGACGTGGGGCAGGCGCGCATCCAGAAAGCGCAGGATGGCCAGCACCAGCAGGGTCGCCCCCGCGGCGATCAGGCCCAGCTTCCACAGGCCGACGCCGAACATCACCCCGATAGCCGAGGTGGTCCATAGGGACGCCGCCGTGGTCAGGCCATGGACCGAAAACCGCTCACGGAAGATCACCCCGGCGCACAGGAAGCCGATGCCGGTCAGTATGCCGTGCGCCATCCGCGTCGGGTCGATCACCAGACGCTGTTCAGGCAGGGCGACGAACCCCCAGCTGGCCTGATGCATGGCCGCCAGCATCAGGACGCACGAGGTCATGGACACCAGGATATGGGTGCGGAACCCCGCCGGATGGCCGTGATAGGTCCGCTCGATCCCGATCAGCCCGCCCGCGATCATGGCGGCCGCCGCCGGCCCCAGCAGGCTCAGATCCTCGACGCCCCAATGCGTCACGCCCCAGTCAATCGCCATGTCACAACCGCTCCCAACGACCGTTCAGGTTGAACCGCGCCGGGGCGCCCGGCAAGTCGTCAGTCGGCACGAGGATCCAGCACATAGCCGCAGACGGAAGGCAGGTCCGACAGCCGCGCCGCCAAGGCCTTCAAGGCCCCATCGCCCTCGATGCGGACGCGCCAGCTGCGGCGCACCACGGCCCCGTCGTCGATCAGCTCAAATCGATCGCTCGCAGGAGCGGGATCCACGGCGCGCAGGGCGGCTTCAACCTCCGCCTCCGGCGAGGGGGCGTCGCGGCGCCATCGCACCTCGACGTCCGCCAGGGTGCGATCCGGCAGGTGGGCGTTCACCACCCTGAGCGAGATCAGGATCAGGCCCGTAATCACCGTCCCCGCCGCGCCCAGACCGAACAGCCCCGCCCCGAACAGCAGGCCGATGGCCGAGGTGATCCACAGCGACGCCGCCGTCGTCAGACCGTGAATGGAGAAGCCGGTGCGGAAGATGACCCCCGCGCACAGGAAGCCGATCCCCGTCAGCACCCCGTGGGCCATGCGGGTCGGGTCGGTGACGATGTTCTCGTCCGGCAGGGCGCGGAAGGCCCAGTCGGCCTGGGTCATCGCCGCCAGCATCAGCAGGCACGAAGCAAGGCTGACCAGGATGTGAGTGCGGAACCCCGCCGGCCGCCCCCGCCATTCGCGCTCAAACCCGATCATCCCGCCGGCGATCAGGGCGCCCGCAACAGGCAGAAGGAAGGTCTGCACCCAGGCCGCGTCAGCCATGTTTCTCGACGTAGGTTTCGGGATCCTTGTTCACGGGCTTGACGCCGGTGATGTGCCGGGCCTGGAAAGCCGCGTAGCGCACGCCCAGCTCGTGCCGTGTCTTCAAGTCGGCGTTCAGGCGGAAGTCCGTCAGGCCCTGACGCTCTTCCTCGCCCATATGCTTGGAGTTGACGACGTTCGCCTCCCCCACCGCCTGGAACCAGGCCTTGCTGCCTATCTTGTGCTTGGCCACGGCCTTGACCGCGTCACGCAGCTTGTTGTGGTCCTCGATGGCGTCCTCGGTCTCGCCCTCGACCGTGCCGTCCTCGGCGTCGTTGGCGCCCTCGCCCAGCTTCAGCAGTGCGGGATAGAAATGTTGCTCCTCGGCCTCGGCGTGGGCGTCCAGGAAGGCCGACAGTCGCCCCCACACGGCCTCCAGGGCCTCGACCTCCTTGGCGTCGATCTGCTCGATGAGCGAGAACAGGCGACGTTGTTCGGCGTGGTCGTCCAGGATCAGCTGGGTGATGTCCATGAATGCGCGCTCCATGCAGCTAGGCTTGAGCTGCTTAGAAGGCTCCGGTCACGGTTCCGGTTCCTGACGCCCGGCGCCGCCTCGGGGGAAGCGACGCCGGTCAGATGGCGGACTTGATCAGCCCGCGTACTTGGCCGCGTCTTCGTCCGAGATATTCTCGTTGGAATAGACCTGCTGCACGTCGTCCTCGGCGTCCAGCGCGTCCAGAAGCTTGAACAGCACGCCGACGGAATCGCCTTCCAGGTCGATTTCCGACTGGGGCTTCCAGACGATGGCGGTCGATTTGGGATCGCCCAGCACCTTGGACATGGCCTCGGCGACTTCGTTCAGGTCCTCGAAGGCGGTCCAGATGGTGTGGCCCGGCGCGTCCTCATAGATGTCCGGCTTGACCAGATCGCTCTCGACGTCCTGGGCGCCCGCCTCGATGGCGGCTTCCATGACGGCGTCTTCGCTGCCCGCCTCGGCCGGATAGTCGATCTTGCCGACCCGATCCCACATGAAGGTGACCGAGCCCGATTCGCCCAGCGCCCCGCCGTTCTTGGCGAAGGCCGAACGGACGCCCGATGCGGCGCGGTTGCGGTTATCGGTCAGGACCTCCACGATGACCTGGACGCCGCCGGGGCCGCGGCCCTCATAGCGGATTTCCTCCATCGCATCGACTTCGCCGCCCGAGGCCTTCTTGATGGCGCGCTCGATGTTTTCCTTCGGCATCGATTCGGCCTTGGCGTTGTTCACCGCCAGGCGCAGCCGGGGGTTCATCGCCGGGTCGGGCATCCCCGACTTGGCCGCCACGGTGATTTCCCGTGACAGACGCGAAAAGAGCTTGGAGCGCACGGCATCGGCGCGCCCCTTGCGGTGCATGATGTTCTTGAATTTCGAATGGCCGGCCATGGTCTCACCCGACAGGAATTTGTAAGTTGGGGCAGGTCCTTTAATGGACAGGCTCCCTTCTGTCACCTGAGGGGAACCGCCGGACCGCGCCGGGGATTAACCGCGGGCATGATTGGGAGACGCCGATGGCCGCCGCTGACGACACCTATCTGGACGAAGCCTATGATGAAGGCATCGACCACGCCAATGCCGGCGAGATCGTGCAATGGTACGCAAAACGGCCGGTGACGGTCTCCACCGCCGCCGCCACCAGCTCCCTGGTCGGCGCCTTCGCCCTGGGCGTTCTGACCACGGTCGGCGCCCTGGCGATCATGCGTCTGTACGACCGGGACTAAGTCTCAGGCGGAGCCCTGAGCCATCAGGGCCTCCACTTCGGCGCGGTCGCCCAGCGACGGCTGCGCCCCCGGCCGGGTGGCCGCCAGCGCACCGGCCGCACAGGCGAAATGCAGCGCATCGTTCGGCGTCATGCCCTCCAGCAGCGCAACCGTAATCGCGCCGACGAAGGCGTCCCCCGCCCCCACCGCATCCACGGCCGTGATGCGCGGCGGCGTGGCCCAGGCCATCTCGACCCCGCGCCGATACATGACGGCGCCGCGCGCGCCCTTGGTCACGACCACCATGCCGCCGCCGACATGCAGGGCGTCGCCATAGAAGGCGGCCTCCGTCTCATTAACCACCAACAGGTCGGCCCGGCGCAGCAAGGCCTCCGACACCGGCGCGGCGGGCGCCAGGTTGACGCAGACAAAGTCCGTCGCACGGCCTACGGCCGCCTCGACCGTCTCGATCGGCAGCTCCAGCTGGGCGATCAGCGGGCTTTCGATTCGCGCAGGCAGTTGTTCCGGCGTGACGAAGTGGTTGGCCCCGGCGGCCACGGTGATCTGGTTCTCGCCGGTCGGATCGACGGTGATCAGGGCCACGCCGGTGGGCGCGGCGATGTCCGTCTCCACCCCCGACAGGTCGACGCCGTGCGCCAGCATCAGGGCGACCGCCGCGCCGGACATCTCGTCGTCGCCGACCCGGCCGAGCAGGCTGACTTCGGCCCCCAACCGGCGCGCCGCCAGCGCCTGATTGGCGCCCTTGCCGCCGGGATGGCGCGACAAGCTGGCCCCCGTCACCGTTTCGCCCGGGGCAGGCAGAGACGGCGCCGCCGCCACAATATCCAGATTGATCGAGCCGACGACGGTGACCCTCATGCGTCTTCTCCCTCTTCTTTGGCTCCCAGCCTCTGGGTGATCAGGGCGAAGATCCCGGCCGCGTCGGCCTTCGTCGCCCAGAAATGGTTCGCCGTCGCCGCCTCGACCCGGAACTCGACCGCCGTGTGACCGCGTGTCAGCTCGCTTTCGGTCTCCACCGCGATGCGGCAAGGGGCCAGTTCGAACAGCTCTGGATTCAGCAGCCAGGCGACCGTGCAGGGGTCATGCAGCGGCCCGGCGTCCCAGCCGACGATCTGCCGCTCCACCCGCTGGGAGAAGCGCAGCATGGACGCCGCCGTGCGGGCCGAGGCCGTGGGCAGTGCCTCGATCGCCGCGATTCGCTCTTCGGTCGCCCGCACCTGATGAGTAGCGTCCAGCCCCATGACGATCATGCGGCAACCGGAGGCGAATACCTCGGCCGCCGCATCCGGGTCGGCCCAGATGTTGAACTCGGCCGAGGCGGTGATGTTGCCGCCCTCGGCGCGCGCCCCTCCCATGACTACGACCGGGCCCAGACGCGCCGCCAGCGCCGGTTCAGCCTGCATGGCCAGCGCCAGATTGGTCATCGGCCCCATGATCGCCAGCGCCACAGAGCCGGCCGGACGCGCCATCACCTGCTGCACGATGGCCCCCGCCGCCGTACCCTGGGCGACCGGGGCGACAGGCTCGAACGGCGTCAGGTCGCCCAGCCCCTCAGTTCCATGAAACTCGCCAGCCCCGGCAGGCGCCCGGCGCAGGGGCCGTTCGGCGCCGCGATAGACCGGCACGTCCGCCCGCCCGGCGATCTGGCGCAGAATGCGGGCGTTGCGCGCGGTCTTGGCGGCGCTGACGTTGCCGCCGACTGTGGTCACGGCCAGCAGGTCGAGGTCAGGCGAGGCGAAGGCGGTCAGCAACCCGGTGGCGTCGTCCACGCCGGGGTCGCAATCGATGATCAGGCTCTGTTTCACCGATCCGGTGTGCCGCCTGCCGCCGCCTGAATCAATCTCGCTTCGCCTGAGATCAGTCTTCGCCGACCATGGACGCCCACGGATCGACGCGCCCGGCCTCGACCTCGGCGACCTTGACCGCCGGCCAGCCGATGCTGCTGTTGGCCGAGACGCGCCAGGCGGCCGACACGAAGTCGCGCAGTTCCGACGCCCCGGCCGCCAGCCGCTCATTGACGAAGACGGCCCCGCGCGGGTCCGTGTCCTTGAACGCGCCCGCCTTCTCCATTCGATAGAAGGGGATGACCGTCGCCAGGGTGGCGTTCAGGTGCGAAGCCGTGCGCGCCCGCACGTCGAAGCCTTCGATACTCATCGGGACCATCGCCGCCTCGACCGCATCCAGACGCAGGGTCCGGCTGGTGAAGGCGCCCTCGAAATCGCCATGGGTGCGACGCGACTTGGTGAAGCCCTCGGGGTTCGTTTCGCCCGCCCAGCCGTTGAAGTGGATGGTCGTATGGTGCGGCTGGGACGCGTCGCCGACGAAATGGCTCAGCACGCCGATGTCGCGCAGGATCAGCTGCTCGCGACGTTCGCGATCGGCGCGATACCAGGCCTGCTTGGCCAGGTCCGACTCGCGCGCCTCGGCGGCGCTCAGCACGCGCCAATAGGCGAAGTCGCGCTCCAGGTTCTGCCAGGCGTCCATGATGGCGTAGGGCAGGTAGCCCGCCTTATCCACGTCCAGACCGGCGCGGATCAGGGCGGCGTCGTATTCGGACTTCAGACGCGGCAGGTCGGCCAGCGTCATGCCGCGCGCATCCATCACCCGGCCCTGATCGTCCATGTCGACGAAGTGGGCGGTGTCGCGCTCGCGGTCGTGCGGCTGGCCCGCCCCCTTCCAGCGGTCGGGCTCGCGCGAATATTCGCCGACATCGGCGGCGGCCGCGGCCGTACGCAGGAAGGACGGCAGATCGCCCGGCAGATGGCGCATCGCCGCCACGCCGATCACCCTGTGGCCCGAACTGCCCCAGGCCTCGACCTGAACGGCGGGCGCCGCGACCAGCATCAGGGCGGCGGCGGAAATCATCAGTCGTTTGACTTGTCGGTTCATGGGGCGGCGCCATCGGAAATTTCAGAAGGGGAAACGACGGCTTATCCCATTCGCGCGCTCGCCTCTACCCGCCCCGGACCACAGCCGCAGCCTCGATCACGCCGCCGTTATCTTGACGTCATCGCCAGCTTTTCTTGCCAATAAAGTGTTAGCGGTCACGATCAAGTCGTTAACGGCACAGACACATGTCAAAGTATAGAACTAAAAGCGGACCAATACTGATCTGATATAGTCGCCATAGTCTGAGATCGACCGACGATAGACTGGCCCCATTTGCGCCTTATCCACTACCGATACAGCCACTGATCTCATTCGCCGCAATTGCGCCGCAATTGGCCGTCAAAAACCGCCGCGCCGGAGCGTGTCGGGACCGGTGCTGCGTGAAGTTTGAACGATGTTGAGCACGGCCGCCGCGCTTGCCATGTTGTGGACCATGGCCTTCTCCGGGTCCGGAGAGCCTGTCCCTTACGAAACGGCTGTCGCCCGCGACGCCGCACTCGTAGAAGCCGCCGCGACGGCCCCTGGTTCCATCGAATCCGTCGAAACGGCGGACCTGTCGGCCGAACAGCTTGAGCTGATGACCGGCGATCCCGACTGGCGCGCCTCGGCCCGCCTCTATCACGCCGGCGGCGGCGGAGCGACCGGCAACGATTCGCTGGGTTGCCGCCCGATTCCGATGCGTACGGTCGCGGTCGACCCGCGCGTCATCCCCCGCCGCACCAAGCTGTTCATCCGCGAGACGGTCGGTCTGCGCATGAGCGACGGCACGGTGCACGACGGCTACTGGTACGCGTCCGACACCGGCGGCGCGATCAAGGGCGCCAAGATCGACCTCTACACCGGCCACGGCCGCGGCTCGATGCAGCAGGCCCGCACCCTGAACATGAAGACCCTCACCATCGCCGACGCCGGCGATTTCGACGGCTGCCCCCCGGCGTGGGAAACGGCCTCGAACTGAGGGCTTTTCAGCGTGACGCAAAAAAGGGGCGGCCGGATCGAACCGGCCGCCCTTTTTCGTTCTCCTCCCTACGCAGTGGGGAGGTGGCGCGGCGCCGAAGGCGACGTGATGGAGGGGCTGCTTGGTTCCGCGCCCTAAAACCTGACCGCCTGCACAGGACTCGCCGTTGCTGCCCCTCCACCGCTTGGCTGCTCCGCGCCGCCCTTCAGGTCGCGGTCCCCCTCCACATTGCATGGGGAGGAAAGGCTCCTTCAGAACTTCCGCTTGCCGCTGATCGTCTCGAAGAACAGGCGGAAGTCGCCCATCAGGCTCCACAGCGGGTATTTGAACGTCGCGGGTCGGTTCTTCTCGAAGAAGAAATGCCCCACCCAGGCGAAGCCGTAGCCGATCAGCGGCATGGCCAGCAGCCACCAGGCGTTGCGCGTCGCCAGAAAGGCGACGAAGGCGGCGATCACCAGACCGGTCCCGATCACATGGATGCGGCGGCACGTCCGGTTGGAGTGCTCATGAATGTAATAGGGGTAGAAGGCCTCGAAAGAGGCGTACCGCCCTTGGGGTTGCTCCACGCTCATGACCCCAGCCTGCCCCCGGATCGCGCCGGGGGCAAGCCATAGATCATGGATCAGGGATCAACGGTCAGTCGAAGCGCTTGCCGGCCTTTTTCGGCCCCTTGGCGAAAGGCTTGGCCCCCGCCTTGAAGTCGGGCTTGCCCTTGAAGCCCGCCTTGGGCGTGAAAGGCTTCTTGTCGCCCTTGTCCTTGAAGCCGGGCTTCTTGCTGAAGCCGCCGTCACCCGGCGCCGCGTCGGTGCGGGGCGCATAGGGCTTCTTCTTGAAGGGACGCTCGCCATCCGCGCTGCGGCCCGCGTCGCCGTCAGGGCTCCAAGGCTTCTTCTTGAACGGCGGGCGGCCCTGACCGTCCTCGTCGCGGCGGAAAGGCTTCTTGGCGAAGGGGCGGGCGTCGCCGTCGCGCTCGAAATTGCGGTTGCGGGCGCCCTTCATCGAGCCGGGCGTCGGCGCCTCGGACGGGGTGATGCGGGCCTCTTCCCTACTCTGGGCCGCCGCCGCGCGGAAAGCGTCGGCGTGGGTCAGGGCGACCTCGAAGCGCGTCTCTTCGGGGAAGGTGCGGATCGAGCCGATCTGCTGCTTGGTGATGCCGCCGATGCGGCAGATCAGCGGGATCAGCCATTTGGGATCGGCGTTGCGGTTGCGGCCGATGTCCAGACGGAACCAGCTGACCTCGTCCGGCTGCAGGCGGTCGCCCGGCCACGGCGCAGGCGCGTAGTCGTCGCCGCCCGCGGCATCGCGGTCGCGGCGTTGCTTGCGCTGCGGGCCTTCGCCCGGATCGGTCAGGTCTTCCGGCGCGGGCAGGTTCTTGCGCAGCAGCACCAGCAGGGCGCGGGCCAGGTCGTCCGGCGTACGCTCCTTGACCAGCGTCGCGATCAGGCCCGCATCCTCGTCCGAGCCTTCCTCGGCGAAGACCGGCGCGGCCAGCAGGCGCTGTTCGTCCTGGGCGCGGATTTCATCGGCGGTCGGAGCGCCCGACCAGACGGCCTCGACCCCGGCCGAACCCAGCAGCATCTCCGCCTTGCGGCGACGGCTGTGCGGGACCAGCAGGACCGAAATGCCTTTCTTGCCCGCGCGGCCGGTGCGGCCCGAGCGGTGCAGCATGGTGGCCTTGTTGATCGGCAGTTCGGCGTGGATCACCAGACCCAGATCGGGCAGGTCCAGGCCGCGCGCGGCGACGTCGGTCGCGACGCAGACGCGGGCGCGGCGATCGCGCAGGGCCTGCAGCGCCTCATTGCGCTCGCGCTGGCCCATCTCGCCCGACAGGGCCACCGAGGCGAAGCCCCGCTCGACCAGCGAGGCCTGCAGGTGACGCACCGAATCCCGCGTCGAGCAGAAGACCAGCACGCCCGGCGCCTCGAAATAGCGCAGTACGTTGACCACCGCGCGCTCGATCTCGTTCGGCGCGATGCGCATGGCGCGGTATTCGATGTCGTTGTGCGGCTGGCTGCGGTCGACGGTGTCGATGCGCACCGCGTCCTTCTGATAGCGCTTGGCCATGATCGCTATGTCGCGGGCGATGGTGGCCGAAAACAGCAGGGTCCGGCGCTCTTCCGGCGCCTGATCGAGGATGTATTCCAGGTCCTCGCGGAAGCCCATGTCCAGCATCTCGTCGGCTTCATCCAGCACGACGACGCGGGCGGCCGACAGGTCCAGCGCCCCGCGGTCGATATGGTCCTTCAGGCGGCCCGGCGTGCCGACGACCACGTGGGCGCCGTAGTTGAGGGCGCGCGCCTCCTTGCGGGCGTCCATACCGCCGACGCAGGTGACGATCTTGGCGCCTGCTTCGGCGTACAGCCATTCCAGCTCGGCCGCGACCTGCAGCGCCAGCTCGCGCGTCGGGGCGATGGCCAGCATCAACGGCGTGTCAGCCTGTCCGAACTTTTCGTCCTCGCCCAGCAAGGTCGGCGCCGCCGCCAGGCCGAAGGCCACCGTCTTGCCCGAGCCGGTCTGGGCCGAGACCAGCAGATCCGCCTCGCCATGGCCTTCCAGCACGGCCGCCTGGACCGGCGTGGGCTCAAGATAGCCCTTGTTCAGCAAGGCGCGGTCAAGCGCGGGATGGATCGCGGGAAAGGGCATGAAGGGCCTGGAAATTCAGATGAGGCGACCGTTAAACGGCCGCGCCCGGCGAGGCGTCGCAGCCTGCCGGGCGTCGGGGAAGGCGCTCCCTATACACGAATAAGGGCGCCGGTGGGGCCGATTTTCACAAATCGACCGGCGTTCACCACCGGACGAGAAACAGGCCGAGAAACGGGGCGAGAAACAGGGCGGCCCCTACCCCGCCTTGGCCGGCAGGTGAAAGAAGTCCACGAACCGCGCGAACGTCGCCTGGTCGCCCTCAATCGCCATCGCCCCCTCGCCTTCCAGAGCTTCCAGCGGGACCTTGCCGTAGACGGCGGCCGCGACGACCTGGGCCGGGGCGCGCACCACCACGTCGCAGGCCTCGACCTCGCCGCGCCGCGCATCGATGACCCCGTCCGCGACGGTCACGACCATACGATCCTCGCCTAGTACGAAACCCAGCCGCATCTTCGCATCCAGCGAGCGCGCAGGATCGAACATCGTCTTGAACGACTGCATGATGGAGACGGCGCTGATCGGCAGGGTCGGATCGTGCTGGGGCGAGCGCGCGGCCCAGCGACCCAGCACCATGAAGACCGGTTCGATCTCATAGCCCCAGTCGGTCAGCTCATAGACCTGGACCGAGGCGGGCGGCGGCAGCTTGCGGCGCTGGAGCACGCCCGAGGCCTCCAGCCCCTCCAGCCTCTGGGTCAGCACATTGGCCGACAGACCGCACAGATCTTTTCGCAGGTCGCTGAAACGGCGCGGCCCCATCATGAGTTCTCTGATGACCAGCAAGGCCCATCGCTCGCCCACCAGGTCCAGCCCGTGCGCCGCTCCGCAGGCGTCGTGATAGCGCCGGGACCGAGACGGGGACTGAATGGTTACTTTTTCTAACTTCATAGTTGACTAACATAACATCGAGGCGCAGAAATCGCCACACCATAGGGCAGGCCGTCCGGGGAGGGAGGGCCGCGCAGAGGGAGGAACCCGCCGATGCCCAAGCTGATCTTCATCAACCTGCCGGTCGCCGACCTGGCGCGTTCCGTCGCCTTCTACGAGGCGGTGGGCGCCAGCAAGAACCCGATGTTCTCGGACGAGACGGCCGCCTGCATGGTCTTTTCCGACACCATCCACGCCATGCTGCTGACGCATGAGAAGTGGGCGACATTCACCGACCGCGCCATCCCCGACGCGCACACGACGGCGCAGGTGCTGCTCTGCCTGTCAGAGGACAGCCGAGAGGCCGTCGACGCCGTGGTCGAGCGCGCAGCCAAGGCCGGCGGTCAGGCCGACCCCAGCGCCAAACAGGACTACGGCTTCATGTACGGCCGCAGCTACGCCGATCCTGACGGCCACATCTGGGAGATCATGTGGATGGACCCCGAAGCCGCCGCGCAGGGACCGGAAGCCTTAGCCGCCCAGGTCGGCGGGGGCTGAGCCATGAGCGGCCTCTACGAACTCGCCGTTAGCCGCTTCATCAAGGCGCCGCCCGAGACGGTGTGGCGCGCCTGGACCCGGCACGGGACCGAATGGTTCACGCCTCGCCCATGGCGCACGGTCTCGGTCGATCACGACCTGCGCCCCGGCGGCCGCGCCGATGTCGTCATGGAGTCGCCCGAGGGCGAGCGGCATGAGTATCGCGGCGTGGTGCTGGAGGTGGAGCCGGGCCGCCGCCTGGTGACGACCGGCGCCTTTACCGAGGGCTGGATTCCGCAGCCGGGCGACATGACCTTCGTCCGCATCGACACGTTCGAGCGCGAGGGCGACGGCACGCGCTACACCGCCCGCGCCCGCCACTGGACCGAGCAGGCCATGCTGACCCATCGCGATATGGGCTTCGAGACCGGCTGGGGCGCCGCCGCCGACCAACTGGCCCAGGTCGCCGAAAACCTCACCCCGCAGGAGAGCGCGTCATGAACGACAAGATCATTCCCTGTATCTGGTACGACCTGGGCCAGGCCAAGAAGGCGGCCGAGTTCTATGTCTCTCTGGGCCTGCCCGACAGCCGCATCGAACGCGTCGTCGCCAGTCCGGCCGACAATCCTTCCAATCCCGAAGGCGCCGAACTCGTGGTCGAGTTCACCCTGGCCGGACGGCGCTACGTCGGACTGAACGGCGGCCCGATCTTCCCCCAGACCGAGGCCGTGTCCTTCATGATCATGACCGACGACCAGGCCGAGACCGACCGCCTGTGGGACGCCATCGTCGGCAACGGCGGGGTTGAGAGCGCCTGCGGCTGGTGCAAGGACCGCTGGCGCGTAAACTGGCAGATCACGCCGCGCCGCCTGATGGCCTTCTACGACGATCCCGACCCCGCCCGCGCCAAGGCCGCCTTCGAGGCCATGATGACGATGCACAAGATCGACATCAGCGCCTTGGACGCCGCCGCCGACGCGGCGTCCAAGGCCTCTTCCTAGCGGGCCGCGGTCAGAAGGCTCCGCCTTCTCGACCCGACGCGGCCTGAATTGTCGCTTTCCACCAAGCCTTAGCCTGCGCCTGCCCCGACGATCCGCCCCCCGCCCCTCAAGCAGCGAGCCGCCGTGCGGCGAGCGATAGGGGCCAACCTGAGAAGGAGAACCACGATGAGCTACGTTACAGGCTTCCTGACCCCCGTGAAGGTCGAGAACAAGGACCGCTACGTCGAGTCCGCCCGCGTCGCCTGGCCGCTGTTCAAAAGCTACGGCGCCCTGGCCCATGTCGAGAACTGGGGCGTGGACGTGCCCGACGGCAAGGTCACCAGCTTTCCCATGTCGGTGAAGCTGGAGGACGGCGAGGTCGTCGTCTTCTCCTGGCTGATCTGGCCCGACAAGAAGACCGCCGACGACGCCTGGGCCAAGATGCAGGACGACCCCGCCATGGCGAACATGGACATGCCCTTCGACGGCAAGCGCATGATGTGGGGCGGCTTCGAGACCATCTTCGACGAGAAACAGTAAAGCGGCGCTCCCCTCCTCACATCGTGGGGAGGGGGACCACGACCCGAAGGGCGGCGCGGAGCTGCCAAGTGGTGGAGGGGCTTGCGACAGCGGAAGCCATCGGCCCCTCCAGCTCGACGGCTACGCCGCCGATCCACCTCC
>KB291778.1:0-27130 GCA_000318405.1 Brevundimonas diminuta 470-4 | reverse complement strand
CGACGGCTACGCCGCCGATCCACCTCCCCACATCGTGGGATGGCAAAACAAGAAAGGGCGGCTCCGTCGGAGCCGCCCTTTCGATCTTCATCGTCCCGTTTAGGAATCCAGGAAGCTCCGCAGCTTCCGCGACCGGCTGGGGTGCTTCAGCTTGCGCAGGGCCTTGGCCTCGATCTGACGGATGCGTTCGCGGGTGACCGAGAACTGCTGGCCGACTTCTTCCAGCGTGTGGTCGGTGTTCATGCCGATGCCGAAGCGCATCCGCAGCACGCGTTCTTCACGCGGGGTCAGCGAGGCCAGGACGCGGGTCGTCGTCTCACGCAGGTTAGACTGGATCGCGGCGTCGATCGGCAGGATGGCGTTCTTGTCCTCGATGAAGTCGCCCAGGTGGCTGTCTTCCTCGTCGCCGATCGGGGTTTCCAGCGAGATCGGCTCCTTGGCGATCTTCAGCACCTTGCGGACCTTTTCCAGCGGCATGGCCAGGCGTTCGGCCAGCTCTTCCGGGGTCGCCTCGCGGCCGATCTCGTGCAGCATCTGGCGCTGGGTGCGGACGATCTTGTTGATCGTCTCGATCATGTGCACCGGGATGCGGATGGTGCGGGCCTGGTCGGCGATCGAGCGGGTGATCGCCTGACGGATCCACCAGGTGGCGTAGGTCGAGAACTTGTAGCCGCGGCGGTACTCGAACTTGTCGACCGCCTTCATCAGGCCGATGTTGCCTTCCTGGATCAGGTCCAGGAACTGCAGGCCGCGGTTGGTGTATTTCTTGGCGATGGAAATCACGAGGCGCAGGTTGGCCTCGACCATTTCCTTCTTGGCCTGACGGGCCTCGCGCTCGCCCTTCTGAACCATCTGGACGATGCGGCGATAGTCGTCGATCGGCACCCCGGCCTCGGAGGCCACAGCGGCGATCCGGCTGCGGATGTCGGCGATCTGGCCGGTTTCGTTCTCGCTGAACTTGGTCCAGCGGACGCCCATCTCCTTGATGCGCTCGGCCCAGTTGGGATCGGTCTCCGAGCCGAAATAGGCCTTGAGGAATTCGGGACGCGAGATGCCGTAGCCGTCGGCCAGACGCAGCAGGCGGCCTTCCAGACCGATCAGACGCTTGTTGATGGCATAGAGCTGCTCGACCAGCGCCTCGATGCGGGCGTTGTTCAGCTTCATCGTCTTCAGGCGGTCAGAGATCGCCGTCGACAGGGACTCATAGGTCTTCTGGTCCTTGGCGGTCAGGACATCGCCCTTCAGGCGCGCCTCGACCAGCTTGTCCTGCAGCTTGCGGAACTCGCCGAAGTCCGAGGCGATGGCGTCCAGCACTTCCATGACGCCGTCGCGCAGTTCGGCTTCCAGCGCCGAGATCGACATGGCGCCGCCGTCGTCGAAGTCCTCGTCGTCGTCCTCTTCGCCGTCGCCGTCCGGCTCGCCGGTCGGCTGGGCCGGGGCGGGCTGGTTATGCGGCAGGGACGAGGGGTTCAGGATGCCGTAGGTGGCGTCCAGATCGATGACTTCGCGCAGCAGGATGCGGTTGTTGGCCAGTTCCTCGCGCCACACCATGATGGCTTCGAACGTCAGCGCGCTTTCGCACAGCCCCGAGATCATCGCGTCGCGGCCGGCCTCGATGCGTTTGGCGATGGCGATTTCGCCCTCGCGGCTCAGCAGTTCGACCGTGCCCATTTCGCGCAGATACATCCGCACCGGGTCGTCGGTGCGGTCATAGGCGGACTTGGCGGGGGCTTCGGCGACCGAGGTCTCGGCGGCGGCGGCCACGTCGGTGCCGGTCGCCTCGGCGGCGTCCTCTTCGGCTTCGACGACGTTGACGCCCATCTCCGACAGCATGGCCAGGATGTCTTCGATCTGGTCCGGCGTGACTTCTTCGCTGGGGAGGACCTTGTTCAGCTCCTCCATCGTGACATAGCCGCGCGTCTTGGCCTGGCGGATGAACTTCTTCACCCCGGCGTCGGTGAGATCGAGCAGGGGCCCGTCGGTGTTGGTGTCGGCGTCCTGCGTCTCGGTCTGCGCGCTCATTCAGTCTGTCTCCACGGCCGACGGGGGGTGATCAGGCCCCTGCGGCGAAAATACAACGCCCGACAACTTCGTTCACTACGAAGAAGCCGAGTCTTCCCAAATCGTTCCGGTCTTGATGGCCCGTCGCAACGCATCGCGCTCGGCCTTCACCAGAGCGAAAGCCGAGGTGTCGAAAGCCTTGTGGGCCTCCGACTTTGCCGAAGCGAGCGCCTCGTCCAACGCCGCTGCGCGGGTCAGAGCGTCGAACGCCTGCGACCACCGGGTCCTCGCCTCGCCGAGGGGCTTGTCTGTAGCCAGGAATGGCGCGCCGGACTTCGCCGCCGCCTTCTCGACCTCGCGCAACATGGCGTCATGACCCGATTGGGCCAGATGGCGGCGCAGGGCGGCGGAGTCAAGGGTCCGGCCCGAGAAACGCAGGCGCACCATCTCCTGCGCCAGCCCGTCCAGCGCCGGATCGCCGAAGCCATAGCGGGCCACCGCCTCCATGTGGTCGTCCAGCCGCTCTGGGTCGTCCAGCGCGCCATGGGCCAGTGCGGCGGCGATCGGCTCCACCGAGCGGAACAGGGCCTGCATGGCCTGGGCGCCCTCGGCCGTCTGCCCCTGCAGCGGCGGCGGACCGCGCCAGCGCCCGCCCGGTCCGGGTCGACCGCCCAGTTGTTGCGGCCTCTGCGGCTGGCGCGGGAACAGGGCGTCGAACCGGTCGAACAGGTCGCGCCGGTATTGTTCGGCCAGATCCTTGTCCTGCACGGCGTTGGCCGCCTGACGCAGCCTGCCCTTCAGCCCAGCCTTGCGCTCGGGCGTGTCCAGCGGTTCGGCCTCGACCTCGCGGCGGAACAGCACCTCGGCGAAGGACCGCGTCTCGGCCATGGCCTGACGCAGGGCGGGCGCCCCGCGATCGCGCAGGATGTCGTCCGGGTCTTGCCCGCCTTCCAGCAGGGCGAAGCGGAAGGACTTGCCCGGCTTCAGCAGCGGCAGGGCCCGTTCGATCGAGCGATAGGCCGCGCGCAGCCCCGCCGCGTCCCCGTCGAAACTCAGCACCGGCTCGGACGAGACGCGCCACAGCACCGCCATCTGTTCCTCGGTCAGGGCCGTGCCCATCGGCGCGACCGCAGGCAGCCCCGCCCGATGGCAGGCGATGACGTCCATATAGCCTTCGACGACGATGATCCCCTGCTCGCCCCGGCTCTCGGCCCCCAGGATCCGGCGCGCTTCAGGCAGGCCGTAAAGGGTCGCCCCCTTATGAAACAGCGAGGTCTCAGGCCCATTCAGATATTTGGCCCGGTCGTCGGGGTTCATCGCGCGCCCGCCGAAGCTGACGATGCGGCCGCGCGCGTCCAGGATCGGGAAGATCAGCCGGTCGCGGAAACGGTCGTAGGGCTGGCCCCCGCCCTCCGGCGCAATGAGAAGCCCCGCCTCGACCAGATCGCCGGGGCGCGCCCCGCGCTGGACCAGCGCCTGCTTCAGCCCCTCGCGGTCGTTGGGCGCATAGCCCAGGCCGAAACGCTCCCACTGGTCCTCAGGCAGGCCGCGCTTTTCCAGATAGTCGCGCGCCGCCTTGCCGACGTTGCGGCGCAGATTGGCGGCGAACCACTTCTGGGCCAGGTCCATCCAGTCGGCGAGGCCCTGACGTTTCTGTTCGCGCTCGGCGGCCTGAGGGTCTTCGGCGGGCAACTGCATCCCCGCCTCCCCGGCCAGTCGGCTGACCGCCTCGACGAAACTGAGCCGCTCCGTCTCCTGCAGGAAGGTGATGACGTCGCCGTGCTTGCCCGAGCTGAAGTCGTGGAAGAAGCCCTTGTCGTCATTGACGAAGAAGCTGGGCGACTTCTCCTTCGAGAAGGGGCTGAGGCCGACGAACTCGCGTCCCTGACGCTTGAGCTTCACCGTCCGCCCGATGATGTCGGACGGCCGAAGGCGGGCCTTCAGCTCCTCGATGAACCGTTCGTCAAATCGCACCTTGGACCTATGCCGTCCGATGGCGGTCAAAGGCCAGCCCCCGCCGCTGCGTCGCCTGGACGGCCCCCGAGCAAAACCCCGCCTGGGGATAAGTGCGGGGACAACTGCTTGCTTCCTTCGGGCGAGCGTCTGGGCTTTAACTCATGCAAGCCTCGCCGGAGCCTTTGCGACCATGCGCCGTCTTCGTCTTCTGATCCTGATGCTGCTGCCCTCGGCCCTGCTGACGCTCGGCGCCTGCCAGACGATCCCGCGCCCGGCCTTCGACGCCGCCGACCTGACCGCCGCCAGCCCGCCATGGCGCTATGACTTCCTGACTTCAGAGGCGCGCGACCGCTTCGTGCGCGAGACGGTCAACGCCCAGAACGCCACGGCCGACGGCACGTTCGACATTCTGGCCCTGTCCGGCGGCGGGGCCAACGGGGCCTATGGCGCGGGCGTCATGGTCGGATGGAGCCAGGCAGGAACCCGCCCGGAGTTCGAGGTGGTGACCGGGGTCTCCACCGGCGCCCTGATCGCCCCCTTCGTTTTTGCGGGACAGCGATTCGACCCGGCGCTGGAGCATGCCTACACCAGCGGCCAGACGGACGATCTGCTGAAGTCGCGCGGCCTGCTGGCCCTGATGCTGCCCGGCGTGTTCAAGCCTGAGCCGCTGACCAATCTGGTGCTGAACAACATCTCGCCCGAGTTGTTGACCGCCATCGCCGAGCAACACCGCAAAGGTCGTCGCCTCTATGTCTCGACCACCAGTCTGGACACCCAGACCCAGGTCGTCTGGGACATGGGCGCCATCGCCCAGCGGAACGACGAGGCCTCGCGTCTGCTGTTCGTCAATGTGCTGATCGCCTCGGCCAGCATCCCCGGCGCCTTCCCGCCCGTCCTGCTGAACGTCGAGCATGACGGCCGCCGCATTCCGGAACTGCACGTCGACGGCGGCACGGTGTCCAGCTTCCTGGTCGTGCCCCAGGCCCTGCTACTGGAGTCGCCGAACGCCCGCCCTCTGGGCGACGCCCGCATCTGGATCGTGGTCAACGGCAAGTGGGACCCGCGCTTCGAGGTCTCGCGCATCTCGGCCATCAGCATCGCCGCCCGCAGCTTCGACACCATGATGAAGGCCCTGCAGCGCTCGGACCTGACCGCCATCACCCAGTTCGCCCGCCGCTATGATCTGACGCTGTCGGTCGCCGCCATCCCCGACCACGCCGAGGCCAACACCCTGGACTTCACCCAGGCCCACATGACCGCCCTGTTCCAGGCAGGCGAGGCCGAGGCCCTGGCCGGCCGCGCCTTCGAACGGCGCGTCGACCCGGCCGAGCCGCGCCCCAACCGCCGCAGACATCGCGAACAGACGCCGCCCACGGTCGTCGTCGCTCCTGAAGGTTAGGCTTTCATTAACCATATTGGCCGCAATGCGGCCACAACCATCTGATTACGAACAATATTTTTCGTATAACGGCGGAACTATCCACAGCTTCTGTGGATTCTTCCTGCGTCTCTGAGAAACAGAGACCTTCGCCGACGGCCCCGTCGCAGACCGCGACCACCGCCGTTTTCAGATGGGTTTTCTCATGTTCATCGCCATCGCCCGCCCGGCGGTGGAGCCCCAAGGCCCCGACGCCGTCGCCGTCCCCGGCTCTCCCGCTGTTCCCCTGCTCAAGCCGCGCGCGCTGCACGCCCGCCTGCTGGCCAACGCCGCCCTGCGCCGTCAGCGCGGCTGGCTCCGGCGTCAGGAAAACCGTAGCGAGGACGCGGACTACTGGCTGCACGCCGCCTGCGTCGCCGTCAGCAAGGCCGCCGCCCTGCGTCGCGCCGAACCGGCCTTCCTGCCTTAAGGCGCCTCAGCGCAGTTCCGGCAGGCGTCGGGCGAAGGAGTCCCTGAGCTTGCGCCCGCGTTCGGACAGGCTCCTGCCCCTGCGCCGCTCACGCGCCTCGAAGCCCTGGCCCCAGCGTTCGTGCATGGCGGCCGTGAGCGCCGGGTGGCGATCATACTGGTGCACGATCGGGCTGACCCCGCCGTCGGGGTTCACGATCCGACCGGTCCCGTCCAGCGACAGCGCATCTCCGGGCGTCAGGCCCACGGTGGCGACCCGGCCGTAGTTGGGCCGCGCCTCTCCCTCGACCAGACCCAGATGCAGGGCGATGTTGCACGCCGCCTGATCCGCCCCGAAGGCGCCGCCGATCTCGGACCGGGGAATGGCCGCCAGCATCAGCAGGGTGCGGCAGAAGCGGATCATGCACGCGCGCGGTCCCATGACCGTGCCGACGCAGACGCAGGGCTTTTCCGCCAGGGCGCGCGCCACGTCCTCGCCGCCGACGCCGCGCAGATATTTCATGTTGAAGGCATGGCCCTTCAGCCCGCCGTCATACTCGACGAAGAACTCGAGCTTCTGAGGCGGCGGATCAAACGGCGGCGCCTGAAAGACCACGTCGCGCACGTCCGTCAGCAGCACATGCCGCGCCCAGGGGCGCTCGCTCATCAGGGCGTCAAAGGCGGCGAAGCGCTGCATCACCGGATGCGGACGCCAGACGCCGCTGCAGGCCAGGGGCGGCGGCGCAGACTCCACGCCATGCTGCGCCAGAAAGTCGAGAAGCGCCGGATCCTGATCCGTCACCAGCACCACCGGCCCGGCGTAGACGGCGCGCAACGAGCGCACAAAGATCGCTACATCGGCCGCTTCATAGCCGGTGGCGTAGCCCAGGATCAGATCGTGTTCAGCCGCCGCAAAGGTCGGAGAGACCCCCCTCTCGCCCGCGATCGCGGCGGCGACCCAGCCCAGATAGGCCGACTTCGCCGCCGGTGAAGCCATTTACGCCCTCATGGAATCCACGAAACGCTTGAACAGATAGAGGCTGTCGGTCGGACCCGACGAGGCCTCCGGGTGATGCTGCACGCTGAACACCGGACGGTCCTTCAGCGCGATGCCGCAGTTGGTACCATCGAAAAGCGACACATGTGTTTCAACCACCGCCTCGGGCAGGCTGGCGCCGTCGACCGAGAACTCGTGGTTCATCGACACGATCTCGACCTTGCCCGTCGTCAGGTCCTTGACCGGATGGTTGGCGCCGTGGTGGCCCTGCTCCATCTTCAGCGTCCTGGCGCCCAGGGCGATGGCCAGCATCTGATGGCCCAGGCAGATGCCCATCAGGGGCTTGCCGCTGTCCAGCAGCTTCTTGATCTCCGGCACGGCGTATTCGCCGGTCGCGGCCGGATCGCCCGGACCGTTCGACAGGACCACGCCGTCGGGATTGCGGGCCAGGATGTCCTCCGCCGTGGTCGAGGCGGGCACCACGGTGATCTTCACCCCGGTCGAGGCCAGGGCGCGCAGGATGTTGCGCTTGACGCCATAGTCGATGACGACCACCGACCTGTCGCCGGCCTCAGGCTGGGCGTAGCCCGTCGGCCATTCCCAGGCGCCCTCGGTCCATTCGAAGGCCTGGGTGGTCGAGGCGTCCTTGGCCAGGTCCAGGCCGACCAGCCCCTTCCAGTCGCGCGCCTGCGCCGTCAGGGCCTCCAGGTCGAACTTGCCGTCGGGGTCGTGGGCGATGACAGCGTGCGGGGCGCCCTTCTCGCGGATCAGCTGGGTCAGGGCGCGGGTGTCCACGCCCGCCAGGCCGATGACGCCGCGCGATTTCATCCAGCCGTCCAGCCCGCCGGTGGCGCGCCAGTTGGCCGGGTCGGTCGGCACGTCGCGCAGGATGGCGCCGCGCGCCGCGCGCTCAGGCGCCTCGCCGATCTGCTCGACGTCTTCCAGGTTCACGCCGACGTTGCCGATGTGCGGGAAGGTGAAGGCCAGGATCTGGCTCATGTACGAAGGGTCGGTCAGGATTTCCTGATAGCCCGTCATGGCGGTGTTGAAGACCACCTCGCCGATGGCCGAGCCGGTCGCGCCGACGCCGATCCCCGACAGGACCGTTCCATCTGCGAGCACCAGGACGCCGGTGGCGCCGGACAGGATTTGAGTCGTCATGGCGCAGGGCTCCTAGCAGTGAATACGGGCGGACAAACGGCGGCGTGACTAAAGAGATGCAAGGTCCGGGTCAACACGTCGCCTGATTAAGTGTTCTGGAAGCGCCCCTGGCCCTTGCGGACCCACAGCCAGGCCAGGCTGGTCACGGCGAAGAAGCCGACGCTGGGCCAGATATAGCCGCCCGCCGCCGCCGCGACGGCAAAGGCCGAGAACACCGCCCCGCCGACGGCCAGCAGACGCCAGCCCGGCTTCTTCGTCAGCTTCCACAGCGTCACCGAACACAGGGCGTACAGGCACAGCGTCAGCACCGAGGTCACGCCGATCAGCACGCCGAACTGCTGGCCCAGCGTCGGCTGGGCGCTGGCGATCACCATGGCGCTCATGATGACACCGTTGATCAGGGGGTTGGACAGGGGCGTCCTGCCCTTCTGCGCCCCGCCGAACCAGCGCGGCAGCCAGCCGGCCTCGGCCGAGGCGCGCGCCGTCTCGCCGCCCATCATGGTCCAGCCCGCGATTGTGCCGGTCGCCTTGATGACGGCGCAGGCCGCCACCAGGCCGGCCACCGAGGCCCCCATCACCCGCGCCACCAGATCGGCGTAGGGGCTGGTCGAATGAGCCAGAACATCGGCCGGGATGACGCCGAACACCGCCGCGCTGGCCGCCACATAGACGACGAAGGCCAGCAACACGCCGCCCAGCGAGGCGCGGCCCACGTCGGTCGCCGGGTTCTTCACCTGACTGGACAGGGCGGCGGCGCTCTCAACCCCCAGGAAGGCCCAGAAGATGACGGCCAGCGACGCCGGAACCGTCTTCATCAGCGGCTCGCCGGCCGGGCTCCACGAGGCGGTGAAGGTGTCGCCGCTGAAGGCGATGACGCCGGCGATGATGGCCAGCGCAATCGGGATCAGCCCCAACACCAGGGTGATCGCCCCGAACCGCGCCGCCGTCTTCGACCCGGCCGCATAGGCCGCCGTGGTCAGCCAGATCAGCGCCAGATTGCTGAGCGCGCCCCACATCGGCTCCTTCAGCGCCGGAAAGAAGAAGGCCAGATACCCCGTCCCCGCCACCGCCACGGCGACATTGCCGGTCAGGCAGGCGGCCCAATAGGCCAGCCCCGTCTGGTAACCCAGAAACCGCCCCAGCCCCCGCCGGGCGAAATCCGACAGACCGTCGGCCTCCGGCTGCATCCGCCCCAGCCCGCCAAACACCAGAGCCAGGGTCACGGCCCCGACGCCGCAGATGATCCAGCCGATGATGCTGCTGCTGCCGGTCGGCGCCAGGGTGGCGGGAAGCAGATAGACGCCCGATCCGATCATATTGCCCGCCACCACCAGGGCGGCCAGGCCCCAGCCGATGCGGTGCGAGGGTTCAGGCAGGATGTCGACTTGGCTCATGCCCGCCGCATAGACCGAAATGTCGCAGCCGTCGCCATGAAGATTGCGGCTCCGCCCTTTGCCGGGATGAGCCGTCGACGCCGGCGTGCTAAAGCCGCCCCGAAATTCTGGAGTTCGCCATGCCCGTCACCACGGTCGGCCTCGATGCCGACGACACCCTCTGGCACAATGAGACCATCTTCCGCCTGAGCCACAAGCGGTTCGCCGAACTCCTGGCCGACCATGCCGAAGAGCCGGTGATGATGGACCGCCTGGCGCAGGTCGAGCGGCGCAACCTGCGGCTCTACGGCTACGGCGTGAAGGGCTTCACCCTGTCGATGCTGGAGACGGCGATGGAGCTGTGCGACGGCTCGGCCCCGCCCCACATCGTGCGCGAAATCCTCGCCGCCGGGCGCGAAATGCTGGTCCACCCGGTCGAAACCCTGCCCGGCGTCGCCGAAACTGTCGCCGATCTGTCGACGCGCTATCGCCTCATTCTGATCACGAAGGGCGACCTGATGGATCAGGAACGCAAGCTCGCGGCTTCGCGGTTGGGCGACTACTTCTCTGGCGTTGAGATTGTGTCTGAAAAGGACCGCGGAACTTACCAAACTGTATTCTCGCGTCACGGCGTCGCCACGACTGACGCGGCAATGGTCGGCAATTCCATGCGATCAGACGTCCTCCCCGCCATCGAGGCCGGCGCCTGGGGAATCCATATTCCATACCCGATCACATGGGCGCATGAGCTGGCCGAAGCCCCGGAAGGCCACCCTCGTTTTGTCAGCCTGAGCCGTTTCGACGAAGTACCGGCTTGGCTTCAAACAGTTGAACCATAACAAAGTTATCCCAACTCAATTAGAGCATAGTTCGCCTTATTTGTCACAATAACGTGCCGTTATCTCGTCATTATTGGACAGATTTCGTCCCAAATTTGCAACACGGCAACATTACCGTCGCACTTCCGCCCCCATGCGGGCGATGCAACTTGACCTCATCTGGTTGAGGCAATCCTGTGGCGGATCATGGTTCCCACCGTGTCGCAATGTGAGGCTTAACTGTATGCGTATTAATCGCTCTCGTTTGCTGGGCAGCACTGTTCTGATCAGCACCATCGCCGCCGCCGGCGTTGCTTCGGCCCAGGTGGCGGAGCTGCCCGCGTCGGACGCCCAGGCCACTGAAGTCGGCGAAATCGTCGTCACCGGTTCGCGTATCCGTCGTAGCGCCGCAAACGCGCCGACCCCGATCATCCAGGTCACGCAGGAAGAGATCCTGTCGACCGGCCAGACCAGCCTGATCGACTACCTGGCCACCATCCCGGCCCTGCAGAACTCGACGGTTCCGTCGGACACCACCGGCTCCAGCCTGAACACCGGCGGCCTGTCGCTGGCTAACCTGCGTTCGCTGGGCGCCAACCGCACCCTGACCCTGGTCGACGGCCGTCGCCACGTCGGTTCCTCGGGCGGCGAACTGTCGGTCGACATCGACGCCATCCCGCGTCTGCTGATCCAGAACGTCGAAATCATCACCGGCGGCGCTTCGTCGGTCTACGGCGCCGACGCCGTGTCGGGCGTTCTGAACTTCATCCTCAAGAAGGACTTCGAAGGCCTGGAGATCGACGCCAACTACGGCCAGATCAACAGCAACGGCGAAGCTACCCGCCGCATCTCGGGCCTGATCGGCAAGAACTTCTTCGACGACCGCCTGAACGTCTATGCTCACGCCGAGTACGAGAAGATCGACAACGTCGACTCGATGGACATCAACTGGATCCGTCGGGGCCCGGCCCGTCTGGCCATCGACGCCGACCCGACGAACAACCCGTATGACGGCCGTCTGGACGCCCAGGTCTTCTACGGCCTGAACCGCCTGGACATCCTGCCCTGGGGCCAGACCACCCTGGCCAACCTGCAGCGTCCCAGCGACCTGACCAACCCGAACGTCCCGTACCAGAACTGTTTCGACCCGCGCGGAAACTTCACCTACGCCGCCAACTGCTACGGCATCATGCCGGGCAAGACCTTCGTCTATGAGGGTGGCGTGGCTCGCGACGCCAACTTCGGCCAGCGCGTCGGCAACGTCGGCATCAACCGTCCGTACAACATCGGCGGCGACGGCATGCCGATCGGCGAAGTCGCCGGCTACAGCCGCATTCCCGCCTCGGAATCGCAGCGTTACCAGGTTGGTACCAACTTCAAGGTCACCGACTCGATCAACTTCCACGCCTCGGCCAAATACATCACCGAGGAAACCTTCATGCGCGGCCAGCCGACGTTCTTCGATGTCGACCTGGACAACGACTCCTACGGCCTTCACGAAACCAACTCGATCTGGGGCACTTCGGCGTTTGACCTGCGCTGGGACACCAACGCCTTCCTGCCGCAGTCGATGAAGGATGCGATCGCCAACAACAGGATCGACATCTACGCCCCGCCGACGGCTCAGAACGCCGGTGAACTGATCGGCTCGCAAAGCCTGCCGATCGCGCGTCACAGCTTCTTCGGCCCCGAGCGTTCGCAGCGGAACACCCGCGACCTGCAGCGTTACGTCGTCGGCTTTGACGGCAACCACGGCCCCGTCGGCTTCGCCAAGTCCCTGTCCTGGGATCTGGGTTACACCTACGGCAAGGTCGAGATCGAAAACATCGAGCGCGGCGTGGACGTGCAGCGCATGGCCTTGGCCGCTGACGCCGTGGTCGACACGACGGGCCTGCTCGGCTCCGCCGGCGCCATCGTCTGCCGTTCGTCGCTGGAAAACGCGCGCGGCGTGCCGATGCGCGAGTTGACTGAGAAAGGCGAGGTCATTCATGCCGGGCTGTACGACTACCAGCGCGGCGGCGACCTGCGTGAAACCGAGTATGGCCGCAACGCCATCGCCCAGTGCACGCCGCTGAACATCTTCGGCGCCGGCAACCAGTCGGCTGAAGCTCTGGAATACGTCGACGCCTTCGTCCGCGTTGAGGAAATGAACGAGCAACACCAATTCATGGGCTCAGTCTCGACCGAACTCTGGGACTTCTGGGGCGCCGGCAACCTGGGCCTCGCCCTGGGCGGCGAATGGCGCAAGGAAACCACCTCGGCCGTCGGCCGCAGCACCACGGCTGGCGATCGCCTGCTGTTCCTGAACACCGGCGCCGACTTCCCGAAAGTCAGCTATGAGTCCAAGGAGCTGTTCGCGGAAGTCTCCGTGCCGCTGTTCCGCGACTCCTTCCTGGGCGAGTACGCCGAGCTGAGCGGTTCGTACCGCTGGGCCGACTATTCGACCGTGGGCAACGTCGACGTTTACGGCGTGAACCTGGTCTACCGCCCGATCCGCGATCTGACTTTCAAGACCAGCTTCAACACCTCGGTTCGCGTACCGAACCTGGGCGAGAACTTCTCGCCGTACGGCCAGACGTTCGCCAACAACTTCGTCGACCCCTGCGCCACCGCTTCGATCGCCGCCCTGGACGACCAGCAGATCAAGGCCAACCGCGTGAAGAACTGTACGGCCCTGGCCGCACAGCAGGGCCTGTCGTTCGACTTCGCCGGTGAAACCGCCACCAACACCGACGACTTCCGTCCGAACTACACCTCGGGCATCGCCGGCGTTTCAGGCGGCAACCCGGACCTGCAGCCGGAAGAGTCGGAATCCTTCACCTTCTCGACCGTCTATCAGCCGCGCTTCGCGCCAGGCCTGACCCTGTCGCTGGATTACTATGAAATCCGCATCGACAAGGTCATCGCCGCCGTGTCGGCCGCCGGCATCGCCGCCAACTGCGTGAGCGGCGCCGAGTTGAACATGGACGCCTGTAACTCGATCTTCCGCAACAACCCGAGCATTCCGTTCGGCATGGGCGCCCCCTCCGGCGATCCCGTCGGCGGCTTCATCGAGCGGTCGTTCAACTATGCGGCTCTGGAAACGCGCGGCCTGGACTTCGGCGCCAACTATTCGTGGGACACCGCGGATTGGGGCAAGAACTGGGGTTCCTTCGACTGGCGCCTGCTGGGTTCGTGGCTGATCGAGCAGAAGCAGTACCTCAACGAAGCGGATCCGTCCGACTATCGTGAGCTGGCGGCCAGCATCGGCCTGAGCGGCACCAACGCCTATCCGCGCGTCCGCATGAGCTCGTCGCTGTCCTGGCGCCCGAACGACATCTGGAACGTGAACTGGACCGCAGACTGGCAGTCCGCCTCCAATATCGTTCGCGCCCGCGACTTCGTGAACAACGCGGACTCGCGTCTGGCCGACCAGATGGACACCGGCAACTTCGTCCGTCACGATCTGACCGTGCGTTACAACGTGCGTGACGACCTGACGCTGCGCGCCGGCGTGGTGAACCTGTTCGACGCTGAACAGCGCGACATCCTGGGCACCACCATCTACTCCAACTTCGACCCATACGGCCGCCGCTTCTTCGTCGGCCTGAACTTCCGTCCCTTCTAAAGGACGAACGAGGTTTGAAACTCTGGGGCGGTCCTTACGGGCCGCCCCTTTTTCTTGTGCGCTCAGCAGGGATAAGCCCTTGCCCACCGGCCCCTGCGTCTCTAAACGGGCCGCTTAACCGACAACCCGAACGGATCGGCCGCGAGCGCGCTCGCGCCCGTCCGTCTGCGCGCGTGGAGACCGCCGCCCTGACCAGTCATGAAGAAAAGGACGCCATGGTGCGCGCCGCGCTCGCAGAGCAGGGCGACAGCGGGATCACCCCGCGCCATACGCTGTTCTACTTCTACGGCGAGGAAGAGGCGCACGGCGACCTGTGCGAGGTGGCCCGCCGTGCGGGCTTCCTGACGCGGGGCCAGGGCGACATGACCGTCCTGGAGACCACCATGCCGGTCGACGAGGCGTCGTTTTCGCCTGTGTCGGCCATGATGCAAACCTGGGCCGCGGCCTTCCAGCTCGACTATGACGGCTGGGAGTGCGCGGTCGTGACGAACTGAGACGAACGCCGATGCCCAAGCGCACAGACATCAAGTCCATCCTGATCATCGGCGCCGGTCCGATCGTCATCGGCCAGGCGTGTGAGTTCGACTATTCCGGCGTTCAGGCCTGTAAGGCGCTGAAGGCCGAGGGCTACCGGGTCATCCTGGTCAACTCGAACCCCGCCACCATCATGACCGACCCGGAGGTGGCCGACGCCACCTATATCGAGCCGATCACGCCCGAGATGGTCGAGAAGATCATCGCCAAGGAAAAGCCGGACGCCCTGCTGCCCACCATGGGCGGCCAGACGGCGCTGAACACGGCTCTCGCTTTGAACGCCTCGGGCGCCCTGGCCCGTCACGGCGTCGAGATGATCGGGGCCAAGGCCGAGGTCATCGACAAGGCCGAGGACCGTCAGAAGTTCCGCGACGCGATGGACAAGCTGGGTCTGGAATCGCCCCGCTCGCGCGCCATCCACCATATTGAAGAAGCCGACGAGGCCCTGGCCTTCGTGGGCCTGCCCGCCATCATCCGCCCGTCGTTCACCCTCGCCGGCACCGGCGGCGGCATCGCCTACAACGTCGAGGAATTCCACGAGATCGTGGAGCGGGGCCTGGACCTGTCGCCGACCACCGAAGTGCTGATCGAAGAGTCGGTGCTGGGCTGGAAGGAATATGAGATGGAGGTCGTCCGCGATCATGCGGACAACTGCATCATCATCTGCTCGATCGAGAACATCGACCCGATGGGCGTCCACACCGGCGACAGCATCACCGTCGCCCCGGCCATGACCCTGACGGACAAGGAATATCAGATGATGCGCGCGGCCTCGATCGCCGTGCTGCGCGAGATCGGGGTCGAGACGGGCGGCTCGAACGTCCAGTTCGCGGTCAACCCCAAGGACGGCCGTCTGGTCGTCATCGAGATGAACCCGCGCGTGTCGCGCTCCTCGGCGCTGGCGTCCAAGGCCACCGGCTTCCCGATCGCCAAGATCGCCGCCAAGCTGGCCGTCGGCTATACGCTGGACGAGCTGAAGAACGACATCACCATGGTGACCCCGGCCAGCTTCGAGCCGGCCATCGACTATGTCGTCACCAAGATCCCGCGCTTCGCCTTCGAGAAATATCCGGGCTCCGAGCCGTCGCTGACCACGGCGATGAAGTCGGTCGGCGAGGTCATGGCCATCGGCCGCACCTTCCAGGAATCCATGCAGAAAGCCCTGCGCGGTCTGGAGACCGGCCTGAACGGCTTTGACGACATCGAGATCGACGGCGTAACCGGCGCCGAGGACGACGCCGCGATCAAGGCCGCCGTCATCCGCGCCCTGGGCCTGCCGACGCCGGACCGCATCCGCGTCATCGCCCAGGCCTTCCGCCACGGCCTGACGGTCGAGGAAGTCCAGGCCGCCTGTTCCTATGAGCCGTGGTTCCTGCGCCAGATCGCCGACCTGATCCGCACCGAGGGCCACGTCCGCGTTCAGGGCCTGCCCACGGACGCCACCGACTTCCGCAAGCTGAAGGCCAAGGGCTTCTCCGACGCCCGTCTGGGCGCCCTGACCGGCAAGACCGAGGGCGAGGTCCGCAAGGCCCGCCGCGCCCTGGACGTGCGCCCGGTGTTCAAGCGCATCGACACCTGCGCCGCCGAGTTCGCCAGCGCCACCGCCTATATGTATTCGACCTATGAGACCGGCGCCCTGGGTCAGATCCCGGCCTGCGAGGCCGAGGTGTCGGATCGGAAAAAGGCCGTCATCCTGGGCGGCGGTCCGAACCGCATCGGCCAGGGCATTGAGTTCGACTACTGCTGCTGCCACGCGGCCTTCGCCTTCGACGACATCGGCGTCGAGAGCATCATGGTCAACTGCAACCCCGAGACGGTCTCAACCGACTACGACACCTCCGACCGCCTGTATTTCGAGCCGCTGACGGCCGAGGACGTGCTGGAGCTGATCGACGTCGAACGCTCCAAGGGCGAACTGATCGGCGTGGTCGTCCAGTTCGGCGGCCAGACCCCGCTGAAGCTGGCCCATGCGCTGCAAGAAGACGGCGTGCCGATCCTGGGCACCAGCGTCGACAGCATCGACCTGGCCGAGGACCGCGAGCGCTTCCAGCAGATGCTTCAGGCCATCGGCCTGCAACAGCCGCCCAACGCCCTGGCCCGCTCGGTCGAGGAAGCCGCCGTCAAGGCCGAGGAAGTCGGCTATCCGGTCGTCCTGCGCCCGTCCTACGTCTTGGGCGGCCGCGGCATGATGATCGTCCACGACCGCGAGGGTCTGGACCGCTACGTCGGCGAGGCCATGCGCGTCTCGGGCGACGATCCCGTGCTGATCGACCACTATCTGAACCGCGCCACCGAGGTGGACGTGGACGCCCTGTGCGACGACGAAACCGTCTTCGTCGCGGGCGTTCTGGAGCATATCGAGGAAGCCGGCGTCCACTCGGGCGACAGCGCCTGCTCCATGCCGCCCTTCTCCCTGCGTCCCGAGACCGTGGCCGAGCTGAAGCGCCAGACCACCGCCATGGCCAAGGCTCTGAAGGTGCGAGGCCTGATGAACGTGCAGTTCGCCATCGAGGAGCCGCACAGCGAAAACCCGCGCATCTTCGTGCTGGAAGTGAACCCGCGCGCCAGCCGCACGGTGCCCTTCGTCGCCAAGACCATCGGCCAGCCGGTCGCCGCCATCGCCGCCAAGGTCATGGCCGGGGTGCCGCTGTCGTCCTTCGGCCTGGTCGACAAGGAACTGGACCACATCGCGGTCAAGGAAGCCGTCTTCCCCTTCGCCCGTTTCGCCGGGGTCGACACCATCCTGGGCCCGGAAATGCGCTCGACCGGCGAGGTCATGGGTCTGGACTGGAAGCGTGAGGGCGAGGCCGATCTGGCCCCCGCCTTCGCCCGCGCCTTCGCCAAGTCCCAGACCGGCGGCGGCACCATCCTGCCGACCGAGGGCACGGCCTTCGTCTCGGTGCGCGACGCCGACAAGCCCTTCATCGTGGAGGCGGTGAAGACGCTGCTGGCTCAGGGCTTCGCCGTCATCGCCACCGGCGGCACTCACGCCTATCTGACCGAACAGGGCCTTGAGGTCGGTCTGGTCAAGAAGGTGCTGGAAGGCCGTCCGAACATTGTCGACGCCATGAAGAACGGCGAGGTCCAGCTGGTCTTCAACACCACGGACGGCAAGCAGGCCCTGGCCGACAGCTTCTCGATCCGCCGCACGGCGCTGATGATGAAGATCCCCTACTACACCACGGCGTCGGGCTCCCTGGCCGCCGCACAGGCCATCGCCGCCGTCCGCCACGGCGAGATGGATGTCCGCCCGATCCAGTCCTACAACTGAGATCAGGCTCCGACCTGAACCGGAAAGCCCCCGCCGTGCGATCGGCGGGGGCTTTTTCATGATGGCGCCGCATCAAGCACGCCGGGCAATGCTTTCTCAGCCTTCGCGCCCTACCCTGATGGTCACCTATGGAGCGCGCCATGAGCTTGTCTTCCATCGACCGAGTCCTGCTGCTTCTGCTCGCAGGCAATCTGGTCGCCTTTGTCCTGTTCTGGCTGGACAAGAAAGCCGCCCGCAACGGCGACTGGCGCATTCCCGAGCGCACCCTGCTGCTGGCCACGGCCTTCGGCGCCCTTGGCGGCTGGATGGCCCAGCAGATTCTGCGTCACAAAACGCGCAAGCAACCCTTTGCGACATGGCTGGGCCTGATCCTGTGCGTCTATGTCCTGATCCTTCTGGGCGCCGCCGCCCATTTCATCTGGGGTCGATCAGGACAATGACGCCCTTCTGCGGTTGCCCCCTCCCCGCCAGCGGCTAAGGTCGCGCCTGACTCAGGAGGGGATATCACCATGAAGAAGACCACGCTCACCGCCATTCTGGCCGCGGTTCTGGCTGCCGGTTCGGCGCCCGCCATAGCCCAGAACGCCAATGACGCCGCTGGGCTGAAGGCCGCGGTAAAGGCCGACTACGACGCCAACCTCGGCGCCCTGTTCGACCACTTCCACCGCAACCCGGAACTGTCGGGCCTCGAAGTCCAGACCGCCGCGCGCATGGCGCAGGAGCTGCGCGCCCTGGGCTATGAGGTGACCACCGGCGTCGGCGGCACCGGCGTGGTCGCCGTCCTGCGCAACGGCCCTGGCCCCACGGTCATGATCCGCGCCGACATGGACGGCCTGCCGGTCGAGGAGCAGTCGGGTCTCGCCAACGCCTCCACCGCCCGTCAGGTCGACACCGACGGGGTGGAGAAGCCCGTCATGCACGCCTGCGGCCACGATGTGCACATCACCGCCCTGATCGGCACGGCGCGCCAGATGCAGGCGCGCAAGGCCAACTGGTCCGGCACCCTGGTCCTGGTCGCTCAACCGGCCGAGGAACGCATCTTCGGCGCCCGCGCCATGGTGCAGGACGGCCTCTATTCGCGCTTCCCCAAGCCGGACTACGCCCTGGCCTTCCACGTCTCGTCCGACACGCCGACAGGCCGGATCGGCCTGCCGCTGGGCATCACCTCGTCCAGTTCGGACAGCGTGGACATCGCCGTGCACGGCGTCGCCACCCACGGCGCCTCGCCGCACCTGGGCGTCGATCCGATCCTGGTCGCCTCGCACATCGTGGTGGGCCTGCAGTCCCTGCGCAGCCGCGAGATCAGCCCGCTGGAGGGCGCCGTGGTCACGGTGGGCGCCATCAAGGGCGGCATCAAGCACAACATCATCTCCGACCGGGTGGACATGCAGCTGACCGTCCGCGCCGACAGCCCTGAGGTCCGCGCCAAGCTGCTGGACGGCATCGACCGCATCTCGGCGAACACCGCCCGCGCCCTAGGCGTGCCCGAGGACAGGTTGCCGACCGTCGTGCGCTCGCCGCTGGAAAACACGCCGCCCACCATCAATGACGCCGCCACGGCCGCCCGCGTCCGCCAGGCCCTGACCGCCGGTCTGGGCGACGGCGTGCTGATCGACAATCCGCGCACCGGCATGGGCGCCGAGGACTTCGCCGAGTTCGTCACGCCCGAACTGGGGGTGAAGGGCGTCTACTTCCGCGTCGGCGGCACGCCGCCCGACCAGGTCAAGGGCGCGGCCGGTCACCATTCGGGCCTGTTCCGCATCACGCCGGAGCCCGCCGTCACCCTGGGCGTCGAAGGCTCGGTGCTGGCCGCCGAGGCCCTGATGCCGAAACGGTAAAGGCTGGTGAACCGGGCGGCGTCCTGGTCGTTGAGGGAGGAACATTCCCTTTCCGTCTGGAGACGCCGCCCATGTTCCTGCCTACTCTGCCTACCCTCGTAAGCAGTCTGCTGCTGTCGCGTCGCGGCCGGGCGATGATGGGCCGCCACATGGGCAAGATCGCTCTGGCGGGCATAGCCTGGCAGTTGTGGAAGCACCGTCGCGGCGCCGCCGCAGACGCGCCTGCGGTCAAGCCTGCGCCGTCGCAGCGTCGTCGATCACGCGGGCGCGCGCGCTGAGCTCGGCCGCAACTCGGCGGTTTGTGAGGCGTTAACACCGTCATGCGCCTGTCTGTCGTCCAAGTGATCGCGGCCCTGTTCTCGGCCGTTTGTTTCGTCATCGCCTTCATCGCGGCGGGCGTCGCCGTCGTATCCGGCGCCTTCATGCTGATGGCGCTGGCGGCGCTGGGATTTATCGCCTGGACCGCCCTGCGCCGCGCCTTCGGCAGGGACCGCCTGCCAGGGCCCCCGTCCAGCGAATGAAGGGCGGGCGAATGAAGGGCGGGCGACCTGCGCCTTGCGCTGTTCCGCCGCGACGAACAACGTCCAGCGACCTGCCTGCCCCATCTTGAGTTTGGGCGCTGGGCGCCCTACCTTCCTTGGCCGGTCACGCGACGCCCCCGTGGCCGCGATGCACCGAACCGTCTCTCATCTGTCTTCGGGCGTAGCAAGAAACTCACGACACAATGGAAAAAGTGCCGATGACGGCCGAGGGTTATCGCGCCCTCGACGATCAACTCAAGCAATTGAAGTCGGTGGAACGACCCAGCGTGATCGCCGCCATCGCGGAAGCCCGCGAGCATGGCGATCTGTCTGAAAACGCCGAGTATCACGCCGCCAAGGAGCGCCAGGGCTGGATCGAAGGCTCGATCGCCGAGATCGAGGACAAGCTGTCCCGCGCCCAGGTGATCGACGTGTCCAAACTGTCCGGCGACCAGGTCAAGTTCGGCGCCACCGTCACCTTCGTGGACGAGGACACCGAGGAAGAAGGCGTCTATCAGATCGTCGGCGAACACGAGGCCGACGTGAAGCTGGGCAAGATCTCCATCGCCTCGCCGATCGCCCGCGCCCTGATCTCCAAGGAGGTCGGCGACGTGGTCGAGGTCAACACGCCCGGCGGCGTGAAGGCCTATGAGATCCTCAAGGTCGAGTGGAAGTAACCTCCGCCGACATCGAGGCTGAAGGCAGGGCGCGCGGCATGGCCGCGCGCCCTCTTTCCATCTGGGTCGTGTCCGACGGCCGCACAGGCATCCAGAACCAGGCTCTGGGGCTGGCCGAGGCCGTCGCCCGCCTGACCCCGGCCGATATCGCCATCAAGACGGTGCGCTGGCGCCCCGCCTTCGACCGCTGGCCGTCAGGCCTGAAGACGCCCGCCATGCTCGCGCCGGGGTCGTTCGATCCGCGCCGCGTCGCGGAATGGCCTGACCTGTGGATCGCCACGGGCCGCGCCAGCCTTCCGCTGTCGGCGCGCGTGCGCGGCTGGAGCGGGGGCAGGACCTTCGTCGTCCAGACCCAAGACCCGCGCTGGCGCAACGACCGCTACGACCTGATCGTCGCCCCGGCCCATGACGACGTCAGCGGCCCCAACGTCCTTTCGATCACCGGCAGCCCCCACCGCATCACGCGCGAAAAACTGGCCGAGGCCGCGCCCGCCTTCGCCGCACGCGTCGCCTCCCTGCCTCATCCGCGCGTGGCGGTTATGGTTGGGGGAGCGTCCGCCGCCTTCGATCTGCCGCCCGACCACGCCGCTGATCTGGCCGAGCGCATCGCCAAAGCCGTCGCCGCCGCAAAGGGTTCTCTGCTGCTGACCTATTCGCGCCGCACGCCCGAGGCGGCCAAGGCGGTGATGACCGCGCGTCTGTCGGCCCTGCCCGGCTGGATCTGGGACGGCGCGGGCGACAACCCCCTGTTCGCCATGCTGGACGGCGCCGACCACATCCTCGTCACCGAGGACAGCGCCAACATGGCCGCCGAGGCCGCCTCAACCGGCAAGCCGGTCCACGTTCTGCCGATGGTCGCAAAGAAGGCGCCGGGCAAGTTCGCCCGCCTGCACGCCGACCTTCAGGCGCGCGGCGCCGCCCGTCCCTTCGATGGCGCGCTGACGCCGTGGACCTATGCGCCGTTGAACGAGACCGAACGCGCCGCCCGCGCCGTTCTGGCGGCGATGTCGAACCGCTGAAGAAGGTTCAATCCTTCGGGGTGTCGCCGTGATCATCCTCGCCGTCACGCTTGGACCCGCTCAGCCCCATGAGGCCAACGCCCAGCCCCGAGCCAATGGCCACGCCCAGCGCCAACCACATCGCCATATTATCGGTGGCTGCGCCAATCCCGGCGCCGATCGCGAGTCCCGCGCCCATACCGACCGGCATCAAGGCCGCGTTGTTTTTGCTCATCATTCACCCCGCGTGCGCTAATGAAGCCATCCTAGCATCGCGCTTTGCGGAATCAGCGCCTAAATAGGCCCATGACCCAAGCCAACGCCCAAGCTCGTACCGTCCGTGTCGCCATCATCGGTTCCGGCCCCGCCGGCTGGACCGCCGCCATCTACGCCGCCCGCGCCTCGCTGAACCCGGTGATGATCGCCGGGCTTCAGCCGGGCGGCCAGTTGACCATCACTACGGATGTCGAGAACTACCCCGGCTTCGCCGAGACCATTCAGGGCCCCTGGCTGATGCAGCAGATGCAGGCCCAGGCTGAGCATGTCGGCACGGAAGTCCTGCATGACATCGTGACCCAGGCCGACCTGTCCCAGCGCCCCTTCCGCCTGACGCTCGATTCGGGCGCGGAAATCCTGGCCGAGACGGTCATCATTTCCACTGGCGCCCAGGCCAAATGGCTGGGACTGGAGTCTGAGGCCGCCTATCAAGGCTTCGGCGTCTCGGCCTGCGCCACCTGCGACGGCTTCTTCTATCGCGGCAAGCAGGTGGTGGTCGTCGGCGGCGGCAACACCGCCGTCGAGGAAGCCCTGTTCCTGACCAACTTCGCCGAGACCGTCACCGTGGTTCACCGCCGCGACGAGTTCCGCGCCGAGAAGATCCTGCAGGACCGCCTGTTCGCCCACCCCAAGATCAAGGTCGTCTGGGACGTGGCTGTCGAGGAAGTCGTCGGCGTCGTCGACGGCGTGGCCCGCAACGTCACCGGCGTGCGCCTGAAGAACGTCAAGACCGGCGAGATCAGCGAAATCCCCGCCGACGGCGTCTTCATCGCCATCGGCCACGCCCCCTCGTCCGAACTGTTCAAGGGCCAGCTGGAGACCAATTCCGGCGGCTATCTGCGGGTCAAGCCGGGCACGACCGCGACCGCCATCGAGGGCGTCTGGGCCGCCGGCGACGTCACCGACGACGTCTATCGCCAGGCCGTGACTGCGGCGGGCATGGGCTGCATGGCCGCCCTGGAGGCCGCCCGCTTCCTGGCCGAAGAAGACCACAAGGCCGCCCCCCACCCCATCAGCCACAAGGAAGCCGAGAAACTCGGCGCCTGGTGAACCGTCCTCTCACCCCTGCGGCCTGCCGACCTCTTCGACGGCCATGGGGGTGACGCCGGCGGGGGGCGGGGCGGCGACGGTCACGCTGGGGACGGCGCCGCTTTCAAAGGCTTTCAGCCGCTCGTTGATGGCGGCGATCTCGTCCTTGCTGGCCTGGCGGCGGCCGCCCAGGCTGGCGACGCCCACCACGCGGGTCTGGCCGTCGATCTCGACCGTGCGCAGTTCGCCGGACCTGGCGCCCTCCAGCGCCGCTTCCACGCTGTCGGCGGCGGTGGCCAGGAGGACGCGGGACTGGGCGAAGCGGGCCTCGTCGATCGACGGCTCGCGGCCCGCGTAGGCGTTGACGAAGGCGGCCGTCTCTCCGGCCGCGCCTTTCCAGCGATAGAAGATGTGCGCTCCGACCTGGGTGATCTTGGCCAGGGTCGGCGACCACCAGGGGTGGACGTAGTCGGCGTGGTAGTGGGTGGCCGTGCCCACGCGCTCGGACACATGGCCGTTCAGGGCGCGGGCGGCGACCCGCTCGGCCCGATCCCAGGCCCAGCGCACCGGACCGCGCGCCAGGGAGCCGTCGCAGGTGAAGCTGAACTGACAGCCCGTGGTCCGCTCGGCGCCCTGATAGACGACGCCGCAGACGCTGGAGGGATAGTTGGGATCGCGCACCCGGTTCAGCACGACCTGGGCCACGCCCTCCTGCCCCTCGGTCGGCTCCAGCGCCGCCTCGTAATAGACAGCCTGGGTCAGGCAGCGCAGGGCGCGCTGGCGCGACGCCTCGTCCGCCGGGCGGAAGACGAAGGGCCGCGCGGGCTGAAGCGCGCCGAAGGCGTTGGGCATGGCTGCGTTCAGCTGCTGGGCGGCGACGCCGGCCACGCCCTGGTCCAGACTGGGCTTGCCGCCGAGCGTCAGGCTCTCCCAACCGGGCGTCAGGCCGTAAAGTTCAGGCAGCCCCAGAGCCGGGTCGTGACGACGCGCGACAGCCAGTTGGCCCGCGTCCATCCGCGCCATCACCGCCGCTAGGCCGTTCGGACCGAGATCCCCGCCGGTGGCGCGCGCCACCGCCTCGGCCGTCCGGTCGATGTCGGGGCGCGGCGTCGAACTGGCGGACATGGCCACGCCCATCGCCGCCAGGGTGACGGCCATGGCCGCAGGCGCCGCAGCCAGGGCGCGGCGTCCGGTCGTCTTCAGCGGCGTAAGGCGGCCGAGGTTCATGCGACGTCCGTATAGCGACGCCTGACGGCGCCGGAAACCAGCGATCTGCATGACCGCCCAATCCGGCGCTTTTCAGACGCCAAGATTACCGTTGCGTGAGATGGAACGGTAAACCCGCCGGCCTTTATCGCTCGCCCAGGCTGGAGCGCAGCATCCAGGCCGCCTTCTCGTGCGCCGCCAGACGCACCGTCATCAGGTCGACGGAGGCCTCGTCCCCGACCTCATCGGCGGCGTCGAGCGCGGCGCGGGCGGTGGCGATGACGACCCCGTGGTCCTTGATCAGCTCCTTGAGCATGGCGGCGGAATCCTTCTCAGGAGCGCCGTCCTTGATCGAGGTCAGATTGGCGAAGGCCGAGGCGCTCTGCGGCGCCAGTTCGCCCAGGGCGCGGATACGCTCGGCGATCTCGTCCAGCGCGGCCCAGATTTCGCGGTACTGCTCTTCCAGCAGATTGTGCAGGCTGAAGAACTCCGGCCCGCGCACGTTCCAGTGATAGCCGTGCGTCTTCAGATAGAGGGCGTAGCTGTCGGCCAGGGCCTTGGACAGCTCGCGCGCGACGTCAGCGCGTTCCTTGGGCTTCAGACCGGTGTCGATGGCGTTCATGACGGCTCCTGTTCGCAGTGCTGGAGAAGATCAGCCTTGCAGTCAGGTCGTCCGGCCCGCGTTCCAAGAGGCCAGCCGTTCCATGTCGCAGGAATCTTCGCCCCCGTAACGTCAGAGCGGCATGAGCGTTGCCCCTTCCCGTTCAAGAAGGGGCGTAGGCAGACGTGATTAACGCTTGCGCGCCTTGCGGGCGGCGTAGCGGGCGTCGCGAGCCGCCTTCTGCTCTTCCTTGGTCAGTTGCTTGCGCTCCTTGCGGGCGGCGCGCTTGGCGGCGTCGACCTCTTCCTGGGCGGCCATCTCGGCGGCCAGGCGGGCGGCGTCCTTCTCGGCCTTCTCGCGACGCAGCTCGGCCTTGGCCAGTTCGTGCTGCTGGCGGATGGCCTCCTTCTCGGCGGCGCGCTTTTCGGCCAGCTTCTCGAACTCGGGGTCCTGAACCGTCGGCTTCGGCTTGAACCGGGCCAGCAGGGCTTGTTTGGCGTCTTTCTGGGCGGACAGGCGGTCGTTGAAGCCGGTGTTCTTGAGGTCGCGCATGCTGAGAGGCGGGTGTCCTTGATAGGAAATGGAAACGGCGAAAAGGGCCGATCGCCGAAGCGACGGCCGCAAGACGGGGCGCAAAGCGCGTTTCGGCACGCTCGGCCCGGCGGGAGGGCAAAGCCGAATTTAGCGCCGAAATCAAGCTCTACAGCCCGATTTCATAGGATTTAGCGGCGACTGACGCCCTCCGACCGCGTTTCGCGGCCGAAGAGACGCGTCGTTACTGCGGCTTTTGAGCGTGGCCGACCGCAGCGCCCGCGGCGCCGCCGACGGCCGCGCCAACCGGGCCGCCGACCACAGCTCCTGCGACGGCGCCGGTCGCCGCCTTCTGTTCCACCGTGTGGCCGCAGGCCGACAGGGCCAGGGCTCCAGCGCCGGCCAGCGTCAGAACGAGCAGGCGGGAAGCGATGCGGGTCATGGGTCAACTCCTTGAAATAGCTCAGCTTGGAACGCGAAAATTACCGACTGGTTCCCATCTGAGGCAGGACTCAGGCATCCAAGACGTCGCATCGCCGCCAATAGCTTATTCACGCCCACGCCTCGCGCCGCACAATCTTTGTTCAACAGACCAATACGGTATTCCCAAGAATGTCTCAGGCGCAATTTCGTCATGATTTAAAACAACGGAAATAATGACTTTGCCGCAATTTCCCTATGCTGAAGAAATTACAATTCTAGCGAATCAGTCACATTGAGGCCATAAACCAATGGATAAAGGCCCGCCTTCGAGGGCCGGCGTTCAGTCGGCGTTCACCCGACCCGCTTGAAGCGCGACGCGTCCTTGTCGCCAGGGTTCGGGAACTACGGGGGCGGCATCCTCGCCCTGTTGTACAGGACTACGCCTTTGTCTCTCTCCTCGCAGACGCGCGCGCTGATGCACGCCGCCCGCTCATTCCGTCTGCGCCCGACGACGGCAGCGGCGGCGTTCGGCGGCGTGGTCGGCCTCGCAGTCGGAGGGGCCTATCTGGGCGGTCTGGCCGCCCAGGCCTCAACCGTGCGCAGTCAGGCCGAGCGCCTGCAGGGCGCCGGCGCCGGCGGCTATACCCAGGAAGCCCTGGCCGAAGCGGCCGGCGGCCTGGACGCCAGCGCCCTGGCCATCGCCCACCGCCACGACCCCTATTCCGTCGCCGGCTCGGCCCAGCGCGACCGCCAGGCCGAGTTGCTGACCGCCCGGCTGGAGCAACTTCAAGGTCAGGACGGCCTGCGCCGCGACGGCCATGGCGCGACGCGCGTCTCGGCCGCCCGTCCCTTCCGCCTCGACGGCGCCCTGGACCAGTCGCGCGATCTCGAATGCCTGACCCAGGCCGTCTATTATGAAGCGCGCGGCGAAGGCCGCGACGGCATGAAGGCCGTGGCCCAGGTGGTGCTGAACCGCGCCCGCCACCCCGCCTTCCCCAAGACCGTCTGCGCCGTCGTCTATCAGGGCGCCAACCGGGGCTCAGGCTGCCAGTTCAGCTTCACCTGCAACGGCGCCATGCGCGGCGCCGTCAACCGCAGCGCCTGGAACCGCGCCCGCGAAGTCGCGACCAAGGCCCTGTCCGGCCAGGTGTTCAGCGCCGTCGGCAACGCCATCCACTTCCACACCACCGCCGTCTCGCCGTCGTGGCGCAACAATCTGATCCGCGTCAATCAGGTCGGCGACCATCTTTTCTACCGCTTCGGCGGCCGTTCGGGCGCCAGTCAGGCCTTCGCCTACAACCCGCGTCCCTCGGGCCCGGTCGAGCAGGCCCCCCGTCTGGTTCAGGCCAGCCTCGACCCCGTCGAGGCCGCGCGCAACGTCTCGGGCGCGATCGCCTATACCGCCGTACTGGCGCGCGAAGCCGCCACGGGCGACAAGGCCCCGGCCGCCGCTGCCCCGGCTGCGACTGCCGCCCCGGCGCCCGCCG
>KB291777.1:73664-109803 GCA_000318405.1 Brevundimonas diminuta 470-4 | reverse complement strand
CTCAAGCAGCCCGCAAGGGCGGTAGGCCAAAAGCGTAACAGAACGGCCCCCGGAGCGATCCGGGGGCCGTTTTGCATTCAGTCATTCGGCTCGCCGGTTGCCGGGTCGGTTTCGGTTCGACCGGAGTTGCTGCTGCCTTCGGCGCCTTTCGGTTCGGTTGCAGGGCGCGGCGGATGACCGGCCTTCTCCGGGCGCTGGTTCTCGTTCTCGGTTTCGCGTGCCTTGGGGCGGGACGTTGTCATGAGGGACCTCCTGCTCAAGACAATGCCGCGGGCGGCGAGAGGCTCCCGTTCTCCGCCAAGGCGGCTGCGCGCTAACCCCGCCTCAAGAGCTTGGCCTTATGAGACCGGGATGGAACGGGAATTGCTTCGATCGTTCCGAAGGGAGCGTCATGTCGGGACCACTATCAGTCGAAATCCGCAGCCTGGACGAGCTGACGCCCGATGAGGGCGCGCAGTGGAACGACTGGGCGCGTGCGGATCCCGACCTGAGCAGCCCCTACTTCCGTTGGGAGTTCGCGCGCACCGCGGGGGCGATCTGTCCCGGTTCGGCCGTGGCTGTCTTCAAACGGGACGGTCGCGTCTTGGGATACTATCCGCATCAGCGCCGGGGCGGGACGATCCAGCCGCTGGCGGCGCCGATGAACGACTATCACGGGGTCATCGGTGCCAAGGATCAGAAGCCCTCGATGCAGGAAGCAGCGCGCCTGCTGGGCGCGCCGCGTTTCGCCGCCGCCGCCTGGATCGGCGAGGCGCCGGAACAGATGCCCCGCCATCACAGCGTCGTCTCGGTCGTGCCGGACGAAGGCGGCTTCGACGCCTGGTACGCGCGGCGCAGGAAAGTCTTTCCGAAATACTTCAAGGACAAGGAGCGTTCGCGGCGGGGACTGGACGGCGCCTTCAAGACGGTCGAGATCGAAATCGGCCTGCACGATCACGCTCTGCTGGAGCGCCTGATCATCGAAAAGAGCGAACAGTATCGCCGCACCGGGCTGCATGACATTTTCGCCTGCGGCTGGACCGGTCAGGTGCTGCACGCCCTGATGGACTCCGAGGGCGAAGACGGTTTCGGCGCCTCGATGGCGGTGCTGCGCGTGGATGGCCGCGTGGTGGCGATGGAATACTCCATGCACGCGGGGCGTCATTTCCACCTGTGGTTCCCGGTCTACAACCAGGAAGTCGCACGCTGGTCGCCGGGCATAGTGCTGACGCAGGAGACGATCCGGCTGGGGTCCGAACGGGGCTACCGGACCTTCGACTACGGCGTCGGCGTAGGCGGCTACTACAAGAAATACTACGATGACGGCGGCCTGGCGACCGCCGAAGGCGTCGTGGCCCGGCCCGGCGTATCCAAGGCCCTGTGCGCCACGATGAGCGCCGCTGTCGGCCTGGCGGGCCGTGAGCGGGCGCAGCGTCTGCGCACCAGTACGCGGCGCCGCTGGGCCGTGATCGAGGCGTGTGAAACGAGTTTGACGGGCCGAGCCGCGGGGGCGCTGCGCGCCGCCGTCGACATGGTGCGGAAATAGAGGGCGGCCGGACAGGCCGGTAGAGGAGGAAACGGAATGACGGCTTCCATGACGCGTTATGCGGGTCCGATCAGCCAGGCGACAGTTCATGCTCATGCCCTGGTCGCCAACGGCTTCGCCGAGGATCAGGCGCTGGCCGAAGTGCTGGACCGGTATCCTGCGGATCTGTTCGACATCAACCTCTACGACTACGACGAGGAGGGGCAGGTCAGCCTGCGAACGGGCGCCCGCGGGCGGCTGAACGGGGCGGAACTGCTGGAGGCGATCCAGCAGGGCCGACTGTGGGTTAATATGCGCGACGTCGAGCGCGGCTGGCCCGAGTTGTGGCGGGCGACAATGGCCGAGTTCGACCGGATCATGGGTGACGCCTATCCCGGTCTGAAGGCGGTCAGCCGCAATGGTCAGCTGATCCTGTCGTCGCCGAAGGCTCGGGTGCCCTATCATTTCGACGCGTCGGGGGGGATCCTGTTCCACATGCGCGGCCGCAAGCGGCTGTTCGTCTTTCCAGGCGATGAGGCGCACCTGCCCGAGCGGAGCATGGAGCAGGTGATCGCGCGGCAGACGACCGAGGAAATCCCCTATGTCCGCGCCTTTGAACAGGACGCCCGGGCGATCGACCTGGAGCCGGGCCAGGCGCTGACCTGGCCCTTCTTCGCGCCGCATCGGGTCGAGAATCTGGATCGGTTCTGCGTCTCCCTGTCGGTCGACTTCCAGACCTGGAGTTCGCGACTGAGACGAGGCGCTCTCTACACCAACGCCGTGCTGCGCAGCCGGGGAGGGGCGCCCCGTTCGACCGATCAGATGGGAACGCCTGAACTGGCCGCGCGCTGGGCGGCGTCGGTGCTGCTGAAGAAGACCGGCGCCCTGAAGAGCCGCCTGGAGACCTTCGAGCGCGACTTCGTGCCTGACGCGGGCGCGGTGGACGGCGCCGGGCGGCTGAACGCCGAGGCGGCCGGGGGGCAAGGTTAAAAGGGGTTCATGACCTCGATTTAAACTGACTTTGCGACGTGGGGCCCTAGTTTCACCTGGACACAGAGACAGGGAGTGCTCGCTGATGAAACCCGCCGCTATCGCCGCCGCCTTGGGATCCGCCCTGGCCGCATCCGCCGTTATGGCGGCTCCGGCGTTCGCCGCTGAAGTGACTATCCGCAACGCCGTGGCGCGCGTGATCGTCATTCCGGAAGATCGTGCGGATGTCGGGGTGGAGATCACCAAGGGCTCGGCCGATCTGCCGGAACTGCGTGTCGAGCGTCGCGGCGATCAGGTGCGCATTGACGGCGGCCTGGGTCTTGCGCGCGGCCTGGGGTTCAACAGCAGCCTGATCAGTTCGTGCAACAACGGCCGGGCCGACGCTCGCCAGCCCGGCGAGGGCGCCACGGTCCAGGTTCGGGGCAAGGGGCGAATCCGGATGGAGGATGCGCCGATGATCGTCCTGCGCACGCCGCGCGACGTGGACATCAACGGGGGAGGGGCCGTGTACGGCTCCATCGGCCGCGGCGCCCGCTCGGTCGACCTTGGCTCTGGCGGCTGCGGATCCTGGACTGTGGCCAACGTCGACGGCGACGTCGATCTGTCGCTCGGCGGTTCGGGCAGCATCCGCGCCGGGACCTCCCGCAATCTGGAAGCATCGGTGGGCGGTTCCGGCTCGGTCGTGGCGGGGGCGACAGGCAGGCTGGAGGCCAATGTCGGCGGCTCAGGCAATATCGAAGTGGCCCGGGTGGATGGCGACACACAGATCGCCGTCGGCGGCTCCGGCGGAGTGCGGGTGCGCGCTGGGCGCGCTCCGTCGCTCGAGGTGTCGATCGGCGGGTCGGGCGATGTCCGCTTCGAGGGAACGGCCGGCGACGTGTCAGCCGCCATTGCCGGTTCCGGCGATGTCCGGGTGGCTGAGGCGACCGGCCGGGTGTCGCGCTCGGTCGTCGGATCAGGAGACCTGCGTATCGGCCGCTGACGCGGCGAGAATCTTCTGAAGGAAAAGGCCCGGGAGCGTGGAACCCTCCGGGCCTTTTTTAACGTCTGCAGTTGGGCGTGGCCCAAATAAAAACCCCGGCGGATCGCTCCGCCGGAGTTCTCATGATCTGTGCGGCCGGAAGGCCGCGATGATCGCTTAGTTGCCGAGCAGAGCGGCGACGCCGCCGACCGTGCGGCCCAGATTGGCGCCGGCTTGGTCGCGGGCTTGCAGACCGCCGCCGAAGCTGTAGCGCATGCCGATCTTGAAGACGTTGGCGTCAGCGTCCAGGTCCGAGGACTTGGCGTAGTCGTAGCCGCCGAACACCGAGTACGGCGAGTCAGCGAACTGGTACTCGGCGCCGACGCCGACCGACCAGGCGTCGACCGAACCGCCGACGAACAGGTTGTCAGCGTTGGCGTAAGCAGCGCCGGCGTTCAGGCGCAGTTGCGGCGTGGCGTAGAAGGCGGCGTCAGCGGCCACGTTCCAGATGTCCGCGTTGTGCACGGTGCCGTACGAGGCCACGCCCGTCAGGGTGGCGCGTTCCAGGTACTTCTGGCCTTCGACGCCGAAGGTCGTCATCGTGCCGCCGCCCAGGAATTCCGAAGCAGCAACGAAGCCGCCGAAGCGCATGTCGTTGATCTTCTTCGACAGGTGCACGGCGCCGGCCAGGGTGGTTTCGTCGCCACCGTGCTTGACATCCGTATAGGCGGCTTCAGCGTTGAAGGTGACGGTCCAGTCGCCGAACACCGGCGAAGCGACGGTGCCGTCGATGACGCCGCGGTTCACGTCGGTGTTTTCGACGTCAGCATAGTTGTAGGCGACGCCGACCGAACCAATGGCGTTCTGAGCGAAGGCGGGAGCGGCGATCAGGGTCGCGGCGGCGACCGAAGCGAGAAAGACGGTTTTCATTTTTTTGTCCTTATGTACTGCCGCCGGGAAGCTGAGCCGCCCGGCGATGGGCAAGACATAGGTCGCAGTTTCGCCCTTGGCCGTAACAAACATGTCATGAGGCTGTCGCATCGAGGGCGATGTTGCCCAAAAGTGACGCATTGAGGCATAAGTACGTCAGTATACGGCGAGCATTGCGGCAGCGCCTTTCCGCGGCGTTCATATGGCCGCTTTCCGGCCGTAGTTCCTAACGATCAGCCCGTGTTATGCTGCGCTGCATCGTTTCATGAGGCCGGCGGGGGCGACGAGTCGCAAACCCTGACGGGGCGGGGATTTCCACGCTTGACGGAAACGGAATCGGAGGGCATAAGCGCCCCTCTTGTTGGACCGGCTGTGCACTTCCGGGTGCAGACGCGGTCCGCAGGAACGACCTAAGTTACTGTTCTTTGCAGCTTCTTGGGAACTTACGGCCTTCGCGGGGGACTGCGTGGGCCGCTCGTTTTTGCGGATTTGCGTTTCCTGGGGACGAGTTTTCGTCTCGGGGCTTCGGTCTTTGAAATGGTTCACAGGGACGCGGCTCCGGCCGCATGGGAATAACAACCGATATGGATCAAAGCATCCGCATCAGGCTCAAGGCCTTCGATCATCGCGTCCTCGACTTTTCGACGCGCGAAATCGTCAACACCGCCAAGCGCACGGGCGCGACCGTTCGTGGTCCGATCCCGCTGCCGACCCTGATCGAAAAGTTCACCGTGAACCGCTCGCCGCACGTCGACAAGAAGTCGCGCGAGCAGTTTGAAATCCGCACGCACAAACGCGTGCTCGACATCGTCGACCCCACCCCGCAGACCGTGGACGCGCTCATGAAGCTCGACCTGTCCGCCGGCGTGGACGTCGAGATCAAGATCTAAGAAAGAAAGAGGCGGGATCCGACATGCGCACGGGCGTGATCGCCAAGAAGCTGGGGATGACCCGCGTGTTCGCCGATGACGGCGCACACGTTCCGGTCACTGTACTCCAGCTCGACGGCTGCCAAGTCGTCGGCCAACGTACCAAGGAGCGCGACGGCTACGTCGCCCTTCAGCTGGGCGCTGGCGTTAAGAAGGCCAAGAACACGGCCAAGGCTCAACGCGAAGTTTTCGCGAAGGCCGAGGTCGAGCCGAAGGCCTATGTGACTGAGTTCCGCGTGGGCGAAGACGCCCTGCTGGACGTGGGCGCCGAACTGTCGGCCGACCACTTCCTCGCGGGTCAGAAGGTCGACATCCAGGGCCATACCATTGGTAAGGGCTTTGCCGGCGCCATGAAGCGCTGGAACTTCGGCGGTCTGCGTGCTTCGCACGGCGTGTCGATTTCGCACCGTTCGCACGGTTCGACCGGCCAGCGTCAGGATCCGGGCAAGGTCTTCAAGGGTAAGAAGATGGCCGGCCACCTGGGCCAGGAAGTCGTCACCACCCAGAACCTGACCGTCGTCCGCGTCGACGCCGAGCGTGGCCTGATCCTGATCAAGGGCGCTGTCCCGGGTCACGACGGCGCCTACGTCAAGATCAGCGACGCCATCAAGAAGGCCCGCCCGTCGGACGCCCCGTTCCCGGGCGCCGTCAAGTCGGCCGCTGCTCAACCCGCTTCGACGCCGGCTGAAGAAGCTCCGGCCGTGGAAGCGACCGAAGGCGGTGAAGCGTAATGAAACTCTCGGTCATCAAACTCGACGGCAAGGCTGCTGGCGACGTTGAGCTGTCGGACGCCGTCTTCGGCATCTCCGACATCCGCGGCGACCTGCTGGCCCGTTACGTCAACTGGCAGCTGGCCAAGCGCCGCGCCGGCACCCACAAGGTTCAAACCCGCAACGAGAACTCTCGTACGGGCAAGAAGATGTACAAGCAGAAGGGCACGGGCGGCGCCCGTCACGGCTCGCGTCGTGCGCCCCAGTTCGTCGGCGGTTCGCCGGCGTTCGGCCCGGTCGTCCGCGACCACGGCTTCTCGCTGCCTAAGAAGGTCCGCGCTCTGGCTCTGCGCCACGCCCTGTCCTCCAAGGTCAAGGCCGGCGACCTGGTCGTCGTCGACAGCGTTTCGGTCAAGGAAGCCAAGACGGCCGCCCTGCGCGAAACCTTCGGCAAGCTGGGCTGGACCAAGGCTCTGATCATCGCGGGTCCGGAAGTCGACGCGAACTTCGGCCTGGCGGCTCGCAACATCCCGCACATCGACGTGCTGCCGAACGCCGGCCTGAACGTCTATGACATCCTGCGGGCGGACAAACTGGTGCTGACCAAGGCCGCCGTTGAGGCGATCGAGGCCCGCTTCGCTGAGAAGGAAGCCGCATAATGGCCGCCGCTCAACCCACCGCCAAGCACTACGACACCATCCTGGCTCCGGTGATCACCGAGAAGGCCACGATCCTGTCGGAGCAGAACAAGGTCGTCTTCCGCGTCGCCGGCACGGCGACCAAGGACGAGATCGCTGCTGCGGTCGAAAGCCTGTTCAAAGTCAACGTCCTCAAGGTCAACACCCTGGTTCAAAAGGGCAAGACCAAGCGCTTCCGGGGCATCCTGGGCCGTCGCGTGGACATCAAGAAAGCGATCGTGACGCTGGCCGATGGTCAGTCGATCGACGTCACGACGGGGCTCTAAGAAGATGGCTCTGAAGCATTACAATCCGACGTCGCCGGGCCGCCGCGCCCTGGTGCTGGTCGACCGTTCCGAGCTGCACAAAGGCCGTCCGGAAAAGTCGCTGACCGAGGGCCTGACCAAGTCGGGCGGCCGTGGTCAGGGCGGTCGTATCGCTGTCCGCTTCCGCGGCGGCGGCGCCAAGAAGCTGTACCGCAAGATCGACTTCAAGCGTCGCAAGTTCGACGTGATCGGCACGGTCGAGCGTCTGGAATACGACCCGAACCGCACGGCCTTCATCGCTCTGGTGAACTACGCCGACGGCGAGAAGACCTACATCATCGCGCCTCAGCGCCTGCACGCCGGCGACACCATCGTCGCGGGTGAAAAGGTCGACGTGAAGCCGGGCAACGCCATGCCGCTGCGCTCCATGCCGGTCGGCACCATCATCCACAACGTGGAGATGAAGCCGGGCAAGGGCGCTCAGCTGGCCCGTTCGGCCGGCGCCTACGCTCAACTGGTCGGTCGCGACCAGGGCTACGCTCAGATCCGTCTGGGCTCGGGCGAGCTGCGCATGGTCCTGGACTCGTGCCTGGCCGTGGTCGGCGCCGTGTCGAACCCCGAGCACATGAACCAGAACCTGGGCAAGGCCGGTCGCAAGCGTCACATGGGCTGGCGTCCGCACGTTCGCGGCGTCGCCATGAACCCGATCGACCACCCGCATGGTGGTGGTGAAGGCCGGACCTCTGGTGGTCGCACCCCGGTTACGCCGTGGGGCAAGGACACCAAGGGCACCCGCACCCGCAAGAACAAGGCCACGGATAAGTTCATCATCCGTAGCCGTCACGTGAAGAAGGCTCGCTAAGAATGGCCCGCTCCTCCTGGAAAGGCCCGTTTGTCGACGGGTATCTGCTCAAGAAGGCCGACGCCGCTCAATCGTCGGGCCGCAAGGACGTGATCAAGACCTGGTCGCGCCGCTCCACCATCCTGCCGCAGTTCGTCGGTCTGACGTTCGGCGTCCACAACGGCCAGAAGCATGTGCCGGTGTCGGTCTCCGAAGAAATGGTCGGCATGAAGTTCGGCGAGTTCGCCCCGACCCGGAATTTCCCGGGCCACGCGGCGGACAAGAAGGCCAAGAGGAAGTAATCCATGGCCCAGACCAAGAACCCCCGTCGCGTTGCGGCGACCGAGGCCCGCGCCAAGCTGGTCAACGTCCGCATCAGCCCGCAGAAGCTGAACCTGGTGGCCCAATCGATCCGCGGCCTGCCGGTGCAGAAGGCTCTCAACGAGCTGGAATTCAGCCGCAAGCGCATCGCCGGCGACGTCCGCAAGGTCCTGTACTCGGCCGTCTCGAACGCCGAGAACAACCACAACCTCGACATCGACAACCTGGTCGTCGCCGAGGCCTTCGTGGGCAAGAACCTGGTGATGAAGCGTTTCGCGAGCCGTGCTCGCGGCCGCTCGTCGCGCATCCTGAAACCGTTCAGCGAAATCACCATCGTGGTTCGCGAAGCAGGTGAGGCCGCCTGATGGGTCAGAAAATCAATCCGATCGGTCTGCGCCTCGGCGTGAACCGCACGTGGGACAGCCGCTGGTTCGCCGGCGGCGCCGACTACGCCAAACTGCTCCACCAGGACCTGAAGCTGCGCACGTGGCTGAAGGAACGCCTGTCGGCCGCCGGCGTGTCGCGCATCATCATCGAGCGTCCCCACAAGAAGTGCCGCGTGACGATCTACGCCGCCCGTCCGGGCGTCGTGATCGGCAAGAAGGGCGCTGACATCGAGAAGCTGCGCAAGGACATCGCGGCCCGCACCGAAGGCGAAGTTCACCTGAACATCGTCGAGGTCCGCAAGCCGGAAACCGACGCTCAGCTGATCGCCGAGAACATCGCTCAGCAGCTGGAACGCCGTATCGCGTTCCGCCGCGCCATGAAGCGTTCGATGCAGTCGGCCATGCGCCTGGGCGCCAAGGGCGTCCGCATCAACGTCTCGGGCCGTCTGGGCGGCGCCGAAATCGCTCGTATGGAGTGGTACCGCGAAGGTCGCGTGCCGCTGCACACCCTGCGCGCCGACATCGACTACGGCTTCTATGAAGCCAAGACGACCTACGGCATCATTGGCGTGAAGGTCTGGGTGTTTAAGGGTGAAGTGCTCGAGCACGACCCGATGGCTCAGGACAAGCGCTGGGCCCAGGAAGCCTCGGGTCCGTCGTCCAACGAAGGCCGTGAGCGCGGCCCCCGCGGTGATCGCGGTCCGCGCCGTGGTCGTGAGGGCTGATAGGCCATGTTGCAACCGAAAAAGACCAAGTACCGCAAGGCCTTCAAGGGCCGCATCCACGGCTCGTCCAAGGGTGGTTTCTCGCTGAACTTCGGCTCCTACGGTCTGAAGGCCGTCGAGCCGGAGCGCATCACGGCGCGTCAGATCGAAGCGGCTCGCCGCGCGATCACCCGTCAGATGAAGCGTCAGGGCCGCGTCTGGATCCGTATCTTCCCGGACGTGCCGGTTTCCGGCAAGCCGGCCGAAGTGCGGATGGGTAAGGGCAAGGGCGCGGTGGACCACTGGGCCGCTCGCGTGGCTCCTGGCCGCATCATGTTCGAAATCGACGGCGTGCCGGACGACGTGGCTCGCGAAGCGCTGCGCCTCGGCGCCGCCAAGCTGCCGATCCGCACCAAGGTGGTCACCCGCCTGGACGCCGGCATCGTTACGGAGCAAGCCGCCTAATGACCAAGATCGCCGATCTCCGGTCGCAAACCGTCGACCAACTGTCCGACGAGCTGCTGAAGCTCAAGAAGGAACAGTTCAACCTGCGCTTCCAGGCCGCCACCGGCCAGATGGAAAAGACCCACCGGGTCTCGGAAGTGCGCAAGGACATCGCTCGCATCTCGACGCTTCTGCGCGAGAAGCGTGCGGCCTCGTAAGGAAACACCGATGCCCAAACGCATTCTTGAAGGCGTGGTCGTCTCCGACAAGGGCGACAAGACCGTCGTCGTGAAGGTCGAGCGCACCCTGCTGCACCCGCTGCTCCGCAAGACGGTCCGCAAGTCCAAGAACTACCACGCCCACGATGAAGCTAACGCTCTCAAAGTCGGCGATATCGCGCGCATCATCGAATGCGCCCCCAAGTCCAAGTTGAAGCGCTGGGAAATTATTTCCCCGTCTTCGGCTTCGTAAGAAGAAGGATCGGATCCCATGATCCAGATGCAAACTAACCTGGAGGTCGCCGATAACTCGGGCGCTCGCCGGGTCATGTGCATCAAGGTGTTGGGCGGCTCCAAGCGCCGCTACGCCTCGATCGGCGACACCATCGTCGCCTCGGTGAAGGAAGCGATTCCGCGCGGCCGCGTGAAGAAGGGCGACGTCGTTCGCGCCATCGTCGTGCGCACCGCCAAGGACATCCAACGCAAGGACGGCTCTGTTATCCGTTTCGACAAGTCGGCCGCCGTCATCGTCAACAAGCAAAACGAGCCTGTCGGCACCCGTATCTTCGGCCCGGTTCCGCGCGAGCTGCGCGCCAAGAACCACATGAAGATCATCTCGCTGGCTCCGGAGGTCCTGTAACATGGCCGCCAAGATCAAAAAGGGCGACAAGGTCGTCGTCCTGACCGGCAAGGACAAGGGCCGCACCGGCCAGGTGCTGCAGGTCCTGCCGACCGAGAACCGCGTCGTCGTGCAAGGCGTCAACATGGTCCAGCGCCACACGCGCCCGACCCAGGCTGACCCGCAAGGCGGCATCAAGCACAAGGAAGCCTCGCTTCACCTGTCGAACGTCGCGATCGCCGACGCCAACGGCAAGGCGACCCGCGTGGGCTTCAAGGTCGAGGGGGACAAGAAGGTCCGCTTCGCCAAGTCGACGGGAGACGTCATCTGATGGCCGACACCAAGTACACGCCGCGTCTCAAGGCCGACTATCAGGACCGCATCCGCGGCGCCCTGAAGGAAAAGTTCGGCTACACGAACGAGATGCAGATCCCCAAGCTGGACAAGATCGTCCTGAACATGGGCATCGGCGAAGCCGTCGCGGACTCCAAGAAGGCCACTGCGGCTCTCAAGGACCTGACGGCCATCGCCGGTCAGAAGGCCGTGCCGACCAAGGCTCGTAACTCCATCGCCGGCTTCAAGCTGCGCGAAGGCATGATCATCGGCGGCAAGGTCACCCTGCGTGGCGCCCAGATGTACGAGTTCCTGGACCGCTTCATCACGATCGCCCTGCCGCGCGTGAAGGACTTCCGTGGCCTGAAGGGCACCTCGTTCGACGGTCGCGGCAACTACGCCACGGGTCTGAAGGAGCACATCGTGTTCCCGGAGATCAACTACGACCAGATCGACCAGATGTGGGGCATGGACATCATCGTCTGCACCACGGCCAAGACCGATGAGGAAGCCAAGGCTCTCCTCACCGAGTTCAAGTTCCCGTTCGTGAACTGAGCGGGAAGGGAAGAGAACAATGGCTAAGAAAAGCGCCGTAAACCGCAACGAAGCCGTCAAGGCCCTGGTTGCGAAGTATGCCGCGAAGCGGGACGCCCTGAAGGCTATCGCCAACGACGAGAGCCTGCCGCTTGAGGAGCGTTTCGATGCGCGCCTGAAGCTGGCGGCTCTGCCGCGCAACTCGGCCCCGAGCCGTATCCGCAACCGTTGCGAAGTGACGGGCCGTCCGCGGGCTTATTACCGCAAGCTCAAGATGAGCCGTGTCGCCCTGCGTGAGCTGGGCAACATGGGTCAGATCCCCGGCCTGACGAAGTCGAGCTGGTAAGGGGAGCGAACAGACATGATGATCAACGATCCCCTGAGCGACATGATCGCTCGCATCAAGAACGCGGCCACCCGCAAGCGTTCGTCGGTGCTCACCCCGGCTTCCCGCCTGCGCCAGCGCGTCCTGGACGTGCTGCAGGACGAGGGCTACATCCGCGGCTATTCGCTGGTTCAGAACCCCGGCGAATTCCCGCAGTTCGAGATTGAGCTGAAGTACTTCGACGGCCAGCCGGTGATCGCCGAGATCGCCCGCGTGTCGAAGCCCGGCCGTCGCGTCTATTCGGCCATCGGCGATCTGAAGCCGGTCAAGAACGGCCTCGGCATCTCGATCCTTTCGACTTCGAAGGGCGTCATGTCCGACGCCGCCGCCCGCGACGCTAACGTCGGCGGCGAAGTCCTCTGCAGGGTCTACTGATATGTCTCGTATCGGCAAGAAAACCATCGCTGTGCCGAAGGGCGTGACTGTCACGCTCAACGGCCAGGACATCACCGTGAAGGGTCCCAAGGGCGAACGCTCCTGGACCGTCGCCGAAGAGATCGAAGTCAAGCAGGAAGGCGACGAACTGTCGCTGACCCCGCGTTCGGACACGCAGCGCGCCAAGGCCATGTGGGGCCTGTCGCGCACCCTGGTCGCCAACATGGTGACCGGCGTGACCGAAGGCTTTGAGAAGACCCTGGAACTGGTCGGCGTCGGTTACCGCGCCGCCCTGAAGGGCAAGGATCTCTCGCTGCAGCTCGGCTTCTCGCACGACGTCGACATCGCTCCGCCGGAAGGCGTCACCTTCGCTGTTCCGAAGCAGACCGAGATCAAGATCTCGGGCGCCGACAAGCAGGTCGTTGGTGAAATCGCCGCAGTCATCCGCAAGATGCGTCCGCCGGAGCCGTATAAGGGCAAGGGCGTGCGCTATCAGGGCGAATTCGTCCGGCGCAAGGAAGGCAAGAAGAAGTAAGTCATGGCTCTCTCTCTTCAACAACAAGCCAAGCGCCGCGCCGAGCGCACTCGCCGTCGCCTGAAGGCTGTCGCCAACGGTCGCCTGCGTCTGTCGGTTCACCGTTCGGACAAGAACATCTCGGCCCAGATCATCGACGACGCCCAGGGCGTCACGGTGGCCTCCGCCTCGTCGCTGGAAGGCGGCAAGGGGTCCAAGGGTTCGGACGTCGCAGCCGCTGCCAAGATCGGCAAGCTGATCGCCGAGCGCGCCATCGAGAAGGGCGTCACCGACGTCGTCTTCGACCGTGGCGGCTACATCTATCACGGCCGGGTCAAGGCGCTGGCGGAAGCCGCGCGCGAAGCCGGCCTGAACTTCTAAGGGAACGGCAAGCATGGCTCGTGAACCCCAACGCGGCGGCGGCGACCGCAACCGTCGCGACAACCGCAACGCTCCCGTTGACGGTCCGGATTCGGACATCGTCGAGAAGCTGGTGCACATCAACCGCGTCGCCGCCACCGTCAAAGGCGGCCGCCGGTTCTCGTTCGCGGCCCTGATGGTCGTCGGCGACGGCAAGGGCCGCGTCGGCTTCGGTCATGGCAAGGCGCGCGAAGTGCCGGAAGCCATCCGCAAGGCGACCGAAGAAGCCAAGAAGACCATGATCAAGGTTCCGCTGCGCGAGAACCGCACCCTGCACCACGACGGCGCTGGCCGTTGGGGCGCCGGCAAGATCATGATGCGTGCGGCGCCTCCGGGCACCGGCGTCATCGCGGGCGGTCCGATGCGTGCAGTCCTCGAAACCCTCGGCGTCCAGGACGTCGTGGGCAAGTCGACCGGCTCGTCGAACCCCTACAACATGATCCGCGCCACCTTCGAAGCTCTGAAGGTTCAGTCGTCGCCGCGCCAGATCGCCTCCAAGCGGGGCAAGAAGGTGTCCGACCTGATGGGCCGCCGCAATGACGGCGCTTCGGCGCCGGAAGCCGTGGAGGGCTGATAGATGGCCAAGACCGAAAACAAGACTGTGACCGTCCGTCAGACGGCGAGCCCGATCCGCCGCAAGGGCGATCAGCGCGCCACCCTGGTGGGCCTGGGTCTCAACCAGATCGGCCGTGAGTCGACCCTGGAAGACACCCCCTCCGTCCGTGGGATGATCGCCAAGGTCGCCCACATGGTGGAAGTGGTCGAGAAATAAGACGCTTCGCCCTCTCCCGTTCGCGGGGGAGGGCGTTTCGCTTTATGAAGAAGCATCTTGCGATGCAGACGCGGGTCGCTTAATCAGCGACCCTTCAATTTTTCCAACGCCGAGTCAGGACCGCCTGGCGGACCTGGCGCTAGAACCCGAAAGGATCAGGCAATGAAACTGAACGAAATCCGCGACAACGAAGGCGCAACCAAGAAGCGCATGCGCGTCGGCCGTGGCCCGGGTTCGGGCAAGGGCAAGACCGCCGGTCGCGGCGTCAAGGGCCAGAACTCGCGTTCGGGCGGCGGCAAGGTCGGCTTCGAAGGCGGTCAGATGCCGCTGTACATGCGTATGCCGAAGCGCGGCTTCAACGTGCCCAACGCGCCGAAGCTGGCTGAAGTCAACCTGTGGCGCCTGCAAGAGGCCATCGACGGCGGCAAGCTGGACGCCAAGGCCGAGATCAACGGCGCGGCCCTGGTCGCCGCCGGCGTGATCCGCCGCGTCAAGGACGGCGTGCGCGTCCTGGGCGAAGGCGAGCTGAAGGCCAAGCTGAACCTGGTGGTCTGGTCGGCCTCGGCCGGCGCCATCAAGGCGGTGGAAGCCGCCGGCGGTTCGGTCAAGCAGGAGCGCATCGAAGCGGAAGCCAAGGCTGCCGCCCGTCTCGAGAAGCGCAACGCCGCTCGCGGCAAGGCCCCGGCGCCGAAGGCTCCGCTGGGCGACGCCAACAAGATCTCGGCTCGCGCCAAGCGCACTGCGGCCAAGGCCTAAAATCCGATATCGTCATCCCGACGGGGGCGCGGCTCTCGCGCCTTCGCCGGGAACGTCCGGACAGGGATGACGATTTTCCGAAAGCGGCCCTCGCAAGAGCGCCGCTTTCCGCCTATCTGAGCACGGGCATGACTAATGGTGACCGTGTGGGGAGCGCCTGATGGCTTCGGCCGCTGAACAACTTGCTGCCAATATGAACATGGGCTCGTTCGCGAAGGCGACCGAGCTGCACAAGCGCCTGCTGTTCACGCTGGGCGCGCTGCTGGTCTATCGGATCGGCACCTATGTTCCGATCCCTGGGATCAATGGCGAGGCCTTCCTGGCCTTCTTCCAGAATCCGGATGGCCAACGCGGCATCCTGGACATGTTCAACATGTTCTCGGGCGGCGCCGTCGAGCGCATGGCCGTGTTCGCGCTGAACGTGATGCCCTACATCTCGGCGTCGATCATCGTCCAGCTGATGGGCGCGGTCTATCCGCCGTGGGAGAAGCTGAAGAAGGAAGGCGGCGAGTCGGGCCGCAAGCAGCTGAACCAGTACACCCGCTATCTGACGGTGTTCCTGGCGCTGGCGCAGTCCTTCGGCATCGCGGTGGGCCTGAACGCCCAGCCCGGCCTGATCGACCAGCCCGGCCTGTTCTTCATCATTTCGACGGTCACCGTCCTGACCGGCGGCACCATGTTCCTGATGTGGCTGGGCGAGCAGGTGACGGCGCGCGGCGTCGGCAACGGCATCTCCCTGATCATCTTCGCGGGCATCGTGGCGGTTCTGCCGTCGACGGTGGCGCGTATGCTGGGCCTGGCCCAGCAGGGCCAGATGTCGGCCTTCACCCTGTTCTTCATCGCCATCATGGCGGTGGCGGTCATCGTCTTCATCGTCTTCATGGAACGCGCCCAGCGCCGTCTTCTGATCCAGTATCCGAAGCGCCAGGAAGGCAACCGCATGACCGGCGGCGAGCGCAGCTTCCTGCCGCTGAAGGTCAACACCGCAGGCGTGATCCCGGCCATCTTCGCCTCGTCGCTGCTGATGCTGCCGACGACGGTGGCTCAGTTCACGGCGAACGCGAACCTGCCTGAGTGGATGAGCTGGCTGCCGCTGGTCACGGCGCAGCTGACGCACGGCAAGCCCGTCTTCATGGTGCTGTACGCCGTCCTGATCATCTTCTTCTGCTTCTTCTACACCTCGATCACCTTCAACCCGGAGGACACGGCCGAGAACCTACGCAAGTACGGGGGCTTCCTGCCGGGCATCCGTCCGGGCAAGCGCACGGCCGAGTATCTGGACTATGTCCTGACGCGCCTGACGGTGATCGGCGCCGCCTATATCACCGCCGTCTGCCTGTTGCCGGAGTTCCTGGTCAGCAGCCTGGGGAACAGCCTGTACTTTGGCGGAACGTCTATCTTGATCGTGGTCTCGGTGACGATGGACACTGTCGCTCAGATCCAGTCGCACCTGCTGGCTCACCAGTATGAGGGGCTGATCAAGAAGGCCAAGTTGCGCGGCCGTGGCCGGGGCGGTTCCGCTCCTGTCCGTCGCTGATCGGGTAGGGGGCCCGAAGACATAATGAACCTGATCCTGTTCGGGCCGCCTGCGGCCGGCAAGGGCACCCAGGCCAAGCGGCTGGTCGAGGAGCGCGGCATGGTCCAGCTTTCGACCGGCGACATGCTGCGCGCGGCGATCGCTTCCCGCTCCGAGCTGGGCCTGAAGGTCAAGGACGTGTTGGCGCGCGGCGACCTCGTCACCGACGAGATCGTCATCGCCCTGATCGAAGCGCGCCTGCCGGAGGCCGAGGCCGCCGGCGGCGCCATCTTCGACGGCTTCCCCCGCACGGTCGCCCAGGCCGAGGCCCTGGACGCCATGCTGGCCAAGCGTGGCGCCCAGATCGACAGCGTCATCCGCCTGAAGGTGGACGACGCCGCCCTGACGGACCGGATCGGCAAGCGCTTCGCCGAGCAGGGCCGCGCCGACGATAACCCCGAGACCTTCAAGGACCGTCTGGCCGTCTACAACCGCCAGACCGCGCCGCTGCTTCCCTACTATGAAGGCCAGGGCAAGCTGACCGAGGTGGACGGCATGGGCGACATCGCCGCCGTCGCCGCCGCCATCGACGCGGCGCTGGACGCCTGATCAGGCGCGCGGTCTGATCTCCTCGACTTCTGAAGCGTTAGCGTTCGGAAGCCTGTGTGGGAGAGACGGTTGCGACCGGAACGAATGAAACAATGGCGCTGGGGCGCGGCGGGGCTTGTGGCTCTGCTGCACCTCGGCGCCTTTGTGCTTTTGGGCGTAGGGCGGCCCGGGGCGATACCGGACGCGCCCCCGCCGCTCATCATTGTCGACCTGATTCCGTTTGAGCCTCCCGAGCCGCCTCCGCCCCCGCCTGCGGAACCGGCAGTCACGCAAGGGGGCGGAGCGCCCGCCGCCGCCTCAAGCGTGCGTCCCCCGCGTCCGCGTCCGACGCCGGCGCCTCCAGAAGTCGTCGCGCCCCCGCGTCCCGCGCCCGAACAGCCGCTGGTCGTCGGCGCGGCGCCAGAGCCGGGCCCTACGCCGGGTCAGGGTCAGGGCGGGCAGGGGACGGGCAGCGGCGGCGGCAGCGGTTCCGGCGTCGGCCCCGGCGTCGGCGACGGCCCTCCGCGCATCATTCGCGGCCCGACGGTGGGCGAACTGCGCGCCCTGCATCCTCCTGAAGCCTTCCGTCGCCGCCGGGGCGGGCAGGCGACGCTGGCCTGCCGCGTCCGGCTGGACACCACCCTGAGCGACTGCCGCCTGGTGGACGAAACGCCGCCGGGAATGGGATTCGGCCAGGCGGCCCTTGCGGCCTCCCGATATTTCCGCTTTCGTCCTCCGACGCAGAACGGAGCGCCGATTGATGGTCGAGAGGTCCGGGTGGGGGTTGAATGGCCCTGAACCATCCTGCTTACGACGCTTGCCCGTTGACGCATCGGGAATCCCCTGTATAAGGGCGGCCTTCCGCGAAGGGCGTACACGCTCCTGGTCTGTTGACCGGAGCGGTTTCTGCGTCTGATTAACGCGTACTTGGAGAATTTCGTGGCCCGTATCGCAGGCGTCAACATTCCGACCAACAAGCGCGTTGAAATCGCGCTTCAGTACATCCACGGCATTGGCGCGCACAACGCCAAGGAGATCACGGCCAAGATCGGCATCGAGCCGGCTCGCCGCGTGAACCAGCTGACCGACGCGGAGATCCTGCAGATCCGCGAAGCCATCGACCGCGACTACACCGTCGAAGGCGACCTGCGTCGCGAGACGTCGATGAACATCAAGCGTCTGATGGACCTGGCCTGCTATCGCGGCCTGCGTCACCGTAAGGGCCTGCCGGTCCGCGGCCAGCGCACTCACACCAACGCTCGCACCCGCAAGGGTCCGGCCAAGCCGATCGCCGGCAAGAAGAAGTAAGAGAGAGGCCTGACCGATGGCTAAGGAACCGGGTCGCGTTAAGCGCCGCGAACGCAAGAACATCACCTCGGGCGTGGCCCACGTGAATGCTTCGTTCAACAACACCATGGTGACCATCACCGACGCTCAAGGGAACGCGATTTCCTGGTCGTCGGCCGGCCACATGGGCTTCAAGGGCTCGCGCAAGTCGACGCCGTACGCCGCTCAGATGGCTGCGGAAGACGCTGGCAAGAAGGCCGCCGAGCACGGCGTCAAGACGCTGGAAGTGAACGTCTCGGGTCCGGGTTCGGGCCGTGAGTCGGCCCTGCGCGCCCTGCAGGCCGTCGGCATGACGATCACGACCATCCGCGACGTGACGCCGATGCCGCACAACGGCTGCCGTCCGCCGAAGCGCCGTCGCGTCTAAGGTTCACGCCGCCTACCCCTTCTCCCGGCGGCTCCTGTTGTCCTGAACGTGAGGACACGGAGCCGTCGAAACCCGTTCGAGGGACTTTATGATCGAAAGAAACTGGCAAGAGCTGATCCGTCCCGAGAAACCGCAAGTCGAGGGCGGGTCTGACCCGCAGCACAAGGCGCGTCTGATCGCCGAGCCTCTCGAGCGCGGTTTCGGTGTGACGCTTGGCAACGCGCTTCGTCGCGTTCTGCTGTCTTCGCTTCAAGGCGCGGCGGTCACGGCCATTCAGATCGACGGCGTTGTTCACGAGTTCTCGTCGCTGGAAGGCGTTCGCGAGGACGTCGTCGACATCGTGCTGAACATCAAGCAACTGGCCCTGCGCATGCACGCTGAGGGTCCGAAGCGGATGACCCTGCGCGCCACGGGCCCTGGCCCGGTGACTGCGGCTCAGATCGAGCTGCCGGCCGATATCGAGGTGCTGAACCCGGATCACGTGATCTGCACCCTGGACGACGGCGCCTCGGTCCGCATGGAACTGACGGTCCAGAACGGCAAGGGCTACGTCGCCGCCGAACTGAACCGCCCGGAAGACGCTCCGATCGGCCTGATCGCCGTCGACGCCCTGTACTCCCCGGTGAAGCGCGTCGCCTATCGCGTCGAGCCGACCCGTCAGGGCCAGTCGCTGGACTACGACAAGCTGATCCTGGAAGTCGAAACCAACGGCGCCGTCTCGCCGGTTGACGCCGTGGCCTACGCCGCGCGCATCCTGCAAGACCAGCTGCAGATCTTCATCACCTTCGATGAGCCGACCAAGGCTGTCGAGCAGTCGGACGGCAAGCCCGAACTGCCCTTCAACCCGGCCCTGCTGAAGAAGGTGGACGAGCTGGAGCTGTCGGTCCGTTCGGCCAACTGCCTGAAGAACGACAACATCGTCTACATCGGCGACCTGATCCAGAAGACCGAGGGCGAAATGCTTCGCACCCCGAACTTCGGCCGAAGTCGTTGAACGAAATCAAGGAAGTTCTAGCGTCCATGAGCCTGAGCCTCGGCATGGATGTGCCGAACTGGCCGCCGGAAAACATCGAAGATCTGGCCAAGAAGTTCGACGACCAGATCTGATCATTAACCCCTCCGCCCAGGTCCCGCGTGGATCGGTTGGGGCGGTTAGAATGAGAGGCCCCAGGTCTCGTCCGCCAAGTAGGGACGAGAAACCAGGGTCGAGTAGGAGAGACCCCGATGCGCCACGGCGCCGCCTATCGTAAGCTCGGCCGTACGGTCAGCCACCGCCAGGCCATGTTCGCCAACATGGCTGCCTCGCTGATCAAGCACGAGCAGATCACGACCACCCTGCCCAAGGCGAAGGAACTGCGTCCCTTCGTCGAGAAGCTGGTCACCCTGGCCAAGAAGGGCGACCTGCACGCTCGTCGTCAGGCCATCAGCGCCGTTCGCGACGTGCCGCAGGTCGGCAAGCTGTTCGACACCCTGGCTCCGCGTTACGCCGAGCGTAACGGCGGCTACATCCGCATCATGAAGGCGGGCTTCCGTCACGGCGACAACGCCGCGATGGCCGTCATTGAGTTCGTGGATCGCGACGTCGAGGCCAAGGGCAAGGACTCCGGTCCGGTCTTCGCCATCGAGGGCGACGACGAGGCTTGATTTCAGGCTTCACTGCTGAAATGCCGAAAGGGCGGCCGGAGCGATCCGGTCGCCCTTTCTTTTTGTTCTCGCCGTGGCTTGGCTGTGGGTAATCCCCGTCGCAGGCCTTTTCAGGCTGCGGGTAAATTGCGCCCGGGCCGCGAAGACGCCAAGCTGTCGCCAAGCCTCGCAGAAGGCTGAGAGTGAACGCATCAGGAGATTCCATGTCCCGTCCGCCCGCCGTGCTCGCGGCCAGCCTGGCCATTCTGGCCCTGTCTTCCGTCAGCGCCCTGGCGCTGGAGGCCGGTTCGGCCCCGGCGGCGATAGTCGCCCAGGCAGCGCCCGCGCGCGCTCTGACGACCCCGCTGGAGGCTTTCGGCTATGAGGTGGGGGCGGACTATCGCCTGATCACCTACACCCAATTTGAGCGCTATCTGCACGCCCTGGCCGGGCAGTCGGACCGGATGAAGCTGCTGGAGATCGGCAAGTCCTCCGAAGGGCGGACGCAGTACCTCTCGGTCGTTTCCTCGCCGCAGAACCTGGCGAACATCGACCGCTATCAGGAGATCGCGCGGCGCCTGGCCAAGGCCGAGGGCGTCAGCGAAGCCGAGGCTCGCGCCCTGGCCGCCGAGGGCAAGGCCGTGGTCTGGATCGACGGCGGTCTGCACTCCACCGAGACGGTGCCGCCTCAGGCCCTGATCGCCGCCCTGTACGAATGGCTGACGGCCGAGGACGCCGAGGCCAAGCGCATCCTGGACGACGTGGTCATCCTGTTCGCCCCGCTGAACCCGGACGGATGGGAGCTGGTCTCGACCTGGTACATGCGCAACGAGGATCCGCTGAAGCGCGAATACGCCTCTATTCCTCGACTGTATCAGAAGTACGTCGGTCACGATAACAACCGCGACTACTATCTGTCGGCGATGGCCGAGACGACCAACGTCAATCGGCAGTTCTTCCGCGAGTGGTTCCCGCAGATCATCTACAACCACCACCAGACGGCGCCGGCAGGGACCGTGGTTTTCATGCCGCCCTTCCGCGACCCCTTCAACTACAACTACGACCCGCTGGTCATGAGCACCCTGTCCGAGGTCGGGGCCGCCATGCACAGCCGCCTGATCGAGGAGGGCAAGCCCGGCTCGACCATGCGCAGCGGGGCGAATTATTCGACGTGGAACAATGGGATGGAGCGTTCCGTCACCTATTTCCACAACGCCGTCGGCCTGCTGACGGAGATCACCGGCCACCCGACGCCCAGCCAGATCAGCCTGATTCCGGACAACCAGTTGCCGCGCAACGACCTGCCCATGCCGGTCGCGCCCCAGACCTGGCGTTTCGCCCAGTCGATTGAATACTCCCAGTCGATCAACCGGGCGGTGCTGAACTACGCCTCGCGCAACAAGGACCGGGTGCTGTTCAACATCTGGCGCATGGGCCAGAACGCCATCGACAAAGGCAATACCGACACCTGGCGGGTCACGCCCTCGGCGATCGACGCCCTGAACGTGGCGGCCGGCGAGAACGCTCGCCGTGTCGATCCCGCCCTGTATGAGAGCGTGCTGCGCGACCCGGCCCGGCGCGACCCGCGCGGCTATGTCATCTCGGCGGATCAGGCTGACCTGCCGACTGCCGTCGCCTTCCTGAACAGCCTGATCAAGACGGGCGTGGACGTGGAGCGGGCGACGCGCGCCTTCACCATCGGCGGTAAGAGCTATCCGGCCGGGTCCTATGTGGTGAAGACGGCCCAGGCCTATCGCCCCCACGTGCTGGACATGTTCGAGCCGCAGGACCACCCGCACGACCTGCAGTATCCGGGCGGCCCGCCCAAGCTGCCCTATGATGCGACCGGCTACACCCTGGCCATGCAGATGGGCGTCCAGTTCGACCGCATCCTTGACGGCTTCGATGCGCCGCTTGAGCGCGTCGCCGATGTCATGGCCCCCCCGCCGGGCCGGATCGAAGGCAATGGCCGCGCAGGCTGGCTGATCGATCATGCGCCGATCAACGGCTACGTCCTGACCAACCGCCTGCTGGCGGCGGGCGCCCCGGTCTTCTGGCAGGAAGGCGATACCCGCGCGGGTCGTCAGACCCTGGCGCCCGGCGCTCTGTGGATTCCGGCCGACGACAAGGCCCGCCCGATCGTCGAGGCGGCTGTGCGCGAACTGGGGCTGAACGCCCACGCCGTGGCCCGCGCCCCGGCCGGCGAGCGCATCGCCCTTAAGCCCGTGCGGGTCGGGCTGGTCGACCGCTACGGCGGCTCGATGGCCTCGGGCTGGACCCAGTGGATGCTCGAGCAGTTCGAATATCCGTTCGAGGTCATCTATCCGCAGCGTCTCGATGCGGGCGACCTGAACAAGGACTTCGACGTCCTGGTCTTCGCCTCGGACATGATCCCCGCCGACCTGTCCGCCGCCGCCCAGCGCGACCAGCCGACGCCGGACAGCATTCCGGCAGACTATCGCGGCTGGCTGGGCAACATCACCGCCGAGAAGACGGTTCCCCAGATCGACGCCTTTGCGCGGGCGGGCGGCAGCGTCGTCACCATCGGCTCGGCCCACCGCCTGGCCGCCGCCATGGGCGCGCCGGTGCAGGACGTGCTGACGGGCGCCGACGGCAAGCCCGTGGCCTCGACCGACTTCTTCATTCCCGGCGCGGTGATGCAGACCGAGGTCGACAACAGCCGTCCGCTGACCTTCGGGGCGCCGTCGCGGATGAACGTCTTCTTCAACCGTAATGCGGGCTTCCGTCATGCGGGCGAGGGGGCGTCGATGGTGCGCTATCCGCAGAAGGTCGAGGTTTCCAGCGGCTGGGCGATCGGCGCGGAGAAGCTGTCGGGCGCCGACGCTGTGCTGGACCTGGAGCACGGTCAGGGCCGGGTGATCGTCCTGGGCCCCGATGTGGTGAACCGGGCCCAGGCGCGGGCGTCGTCCCGCCTGCTGTTCAACGCCCTGTTCTATGGTCCTGCTGCAAGCCGTGCTGAGAATTAAGCGCGGCGCTCGGGCGTAAGAATGGAAAAGGCCGCCCGGCGCGTCTGCGGGGCGGCCTTTTTGCTGCGGGATGCCTCGGGATCAGCCTTCTGAGGCGTCGGCCTGCGCCGCCTTCGCGGCCCGGCTGCGCCCGTAGATGAAGTAGACGACGAGGCCGACAAGGTTCCAGGCCACGAACCAGACTTGCGTCTTCTGCGGCAGGCTGGCGAGCAGATACAGGCAGCCGGCGATGGCGACCGGACCGACCACCCAGCCCAGGGGCGTGCGGAAGCCGCGCGCCATGTCCGGGGCGCGGCGACGCAGGATCAACATGCACAGGGCCACGGCGCTGAACGCCACCAGAGTGCCGGCGTTGGCCAGGGCGACGATTTCATCCAGCGGGAAGAACAGGGCGATGGTCCCGACCACGCAGGCGGTGAACACGGTGATGCGCACCGGGGCGCCGCCCTTGGACACGCGGGCCAGGCCGCGCGGCAGCAGGCCGTCGCGCGCCATGACGAAGAAGATGCGGCTCTGGCCGTAGAAGAAGGCCAGGATCACCGTGGGCAGGGTCAGGACCGCCGTGACCGCCAGGAAATGAGCGGCGCCGGGCTGGCTGATCTCGCGCAGGATCAGGGCCAGCGGCTCGGGGCTATTGGCGAAGCGGGTGAAGGGCGTCGCGCCCAGGGCCACCGTGGCGATGATGGTGTAGATGGCCGCGCAGGCCAGCATGGAGCCGACGATGCCGATGGCCAGGTCCCGCTTGGGATTGCGCGTTTCTTCGGCCGCCGTGGCGATGGCGTCGAAACCGTAGAAGGCCGAGAAGATGATGGCCGCCGCCGCCATGACCCCGCGTTCGACGCCGTCGGGCCCCATGTGACGGGCGAACCCATAGGGGCTGAAGGGCTCCAGGTTGGCGGCGTTGAAGTGGGGCAGGGCGAACCAGACGAACAGGGCCAGGGCCGACAGCTTCACCGCCACCAGGATCAGGTTCAGCGTCGCGCTCTTCTTGGCGCCGGTCAGCAGCAGAGCGCCGACGGCGATGATGATGAACAGGGCGGGGATGTTGGCGATACCGCCTGCATGCGGTCCCTGCATCAGGGCCATAGGCAGGCCCAGCCAGTCATGCAGCAGAGGGGCCGCATAGCCCGCCCAGCTGACGGCCACGGCGCTGACCACCAGGCTGTATTCCAGGATCAGGCTCCAGCCGATGACCCAACCGGCGACCTGGCCCAGCACCACGCGCGAATAGGTATAGGCGCTGCCCGACGCCGTCACCGTGCTGGCCATCTCTGCGTAGCACATGGCCGCGCAGGCGCAGACGAAACCGGCGATCAGGAAGGACAGCAGGACGGCGGGACCCGCCTTGTCCGCGCCGATGCCGATGAGGGTCAGGATGCCGGTGCCGACGATGGCGCCCACGCCCATCGCCACCAGATGCGGCCAGCTCAGGCTGCGAGCGAGGCTGTGGGCGCCCGGTTCTGGATTGGAGCGCGGTAGCGCGTCTGGGCCGCCCATCGGTGGCTCCTGTCTGGGGAAGGTCACGAAGCCAGCGGGTTTGCGGTGGATGCCGCGGCAATACAAGGGGCCGAGGCGCGCCAGCGGGCGAGCCGTTCGGGTTTCTGATCCGATGGCGGAATTTTCGTCACGGTTTCACTGTCGAACCGGCACGAAAACGAGGCTGATCCGTCACCGGCCCGCGCAAGCTTCCGTCGCGCGTTTCTCTATTCCTCCCCGTCGGGCAGGAGGGGTCCGATGTCATGACCGGGCGATATGGCCGTCCTCCCGCCGCAGATTTTTGATCAATCGGTGGAACGACGATGAACAGCAGCTTCAAGACCCTGCTCGTGGCGGCGGCCAGCACCCTGGCTCTGGCGGCCTGCGGCGGCTCGGCCGAGGTGGCTTCGCCCGGCGAGGGCGACTTCGGCAACGGCGGCGGCAATGGCGGCGGCAACGGCAATGGCAATGGCGGCAACGGCCAGGCGGCGGCGGATTGCCCCGCTGGTTTCGCCAACGTCGGCACCATGGCCAACGGCACGCTGCGCAACTGTCAGCTGCCGCAGCAGATCAACGGCCCGCTGACCGTGCCGCTGCGCGCCGGCACAATCTACTCCATCTCGGGCCGCACGGCGGTCGGCGTGGATGGCGGCGTCGACTCCTCGGCCAACACCGGAACGCAGGGCGTCCTGACGGTCGAGGCGGGCGTGACCATCTTCGCCTCGGGCGGCGGCGACTATCTGCTGATCAACCGCGGCTCGCAGATCTACGCTGAAGGCACGGCGGCCAAGCCGATCATCTTCACCAGCCGCCAGAACGTCGAAGGTACGACGAACGAGAACTCCCACGGCCAATGGGGCGGCATCGTCATCGCCGGTCGCGCGCCTCAGGCCAACTGCCAGCTGACCGCGCCGGTCACTTGCACGGGCCAGGTCGAGGGCACCAACGCCTTCTACGGCGGCGGCAACGTCAACGACAACTCGGGCCGTCTGCGTTACGTGCAGATCCGTTATTCGGGGTTTGAAATCTCGACCGGCAACGAACTGCAGGCCCTGACTCTGGCCGGCGTCGGCGCGGGCACCACCATTGAATACGTTCAGTCCTATAACTCGTCGGACGACGGCATCGAAATCTTCGGCGGCAACGTCAATCTGAAGCACATCGTCATCAATGGCGCGGACGACGACGGCTTCGACACCGACACCGGCTGGCGCGGCGGCGCCCAGTTCGGCATCGTGACCCAGCGCGCCCCGAACGCGACCAGCCGCTCGGCCGGTTTCGAGTTCTCGGCGGCTCCGGCCTCGACGCCGCTGGCCCAGCGCTACAACTCCCAACCCAAGATCGCCAACTGGACGCTGGTGGGCCGCAACTCGCCGACCGACGCCCACACCGTCGCCCACTTCGACACGGGCACGAAGGCCACCGTCGTCAACTCGGTCTTCACCAGCGTGGCGGGTTCCGCAGCCGGTTGCCTGGACATTGCGGACGCCGACACCGCCAGCGTGAACCCGGTGTTCAACTCGGTCTTCATGTCCTGCGGCATTCCCTACCGCGCCAGCGGGGCCGCGCGTTCGGAGCCGATCTTCACGGCCGGATCGAACAACACGGTCAAGGGAACCTCGACCCTGACCGCGCCGACCTCGGGCGTCACCATCACCAATCAGGTTCTGACCTTCATCAACGGCGCCAACGAAACCGGCGTGACCCCGGTCAAGGCATCGGGCGTGCATCCCTTCTTTGTCGATACCGACTACATCGGCGCCGTGAAGAACGCCTCGGACACCTGGTGGCAGGGCTGGACCTGCGGCCTGACCGCCAACGCGAAGTGCTGATGAACCCTCTGGCGAGGCGGCGGTCCGAAAGGGCCGCCGCCGACCCTTTGAGCGTCCAGCCTCTCTCGACCTACGCAAGGCAGCCGAACATGAAGACCAAGATCCTGACCCGTAACGGGGTGCTGCTGGCCAGCAGCGCCCTCGTCGCCGCTTTCGGCGCGCCCAGCCTCGCGCTCGCCCAGGCTGTCGTCCAGGCGTCGGCCCCCGTTGCAGCGGCGGCGCTGAGCAACGAACTGCCCGCCGATCCGGCGAATCCGGATCAGGTGTCGCAGACCCCCGCCACCCAGTTGGGCGACATCGTCGTGCTGGGCCGAAATATCCCCGAGCCGAACCGTCAGAGCGCCGAGGTGGCTGCTTTTCTGACGACGGAAGATCTGCAGCGCACCGGCGATTCCACCGCCGCCGCCGCCCTGACCCGCGTGACCGGCCTGTCGATCGTGGACGGCCGCTTCGTCTATGTGCGCGGTCTGGGGGAACGTTATTCCTCGGCCCTGCTGAACGGCTCGCCCTTGCCCAGCCCCGAACCGCTGCAACGCGTGGTGCCGCTGGACCTGTTCCCGTCCAGCATCCTGGCGGGCGTGACGGTTCAGAAGTCCTATTCTCCCAACTATCCGGGGGAGTTCGGCGGCGGGGTCATCGACCTGCGCACCGTGGACGCCCCGGCCGAGCCCTTCCTGACCTTCAAGGCGGGGGTCGGCGGCAACACCGAGACCACCGCGCGCGACAACCTCGTCTACTACGGCTCGGATTCCGACTGGACCGGGTTCGACGACGACACCCGCAAGGTTCCGGGGCCGATCGCCCTGGCCTTCCGCACCGGAAAACAGATCAACTTGGCCAACTTCTCGGCGTCTGAAGTTCAGGCGATGGGCCGCTCGCTGGTCAATGCGCCGCTGCGCCTGATGCAGCGTCAGCAGACGCCGGTCGACGGCAGTCTGGAACTGGCGGGCGGCTTCCGCACCCCGACCGAGATCGGCGACATGGGCGTCATCGCCGTCGCCGGCTATGACAACGCGTGGCGCACCCGTCAGGCGATACAGGAGAAGTCGCAGTTCGAAGGCGACATCCTGATCCCCCGCTCGACCAAGGATGTTGAGTCCAATCAGAACGACGTGCGCCTGAACTTCCTGGGCGGCCTGTCGCTGACGACCGACGATCATGAGGTGAAGTGGACCAACCTCTATGTCCGCACCACGACCAAGCGCGCCCGCATCTCCAGCGGCCCGGACTTCGACGCGGGCGACAGCATCATCCGCAACGACTACACGGAATGGTTCGTGCGCCAACTGTTCACCAGCCAACTGGCGGGCGAGCACTATTTCGGCGCTGACGGCGCGTGGAAGCTGGACTGGCGCGCGGCCTACGCCAAGACCTCGCGCGACGCCCCCTATGAATCGCGCTTCCAGTACGGCGTCGACGCCCAGGACCGCTTCATCCACAACGTGCAGGGCAACCAGATCTCGTTCAGCGAACTGGACGATGAAGTCTGGTCCGGCGGCGCGGACCTGGCCTACAAACTGCCGATGGCGGCGGGGCGCGAAGCAACCATCAGCGTCGGCGCATCGACGCTGGACAACACCCGCTCGGCCGAGCGTCACGACCTGCAGTTCGAGGCCGTCAACGGCCTGACCGACAGCCAGCGCCGGGCGCGGATCGACTATCTGTTCTCGGATTACAACATCAATCCGTGGACCCTGCAGCTGCGTGAGGTCGCAGGCTCGAACGGCGCCAACGCCTATGACGCCGACCTCAAGGTCAACGCGATCTACGCCATGGTCGACGCCGAGTTCGTGCCGACCGTGCGCACCACCTTCGGCGTCCGTTTCGAGGACGGACAGCAGAGCGTGGCCCCGCGCGACCTGTTCGGCGGGACCTCATCCTATGAGGCGACCGAGATCAAGGAGCAGTACTGGCTGCCGTCGTTCACCGCGACGTGGAACTTCACCGAGGATCAGCAGCTGCGCTTCGGCGCATCTAAGACCATCGGCCGCCCTCAGTTCCGCGAGCTGGCGCCCCAGGCCTATACAGACCCGGAAAGCGACCGCGTCTTCATCGGCAACCCCTATCTGACGGACACCGAAATCCTGAACCTAGACGCGCGCTGGGAATGGTACTTCGGTCGCCAGCAGTTCGTCACGGCAGGCGTCTTCTACAAGAAGCTGGACAAGCCGGTCGAGGCAATGATCGTCGACGTCGGCAACCAGCGCCAGCAGTCCTTTCTCAATGCGCCGGAAGCGACCGTCATGGGCGTCGAGGCCGAGGTGAAGAAGTATTTCGAGTTCGCCGATCAGGGCGCCTTCATCGCCAACAAGCGCTGGCTGGTGCAGGCCAACTACACCTGGTCCGACTCCGAGATTTCGGTGGGGGAGAACGACACCGTCATCACCCTGAGCGGCGCCGGCGCCCCGCAACCGGCCCGCGCCTTCCTGCAGGACGGCAGCCGACTGCAGGGCCAGTCGGAACACGTCGCCAACCTGCAACTGGGCTGGGAAGACGACACGGCGCGGTCGCAGGCGACGCTGATCCTGAACTATGTGTCGGAGCGGATCACGGCGCGTGGCGCTGGGCTGTATGAAGCCCGCGAGCCTGACTATCTGCAAGAGCCGGGCGCCTTCCTCGACTTCGTCTATCGCAAGGACTTCACGGTCAAGGGCCGCGACCTGGGCTTCGCCTTCGAACTGCGCAACCTGCTGGGGACCGGGTTCGAGGAGTATCAGGAATTGGGCAACAAGATCCGCATCAACAAATACGATCTGGGCCAGAGCGCCTCGGTCAGCCTGACCGCGCGTTTCTAGGCGCAGGTTACGACTGACATTTGAGCCGGGAGGCCGCCGCGGCCTCCCGGCTTTTCTATTCCCTCTCTCCCCGGGAGAGGTGACGTTTGCACGTCAATCATTCCGAACCCGCTGCATCTGTCGCGACAACTTATCTGCGCTGTCATGGTTCGGAGCGAGCCGGGTACGGAGCATCCGCCTAGGGAGGCGTTGCGGCCGCGAAAGGCCGTTGGGGATGTCTTCCTTGCTCGCTGGCCTTCGCAAACTGAGCGGCGTTTCATGGGGCCGGGGCGGCCTGTCCCTCCGTCGTCTGCCGCTGCGGCGCGTGGTCGAGGCGGCGTTGATCCTGCTTCTTCTGGTGCAGGGCGGGCGACTGGTCTGGCTGTTCGCGGCTCCGGCGCCGCAGGCCGAGCAGGCGCGTCCTCTGCCGGAGGTCGATCTCAGCATCTTGTCGCGTTTCGACGCCTTCTTCCGTAACGGCGGGGGCGGAGCCGAGGCGGCGCCGTCGGACGGCGGCGGCCTGACCCTGTTCGGCGTGCGCGCGGACGGCGTGGGCGGCGGCTCGGCCATCATCGGCCTGTCGGATGGACGCCAGGTCTCGGTCGGCGCGGGCGAGGAACTGGAGGCGGGTCTGACCCTGACCTCGGTCGCGCCCGATCACGTCATGCTGTCGCGCGGCACCGCGCCGTTCCGCCTCGATTTTCCCGACATGGCCTCCGGCGTTGCGCCTGCAACGACGCCGCAACTCGCTGTGACGGCGCCTGAACCCGCCTCGGCCGAAGGCGTGGTGGTCGATCCTCAGCGTCTGCTCGCCCAGGCGGGGCTGCGGCCGCGCATTCAGGGGCTGGGCGTCAACGGCCTGACCGTTTCCGCATCGGGCGACGGGGGGGAGTTGCGCAATGCGGGGCTGCGCTCGGGCGACGTCATCCTGTCGGTCAACGGCGCGGCCCTGAACAGCCCGCAGGCGCTCGCCGCCCTGCGCGGCCAGCTGGCCGACGCCCCTTCGGCCCAGATCCAGTTCGAGCGCGACGGTCAGGTCCGCTCCACCACCGTAAGGACGCGCCCATGAAGGTTCGCAGCCGATCTCTGTTGACCGGCGTTCTGGCCGCTGTTCTGGCGGTCCAGCTGCTGGCCGCCGCGCCGGTGATCGCGCAGGAGGCGCGTCAGACGCTGAACGTCCAGAACGCCGACATCCGCGCCTTCGTGCAGGATGTGGCGCGCACGACCGGGCGCACCTTCATCGTCGATCCGGCGGTGACGGGCACGGTGACGGTGTCCAGCCCGCGCCCCCTGACCCGCGCTCAGCTGTTCGAGGTCTTCCTGTCGACGCTGCGGGCCAATGGTCTGGTGGTGACGCCGACGTCGTCGGGCGCCTATCGCATCAGCCCGGCGCAGGGCGCGGCGCAGGGGCCCGCCACGGTCGGCGCCGAGCGGTTCTCGACCGAGGTTTTCACCCTTCGCCATATCGACGCCGCCTCGGCCGCCGAGACGATCCGGCCGCTGGTCGGGGCGCAGGGGCAGGTGCTGGCCAATCCCGGCGCGAACAGCGTGGTGGTGGCCGACTTCGCCGACAACCTGTCGCGGATCCGGGCGCTGGTCGGCCGCATCGACGTGGACCGTTCGGCCTATGAGGTGGTCGCGCTGGAGAACGCCTCGGCGCGCGAAATCGCGGGCGTGCTGCAACAGGTGACGGGCGGTCCCGGCGCGCCCGGGCTGGTGACGATCACCCCGGTCGAAAGCTCCAATGCGCTGGTGCTGCGCGGCGACGGCCAGGCGCTGGCGCGGGTGCGCGGCCTGATCGCCGACCTGGATGGCCGGGCGCGGGCCAGTCAGGACGTCAACGTCGTCTTTCTGGAGCACGCTGACGCCGAGCAGCTTCTGCCGGTCCTGCAACAGATCGTCGGTCAGCCGGCGGATGCGGCGGCGACCTCGTCTCCGCGCCTGCGGACCGCCCGCGCCGGGGCGAACAATGCAACGAGCGGCATGGGGCAGGGTGGCCTGACCACGACGGGCGAGGCCGACAGCGGGCCGATCGGATCGACCACCGTGACCGCCACAGGCCAGCGCGCCACCATCGCCCGTTTCCCCGGCGCGAACGCACTGGTCATCTCCGGTCCGGCGGACCTGCAACGCACCCTGACCGAGGTGATCCGCCAGTTGGACGTGCGTCGTCAGCAGGTTCTGATCGAGGCCATCGTCGTCGAACTGAGCGACAAGGCCGTGCGCGATCTGGGCGTGCAGTGGCTGCTGGCGGGCGAGCAGGGCGTCGGTCTGACCAACTATTCCGATCGCGCCGCGCCGCTGGTTCCCATCGCGGGCGGGGCGGGGGCGGGTCAGCTCGACAAGGACGACCCCATGCGCGAGCGGTTGCAGAACCTGGCTCTGAACAGCCTGCTGGGCGCCAACGGCTTCGTCGGCGGGGCGGGCGGCAAGTGGGGCGACGGCCTGTTCGGCTTCATCATCAATGCGGCCAAGACGGACGCGGGCTCCAACCTGTTGCAGACCCCGTCGATCATGACGCTGGATAACGAAGAGGCGACCTTCCTGGTCGGGCAGGAGGTGCCGATCACCACCGGTCGGGCCATTCTGGACGGCAACTCCAACCCCTTCACCACGACCGAGCGCAAGGACATCGGGGTGCGCCTGACGGTGCGGCCCCAGATCAATGCGGGCGGCTCCATCACCCTGACGCTGCGGCAGGAAGTGTCGAGCATCAACGGCCTGCTGACCAGCGGCGCCAACGACCTGATCCTGGACAAGCGCGAGCTGGAGACGACACTGGTCGTCGATGACGGCGACATCGCCGTGGCGGGCGGCCTGCTGGATCAGAACGACCGGCTGGAGACCAGCAAGGTGCCGGGGCTGGGCGACATTCCAGGCGTCGGCGTCCTGTTCCGCTCGACCAGCCGCGAGCGGGGGCGGACCAATCTGATGGTCTTCCTGCGCCCGACCATCTTGCGCACCACGGCGGACGCGCAGGGTCTGGCGGCGGATCGCTGGGGCTATATGCGCGGTGAGCAGCAGCGGGTTCATCCCGATCGCGAGCCGAGTCTCGACGCGCTGTTGCGCGACTATATGCAGGTTCAGCCGCCTGCGGGCCCGGCAGCAGGCGAGCCGCTGGTCATCGCCCCTGTGACGCCGGTCGCGGCCCAGCCGTTGCCGCCGGTGACGGGGGTCGCCCGGTGATCACCGTCGTCGATCCGCGCCTGCCCTACGGCTTCGCCAAGACCCATGGCGTCCTGCTGCTGGCGGCGGGCGAGGTGATGGCGGTGGGGGTGCGCGAGGGCGCCGATCCGCTGGCTCTGGTCGAGGCGCGCCGCGTACTGGGCCGCCCGCTGGAGGCGTCGCCTCTCAGCGCCGCCGCCTTCGATCGCAAGCTGTCGGAAGTCTATGCAGGCGAGCAACTGACGGCGGCCGACGGCGACGACCTGTCCCTGCCGGTGGGGCTGGACAGTCTGGTGGACGACATTCCGGCGGCGGCGGACCTGTTGGACGCCACGGACGACGCGCCGGTCATCCGCCTGATCAACGGCGTGATCGCCGAGGCCGCCCGCATCGGCGCCTCGGACGTGCATCTGGAAAGCTATGAGACGCGCCTGCTGGTGCGGATGCGGGTGGACGGGGTGCTGCGCGAGGCGTTGAGCCTGAACCCGCGCGTGGCACCGCTGCTGGTGTCGCGTATCAAGGTCATGGCGCGGCTGGACATCGCCGAGAAGCGCAAGCCCCAGGACGGGCGCATTCCCCTGACGCTGGGCGGCAAGTCGCTGGACGTGCGCGTCTCGACCCTGCCGTCGCGGGCGGGCGAACGGGTGGTGCTGCGGATTTTGGACAAGGATCAGGCCGGGCTGACGCTGGACCGGCTGGGCATGGATCCGGCGGCGCTGGAGGCCTTGCGCCATGCGCTGGCCGAGCCGAACGGCATCATCCTCGTCACCGGCCCGACGGGCTCGGGCAAGACGACCAGCCTCTATGCCGGGCTGTCGCTGCTGAACGACGGATCGCGCAACATCCTGACCGTCGAAGACCCGGTCGAGTATGCCATCGAGGGCGTGGGCCAGACCCAAGTGAACCCCAAGGTCGGCATGACCTTCGCCGCCGGTCTGCGCGCCATCCTGCGTCAGGACCCGGACGTGGTCATGGTCGGCGAAATCCGCGACACGGAGACGGCGGCCATCGCCGTTCAGGCGTCGCTCACCGGCCATCTGGTGCTGTCGACTGTCCACACCAATGACGCGGCCGGGGCGGTGACGCGCCTGCGCGACATGGGGGTCGAGCCCTTCCTGCTGGCCTCGACCCTGCGGCTGGTGGTGGCGCAGCGGCTGGTGCGGCGCCTGTGCCCGCACTGCCGGATCGAGGAGACGGCGGACAAGGCTACGGCGCGGCTGATCGGGGCCGAAGAGGGCGTGTGCGTCTGGCGGCCGCACGGCTGCGCCGACTGCGACTCGACCGGCTATGTCGGGCGCATCGGCCTCTATGAGACGCTGACGGTGGACGAGAAGGTGCGCCGCCTGATCGCCTCGGGCGCCGACGAAGACGCGGTGTTCGACGCCGCCTTCGCGACCGGCGGGACGCTGGCCGACCGGGCGCGGACGCTGGTGCTGGAGGGCGTCACCTCGGTCGAGGAGGCGCTGCGCGTCGCGCGTCAGGAAACCGCCGCCGAAGAGGTCGCGGCCTGATGGCGGCCTTCGACTACATCGCCGCCGACGCCATGGGGCGGACGGTCAGCGGCTCTCTGAGCGCGACCGACGAAGCCGCCGCACGCAGGGCGCTGGCGAAGCGTCAACTGGCTCCGTTGCAGTTGTCGCCCGGCCGTTCGGGCGCGGTCGTCGCCTCAGCGAAGGCGGGCAAGGCCGGGCGGCTGTCGCCCAAGACGCTGGCGCTGACCACGCGGCAGTTGGCGACGCTGATCTCCGTCTCACCGCTGGAGGAGGCGTTGCGCAACCTGATGCTTCAGGCGGACCGGCCCAACGTCCGCCGCGTGCTCGAAGGCGTCCACGCCGGGGTGATCGAGGGGCGGCGCCTGTCCGACGCCATGGGCCAGCAGGGCGCGGCCTTTCCGCCGCTGTATCGCTCCATGACGGCGGCGGGCGAACAGTCGGGCGCGCTTCAGCCCATCCTCGAACGCTTGGCCGACGGGCTGGAACGGGACGAGGTCGTGCGCGGCAAGGTGCTGACCGCGCTGGTCTATCCGTGCGTGCTGGCGGTGGTGGCGCTGGGCGTCATCGTCGCCATGATGACCTATATCGTGCCCAAGGTGGTCGATCAGTTCGACAGCATGGGCCAGACTCTGCCGTTGTTGACGCGCCTGGTCATCGGCCTGTCGGACCTGATGCGCGACTGGGGCTGGCTGATGCTGTTGGCGCTGGCGGCGGTCGCTGTCGCGGGCCTGATCGCGCGGCGGCGCGAGGCGGTGCGGCTGAAGCTGGACGCCTGGGTGCTCAGGTTGCCGCTGGTGGGGCGGCTGACGCGCGACCTGCACGGGGCGCGCATGGCCCGCACCCTGTCGACCATGATCGCGGCGGGCCTGCCGGTGCTGGAGGGGCTGACCATCACCGCCCGCACCGTCTCCAACCGCGCCCTGCGCCGCGCCACCGAACAGATGGCCGAGGCCGTGCGCGAAGGCGGGGGCCTGTCGGCCGCCATGCGCCGCGCCGAGGTCTTCCCGCCCATCCTCGTCTACATGACCGCCTCCGGCGAAAGCAGCGGTCGGCTGGAGCCCATGCTGGAGCGCGCGGCCGACTATCTGGAGCGCGAATTCTCCAACTTCACCGCCGTGATGCTCAGCCTGCTGGAGCCGGCGATCATCGTGATCATGGGCGGGATCGTCGCCGTGATCGTGCTGTCGATCCTGCTTCCCATCCTTCAGATCAACACCCTGGCCCTGGGGTGAGGAGACCTTCCATGCGCAGCGAAGATACTCAGGATAAACGTCAGAAACGTCAGGGCTTCACCCTTGTCGAATTAATGGTCGTCATCGTCATCATCGGCCTTCTGGCGACGGTGGTGGCGATCAACGTCCTGCCCAGTCAGGACAAGGCCATGGTTGGCAAGGCGCGGGCCGACATCTCGGTGCTGGAGCAGGCGGTGGAGACCTATCGCCTCGACAACCTGACCTTCCCGACGGACCAGCAGGGATTGAAGGCCCTGACCGCGCCGCCCGCCGATCTGGCGCGGCCGGAACGCTATCGACAGGGCGGCTATGTCCGCCGCCTGCCGGAAGATCCGTGGGGCAATCCCTACCAGTACCGCCGCCGCAGCGCCCATGGCGGCCAGTTCGACATCTGGTCCTTCGGCGCCGACGGCCAGGAAGGGGGCGAGGGGAATGACGCCGACATCGGCAACTGGCAGGGCTGACCACGCCCGGTCAATGCGCGCGCTCCACTGCGCTCAAGTCGCGAACCGCCGCGCGGCGAGCGGTAACGCACGACCACTCGCTCAAGCAGCGCGCGCCCGAGGCGCGCGCGGTAGCGACCAAAGAATGGGCTTCACGCTTGTCGAGTTGATGGTCGTCATCGCCATTATCGGCGTGGCGGCGGGGGCGGTGATGCTGTCCATGCCGGACCCGCACCCGACATTGGCGGTCGAGGCCGAACGGTTCGCCGCGCGCCTGACGCTGGCGCGCGAGGAGGCTGTGATGACCAATCGCCCGGTGGCCCTGCGCGCTGATGCGGCGGGCTATGGTTTCGAGAGCTTCGACGGCGCCGTCTGGACGCCTCTGACTGGCGTCCTGGCGCCCAAGGCATGGGGCGAGGGCGCCGCCGTCGCCGGAGCCGCGCGCGCCGTGTTCGACCCGACCGGCGGCGCCGACGCCGCCAGGGTGCGGCTGGAGTGCGAGGGCCAGTCCGTCACGGTCGCCGTCGACGGGGCGGGCGAGGTGACGATCCATGACTAGAGCGTCTGCTCCCTTCCACCTCGAGGGGGGAAGGGCCGGGGATGAGGGTTTGGACGCGACCTTGCGGGAGAGAGCGCAGGAGGCGCGGCGTCTCCGCGCCACGATGGCCACCGCCTTGCCTGCACCCAACCCTCCCCCCGCGAGGGGG